>JAAVHC010000069.1 GCA_014799925.1 Oscillibacter sp.
AAATGGGGTGCAGCAAGACGGAGGACGCAGGCGGGCTGACGCCCGTCAAGGACGACAACGAAGCTGCGCCTCATTTTTCCCGTCGAACTTTACTCTTTTTCAACTGCTTCGACTATAATATCCGGGACTACACCTTGGGCAGCTGGGCCAGGGACTTGGCGATGTCCTCGTCGGTGGGGATGACGTTCTTCATCTCGCCGTTGTGGAACTTCTCATAGGCCACCAGATCAAAGTACCCGGTGCCAGTGAGGCCGAAGAGGATGGTCTTCTCCTCGCCGGTTTCCCTGCACCGCTGGGCCTCGTTGATGGCGGCCAGGATCGCGTGGCTGGACTCCGGGGCGGGCAGGATGCCCTCCACCCGGGCGAAGGTCTCGGCGGCCTCAAAGACGTCGGTCTGCTTGACGGAAATGGCCTCCATGAGCCCGTCGGCGTACAGCTGACTGAGGATGGAGCTCATACCGTGGAACCGCAGGCCGCCGGCATGGTCGGCGTTGGGAATGAAGGAGCTGCCCAGGGTGTACATCTTGGCCAGGGGGCACACCATGCCGGTGTCGCAGAAGTCATAGCGGTACTGGCCCCTGGTGAAGCTGGGGCAGGAGGCGGGCTCCACGGCGATGATGCGGTAATCCGCCTCGCCCCGCAGCTTCTCGCCCATGAAGGGGGCGATCAGGCCGCCCAGGTTGCTGCCGCCGCCGGCGCAGCCGATGATAACGTCGGGTTTGATGCCGTACTTGTCCATGGCGGTCTTGCTCTCCAGGCCGATGATGGACTGGTGGAGCAGCACCTGATTGAGGACGCTGCCCAGCACGTAGCGGTAGCCCTCATGGGTGACGGCGGCCTCCACGGCCTCGCTGATGGCGCAGCCCAGGGAGCCGGTGGTGCCGGGGAACCCGGCCAGGATCTTCCTGCCCACGCTGGTGGTCTCGGAGGGAGAGGGAGTGACGGAGGAGCCGTAGACCTTCATGACCTCACGGCGGAAGGGCTTCTGCTCATATGAGCACTTGACCATAAAGACCTTGCAGTCCAGGCCCAGGTAGCCGCAGGCCATGGACAGCGCGGTGCCCCACTGGCCCGCGCCGGTCTCGGTGGTCACGCCCTTCAGGCCCTGCCGCTTGGCGTAGTAGGCCTGGGCGATGGCGGAGTTGAGCTTGTGGGAGCCGGAGGTGTTGTTGCCCTCGAATTTGTAGTAGATTCTGGCGGGAGTCTGGAGCTTTTCCTCCAGGCAGTAGGCCCGGACCAGGGGAGAGGGGCGGTACATCTTGTAGAAATCCCGGATCTCCTGGGGAATCTCGAAGAAGGGGGTGTCGTTGTCCAGCTCCTGCCGTACCAGCTCGGAGCAGAAGACGCCCTCCAGCTCGGCGGCGGTCATGGGCGCTCCGGTGCCGGGGTTCAGCAGGGGGGCGGGCTTATTCTTCATATCCGCCCGGAGGTTGTACCAGCTTTTCGGCATCTCGTCCTCGGAAAGATAGATCTTGTAGGGGATTTTGTTCTCGCTCATGGGTTTGTCCTCCTTTTCCAAATAAGAGTTGGTTTTCGATAGGGACTTTGCCGTCGTTACCGTGGGGTGGAGCTGGCCAAACATCGCAGTCAGGAGCGAGTCTGGCCGTCCGCCCAGGACCAAAAAGAAAACGCTTCTGTCCCTAGCTTTTGCTGCTGGGACAGAAGCGATACATAGCTTCTGCGGTGCCACCCGGCTTGACGCGGAAAACCGCGTCCTCTCAGTGCGTACCAACATACGCCGGCTTTGTTAACGGAGATCCACTCCGGCGTACCTACTCACGCTGCCGCTGCGCGGCGGCGGTTCGGCTTGCCCTCGAAAGCCCATTCCGCCCGGCCATCCCTGCCGCGGTCCCACCAATCCGCAGCTCTCTGTGAGGTGCTTGCCGGACGTACTTACACTTCCTCAACGGTTTTTTATAAACTAGCACACTCCGCAGCGTTTGTCAAGTAATTTTTTGCTCCTTCTGACCCTCTCGGAGGGCGCGCCGCTCCCGCCCCACCCGCTCCCCGCGCGGATAAAACCCCTTGCACATTCCCGGATCATGGTGCATAATAGGACTAACCTGTTAAGGAGGTCCCCTCCATGAATAAAAAAAGAATCCGGCAGATGACCGGGACGCTGCTGCGCCGCATCGCGGTCCAGCCGGCGGCACACTGGCTCGCCCCCCACCGGGACATGCTCCGCCCGCTGCTGGAGGAGCAGAACTACCTTCAGCGCTTTGCGCCCCTTTATGACGATACGCGGATTTCATGCGCCGCCGTACTGGCTCTCTGCCGGGAGGAGCTGGCGCGGCTGTCGCCGGAGCCGGAAGAGGGCTGGATCGCCTTCACCTATGATTTCGCCCGGAAATCCATGTTTCCGGAGGAGGCGTTCCTCCCCCGGCAGGAACATCACGGCGCGGGCGCGGCGTTCTTCCTCTCCCTGCTTCAGGTCATCTTTGACGCCGAGCGGGCCAGTCTGCCGCCGGACCCCATGTGGGATCTGACGCTGCTGGAGGAGGAAGAGCTCTCCGGCAGCGCCCACCAGGACAGCTATCGCCAGTTTTTGCGCTCCTACCGCCGGGAGTTTGTATACGAGATGATGCGCCTGGGGCTGGAGGCCACCCCCTGGCGGACGCTGGAGCACATCGCCGGGGTTCACCACGTGGCCGTGAGCGTTGCCCGCGACCTGAAGCGGGCGGGGGTGCCCATCGACCTGCCTCTGGTGTCCGCCGGCGCGGCGGGCCACGACATCGGCAAGTTCGGCTGCCGTCCCGGCGAGCGCGTGCCGTATCTTCACTATTACTATACCGACCTCTGGTTCCGCCGCCGCCATATGGAGGACGTGGGCTATATTGCCGCCAACCACTCGGTGTGGGATCTGGAGCTGGACTACCTGCCGGCGGAAAGCCTGGCTCTTATCTACGCCGACTTCCGGGTCAAGCAGGAGCGGGGGCCCGACGGACGGGAGATCACCAGGATTTCCACCCTGACCGAGGCCTTCGACGTAATTCTGAGCAAGCTGGACAACGTAACCGAGGAAAAGCGTACCCGCTATACCTTTGTCTACGCCAAGCTCCGGGATTTCGAGCGGTACATGGAACGCCTGGGGGTGGACACCTCCCTCACCGGAACGCCCCGCGACCCTGTCCCCGGTACGGACGTCGCCCTCATGGACCCCGCCCAGGCGGTGGAAGCCATCCGGATGCTGGGCGTGGAGCACAATCTTGCCCTCATGGGCCGCCTTACCGGCCAGAGGACCTTTGCCAGCCTTCTGGAGCAGGCCCGGGGGGAGACGGACTGGCGGCGGCTGCGGGCGTACCTGGGTGTGTTCGAGTCCTATTCCGTCTATCTCAGCCACTCCCAGAAAGTGCAGACCCTGGCCTTCCTGTACGAGCTGCTGATGCACCGGGAGGGCGACATCCGCCGCCAGGCGGCGGCCCTTATGGGGGAGATCATCGCCCGGTTCCACGCGGGCTACGCCAAGGAGTCCCCCGCGGACCATGTTCCCGACCAGCGGGAGGACGCCGATCTGGACCAGTGGCGGCTGTACCTGGGCAAGCTCATCCGTCCGGACCGGAAGCTCATGGCCCAGCACCGCCGGTGGATCAGCTTCACGCTGAAGATGGTGGTCAACTCCCTGCTGGACAAGTGCGCCCCGGAGCGCCAGGGCGCCTTTCTCCAGGCGTTCCTCCGCTACTACCGCCGCCCGGAGCGGCTGGATGACGAGACCGCCTTCCAGCTGCTGGAGACCGCCACGGCCCTGCCGGTGGAGGTGCTGGCGGACCACCAGCGCTATGACCTGCTGGCCTTTGCCCAGACGCTCTCCGTCCGCGGGGACGTCACCGTGCGCACGGCGGCGGTGCTGCTACTGGACTATCTGCGCCCCGCCATTTCCGCCCAGGATATCATCCTTGGCGCCCTCCGGGAGACCAGGTGCGGCCGCTGCCGCTCCCTGGAGCTGCTGCGGGAGCGCGTCATGGGCGAGATCACCGGCAGGGCCGGCCCCCTGGTCCTGCCCAGGGAGGCGGTGTCCGAGATGTTCCTGGACAATCTGAAAACCGCCACCCCATGGATTCTCAAGGAGGTCAACATCCGTCTGCTGACCCGCTTCGCCCAGGACGGCGGCGGCAGCCTGCTGCACATCGCCACCCATCTCACCAATCTGGTGAAGGTCAGCGACCAGGTCACCGTCCGCCACGCCGCCGGGAACGCGCTGCTGACCATCGCCTCCCTGCTGACGGCGGAGGAGCGCAACGAGGTGGCCGTGGAGCTGGGCCGGGGGCTGGAGATCGGCCAGCAGGAGTTTGCCAAGTATATCCCCGGCTATCTGGGCCGGTTCTGCCTGTGGCTGCCTCCGGTGCAGCTGGAGGAGATGCTGGGCGAGCTGGACAGCTCCCTCTGCTCCTCCAACGCCCGCGTGGTTTCCGCTGCCCTGGACACCGTTGGGGTCATCTATGAGGAGTACGACACCTACCGCGTCCGCTTCCCGGAGCCGGACCCGATCTACCGCCGCCGCCGGGAGCGGCTGCTGGGGATGCTGCTGAAGGGCCTGGCCGGCTTCCGTTCGGAGGTCCGGCAGGAGGCGCTGTACGTCCTGGGCCGCCACGTGTTCGGCTCCCAGGTCCTGGGCGTCCATGAGAAGCGCCGTGCTTTCCTCCTGACGCAGAAAAAAATCCTGGCCCTGCTGAAAACGGACCTGGGGGACGAGCTGACCTTCTACTACCGCGCCGCCATGCTGGGGCGGCTGTACCGCTTCCTGACGGAGCAGGAGATTCTCCGCGGCGGCTTCCACTTCGAGGCGCCCCGGCCCATTGCCTTCTTCCCCGGCACCTTCGATCCCTTCACCCTGTCCCACAAGGGCATCGTCCAGGCCATCCGGGATCTGGGGTACGAGGTGCTGCTGGCCATCGACGAGTTTTCCTGGTCCAAGAAGACCCAGCCCCACCGCATCCGCCGCCGCCTGGCCTCCATTTCCACGGCGGATGAGTTCCACGTTCACATCTTCCCGGAAAACTTTCCGGTGAACATCGCGAACCCCGCCAATCTGGCTGCTCTGCGCGCCGCGTTTCCTGGCCGGGACGTGGCCATCGTGGCGGGCAGCGACGTGGTGGCCGGGGCCTCCTCCTACCGCAGCCCCCCGGAGGAGAACTCCATACACACCTTTGACCACATCATTTTCCGCCGGGACCAGAGCGGCAGAGCCGACCCCCACGATTACAGCGCCATCACCGGCAGGGTGATCGAGCTGAAGCTCCCGCCCCACCTGGAGGAGATCAGCTCCACCCGCATCCGGGAGGCCATTGACCAGGGACGGGACGTTTCCAATCTGGTTGATCCGGTGGCCCAGGAGTTCATCTATCTCCACGGCCTTTATCTGCGGGAGCCCCAGGACAAGCCGCTGCTGCGGCTGGACGAGCTGGAGTTCCAGCAGTGTACGGAGCTGACGGAGGAGATCGCGGACGCGCTGCGCGCCTCGGTCCTCGCCGCCCATCCGGACCCCGGCTGGCTGTGCGGGGCTCTGGGTCGGACGGGGGACCATCTGTGCGTCCTCCGCCGGGGCCAGAGCGTCCTGGGATTTGCCAGCTTCCGGTGCCTGGAGTCCCCCCAGCTGTTCTCCCGCCTGGGCAACGCCCAGCTGTCCGCCTTTGTCCGCCGGGAGACCGGCGGGCGGGTTCTGATCATCAGCGGCATCTACGTGCCGAAAAGCCCCGCCCAGCTGGACCTCTGCCAGCTGCTGCTCACCGAGATCCTGACCCTGGCCCTGCGGCAGGAGTTCACCTTCGCCCTCTACTGTCCGGTAGAGGCCACGGTCTCCTACGTCCGGGAGATTCTGTCCCTCCAGGGCTTTGTGACCGCCCCGGCGACGGACCACGGCCAGGAGCTGCTGGTCGTCGATATGCGCCGCCCCATTGTTCTCACCCGGAACATCGAAACCACCATCAAGGCCCCTCTCAATGCCAATCTCCGGGTGCTGACCGCCGTGGCCGCCGCCCACCGGCGACTGCAAAAGGCCATTACGGAGATGTACCCCGGCTGCCTGGTGCTGTCCATGTCGGCTGGCGTGGTGTACCAGCGTCTGCTGCGGCGGATCGCCGCCTGCAACGGCGTGCCCGCCCAGCCCACGGAACCCAGGACCCTGGGCAGCTGCATCTGCGTGCCCTTCGGCAAGATCCTGCGCGGGGTTGCGGTGCCCAACACCGTCACCAAGACCCTTCACACGGACAAGGTCTACGAGCCGGACCTCTCCCGGTTCTCCGTGGAGGCCTACCCGTTCTACTCACCTCTGGCCGATCAGGTGCGGACCATCCGCGCCTTTGACCGTCCGGTCATCCTGGTGGATGACATGCTCCACGACGGCAAGCGCATCCATGCCATCGCCCCCCTGCTGGCTGAAACCGGCACCCAGGTCCGGCAGGTGCTGGTGGGCTACCTCACCGGCATGGGCCGGGATACTATGGAGCAGCTGGGTTACCCGGTGGACGGCGTGTACTATCTGCCCAACCTGCGCACGCGGTTTGTAGAGTCCACCCTCTACCCCTTTATCGGCGGCGACACCGTCCGCCGCAGCGAGCCCATGGCGGGCGGGCTCCACCCGGCGGTGAACCGCATCTTCCCCTACGCTGCCCCGGACTTCAGCGAGGACTGTGCCGACGGCTCCACCTACCACCTGTCCCTGTGCTGTCTGGAGAACGCCCGGGACATCCTGCTGACGCTGGAGACGGAGTACCGGGCCCTCTACGCCAGGAACCTGACGCTCAGCCGCCTGGGGGAGGCGGTGATCCTGCCCCTCTGCCCGGACAAGGGCAGCTGCATGTCCTACGACCTGAACCGTGCCGCGTCCACCTATCTGGACAACGACATTGAAATGCTCCGGCGGCTCCAGGCCAATTTCAAGATTGTAATAGGGTAAGGAATGACGAAATGCAATACGATCTGTATAAAAATATCGAAATATCCGCAAAAAGCCGGCTTTCCGGCGAACCGCTGCCCAGGAAGGAACAATACCGCGTCCACATCCTGGCGCTGGGGGACGTAGGCAGCACCCTGGCTATGGGCCTGCGGCTCATGGGAGGGGACGTGATTTCCACGCTGGGCGTCTGCGACCTCCGGGAGGGGGTGTCCCAGCGGTGGGAGTTTGAGCTGAACCAGATTGTCCCTCCCGGCGAAAACCGATTCCCTCCCGTAGAAATTGTCGATATTGATCACATTCTGGACTGTGACGTGTTCCTGTTCTGCGCTTCCCGGTTCGTGCCGGATACGGCGGTGAAGAGCGGCGATGTGCGTATGGCGCAGTACGAGCTGAACCGCCCGCTGGCGGCCGGCTATGGCCGCATGGCCAGAGAGAAGGGGTTCAGGGGCATGTTCTGCGTGGTCAGCGACCCCGTGGACCAGCTGTGCCGCGCCGTGCTGCTGGAGAGCAACAGGGACGAGGCGGGGGAGCTGGATTACAAGGGGCTGTCCGCCAACCAGGTCAGGGGCTTCGGCCTGGGAGTCATGAATGCCCGCGCCCGGTACTATGCCGGCAGGGACCCCCGCTTCGCTTCCTATCTCACCGAGGGCCGGGCCTTCGGCCCTCACGGCGAGGGGCTGATCATTGCCAATTCAATCACTCATTATGACGACAAATTGTCCCGGGAGTTAACAGAACTCACCAAGCGCGCCAATCTGGAGATGCGCTCGCTGGGGTACAAGCCCTACGTGGCACCCGCTCTGTCTTCCGGGGCGCTGACCCTTCTCGCCTGCCTGCGGGGGGAGTGGCAGTATTCCTCCGTTTTCATGGACGGAGTATTCTTTGGCATCAGGAACCGGCTCACCGGCAACGGGTGTGAAGCGGAGCAGCTTGCCATACCGGAGGCACTGGCGGAGAGGATCTATGAGACGGTGGAGATGCTGAAGGGGATAGATTGATTTCCCTGCCGCGGCTCCGGAGGCTGATGCTTTGCGTAAATAAGCAAAAGCCCGCTCAAGGGGTCAAGCCCCCTGAGCGGGCTTTTGCCGCTTTTCCCTCGCAGGAAAAGTGCGCTCCATCCTCCGCCCGGCAGGGCGGCAGAAATCATCCGATGGTAATATCTTCCCTCGGCAGCGTCACCGGAGGGATGGCTTTCTTTTCCAGCAGCGCCACCGCGAAGGAAATACTGCCCACGCGGCCGCAGTACATGAGAAAAATAATGACAGCCCGGCTTGCGGGCAGCAAATCCCGTGTGATGCCCATGGTCATCCCCGCCGTGCCGATGGCGGAGAAGGTCTCAAAAAGCACCTGGGTCAGCTCCAGGGGCTGGATGGCGCAGATGGCGATGGCTCCCGCCAGGGCCAGCAGCAGGTTGGTATACAGCACCGCCGTGGCCTTTTTGAGGGCGTCGTCCCCGATGCTCCGGCCAAAGGCGTTGGCGCCGCGCTCCCGGCGAATGCCGGAGAGGGCATGGAGCAGGATCACGAATACCGTGGTGGTCTTTACGCCGCCGGCGGTGGAGCCGGGACTGCCGCCGATGAGCATGAAGATGATGGTCAGCAGCAGGCTGCCGCTGGACAGCGCGCCGGTGTCGGTGGTGTTGAAGCCGGCCGTCCGGGGGGTCACCGCGTCAAAGAGGGCGGAGAGCAGCTGCTCGCCCAGCGGCCGGCCCGCGCCCAGGTTGTTCCGCTCCAGGAAGAAAAACAGGGCCCCGCCGCCCAGGGTCAGCAGCAGGTTCATGGTCAGCACCACCTTGGTTTGAAGCCGGTAGCGCCGCCAATGGTATGTATGCCGCGCCAGATCCTCCCATACCAGAAAGCCCGTGCCGCCCACCAGGATCAGAGCGCAGACCGTCAGGCTCACCAGGGGGTCTCCGGCGTATGCGGTGAAGGAGGAGTACGCGCCGCTGTAAGGGCCCATCAGGTCGAACCCGGCGTTGCAGAAGGCGGAAACGCTGTGCCAGACGCCGTAATAGATTCCCCGGCCCCAGCCCAGCTGAGGCACAAAGCGGATGGACAGCAGGACCGCGCCCAATCCCTCCGCCAGCAGAGTCCCCAGAAATACCAGCCGGATAAAGGGGATAAAGCCGCCCAGCCGGTCATAGCTGACGCTGTCCACCACTACCTCCCGCTGGCGCAGGCCCAGCTGCCGGCGCAGCAGCAGCATGAACAAGGTGGCGATGGACATGAATCCCAGACCGCCGGTCTGGATCAGCAGGAGGATCACCACCTGGCCGAAGACGGTCCAGTATGTCCCCGTGTCCTGAGGCACCAGCCCCGTGACGCAGGAGGCGGAGGTGGCGGCAAAAAGAGCGTCTCCAAAGGACGCGCCGCCAGGGGCCCGGCTGGAAACGGGCAGCATCAGCAGCGCCGTCCCCAGGGCGATCATAATAAAAAAGCCCAGGGCAATGATCTGCACGCTGGACAGCTTTGCCTTTTTTTGACGTCTCATATCTTTCTATCATCCCTTCCGCTCCGCCGCCGGGGACCGCCGAATACTTTCAGCATACCATATTTCCACCGGCTTCGCAACCGCTTTTCCGGCCGGACAACAATAAAGGCGGGGGGTATTAACTGAGCTCGTTAATACCCTCCGCCAGGGGATCAGGGATAAAACAGCGCCGGATTGGGGACGGATTTTGCCGGGGACAGGTTCGCTGTGCCGGCGGTCCTGACAGGTTCCCAGCCGGTCGTTTCCTCGTTCTCCGGTTCCGGAAGCTGGTCCAAGGCGGGGTCCGGGGTTTCCGGAGACTGCTCCGCCGGTTCCACCGGGGCCTCCCCGGCGGGCTGTCCCATGCCGGGAATTTCCTCGCCGGGCAGGGGTACCGGGGAATCGGTGCGGCCATGGGTAGAGAAATAGGTGTAGCCGTAAAAGTGGTCCGGCTGAGGCAGCTCGCCGTAGTAATAGGCCATCAGCTCCGTCACCGTCACCAGCTGGTAGCCCTGCTCCTGAAGCCAGGGCACCAGAATCTCCACGGCCTGGGCGGTGCTCCCATAGATGCTGTGCATCAGGATGATTTCTCCGTCCAGATCGTCCAGGCTCTTGACGTAATCCACCACCGTCTGGGCATCCCGGCTCCGCCAGTCCTCGGTGTCCACGGTCCAGGTAATCATGGCCCGGCCGGTGGCGGACTTCACGGTCTTGTTCACCGCGCCATAGGGAGGGCGGACCAACGTGGGCGCCTCCACCCCGGCAGCCAGAAAGGCGGTGTCCGCCGTATCCAAATCCCGAAGCAGGGCCTTCTTCTTCATCTTGCTCAAATCCTTGTGGGCGTTGGAGTGGCTGGCGACTTCGCAGCCCATGTCCGCCATGCGCTTGACAGGCTCAGGGTAAGCCAGGACGTTCGTCCCCACTTCAAAAAAGGTGGCCAGAGCGTGGTTCTTTTCCAGGGTATCCAGAATCTCGTCGGAATGCGTACCGTCCGGCCCATCGTCAAAGGTAAGGGCCACCATGGGCTTTGCCGGATCAATGATCCGAACGTAAGGTTCCTCCGGTTCCTCAGGGGGCTCCGGGACCTCTTCCACGGTGAAGGCTTCGGCCTCCGCGTCCAGCGTCAGAAGGTCGGACATATCCTGGGGCGCCGGCTGGCTGGTGTCCTCCGGGGCGGCGGCACGGCTCACACAGCCGGCGGAGGTCAGCAGAAGAAGCAGGGAAAAAGCAAAGGGAAAAAGACGGTTCATAGCATGACTTCCTTCGACGGTATTTGACAGAATTCATTATCTACCTTTTCGCACAGAAATGCAAGAGGGAATCCTTTACAATTTTAATAAAATTCCTGCCGCGCAGCTTGACACAGGCGGACCGGTTTGCTATTATTATGTTATGCGATATATCGAGACGCATACTAGAGAGGAGGCGCGCACATGCCGGACCAGGGGCCCATGACCGAAGCCATGTATTATATTCTGCTGGCTTTGCTGAAACCCGGCCACGGGTACGGCATGATGCAGCGCATCAAAGAACTCTCCGGCGGGCGGCTGGAAATGGGGCCGGGGACGCTGTACGGCGTTCTCAGCCGCATGAACCGCGAGGGCCTCATTACCCTTACCGGCGAGGAAGGGCGCCGGAAGAACTACGCCATCACCGGGGCGGGGCGGACCGCCCTGCTGACCGAGTACAACCGTCTCAAGCGTCTGGTGGCGGACGGCGAGATGTTGGAGGTGGAGCGATGAACAGGCTCTATTGGTTCCATCCTGGCGAGTACGAGCTGGGAGAGAACGAAAAATTCTACAGCGATATGGAGGCCAAGGGCTGGCGGCTGGTGAAGCGGGGCACGTATCTCAGCCGTTTTCAGCGGGTGGAGCCCAGCCGGGCCCGGTACCGGGTGGAGATCTACACGGGGCCCTTCCTGGAGCAGCCAACAATGCCGGAGGAACAGGTGGCAGTGTTCGAGGACTGCGGCTGGGAGTATGCGGCGGACCACGGCTGGCTGCACATCTTCCGCGCCCCGGAGGGCAGCGGCGCGCCGGAGTTCTACGCGGACCCCGCCCAGCAGGCGGAGACGCTGAAAAAGGTCCGCCGGGGCATGTGGGGCAGCGTCGTTTTGACGTTCCTGCTCATCGGTGCGATAGCGGCCTTCTTTACCTGGCAGGGGACCATCGGCAAATCCTGGGCCCAGCTGTTCAAGCGGTTCCTCCAGTTCCCGCTTACGATGATTTTTTACGCCCTCTGGCCCATCTGCGGCATCTATCAGATGCTCTGGGACACCTGGAAAATCAGCCGGACCTACCGCCGCCTGAGGAAAGGCATCCCTCTGGACCACGAGCCCCGGAAACACCGTCTGCTTCGCAATCCCATCCTGGGGCAGACGTTCGCCATCCTGTCCCTCGTCTGCCTGCTGGTAACAGGCATACAGGTTCTCGTGTCCAGGTCCGGGGACATGCCCCCCCAGCCGGATGGGCCGTATATCATGCTCTCCGACATCGGCTATGAGGGCGAACAGGTGAAGAAGCTCTACGGCAGCGACACCGGCGTGACCCATTCCCGGTCCCTTCTGGCGGACTACTGGGAGACGCTGGAGGTGGTCAACATCCCCGCGCAGAACGACAGGCAGGTCTGGATGCGGCAGTATGTCTACCGCCTCCGCTTCCCCGGCATGGCGGACAGGCTGGCCTGGGCGCTGATGGAGGACTCCGTCTTTGCGCGGGACAGGGAGAGCTTCTATGCCCTGGACGTTCCCGGCCTGGACGCAGCCTGGGCCACCAAAGGACTGGAGCTGGTGGCCATGAAGGGAAATCTGGCGGTCTACGTGGAGTTCCTGTCCAGCGGGACGGCAAACGGGGCGGAGAGAGAGTTTGATCCTCTGCCCATCTGCGAGGCGCTGGCGGACCGGTGGAGAAATTGAGGAGGGGCCGGATTGACGGCCCCTCCTCTCCGTTTCAAGTTTAAGCCAGGCCCCGCCGTTTCTGTTCGACCATCCGGACAAAGCCAACGGTGACTCTCCACAGGCCCCGCCCCGCCAGCAGGAGCATCGCGCCTGCCGCCACTGATACCGGGAACGCCAGAACAGCCGGCGCGGTCCAGTTCCCAAATTGCAGCATGACCCAGGGCAGGTCAATGCCTATCAGTGAGGCCAGAAATTTCAGCAGTCCCATAACGGGCACCACTGCGCCACAGACCATGAAGGTAACCGCCGTAATGCTGGCGGCGGGCAGCACGACCATCCCGCCCAGTCCCGCCAGACTGTAGAACGCGATCACGGACCCCAGCCGTTTCCAGCTGAACTTTGGATTCTTCGCAATGGCGTCGCTGAGGTAGGCCGCGGCCAGTTCCTTCGGCGCGCCCAAACGGGCAATAATCTCCTCCGGGCGCAGGCCCTGGGCTTCCAGTTCCAGCAGCTCGCTCTTGATCTCCTTCACGATATCCACCCGCTCTGAAGCGGGCATGGGCCGCAGATGCCGGTCCACAGTGTCCAGATAGCTCTCCAATTGCCGTTCCATGGTTCATCCCTCCTTGAGTTCATCAATAGCGGACAGCAGGTCCCTCCACTCGGCCTCCATGGCCGCCAGGTATTCTCTGCCCGCGTCTGTAATGGTATAGTACTTTCTGGGCGGCAGGCCCTCCGCCGACTCCCGCCAGGTGGAAGCCAGCAGGCCCTCCTTCAGCAGCCGCCGCAGCAGGGGATAGATGGTGCTCTCCTTCGCCGCCAGAATGGGCCGCTTTTCCAGCTGGGAAATCAGCTCGTAGCCGTAGCGCTCCCCCTGTCCGATCATCAGCAGCACGCAGAATTCCAGAGTCCCCCGCTTGATCTGGGAGCGCCAGTCTTCGATATTCATCCTGCCTCACCTCCGATAGGTACATCGTACTACACAGTATATAATTTGTCAAGAGGGATTTGCGCCGTCGGTTTTGGATTGTTCTATACTGATAGCTTCCGGGCTTACGCAGCCCGGACCCGCGCCTACTTTTGCTGCGCGGCAAAAGTAGGCAAAAACGCGCCCGAACCTACGGTTCGGGACTCCCTTTGGGCGTCGCCGCAGGCGACACCTTATTTTTCGTTTGTTTTGCGCCCGTGGCATGGTCTGATTGGCCTGCCATACTGCCGTCCGCTTCGTTCAGCGCTGCTTCTATTTTAATGTGGTCATCGGCAATCCCTGCCATATTGCTTTGGGCTCTCCCGGCGATGGTGTACGCCGATTGGAGCAGCGGTTAAGCTTCTCTGTGTACGTTAGGACCCGTGGGTAGACGCAGAGGTCCGGCGCACCAACGGAAGGTGTGATTGTGCAACAGGCGCATCGAGCGCCTGTGCAGAATCACAGGTAGAATAAGGCCAGGTCTCGTCGGAGCGCAAATAAACAAAACATTCGGGGATTCTCAAGGGGCAATGGCCCCTTGAGGGCACTTTTGGTACTTTTCCTGCAAGGGAAAAGTACAGCCCCAAGGCGACCGGCAGCGAAGTTAAGGAATCCTTAAGACATTCTTCCAAAAAACTCCCTTGCTCGGCGGAGCAGGATGCTGTATGATTAGCTGTACTATCCGGGTTAATACAGTCGGGAGGGAATGATATGGAAATGATCCATCTGCTGCTCATGGGCATCTTCGCGGTATTCGCGCTGATCTACGGCGGCGCGCTGGCGATACGAAAAATGGATTAGGGAGGGATTTTATTGTTTACACTGAACTACCGGGATTCCCAGCCCATCTATGGCCAGATCAAGGACGGCCTGCGCCGCATGATCGTCAGCGGAGCCCTGGAGCCCGGCGAGAAGCTGCCGTCGGTGCGGGCCATGGCCATGGAGCTGGCGATCAATCCCAATACCATCCACCGGGCCTACAGCGAGCTGGAGGGGGAGGGGTTCATCTACTCCGTCCCCGGCAAGGGCAGCTTCGCGTCCAAGCGGGAGGCTGCGTCCGCCGCCCGCGGCGCGGACCCTGAAAGAGAGGCAAAGCTCATTCAGCAGCTCCGGGAACTGGTGGCCGAGCTGCGGTATCTGCACTACACGGACGACGAAATCATCGCGCTGATGCAGGAGGAGGCGGGACAATGATCGAAGTAAAGAACGCGGTGAAAACCTTTGACGGCTTCGCCGCCCTGGACGGGGCCAGCATCACCGTCCCCGACGGCGGGGTCTACGGTCTGGTGGGTCCCAACGGCGCGGGGAAGTCCACCATCATCCGACATCTCACCGGCATCTACCGCCCTGACAGCGGCGCGGTACTGGTGGACGGCGCGCCCGTATACGAAAACCCGGAGAAAAAGGCGCTGATCGCCGCCATTCCAGACGACTGGTACTATTTCCAGTCCGCTACCATCCGGGACATGATGCGCTTTTATAAGGGCTTCTACCCCAATTTTGACATGGCGCGGTACGAGAGGTTCAAGGAGGTCTTCACCCTTCCGGAAAAATCCCCCATCCGCCGCATGAGCAAGGGGATGCAGAAGCAGGCCGCCTTCTGGCTGACCATGTGCTGCCGCCCGAAATACCTGATTCTCGACGAGCCGGTGGACGGCCTGGACCCGGTGATGCGCCGTCAGGTCTGGAGCCTCATGATGGGCGACGTCACCGAGCACGGCACCACCGTGCTGGTTTCCTCCCACAACCTGCGGGAGCTGGAGGACGTGTGCGACCACGTGGGCATTATGAACAAAGGAAAGGTCCTGCTGGAGCGGAGCCTCACGGACCTCCAGGAGAACATCGTCAAACTGCAGGCCGTCTGGAAGCCCGGGGAGACCCCGGTGCTGCCCCGTGAAATGGAGGTGCTGCACACCTCCAACGTGGGCCGGGTGTATACCTATATCATCCGGGGCACCGCCCAGGCGGTAACGGAGCGGGTCGCGCAGTTCCATCCCCTCATGGTGGAGGCTCTGCCGCTGAGCCTGGAGGAAATCTTTATCTACGAGCTGGGAGGTGAGCAGTATGCCGTTAAAGAGATCCTGCTTTAATCGGACCCTGTTTCAGAAGCATTTGAACCGCTTCTGGCCCCTGTGGGGCGGGGTGAGCCTAGTGGGGGCCATGGTCCCCCTGTATATTCAGCTGACCCTGATGCAGAATATGGGCTCCGGCATAGCGGACAGCAGTGACTTCCGGTACACACTGTACCAGCTGGCGGCCTACTTTGTCCCCGCCTTTACCTGCGTCTACGCCATTTTCTGCGTCATGGCGGTGTGGGGATACCTGTATAACGCAAGGTCGGTGGGGCTGATGCACACCCTTCCGGTGGACCGGACGTGCCTGTTTATTACCAACACCCTGGCGGCGGTTGTCATGCAGCTGATCCCCTTTGCGGTCACCGGCGGACTGATCTGCCTCATTGCCCTGGGCTGGGGGTTCTTCGATGTGGTCGGCGTGGTAAACACGATACTGGCGGTGCTGTTCTGTACCCTGCTGTTTACCGGCATGGGGACCCTGTGCGCCATGCTGACGGGCCATGCCGTCGTGCTGCCGGTGTTCTACCTGCTGGCCAACTTCCTGGCCTTCCTGATGGAGCTTTTGGTGACAAACCTGGCCCATATCTTCCTCATCGGCGTACCGATGCTGGAGGGCCTGGGGCGGCTGACCTTCCTCTCTCCCATTGTAAAGCTTTACAACTCCAGCTATACCGTGGAGTCGGAGCGCCTGCTGGACGGTTCCCGGGTGTACCACCTCCGGGGGCTGTGGGTAGTGGCGCTGTACGCCCTGGCGGGGCTTGCTTTGCTGGCGCTGAGCTGGTTCCTCTACAGGCGCCGGCACAGCGAGAGCGCCGGGGACGTGGTGGCTTTCCGGTGGCTGCGGCCCATCTTCCGCTACGGCGTGGCGCTGCTCAGCGCCCTGACCATCGGGCGGCTGCTGTACGAGCTGCTGTGGCGAGAGATCTTCCAGAAAGGGGACTACGCCGACCCGCTGCCTATGGCGGTGTGCCTGTTCCTGGCGGGACTGCTGGGGTACTACGCCGCCTCCATGCTGCTGGCAAAGTCCCGGCGTGTGTTCGGCAAAAAGAGCCTGCCGGGAGTGGGCGTCGTGGCCGCGGGCGCGGCGGCGGTGTGCCTGCTGGTGAGCGTGGACCTGTTCGGCCTGGAGAGGAAGATCCCGGAGTGGGACGAGATCGAGAGCGTGACCATTTCGGGCCTGGGCGTAAGCAGCATCTGGAACGCCGGGGAGTACCCGGAGCAGGTCATGGCCCTGCGGGAATTCCATCAGGCCATCGTGAACGACCGGAGCTATATCCGCTCCTATGTTCCCGACGGGGACCGTGAGGGGAGACAAATATTTTCCCACTATATCACCCTGGATTACCAGCTGAAGGACGGGACAAACCTGCTGCGGCAGTACGACCTGTGGATGGAGGCGGACCGGGTGGGGACCGCCGGGACCTTTGAGAATCTGCTGGACGCGTTCTACCGGGACCCGGAGGTGCGGTCCTATGACGTGCGCATCCCGGCGGGCGCGACGTTGGAGGGAATTGATGTATACAGCGACTATATGAGCGGCTACCATATCAATACCCTTGACCATGCCGACGGCGATAACCGGGAGACGGAGCAGCTCTACGCCGCCCTGCAAAAGGACGCCGCCCAGGGCAACATCCCCGCGAAAAACATCCTGCAGCGCCACGAGGTCTGGTACTCAAACAACTTCAAACTTTCGCTGTATTATCGCGTCTATGACACGGAGAGCAGAGGGGGCTACTACCGGTACCGGAACAAGGAGGTGTATCTCTCCCCCTCCATGACCAACACCATCGATGCCCTGCTGGAGCTGGAATATATCACGCCGGAGGGCGTGGAGCTGTGGAAGCAGGACCTCGCGGAGCGGGAAAAGGACGATGACGGACTGTACGGCGGCGTCATCTACCCGGAGACCAGGGCCGTTTATTCAGGATAGTATCCCCAAAATTTGGGAATAACGAAAATTACCTATTGCCGAACAGGCCCGAATGTGGTATGATACTACCGGAAACCCTCCTCCCCCCTGCTGAGGGGAGGATCGCGCCGGCCGGTGCGAGGGCGGTTCAAGGTCTGATGATCTAGCCGGCTTCAGGCAGGGCCGATCCCGTTTCGGCGGCGCGCCCATGATATGACCCCCGCCGCCTGATTTGGCGGCGGGGGCCGCCTATTTAATAAATGCTGACGAGCCTTTTCAAAAGGAGGTCCGTATATATGTCGACCTATACCTTTTCTTTCATCGGTACCGGCAATATGGGCGGGGCCCTGGCCAGGGCCGCTGTCCGGAAGCTGCCGCCGGAAACCGTTTTTCTCTCCAACCGCACACCCGCCAGGGCCCGTACTCTGGCATCCGAGCTGCAATGCGCCGCGGGCCCGGCGGACCGGGCGGCGGCGGAAGGGAAATATGTCTTCCTGGGGGTGAAGCCCCAGATGATGGAGGACCTCCTGGCGGGCCTCGCGCCTGTATTCGCCCGGCGGCCGGACCGGTTTATTCTGGTCACCATGGCGGCGGGCCTGACCATGGCGCGTATCGCCGCCATGGCGGGCGGGGATTACCCGGTGATCCGGATCATGCCAAACACCCCCTGCGCCGTGGGAGAGGGGGTCATCCTCTGCGACGCCAACGAGAAGGTGACGGAGGAGGAACTGGCTGAATTTATGGACAGCATGTCCGGGGCCGGGGTCATCGACCGGCTGGACGAGAAGCTGATCGACGCGGGCAGCGCGGTGTCCGGCTGCGGGCCGGCTTTCGTCTGCCTGCTGCTGGAAGCCCTGGCCGACGGCGGCGTGGCCTGCGGCCTGCCGAGGCGGAAGGCCCTGCTCTACGCGGCCCAGATGGTGAAAGGGACCGCCGCCTTACAGCTGGCCGCCGGAGAGCACCCCGGAGCCATGAAGGACGCGGTCTGCTCCCCCGGCGGGTCTACCATCGCCGGCGTGCGGGTCCTGGAGGAGCGGGCCTTCCGGAGCGCGGCCATGGACGCGGTGATTGCCGCCGCAGAGAAAACCAGGGAATTGGGGAAATGAGAGTATGCTGATTTTAGCCTTTGAGTCCTCCTGTGATGAGACCGCCGCCGCCGTGGTGGAGGACGGGAGGATCGTCCGCAGCGACGCCATCCTGTCCCAGGTGGACGTCCACGCCATCTATGGCGGCGTGGTGCCGGAGATCGCCTCCCGGAAGCATGTGGAGGCCATCGCCGCCCTGACGGACCGGGCTCTGTCGGAGGCCGGGATCACCCGGCGGGACATCGACGCGGTGGCGGTCACCTATGGGCCGGGGCTCATCGGGGCGCTGCTGGTGGCGGTGAACTTCGCCAAAAGCGCCGCTCTGGCGCTGGGAAAGCCGCTTATTCCCGTCCACCATCTGCGGGGCCATATCGCGGCCAACTATCTGGCCTTTCCGGAGCTGGAGCCGCCCTTCCTGGCCCTGTGCATCTCCGGGGGCAACTCCATGATCGTGGACGTGGCGGGATATACGGATATGACCATACTGGGCGCCACCCGTGACGACGCGGCGGGGGAATGCTTCGACAAGATTGCCCGGACGCTGGGCCTGCCCTATCCCGGCGGCAAGCCTATGGATGACTTGGCTCAGGGGGGCGATCCCGCCAAATATCCCCTGCCTCGGGCCAGGACGGCGGGAAATGATCTGGACATGTCCTTCTCCGGCCTGAAGACGGCGGCGGTGAATCTGATCCACAACGCGGCCCAGAAGGGCGAGGAGCTGGATCTGCCCAGTCTGGCGGCGTCGGTGACGGCGGCGGTCAGCGGCGAGCTGGTGCCCCGCGCCATGGAGGCGGCCCGGCGGACGGGCCGTACCACTCTGGCCGCCGCAGGCGGCGTAGCCGCCAACCGGACCATCCGGGGGGATCTGGAGCGGGCCTGCCGGGAGAACGGGATCCGGCTGTATCTGCCGCCCCTGCGCCTGTGCGGCGACAACGGGGCCATGATCGGCAGTCAGGCGTACTACGAGTTCCTGGCCGGGACCAGGGCGGACAGCAGCCTGAACGCCTTTGCGAATCTGGAGATTTAACGCGAAGAGACGACATACAGAAGCGGGAGCGCCCGGCCGGGCGCTCCCGCTTCTGCGCGGAGGGAGCTTTTACAAAATGTCCTGATATTCCTCCAGGGCCGCCAGCGCCTTTTCATTGGGCCGGTACAGATACCGGCATCCGCCGGGGTCCGGCTCCCGTGAGAACCAGCCCAGGGCGTTGCGCCCCAGGATCGTACCGGTATTGGCCGGACCGCCCAGATTCTTCACGTCCTCCACCCGCATGGGGCCATGCTCCCGCAGGAGCCTGACCACCAGCAGGGCCTGCTCCTTATAGGCGGTGAGAATCTTCTTCCGGGACACGCCCCCGGTGTTGACGCTGCCGGTGCGGCTCTCGTGCTCCCGGATGACCGCCAGACGGCGGTTCTTGTCCCGCCGGGGCGCGGAGGCCTCCCTGGGATGGACGGCCACGTCCACCTGGGGAACGCCTCTGCTGGTAAAGCCCACGAAGATCAGGCCCAGCTCCAGCCTCCGGCACAGGCTCGCCATATCCCGTATGTGGGGGGACATGTACCCCCGCTTGGGCAGGGGCACCGCCACATAGACCCCGTCGGCCACCCGCTGGCGGTCCACGGCCTGATAGATCAGCTCCAGGGTGAATCCCCGCTTCAGCTCCACCACGATCAGCTCTCCGTCCCGCAGGGCGGTGACGTCGCAGTCCTTCACCTCTCCTTTGACCTCGTAGCCCAATCTCTCCAGGTAGTCCCGCACCGGGCCGTAGAGGTCACATTCCAGCAGCTTTTCCACCGTTTAATACCCCCGCGCCCGGTCCACCATGTGCTCCAGCGGTTCTCCGGCGGCGTAACGGGCCAGGTCCCGGCAGAACATCTCCACGTCCAGGTCGCAGGTCAGCCCCAGGGACATGTTGCCGGAGACATGGGGGGTGAGGATGGTGTTGGGGCAGTCCCACAGGGGATGGTCCGCCGGAAGGGGCTCCGGGATCATCACGTCCAGCGCGGCCCCGGCCAGCCGCCGGGCCTGGAGGGCCTCCACCAGGGCCTCCTGGTCGATGGCGGAGCCCCGGCCCACGTTGATGACGCAGGCGGAGGACGGCAGCAGGGCGATCCGTTCCCGGGACAGGATGCCGACGGTCTCCGCCGTGGCGGGCAGGGCCAGGATCAGCAGATCCGCCGCGGGCAGTATGCCGTCCAGCCCGCCGGTGGGCAGCACCCGGTCAAAGGCCGGCTCCGCCGACTTCCCGCTGCGGCACACACCGGTGACGGAGGCCCCAAGAGACTTCATCCTCCGGGCGGTATGGGAGCCGATGTCCCCGGTCCCCAGCAGGACCACGTGACTGCCGTTGATGGAGCGGATGGGAGCGTAATAGGGCCACTCCCGCCGGGCCAGGGCCGCCTGGTACTCCGGCATCCGCCGCAGCAGCATCAGCGCCGTCATGACGATATGCTCGGAGATGGTGGGGCCGTAGGCCCCGGAGGAGTTGGAGAGGAGGCAGTCGGGGTCAGGCCAGAGGGAATCGTCCATATAGTGGTCCACGCCGGCGGAGGCGCTGCACAGCCAGCGGAGCCGCTTCGCCCCCGGCAGCAGATCAGGGGGGATGTAACCAAAGAGGACTTCCAGGTCTGAAATCCCCTCCCCGAGGGCGGCCTGGCTTTCAAACCAGGAGACGGAAAATCCCGCCTTTTCCGCCGCCGCGTTGATCCGACTTCGATGGGTCTCATTGACAAAATTCGCGCACACACCAATCTTTCTCATGGCCTTCTCCTCTCACACGTTTTTCCTTATGGTTTCCAGCACCTGCTCGGCGGCGCGGAGCCCGTCCGCGGCGGCGGACATGATGCCCCCGGCATAGCCCGCGCCCTCGCCGCAGGGCCACAGGCCGCGGATGGCGGACTGCCCCCGTTCATCCCGCAGAATTCTCAGAGGACAGGAGGAACGGCTTTCCACCGCCGTCAGCACGGCGTCCGCTTCCGCGTAGCCCGCCACCTTTTTGTCCAGAACAGGAAGAGCCTCCGCTATGGCCTGGCAGATGAATTCCGGCAGGACGTCCCACAGATTGCACCATTTCACGCCGGGGCGGTAGGTGGGAAGGACCCTGCCCGGTCCCCGGGACGGGCGGCGGAGCAGAAAGTCCTCCACCCTCTGAGCGGGAGCGATATACCCGCCTCCGCCGGCGGCGTAGGCCCGCGCCTCCAGTTCCCGCTGAAAGGCGATGCCCGCCAGGGGGCTGCCGGCGGGGAAATCCGCCGGAGTGACGCTCACCAGCAGAGCGCCGTTGCAGTTCTCCCCATCACGGGCGTAAAAGCTCATGCCGTTGGTGACAGCCCGCGCCCTCTCGCTGGCGGCGGCTACCACCTGCCCGCCGGGGCAGACGCAGAAGCTGAACACCCCCCGCCCGTTCTCCAGATGACAGCTCAGCTTATAGCTGGCCGCCGGAAGCCGGGGATGGCCCGCCAGGGCCTTGTACTGGGCCAGGTCGATGTCCGCCTGGCGGTGCTCGATGCGCACGCCCGCCGCCAGAGGCTTGGGTTCCATGGGCACCCCTGCGGCGTGGAGCGTCTCAAAGGTGTCCCGCGCGCTGTTGCCCAGGGCCAGGACCACGTTCCCGGCGGGGAGGCGGTACGGCCCCTCCGGCCCGGAAATTTCCAGAGCCGTGACCCTGCCGTTCCGTGTCTCCAGTCCCGCCAGCCGGTGGCCGAAGCGGATGTCACAGCCCCGCGTCTCCAGCTCCCGGCGTATGCTGACCAGCACCCGTTTAAGGTAATCCGTACCCACATGGGGCTTGGCGTCGTACAGGATGCTCTCCGGCGCGCCGTGGACAGCCAGGGTTTCCAGGATGAAGCGGTGGCGCGTATCCCTGGTGCCGGTGTTCAGCTTGCCGTCGGAGAACGCCCCCGCGCCGCCCTCGCCGAACTGGACGTTGGATTCGGGGTCCAGCTCGCCGCCGCTCCAGAACCGCTCCACGTCCTCCTGCCGCCGCTCCACGTTCCGGCCCCGCTCCAGCAGGATGGGCCGCGCCCCGCACCGGGACAGGGCCAGGGCGCAGAACAGCCCGGCCGGGCCCGCGCCCACCACCACCGGCGGAGTTTCCGGCGGACGGACCGGCTCCGGCAGACGGTAGGGCGTCTCGCTGACGGGGAAAACGTTCCGGTTCCTGCACCGCTTCAAAACCTGCTTCTCGTTTTTCAGGTCGACCCGCAGGGTGTAAACGAACCGGACCCCTTCCCGCGCGTCGATGGCCCTGCGGAGAATCCGCACCTCCATAATTTCCGCCTCCGGCGCCCGCAGGGCGGCGGAGGCTTTCCTCCGCAGAAGGCCCTCGTCCTCCTCCAGCTCCAGCTTGACTCGCTCAATTTGCAGCATGCTTTGCATCCTTTCCGTAGCTTCCCCGGTAGCCCAGGCCGAAGGAGATCCGTTCCGCCGCCTCCAGCAGCAGCCGGACCGCCCGCTCCAGCTCCGGGGAGTTGATCCGCCGGAACATCCCCACTACGCACACGGCGTAGGCGGCCTGACCGTTCACGTCGAACACCGGCGCGGATACGCTCCGCAGGCCGATGCGGTACTCGCCGTTCTCGATGGCGTAGCCCCGTTTCCGGATCTCCGGCAGCTCCGCCTCCAGGGACGCGGCGCTGGTGTGTCCATGGGGCGTGTAAGCGGCGAAATCGCAGCTCCGCAGCAGACTCCGCCGCCGGACCTCCGGCAGGCAGGCCAGCAGGAGCTTGCCCTGGGAGGTGCAGTGGAGGGGCAGACGGGCCCCCTTCTCCGACACCACCCGCAAATCGCCGTGGGCGTCGGCGGAGTCCAGCACCAGCACCTCGCCCCGGTCCAGGACGGCGATGGACACGGTCTCCCCGGTTTCCTCCGCCACCCAGCGCATGGGCTCCGCCGCCGCCTCCAGCACGTTCCACCCCCGGCTGACCACGCAGCCGTACTCAAACAGCCGCATCCCCAGCCGGTATCTCCCATCCTCCGCCGACTGCTCCACCACCGCGCTGGGCCGCATGGAGGACAGAAGGCCGTGGGCCGTGGCCTTGGGGATGCCGGTGCGCTGGGACAGCTCTCCCAGGCTGAGGGGGCCCTTCGCCTGGGCCAGGCAGGAGAGCAGGTCCATGGCCTTGCATACCGACCGGACCTGGCCGGACTCACGGCTCACGGCCGCGCCTCCAGCCGTCCGGACCGGCAGGCGATGAGCTGGGCGGCCACGCTTACCGCCACCTCCGCCGGCGTTTCCCCGCCGATGGGCAGGCCGATGGGGGCGTATACCCGGTCCACGTCCACCTCGGTGAAGCCGTCCGCCAGCAGGCGCTCCCTGGCGGCGGCGGTCTTTTTCCTGCTGCCGATGCAGCCGATATACCTGGCCGGGGTCCGTAAAGCCTGGGCCAGGACCTCGTAGTCCCCCTGGTGCCCCGGCGTCATGATAACCACATAGTCCTCCGCCGTGACGGGCCCGATCCGCTCCAGCGCCTCCGTAAACGGCCCGCGGAGCAGGGCGGAGACATCCGGGAAGAAGCCGCGGGTCAGCTCCCGCTGGTCATAGACCACCACACGGAAGTCCGTCATGGCCAGGATATGGGCCAGCTCCCGGCCCACGTGCCCGCCGCCGAAGAGATACACCGTTCCGGCCCGCGTGAGGGGCTCGGCGAAGAGGACCGTTTCTCCCTCGTCCAGCATCCCCCGGCTGCCAAGAAGGGGCTCCAGCCGCTCCGGGGGAACGTCCAGGCCCCGCAGACCGTGGGTCCGGTCATAGGTTCCCATGCGCCAGCCCCCGCCGTCCATCTCCGTAACCAGCCAGGAGGCGCCGGGGCCGTCCAGCAGGGTCAGCGCGGTTTCCAGCGCCTCCCGCGCCGTATGATTCGCCGGGTCAAAGTACTGGAAGTACACCCGCACGTCCCCGCCGCAGATCATGCCGATATCGGCCACGTCTCCGGGGGTGAGCCGGTAGCTCTCAAACCGGGACTGCCTGTTCTCCAGCAGCTCCCCGGCCAGCCGGGCCGCCTGAACCTCCACCGCGCCTCCGCCGACGGTGCCTGAAGTCTCTCCGCCCTCCAGCACCAGCATCCTGGCCCCCGCGCCCCGGGGCGTGGAGCCGTGGCTGGCCACGATGCCGCAGAGGACGGCGGCGCGGCCGGCATCCAGCTCCTGGGTTAATTGGGAAAATAGTTTTTTCAATCTGTTGACCTCCTTTTTCTTCGCGCCGTTCCGGCGCGAGGGGAGTTGGTTCTATTTGTTACCTCCGGGCTTACGCAGCCCGGACCCCGCGCCTACTTTTGTCACGCGACAAAAGTAGGCAAAAACGCGCCAGCCCGTAGGGCTGGACCCCTGACGCGCGTCGCCGAAGGCGACACCTTATGCTTTTTACTTTGTTTGCGCCCGTGGCACGGTCTGATTGGTCTATCGGTTGTGCTGTCCGCTTCGTTCCTATTATGCGTCTATTTTCGCGTGTATACAGGCACCCCCTACCGTATTGCTTCGGGTCCTCCCGGCGGTGATGTGCAGCAATTGGAGCAGCGGTTAAGCTCTCTGCGTATGTTAGAACCCGTGGGTAGACAATAGGCACCGGCGGGTTCTGATAGGCATGGTCAGGAGAATCGACGCACCGCGTTGAGCTAATAAACAAAACGTTCAGGGATTCTCAAGGGGGCCCGACCCCTTGGGCGTGCTTTTGGTACTTTTCTCACGAGAGAAAAGTACATAACGCCCCCCGCCTGCAGGGCGGACCAAATAAAATTTGACAAAAGCCACCCTTTGTGATAAAATGACACTCCTTTTTGCCCCGGAGTCCCCCCAGACTCCGTCCCCCAGAAAGAGGGCAGTCCTGTCGTGCGCGGGGAAGGCTCGTGACCTCCCGCGCATCTTGCGGACATGACTGTCTCCCGGCTGCTTTTAAGGCTATGATGGCGTTCCTGATCGTCATCCTCTTGTCTGAACGCGCCGGGACGTCTTTTACAATGTGGCGGAACAGCTTCGTTACCGTGCGGCAGGCCTGGGTGCCACGCTGTATGACGGAGCGAGGCTGGCTGTCCGCCCGGGACATCTTTCAACAAGGAGCAAAAATTATGATCGAAATGAAAGGAATCTGCAAAACCTACCGGGTCCGGCGGCGGGAGGCCGGACTGGGCAACGCCCTGAAAAGCCTCTTTTCTCAGGAGTATACCGAAATCCCCGCCCTGCGGGACATGACCTTCACCATCCCCGACGGCCAGATTCTGGGTTACATCGGCCCCAACGGGGCGGGGAAGAGCACCACCATCAAGATCCTCAGCGGCATTCTCCGCCCCGACAGCGGGACCTGCATCGTGGACGGCCTGACCCCCTGGGAGGACCGGAAGCGCCACGTGGCCCGGCTGGGCGTGGTTTTCGGCCAGCGGAGCCAGCTGTGGTGGGACGTGCCCGTGAGGGAGTCCTTCGACCTCCTGCGGGACATCTACCGGGTGCCCGGCGGGGTTTACCGGGAAAACCTGGACCGCCTGACAACGCTTCTGGACCTGGGCGACCTGCTGAAAACGCCGGCGCGGATGCTGTCTCTGGGCCAGCGGATGCGGTGTGAGATCGCCGCGGCCCTGCTCCACGGACCGAAGGTCCTGTTTCTGGACGAGCCCACCATCGGACTGGACGCGGTGAGCAAGCTGAAGGTCCGGGAGTTCATCCTGGAGCAGAACCGGCTCTGCGGCACCACGGTGCTCCTGACCACCCACGACATGCAGGACATCGACGCCCTGTGTTCCCGGGTGCTGCTCATTGGCAAGGGGCAGCTGCTGCTGGACGGCGACACGGCGCAGATTCGCGCCATGGCCGGGGAGAACCTGTCCACCGAGGAATCGGTGGCGGACCTGTACCGCCGCTTTGGGATTTAAGGGGGCGATGGTATGGGAAAATACTGGTCCTTCTTCAAAATGCGCCTGATGGCGGGGCTTCAATACCGGGCCGCCGCCCTGGCGGGCATGAGTACGCAATTTGTCTGGGGCACCATGGAGATCCTGCTCTATCGGGCCTTCTGGCTGGAGGCTCCGGAGCGATTTCCCATGGGCATGGAGGCCCTGTCCGCTTACATCTGGCTCCAGCAGGCGTTTCTGACCCTGTTCGCCCTGTGGAACTGGGAGAATGACATCGTGGAGTCGGTAAAGACCGGCGCGGTGTCCTACGAGCTGCTGCGCCCCACGGACATCTACAGCATGTGGATGGCCCGGTCCATCGCAAACCGGCTGGCCCGCGCGGCCCTGCGGATGATCCCGGTGATCGCGGTCGCCAGCTTCATTCCCGCGCCCTACGGCCTGCGGCTTCGCGTCTCTCCGGCGGTGTTCGGGCTGTTCCTGGCGTCCATGGCGCTGATGGTGCTGGTGGTGTGCGCATACTCGCTGTTCGTCTACTCGCTGACCTTCTATCTGACGGACCCCAACGGCATCATGGTACTGTCGGTGGCGGCGGCGGACCTGTTGGGCGGGGCCGTTGTGCCGCTGCCGTTCCTGCCGGACGGCCTGCGGCAGTTTGCCGCCCTCACGCCCTTTGCCTCCATGCAGAATGTGCCCCTGCGGATTTTCAGCGGGGACATCACGCTTCCGGAAATCCCCGGCGTAATGGGTCTGCAAGTGTTCTGGATCGTAACGCTGATTTCAGCGGGATACCTTCTCACAAAAAACGGCCTGCGCCGCGCGGTGATACTGGGGGGCTGAGAAATGAGACTGTATTTCAAGTTTTTCTCTATCCATTTCCGCTCAGCCATGACCTACCGGGCGTCCTTCTTCCTCAGCTGCCTGGGGCATCTGCTGATCGGTGTCAATGTATTTCTCAGCGTAGTATTTCTGCTGGACCGATTTGAAGCTGTCAGCGGCTACACCCTGCCCCAGCTGAGCCTTTGCTACGCGGTAATTCTGGCCGCAACCTCGCTTGCGGAGTGCTTCGGACGGGGTTTTGACGCTTTCACAAGGATTCTCGCCCAGGCGCAGTTTGACCGCATCATGCTCCGGCCCCGGTCGCTGTTCTTCCAGGTGATCTGTCAGGATATGAAGCCCACCATGTTTGCCCGGCTGCTTCAGGCGGCAGTTATGCTGGTTTGGGCTGTTGGCGCCGGTGCGGTGACCTGGACGCCTGGAAAGGCGTTGGTGCTGGCGCTGATGATTCTCTGCGGCTCGGCTATCTTCTTCGGCCTGTTTCTCATCAATGCGTGCATCTGCTTCTTCACGCTGGAGCATGTAGAAGCCCTGAATATCTTCACCGACGGCCCCCGGGAGTACGGCAAGTATCCCTTCGGCATCTATGGAAAGCCGGTCCTTCTGGTGCTGACCTTCCTGGTGCCCCTGGCGCTGGTACAGCACTGGCCGCTGCAATACCTCTTTGACCGGGGTCCATCGTGGTACGGGCTGCTGCCCATCGCGTCGCTTCTGTTTCTCGTCCCATGCGCCCTGCTGTGGCGGCTGGGGGTGCGGCACTACTGTTCCACCGGGTCCTGAGCAGGCGGCCCAATTCGCTGCTTTGCCACAGCATATCGTCCGTATACAGCTATTGTACCACATCGTCGGGCCGCGGACAATCCAAAATCATATAATTGGCAAAATCAGGGGAAAAATCCTTCACAGTAATTTAACACTTTGTCCATAAACAAAAGCGAAAAAGTGTGCTATAATGCCATCAAAATCGGCCTGACACCTATTAAAAAGTAGGAGCATTTATGAATCGACTGACCCTTGGGATCGACATCGGCTCCACCACCGCCAAGCTCGTCGTGGTGGAGGACGGGAGAATCCTTTTTGAAAAATACCAGCGCCACTTCTCTCAGGTGCGGCAGAAGACACTGGAGCTGCTCAGTGAGGCCGCCCCCTTTGTGGGGAAGCGGTCCTTTACCGCCGCCATCTCCGGCTCCGCCGGACTGGGACTGGCGGAGAGCGCCGGGGTGCCCTTTGTCCAGGAGGTCTTCGCTACCGGCGAGGTGGTGCGGCGGCTGGAGCCGGACGCGTCCGCCGTAGTGGAGCTGGGGGGCGAGGACGCCAAGATCATCTTCTTTGACGGCGGTATCGACGAGCGCATGAACGGTTCCTGCGCCGGAGGCACCGGGGCTTTCATCGACCAGATGGCCACCCTTCTCAATATCACCGCCGACGAGCTGGACGAGCTGAGCCTGGGGAGCACCCGGCTGTACCCCATTGCTTCCCGGTGCGGCGTGTTCGCCAAGACGGACATCCAGCCCCTCCTCAACCAGGGGGCCAGGCACGAGGACGTGGCCGCCAGCATCTACCAGGCGGTGGTGAACCAGACCATCGCGGGGCTGGCCCAGGGGAAGCGGATCACCGGCAAGGTGCTGTTTCTGGGCGGGCCGCTGTACTACTGCAAGGGCCTGCGCCGGCGGTTCCAGGAGACGTTGAAGCTGGACGACGCTCACGCCGTTTTTCCGGAGTATGGACGCTTTGCCGTGGCCATGGGCGCGTCGCTGTACGCCCAGGAATCCGGCGGCGTCTATACCATGGACCAGCTGCGCCAGAAGATCGCCACCAGCGCCTCCACCCGGGACGCCTCCAATCTGCTGCCGCCTCTGTTCGCGACAGGAGCGGACTATGAAGCCTTCCGCGCCCGCCATGCCGCCGCCGCGGTGGCGGAGGGCGACCTTGCCTCCTACTCCGGCGATGCCTGGCTGGGCATCGACTGCGGCAGTACGACAACCAAGGTTGCCCTGCTGGGCGAAAACAGGGAATTGCTCTACACCTACTACAGCTCCAACCGGGGCAACCCGGTGGAGATCGTCCGGGAGCAGCTGGAGAAGATTTACGGGCTGTGCGGGGACCGTGTGACCATCCGGGGCAGCGCTGTTACCGGCTACGGCGAGGAACTGATTCAGGCCGCCTTCGGCGTGGACCGGGGGGTGGTGGAGACCATCGCCCACTACACCGCCGCAAAACATTTCTGCCCCCAGGTAGATTTCATCCTGGACATCGGCGGCCAGGACATCAAGTGCTTCAAAATCAAGAACGGGGCCATCGACTCCATCATGCTCAACGAGGCCTGCTCCTCCGGCTGCGGGTCCTTTATCGAGACCTTCGCCCGATCCATGGGCTATGACGTGGCGGCTTTCGCGGAAAAAGGGCTCCATGCGGAGGCCCCGGTAAACCTGGGAAGCCGGTGTACCGTGTTCATGAATTCCTCCGTGAAGCAGTCCCAGAAGGATGGGGCCACGGTGGAGGACATTTCCGCGGGACTTTCCGTCAGCGTGGTAAAGAATGCCATTTACAAGGTCATTCGCGCGGGCAGCGCTGACGAGCTGGGGGACCACGTGGTGGTCCAGGGCGGCACGTTCTACAACGACGCGGTGCTGCGGGCCTTTGAGATGGAGCTGGGCAAGGAGGTCATCCGCCCCGCCATCGCGGGCCTCATGGGAGCCTACGGCGCGGCGCTGTACGCAATGGATCTGCGGGAGAGTACGCTGATTTCTTCCGAAAATCTGAAGGATTTTGTTCACACCGCCAAAGCCGCCGTCTGCCAGGGCTGTACCAACCACTGCCGCCTGACCGTCAACAGCTTCGGCGGCAAGAAAAAATATATCTCCGGCAACCAGTGCCAGAAGGGGCTGGGGCTGACCAGCGCCCAGGACCTGCCCAATCTCTACGCCTGGAAGAGGGACGCCATGATGGGTCTGGAGTCCGGCCCTGAGATCAAGGGCACCATCGGCCTGCCCCTGGCCCTGGGCATGTATGAGCTGCTGCCCCTGTGGCACGCGTTTTTCACCCACCTGGGCTTTCGGGTGGAGGTCTCCGGCCTGTCCTCCCGGCGGATCTATGAAAAGGGCCAGTTTTCCATCCCCTCCGACACCGCCTGCTACCCCGCCAAGATCATGCACGGGCACATGGAGCTGCTGCTGGAGAAGCACGTGGACGCCATTTTCTACCCCTGCCTGACCTACAATGTGGACGAGCGGGAGAGCGACAACCACTATAACTGCCCGGTGGTAGCCTACTACTCCGAGCTGCTCCACGGCAACATGGACGATCTGGAGCGGACCCATTTCCTGTATCCGTTCCTGAACATCAACGACCGGAAGGAGCTTGCGAAGGAGCTCTTTGCCAGCCTCTCCCCGGTGTTCCCCTCTGTGACGAAAAAAGAGGTCCGCAAGGCGGTGGACGCCGCCTTCGCCGCCTACGAACGCCATATGCTGACGGTCCGGAAGCAGGGCGAGGAGGCGGTGGCCTGGGCCCGGGCTCACGGCAAGCGCGTCATGATCCTGGCGGGCCGTCCCTACCACATCGACCCGGAAATCGGTCACGGCATTGACAAGCTGGCCTCTTCCCTGGGGTTCGTGGTGGTCAGTGAGGACAGCGTGTGCCATCTGGCGGACCCGACGCCGGTCCATGTGCTCAACCAGTGGACCTATCACGCCCGGCTCTACCGTGCGGCGCGGTTCGCCTGTGAGAATCCGGACGTGCAGCTGGTGCAGCTGGTGAGCTTCGGGTGCGGCGTGGACGCCATCACCACCGACGAGGTGCGGCGCATTCTGGAGGAATCCGGGAAGCTGTATACCCAGATCAAGATTGACGAGATCACCAATCTGGGCGCGGTGAAGATCCGGCTCAGGAGCCTCATCGGGGCGCTGGAGGAAAAGAAGGTTTAGGTTTACTTTTCGCCCGTGCGAAAAGTAACAAAAGCACGCCCAAGGGGCCAAGGCCCCTTGGGAATCCCCGAATTTATGATTTTGTTTTTTCGCTGATCCTGTAGACCGTCCGCTCTGCCACACAGGCTCCCATATATCAGGCGAAGCCTCTGACTGAGGATGTAAATGCAGTCTCTACCGCTTCAACACGAGGGGAGCTCCCGCGTTATGCATCGCTGGGAGGACCCGAAGCAATACGGCAGGGGCTGCTGGTGACCACACTGAAATAGACGCATCGCGGAGCGAAGCGGACGGCAGTACGGTAAACCAACCCGACCATGCCACGGGCGCAAAACAAAATAACCCCCGTAATAAATGAGGGAATCCAAAACCGTATGGTTTTGGCGACTTTTTGGTTACTTTTTGTTCGCACAAAAAGTAACAGCAGGGCGCGCGATTGTGCAATGACCCCATCCGTGGGCCGGCCTGCGGCCGGCTTAGCGCTATAAGCGCCGCCTTGCGGCGCTTCACGGAGGGGTCATGCACAATTCAATTCTGCACGGCCACTCGA
>JAAVHC010000070.1 GCA_014799925.1 Oscillibacter sp.
CGTAATTCTTGATCCTGGTCCACTTCTTTTTACTCATAACAGTACCCCCTCATGTAAGTCTATTATCCTACATGAGGGGGCTTCTTGTCTATTGTCCGTTTTTACTGGTTCGGTTCAGTCCGGCGCGGGGCTCCTTCACGTTTTACAGAGATCACTGGGTCATCGCCCGGTGCAGCAGCAGCGCCATGTCCGCCCGCGTCAGGTCAGCCTGGGGCGAAATGCTGCCATGGTCGGTGGGCAGCAGGCCCAGCCGGACCAGACCGGACACCGCCCCCTGGGCGTAACCGGACACCTGGTCCCGGTCTTCATATGCCGCCAGGTCGTCGGCGCTGCCGTCGGGCACATTGATGCCCGCCTGCTTCAGGGCCCTCTGGACCATCAGCGCGGCGTCCTGGCGGGAGATGGCGGCGGAGGGCTGGAAGCGTTTATCGCCCACGCCGTTGACTACGCCCAGCGCGTACATCTGGTTCACCGCGTTGGCATAGTAGGCGTCGGACGGGACGTCCATGAAGCCCGTGACGGTGCTGCCCGCGCTGAACTGGAACGCACGCGCCAGCATCAGGCAGAAGTCTCCCCGCCGAATGGATGCGTCCGGACTGTAGCGGCGCTCGCCCACGCCGTTGACCACACCCTGAGCGTACAAATAATCAACCGCAGACCTGGTCTGGGCGGAGCAGTCCGCCAGATCGTCAAAGTGCGCCGACACCTGGGGCTGCGTCACCAGGATACGGATGGTACCGCTATAGGAAGTGACCCCATCTTTAACCGCGGTGTAAGGAATGTTGACTTCGCCGTAAAACCCCGCCTTGGGAACAAACGTCAGATTGGACACCGCCGGTTCACTGTAGAGATGATACTCAGTGGAGGTGTTCCCCTGCCAGCTGTACTGAGTGGGGCCGACGTACCCGAAGTAGAGTTTGCCCTGGTCCTCTGTGGGCATTCCCGTGAACCGCAGTGAGGTGGGAACGCCGCCGGACGCCTCCTGAATCCTGTAGACGTCCAGGTGGACCGGCGCGCCGGTAGTCTCATAGCGAACCAGTCCGCCCTGGGAACTGGCCGCATAAACGGTAATCTCCACCGTTCCTGTGAACGTCCGGCCGGTGATGGACGTGCCAAGATAGGAGAGGCTAACGGTGCCCGCGAAGCCCCTGCCTGGAGCAAAGGTCACCCAGTCGATCCGGTTCTCCCCGTTCAGGTACAAATCCTGGCCCCGGCTCAGCGCGGTGGGATTGGTCCCGGAGTGGTAGCCGCAGTACAGAATGCCCTGGCCGGAGGAAGGCAGTTCGAGGCGGATATAGCTCAGCGCCTCGTTGGTGGCCTGACGGCAGACGGTATCAAAATCCTGCCCCACAAAGCGGGCCGGGTCCTGGCCGGAGGTGTGATAGGTGATCGAGTCGATGGAGCCGCTGCCGGCCCCCGCGCCGCTGCTGATAACCAGCAGGCCGGAGAAGGTCTCCCCGGACACCGCGCAGCCCGTGAAGGGAATCTCCAGAGAACCCCGGAAAGTCTCCGCCGCCCAGAAGGAGAGGTTGGCGATATAAGGAGTGGCGCTGTTATAATACCTGGTGGATGTGGTCACCCGCGTGCCCATGCCGCCGCCGCTGGTGCGGTTGTGGTACAGCGCGCCCTGATGGAAGTCCGGCAGGGTCGGGAAGTTGATATAGTGCAGCCGCTGGCCGGTCAGGGACTGGCAGAAGCCCGCGAAGTCAGACAGCTCCAGCTTCACCGACTCTCCGGGCGCGCAGACATAGCTGATATCTCCGCTGCCGAAGGACTGGATAAGAATCTCCACCGTGCCGGAGAACTCCACACCGTCCCGGTCCGTACCGCTGAAGGGAATCCGGACCATGCCCTCAAAGCTGTTGGCAGCCACGAAGGTCAGACGGTCGATCTGTGCGGGGCTGTATGCGACGCCTGCCCCCACAGCGGAGCCGCGGACGCCGTTCCAGCCGTAGTAAAGGGTCCCCTGGGAGACGGGAGGCGGCGTAAAGGAGACGCCGGAGAGGGCCCGGCCCCCGACGTTCACACAGAAGTCCTCAAAATCCCAGCGGGAGAAGGAAACTTCACCCGCGCCGTCGTCGGTATAGGTGATGGCGGCGTTCATGCTCTGCCTCACCTGGATGACCAGCCTTCCGATATACTTGCCGCCGGTGGTGCTGTAGCCCTCGTAGCTGATGGTCACTGTGCCCACGAAGCTCTGGGCGGGCACAAAGCTCACGTCGTCCAGGCCCTTGCGGTCATATTTCTCCGAGGCGTTGACCCGGGAGGCGTAATCCATCGCGTTCTTGTAATCCCGGTACAGCGTGCCCTGACTGGCGGGAGGCTGGGTGAAGATCACGTAGCTGAGAGACGCGCCGGTCTGAGCCTGACAGACCTTGATAAAGTCCTCCGCTTTCAGCTTCAGCGGCACGTCCGAGCGTGTGGTGAGGAGCACGTCCTCGGTTTTGGCATCGGCGAGAGTAACGTTGATCCGGCATTTGAAGGTCCGGTTCGCGCCGGTGCTGTCGGTGGCCTGGCCCGTGAATTCAATTGTCGCCTTTTCTCCTCTGAAGGACTCGCTGGGGACAAAGACCAGGTCCCTGATGTAAGGACCACGGACGGCGCCGGAGGCATAGTAGGTTATGCCGCTGCCCGCGCCGGAGCCGGCGTCATCCGGGGATTTGTAGCCATGGTAGATAATGCCCTGGCTGGGGGAGACGCTAAGGTCAATGATGGAAACCAGATTGCTGCGGGTCATCTCCTGACACTTCAGGTTCATTAAGGATTCCAGGGCGGAAAACTGCAGAGGCCTGGAGGGGCTGACAGCCTCCGTCCAGTCGATCTCGCCCTCGTCCGCGGTCACAGTCAGGGGAATATCCTTTTCGCTGACTATCCCGCCGTAGTTGGCCGAAAGGCGCAGTGTCCCCGTACCCTCCCTGCGGCCCTCCACCGAAACGCTCGCATTGGAGATGATGGCGGGAATAAAGACAATTGTCTTGCTGTTGATCTCCCTGGCGGACATCTCTGCGTTTTTCGCGTTGCCGAAGAGGAAATAGTCGGTCCCCAGTCTCAGGACCTTCAGCTCATTCTCAGAAAGCCTGAGCCCCTCCTCCTCCAGCTGGCTGCTGAGCTTGATGCCGCTGACCTCGACGTGGATGGTGCATACCAGGTCGCCTGCCGTAATCGTCACATCGGCCGTACCGGGCTTTTCCCCGGTTATGATGCCAATATGACCCTGGCCTGGCCGCTGACTGTCTGATTGTTCCTCTGTGGAGACGACACTGCTGTCGCTGGAGGCCCAGACCACGTGCCGGCTCTCGTTCAGAGCTGAAGCCGGTTCCAGATCCACCGTCAGCTGAACGCTTCCCTGACGGGTGGAGTTCGGTTCCAGAATCAGCGTGTATTCCTTTCCGGCCTCAACCACTTCCATCTGGCTGATGCCGTTGCCGCCCAAGTTGATTTTTGTGACGGTATCGGGAGATTGTTCTTCACCGGGGGCTTCATCGCCAGAACCGGTATGACCACCCTCTCCGCTGCCGGGGTTGTTTTCTTCCGCTTTTTCGCCTTCTTCATCATTGCTGCCTGGATTGTTCGCCGACAGGGCGGCAGGGGCCATGGACAGCGTCAGAGCCAGCGCCAGCAGCAGAGAGAGCAGCCGCCGTTTTGTGGAGATCTTCATAAAAACGCTCCTTCTTTCGTCATTTGCCTGGATAGGGAAAAGGGAGCGGGCCGCAGCCCGCTCCCGGGGGTCAGGGGATAGGTGCTGGCGCTGGAGTAATCATGCTGGATTGCGTACCGGATATATTGACGGTTACTTCATAAGTTATGTCGCCATCTCCTACGGTAAGCGTTACCGCATAGGGGCTTGACGGCAGCGAAAGCACCATTGCACGGACTGTCAAAGTCTTTCCGTCCGGGCTTAATGTAACGTCAAAAGTCTTACTAAAGGCATCGTCAGGAGAAAATGTCACTTTATTCTCTATCGTGGACGACAGCGGACTGACGCTGGTAAAGACAAAGGTTACGGTGGGATTGGGATTGGCAACCGTAACGGCCACGTTTACCGTGTCGCCGTCCTTTCTGACTCCGGTGCCGCTTGCGCTTGTAAAGGTCAGCGTATTTCCGACATAGACGGTGATTTCCTTCATTCCCGTTTTCATCTCACCGCTTGGAAGCGTCACCGAAACGTTCACTCTGACCGTCGTCTGGCCCGTACCCGTCAGATCAAAGACCGCGCTTTTGGATCTCCCATCGTCTCTGGTCCCATCCGCTTTATTCCCCAATGCGAGAACATTGGTGTTGGTAGACGTCCAGATATACGACGCGCTGTCTTCGTACTGGGGAGGATAAATGCTGGAGCCAAAGGTCATCTTTCCGCCATGGGTCGATACGCTGTCCACATAGAGCGTCTGCGTTCCTGTGATGTCGCCCTCCACATAGATGCCTTCTCCGGTAGGAGGTACGATCGTTATTGTGATATCCGGCAGCTGCTCAAACGTGTAGGTGAACGATCTTGAAACGCTTCCATACTGCAGTCTGATCGTTACGCCCGTTGCCGTCTCCGTCACCCAGATATCAAGGGCTTCCTGACAGGACATATCGTTGGTGTTGGTCCACTGGCCTCCCAGAATCCGGATGTGATCGCCGTTCGCCCAGCCGCTGTTGTTTCTGCTTCTGAGCGTGACGGACGTGGAGGTTCTGTCGGTAATGACGTCCGCTTCAAGACGGTCCTTTAAGCTGCCGCCAATCCCGGAGGTCCAGGTTCCTATGTCAAAAATGTTTGTGTCGTCCAACGGGTCGCCGGTACTGGAGACAAAAATCGGCTGCGTCAGGGAGAACGTGATTTCGCCCGGGAACAGGGTATCCGCCGCTACGCCGCCGGTGATTCCCGCATACCAGCCGCCGGTATCCACCGCCGGATATGTTGCCTTGCCGATGTGGATCGGCGTATACGCCGCGTAGGAGTCGATCTCCTCCTCCCTCCCTGTCGCATCCTCGGCCCAGGCCACGCCTATGATGACGTGGTCCGTGCCCTCGGCTTCAATATCCAGCTTCCTGTTTGTCGCGCTTCCGCTGGTCACAAGGAACGAGCTGTCGCTATAGTCAACATAGTCAACATTTGCTCCCAGGAATTCGGTTTGGAAGCCGCCGCGCAGGAAGTCGCTCAATTCTCCTTTCTGAGTGCTGTCAGCGAAGATATCAAATACGGAATAGTTTTCAAACGTACTGCCCGACGGAAGGACTGCCTCTTCGCCGGGACCGACCGTCACGCTGCTCGCCCGGTACTTGCCGATCAGCGCGTCCAGTACGGTGTACGGGTGGGTCGGGTCGTCAGGCCACAGCGTTGAATGCTCATAGTTGCTGGGAAGGTGCAGATTGCCTGCCGAATCCCTGACGCCGTACTGGTCGCCAACCTTTAACGGCTGATTCAGCTTTAAAATTTTCTTTGCGTCGCTCAGGGTAAAGACCACGTAATTCACGTAGGAGCGCAGGCCGTTCCTTTCCCGGTCCGCGCGGATGGTTGCGTTGGGGTCGCGCCAGCCCAGCTGAAGCTTCGGCTTAATGCTCCTCGGCGTTGTAAACTGATACAGGTACACGTGGGACAGGGTATCCGACTCGCCCTTGACGACGACGTAGAGGTAGTAATTGCTCTCCGGCGACAGGCCCTCGACGGTGAAATCCTCCGTCTTGTATCCCTCGGCAGTCTTCGTGCCGTGAATTGCGTCGGCGGTGCCGGCATTGGAGCTGGGACTCATGACCCAGTTCTTGTCCGGGCTTACGATCAGGTTGGGCGTCTCGGGGTCGTCCCCTGCGGACACTACCGGCGGCATGTCCGTCGTACCGATCATCCACGGCTGCATCGACTGTCCCTGGGTCGGGTCAGGCGGGGCGAGGCTGGAAGCCCCGTTCTTGTCCGTCAAACGGATATGATACTCGCCGTCTGATCCGGACAGCGCCAGCAGCGCGCCTGTCTGTTCCGCATTGACCACCGCGTCCGTTTGATTCGTGCTTGCTTCGCTGGGCGCCGTTGTCCCGTCCGCGTTCTTCATAAGAGTACGCGTTGTGGTGATCTCCGCCGTCCTGTTCGTGCCGGAGTCCGCCCTGCCGACCATCCAGTAGACCGTTCCGGGGGTGGACATACGGAACTCCACCTTCGCGGAAGACGGGGTGATCTCCGGGAACTGCACGCCGGTGAAGGAGGGCAGGCGGCTGTCGGTGAACCGGTAGGACAGCTCGATGGCCTTCTGCTCCTGGTTATTGGCGTCGTACCAGCGGCCAATGCTGAGCGCGCCGCCGTTGAGCTTCTTGTCCAGCGCCTCATTCCAGCGGGTCTCCGTCACGCCGCCGGGGTTGGTGGCGGTGCCGTCGCTGGCAATGCCGTTGAGGTTGTTGGACTGGCCCGCCGCCACGTTGACGTGGAAGACCACGTTTTCATTCCAGCTGCGCCAGGTTTCCCGGTTATTCTGGATTTCCGGGATAACGCCCAATCGGGTGATATGGATGACAAACTCGTAGCGGAGCTTGCTGCTGAGATTCTTCAGCAGCGGGAAGGTCGTGGAGCCGCAGCCGCTGAAGTTCTTGTTGACGCTGCGGCCGCTCTCCTGTCTGTTGGTGGGGTTAATCGCGCCGCTGTTGCCCAGCAGAATCCAGCCGTTGGCGTCGGGCGTATTGGCGCTGTTGGTATACTGGGGCAGGAGGTAGTCGGTGATATTCGCCGTATCCGTCTCATCGTTGGGGTTCTTGTACTGATACGTGGAGGGATAGGTGCCCCTGCTGTCGGAAATCTTCCTGCCCAGTTCGTCCACCACGCGGTAGTAGAGATCAAACTCAAGCTGGTTCCCCGTCCACAGCAGCACGTCATAGCTGATGGAATCGTTGACCGTCTCCGTAGAAACCGGCTGCATGCGGAAGCTCATGTCGATACGGACAGACTCAGAATTCACAATCGGCCCATCGCTCACGCCGGGGTTGGAGAAGTCCACCCGGGGCATCTCCACCTCGAACACCGGCACGTTATGGCCTGCCGCCGCGGAAGCCGCCTGGTTGCGGAAGAAGTCCACGGTTTCGGGCACCAGCTCGTTCTGGTTGTTGGACACGTCGCGGATGCTCTCAATGGTGAAGTAGTACTCCCCGCCGTTCTCCAGATGCAGTCCGGAGGAGGGGAACTCGATGCGGATGCCGCCGCTGGAGAGGGTGGTGACCCTCGCCTGCGTGTAGTCGATGGTCCACTCGTCGCGGGTATCGGCGGTCTGGTATTTGTAGATGATGGTCTCCTCGGAGTTGTCCTGCGCGTTGACCTTATGGAGCCTGATGGAGTTGTACAGGCAGCTTGCCAGCCGGTTGACGGCGGCGTTCCGCTCGGTCTGGGTACCGGTCCGGGTCTCCTGATAAATCTCCAGGAAGCTCTTGCCGCCGCCCTCGCCGTCATAACGGACATTCTCGGACACATCCAGGTAAATCGCCGTATCGGACATGGGGTCCCTGGTCTTATCCGTACCGGCGACGTGGGAGAAGGACTGGGTAAACTTCGGTCCGGTGGTGTCCAGAGTATTGATGGTGATTTTCTTTGCCGGATGCGAGCGGTTCCCGGCAGTGTCCACGGCCACATAGTAGAAATCATACGCGGCTTCGGCCAGCAGACCGCTGATGGTGATCGTGCCGTCCGTATTCTCCCTGGCATTGACCCGTCCGGATTTGCCATTCGAGCCAATATTCATACCGGATATGATCTGCAATTTCGCGTAGTCAGTATCCAGCGGCGCCGTGTCATAATCCGTGCCGGGCTCCGGCTTGGGGTAGACTGTCCCGGCGGGCACCGCTACCCAGTAGACCACGCCGTCCTCATCCAGCCGGAAGGTCATGCTCACGCCGGTAGCCTTCACATCGGTAACGGTGGGGTCTACAATGAACTTTGGCGGGGTCTCATCGGTAGTGGTAAAGGTCAGAGACGTGACCGCGGAACTGTTCACGCCGTCGGTGAGCCAGAGGTAGAGCACATAGGTAGTCTTCTCCGCCAGCAGCACGTCATTGACGCGGATGGTGGACTCCTGGTTCTTATACAGGTCCTGTACACCGTAGCCCAGCGCTCCCGCAACAGCGCCGGTCTGCAGCTCGTCAGCCGTAGGCGCCACCGTATTCAGGGGCATGAGGGCATAATAGACCCTGCAGTCCTTGGTTGGCATGACCACCGCGACGCTGTCCCGGGGGGACACGGTGGACATATGGGGATACCCGGTGCAGAAAGCGGGCTTCGTGTTATCAGGGGTAGTAAAGGAAATCACCTTCACGGTGCTGCGCTGGTCCCTGGCGTCCACCAGGACAGCGGACAGGTAGTAGGACCCGCCGGGAGTCAGGCCGGTGACCCTGGAAAGGGTCTCCTCGTTGCCCCTGAGCACCCGCACAGAGCCGTTGCGCACGGCCACATTGCCGTAGGACGGGGGCTTGATCAGGTCCTCCTCGCCGATGGACCCGTTCGTAATGGCGCTGACCGCCCAATAGACGGTGCCGGATTTATTGGTCATGAACACGGCGTCCAGACCGGTGGGGGTGATATCCTGCGCTTCGGGGTAGCCCGCCAGGATCATGGGCTGCTCGGTGGACTCCCTGGCGCCGACGGAATCCATCTCCTCCCCCGCGATGACGGCGGTGATGCCGGGACGGATCTCGATCTCATCGGGCAGCATGACAACGTCGCAGTCGGGGGCGTTGACCTCCAGCCGGACGATATCGCCCTCCCCGGTGACGCTGACGCCGGTATCCAGAATCAGCTCCTTGACCACGGTGCCCCGGTCGATAATCACTCGGGAATCCACGGCCTCCTCATCCACGGTGAGCTTTGCCACGGTGCCGCTGGCGGCGTGAACGGTGGAGTTGGGGGTCTTGTTGATGACCTCCCCGATCCGGCCCGCCAGGGTCAGCCTGGGGGGCGCCCAGCCCTCCGGGGCCTCCTCGCCCTCACCGTAAGAATCCCCCTCCAGGGAGATCATGTGCAGGCCCAGGCCGTCAGGGGTGTTGTCCTCGATATAGGCGCTGGAGCGCACGGTGGTTTTGCCGATCTCGGTGATGCCGTCGGCGCGGATGGAAACCTCGTGATCCTGAAGGTTATCCACCAGCAGCTCGTCGGCGGTGACATTGCGCAGCAGAATGCTGGCCCCGCCCTCGCTGGCGCCGGTGCCGCTGGCAATGATGCGGCCCAGGACGGTGACGTTCTCCAGCTTGATGCCTCCCAGACCCACGCCGCCGGTGATGTACAGGTCGCCGCTGATGACGGTGTCCCGCAGGGTGACGCCGGGGGAAGAGACGGTCACGTTGCCGAACACGCCGCCCAGGGAGTAATCCCCCGCCTCCTGCAGGGGGGTGCCGATGATGCGGCTGACGAGCGCCGCCATCTCTCCCCAGGAGACCGACTGCTGGGGACGGAAGCTGCCGTCGTCATAGCCGTTGACCAGATAGTGCTCCAGGGAGGACTTGATCGTCCCCTGGGCCCAGGTGCTGATCTGGCGGGCGTCGGTAAAGTCCATGATCTCCCCGGCGGACTCCTGAAGCATCATGTTGCGCCCCAGGATGGTGGTCGCCGTCTCCCGGTCCAGGGTGGAGTCGGGGGAGACGGTGGTGGGAGAGGTGCCGTTGATATACCGGGCGGTGTAGGCGATGCCCACATCGTCGTAGTACCAGTCCGTCTCGCTGACGTCCGTAAAGGGGGTGGGGCCGGGCTCATGGTAGCCGTAGGCCCGGTTGACGATGGCCATAAAGTCCGCGCGGGTCAGGGCAAGGTTCGGGTCGCCGGCCTGGTCGGCGCGGATGAAGCCCCACTCCACCAGCTGGCTGAGATACGGGTCCGCCCAATGGGCCGACGCCTCGCTGGCCGCTCCGCCGGGGAAGCCGGGGATCAGGCCCAGCGCCAGCGCCAGGGCCAGCAGGAGGGAAACCGCCCGCCTTCCGAAGGCGCGGCGGGAGAAGCCGGGTGTCTGCTGCATAGAAACAAGCTCCTTTCGTGCGAGTCAAAAAGGGTCATGCGGGCGGTCGTTGGGCAAAGCCCGGCGGCCCCCAGGGCTGCGTTCTGCGCTCGGGGCCGCCATGAGCCGCCTCGCCTCTTACGCGTTCTCCACCTGGATGCTGAACACCGCCTTGCGGATAGCGAACTCCTCGTCCTGACAGAGGTTGATAAACCGCGTCGCGTACAGGCGCCAGGGATCGTTGGTATTGAGCTCCCGGAGCACGCGAGTGTTCAGAATCAGCGGGGAGTCGGTAACGGGCAGGACGACCTGCACCGCCTCGTCCTGCCGCAGCTCCTGCTCGGTGTGGAAGGCCAGCCCGCCGCAGCTGAGGTCGTGGCCCCGGATGGCCCGCTGCCCCTTCCAGCAGCCGGTGACGGGATACATCACGCTCTTGAAATCCGTCTGGATGCGCAGATTTTCCCGCGCCTCCGCGCCCAGCATGGCGCCGGGCCGGATCACCAGCCGCTCGCCCCGCTGCATGGTCACCGTGCCCCGCATGGACGCGGACCCGTTGTCCAGTCCGATGCACTGGATCTCTCCGACTTCCATAAAGTTCAGAGTCGTCTCCTTCGTCAGGCGCAGCTGCACCACCTCCGTGATCCGGGGGGATTCCAGCACCGCCTGGGCCAGCGGCGCGCCGTCCTTGTTCAGAATCAAATACAGCCTTTCCATCACAGTCCTCCTTCTTCGACCGCTCCACTGCCCTCCGCCGGAGCGGAGGCGCGCTTCTCCATGGCCTGCCGCTCCCGTTTCGCCTTGTCCGGGTCGGCTGGGTCAAAATTCAAAAAATAGACATAAATCTCCACGATGGCCCGGTACAGGGAGTCCGGGATCTCCTGTCCCAGGGACAGCTGGGAGAGCATGGTGGCCAGGGAGTTGTCCTCATAGACGGGCACGCCGTTCTCGGCGGCCACCTCCACGATCTTCTCCGCCATGTAACCCATGCCGGAGGCCACCACCACCGGCGCGCCCGCGCCGCCGTCATAGCTGAGGGCCACGGCCCTCCCCCCGGAGCGGGGCCTTTCACGCGTTGACATTGATACCATTCTCTCCTTCAAAGATTTTGGGGAACACCGAGGACACATCCAGGGGCTTCTCCATGGTCTGCACCTGGATGGCGCCGGGCTTCAGGCCGTTCTCGCTGAGAATCCGGCTCATCTCGCCCTGGACCGTTCCGGCGAAGCCCGACACCGACGGAGGACCGAAAATCTGAAGGTCCACGTTCTCCCGCCGGCAGGTCAGCACCATGTCAAAGAACCCCAGGTCCTGAATGTCTATTTTAAAGAGGAAGCGGATCACGTTGTCCTGATCCCCTCTTCCATGCTTGAGATTCTCCTCCGCGTCCGGGTCCGCCCACAGCTCGCTGAACATCATCCTCCCGTTCCATTCCAGGGGCAGGGCCAGATGGGTCAGCGGCATATAGACGCTCTCGTTGATGAGAAAAGAGAAGACGATATTGCGGAAGGAGTCCTGGGCCTCCGCCCCGGCGCCGCCCCGCAGGGCCCGATGGGCCGTGCGGGTCAGGCGGCTGGCGAACTGGTCCTGTCCCGCCGCCTTGACGAATTTGCTCTGCTCCAGCAGCCGCAGCAGATCCTCCTCGCTCAGGCCCCCCAGCTTTTCCCGCAGCTGAGGGCTACTCCCCAGCTGACGGAACGCCTGCATGACCCCCTCCGGGGACCCGCTCTCGTACCGGGCCACGTCCAGAGCCAGCATGGAGATCAGCGTCCGGCTGAGGCCCATGTCGTTGGTACGGGAGGTATAGCCCGCCAGGAAGGGCATGATGGAGCCCTGGAGCAGCTTCAGCCCGCCGGCCCGGTCCCCCGTGCTCATCTTTTCCTGGAGCTCCGAGACCATGTTCAGAAGCTGGTTGCCATAGGAGGCGGGAATGGAGCGGGTCAGGCGGGTCAGGGTGCGCAGCAGGTTGCCCTGGACATGGTCGGTGGAGGAAAAATCGCTGTAGCGCTTGAGAAATTGCAGGATGTTTCCCCGTATCACCTCCGAGCCGCCGCTGTATGCCTCCCGCAGGATATTGAACAGGGGGCCGGAAAAGCGGTTGCCCAGCTCCATCTGGGAGCGGAAAAAGGAGGTGAATTCCCCCTCGTCCATTTTCAGCATCTCCAGCAGGGAGCTCATTTCCACCGCGATGCCCTCCTCCATGCCGGAGGAGACACGGGTGCCCTGGTAGGTGCGCAGCAGCTCCGTCATGGAACGGCTGAGGCCCGGGGTCTCGACCATCCGCTGGAGGAAAGCCAGGAAGTTGGAATCGTACCGCGCCGCCTGGCTGCCGTCCTCGCCGGCATCCTGCCGTTCGGCGCGGTTGTCGGGCCGGCTGACCCGGTTGAGGTCCGGCACGTTCTGCAGCCTGGGATCGTTGGGGATGGAGGGCATATTCCGGTTGATTAAATTTGCGTCGGTCCCTGGAACCGCATTGGTCACGCCGAGCAGATCTGGCATTGACGACACTCCATTCAATTCAAGGTTTCTTCAGCAGCCGGGCACGGTGGAGGCAAATACTACGCTGCCGGAGTAATATTCGCCCGGCTCCCCGCCCGCCCCGCGCGGCGCGGACCTGAGCCGGCTTTCACCCGGTCCGTCATCCCCCGTCCCGGATGCGGGAACGACGAATGACGTGGGAATAATTAAAGTTGGCGGATGTCTTATTTTTTAGGGTCATCCTGCCGATAACTATCATGATGATATCAGCGCGGGGGAATTTTGCCCTTTTGGCCCCCCGCGGGGAACAGAAAAAATACGGGAAAAGGTGGCGTTTTTTATGGGCAGTGGCAACGACAGCATCCTGGATATGTATCTGTACGAGACCAATACGCTGCTGGAGCAGCTGGACGGCATTCTGCTGGCGGCTGAGCAGGCGGAGACGTTCTCCGAGGATAATGTAAATGAAATCTTCCGCATTATGCACACGATCAAGGGTTCCTCCGCCATGATGGAGTTCCCCTCCCTGATGACCGTGGCCCACCGGATCGAGGATTTGTTCTTTATCATCCGGGAAAAGACCATCGAGGTGGTTCCCCTGAGCCTGCGCCCGGAGCTGTTTGACATGCTCTTCCAGGCGGTGGACTTCTTCCGCGGTGAAATTGAGAAAGTGGAAAATGGCGAACCTCTCTCTGAATCTATCGACAGTATCGTCGATAAAATTAATAGCCTGGTCAATAAAATTCAGGACGGAGGCGGCGTGGAGGACGCGGAAAAATCTGCCGGCGGCGCGCCGGCGGACGTTCCCCTGGTCGCCGATCAGGCCCATCCCTTCGGCATCCGCGTCCTTTTTGACGAGGGCAGCGGCATGGAGAACCTGCGGGCCTTCATGCTGGTCACCGCGGTGAAGGAATACAGCGCCGACTTCCTTACCGTCCCGGAGAACACGGAGACCGATCCATCCACCTCCGAGATCATCGCCGAAAGAGGCTTCTTCCTCTGGTTCCGGGATGCCGAGGAGCGCGACGCCGCCATTTCCGCCGTGCAGGACGCGAGCAGTGTGTCCTCCTTTGAGCGGGTGGACGCCAAGACAGCGGCGCCCGCTCCCGCACCCGCCCCTGCGCCGGAGGTCAAAGCGGCCCCCGCGGCGCCTGCTCCCGCGCCTGCGGAGAGCGCCCCCGCGCCGGAGGTCAAAGCAGCTCCCGCAGCCTCCGCTCCCGCACCCGCGGAGAGCGCCCCCACGCCGGAGGCCAAGGCGGCTCCCGCCGGAGGGCCGCACGCCAAGGAGAGCCTTATCAGCGTCAGCCTCTCCAAGCTGGACCAGCTGATGGCGGTGGTCAGCGAGATCGTCATCACAGAGTCCATGGTCACCGCCTCCCCCGACCTCAAGGGGCTGCGGCTGGACAACTTCACCAAGTCCGCCCGTGAGCTGCGCAAGCTCACCGACGATCTTCAGGACGTATCCATGTCCCTGCGGATGGTGCCGGTGTCCAGCACCTTCCAGAAGATGAACCGCATCGTCCGGGATATGAGCAAGAAGCTGAACCGCCCCGCCCGCCTCACCCTCATCGGCGAGGACACCGAGGTGGACAAGACCATTGTGGACGGCATCAGCGATCCCATCATGCACATTGTGCGCAACTCCATGGACCACGGTCTGGAGGAGAATCAGTCCGAGCGAGTCGCCAAAGGCAAGGACCCCGTGGGCGAGATCATTCTCTCCGCCCGCCATACCGGCAGCGAGGTCATCATTGAGATCATCGACGACGGCCGGGGCGCGGACTGCCATGCCATCCTCAACAAGGCCATCCGGCAGGGACTGGCCGACCCGGACCGGGAGTACAGCCAGAAGGAAATCCTGGGCTTCATGATGATGCCCGGCTTCTCCACCAACACCGAGGTCACCGAGTTCTCCGGCAGAGGCGTGGGCATGGACGTGGTCAAAAAGAACGTGGCCGACGTGGGCGGCACCGTGTCCATCTCCAGCGAGTTTGGCAAGGGCATGACCACCACCCTGAAGATCCCCCTGACCATGGCCATCATGGACGGCATGGAGGTATCCGTGGGCGAGAGCCTCTTTACCATTCCCATCAACAACATCCGCTCCTCCTCCAGGGTCACCGCCGGTGAGGTCATCCGGGACCCGGCCAGGGGCGAGATGATGAAATTCCAGGGCAACTTCTACCCCATCATCCGGGCCAAGGAGCTCTTCGGTCTGGCCGACGGCCACGACAACATCGAGGACGGCATCGTCATCTGGCTGGAGGACAGCGAGCGCAGCTACTGCCTGTTCGTGGATGACCTGCTGGGACAGCAGCAGGTCGTCGTCAAGCCCCTGCCGGCCTATGTCAACAGCTTCGATGTGAAGAGCTGCGGCATCAGCGGATGCAGCATCATGGGCGACGGCAGTATCAGCATCATTCTGGACGTGGCCAATCTGTACCATGCGGGCCAGGAGATGTTCTAACAACCGAGAAGGGAGAAACTATTATGGCAGAGGAAAAAGAACTGTTTGAGAACAACCCCGTTGGGAGCCTCGATGATATTGCCGTGGAGGCCCTGACCGACAAATATCTGATCTGCATCTCCGACGGCCTGTTCTACGGCGTGGACGCCGAGAAGGTGGAGACCATCATCACCGACCATCTCATCACCCGTCTGCCTCGCGTGCCCCACTATGTGCGCGGCATCATCAATCTGCGGGGTCAGATCGTCCCCGTCATCGACATCCGCCTGCGTCTTGGCAAGCCGGAGGCGGAGGAGAACTGCATCATGGTGGTCAACGAGGGCGCCGACTGTATAGGCATCCTGGTGGACGGCGTGGATAAGATGGTGGAAATCCGCCGGGACTCCATTCTGCCCATGCCCACGCAAAATCCGCAGAAGCTGATTTCCGGCATGTGTTCCCTGCCGGATGGGGCGACTCTGTTGATCCTGGACTGCGGCCTCCTGATGCACGGCTAATCCATCGTGCTGTTTCCTGGTAAAAAGATTCAGAAACCTTTTTATGGCGATGTTGTGCGCCGCCGCGCCTATGGCGCGCCAGGAAAAGAGTTGACAGCGTTCTTGGCGGCTGCGCCCGTGGGGCCGCCTATGGCGGCCTTAGCGCTAAAAGGATCGCTTTGCGATCCTTCACGGCCGGACCGTATCCTGCGGCCCCATAAAATGATTGAATCGCTTTATGAAGAATCCGTATAAAAAGGGGAAGCATTGCCATGCTTACAACCATCAGCAACGACGATTTCAATAAACTTGTCCGATTTATCCACACCCAGTACGGTATCGATCTCAGCCAGAAGCGGCAGCTGGTTACCAGCCGCCTGTCCTCCCTTCTGTCGCAGAAGGGGTACACAGACTTCGGCCCCTTCGTCTCCGACCTGCTGCGCAAGCAGGACCCGGCGGACATGGAGCTGGTTCTCAACCGCCTGACCACCAATTACACCTTCTTCATGCGGGAGCAGGAGCACTTCGACTTCTTCAAGGGCACCATCCTCCCCGAGCTGGTGAAGAAGCACCAGAGGGATAAGGTCCTGGCCATCTGGAGCGCGGGCTGCTCCAGCGGCGAGGAGCCCTATAATATTTCCATTTACATAAAGGAGTTCCTGGGAAGCCAGGCCGGCCTGTGGGACACCCGGGTCCTGGCCACCGACATCTCCCAGAAGGCCCTGGCCGCCGCCAAGCGGGGGATTTACGAGCTGCCGGACACCATCCCCGCCGCCTGGAAGAAGAAGTACTTCCGGCCCGTGCCCGGCGGCAAGCAGTACATGGTTGCCCCCCTGATCCGGGACAATGTGATTTTCCAGACCTTCAACCTGATGGATCCCATCAAGTTCCGCCTGAAGTTTGACGTGATTTTCTGCCGAAACGTAATGATCTACTTCGACCAGCCCACCAAGGACGCGCTGATGCGGCGGTTCTATGACGCCCTGACGCCCGGCGGCTACTTCATGATCAGCCACTCGGAGAATCTCAGCAAAAATTCTCCCTTTGCCACCATCGCGCCGTCCACGTTCCAGAAGCAGAAGTAGCGCCTTCGTCCCAAATCCCCCGTGCGGGATCCCAGCAAGTTCTTTTTGATATTTCTTCTTTCAAGAAAAAGTATCAGTAGTAAGTAAGTAAGGAGAGATGACCCTCATGTGGTCTGTCAATAAGAAAATACGCGTCATGGTGGTGGACGACTCCGTACTGGCCCGCACCATGATCACCCAGGGGTTGGACAAAAACCCCCGCATTGAGATTGTAGGCACCGCCTTCAACGCCGTGGACGCCATGTCCAAGGTGGCTCAGCTGAAACCCGATGTGATTACCTCCGACATTGAGATGCCGGGCATGAACGGTATGGATTTCCTGAAAACGCTGCTGCCCAAGTATCCCCTGCCGGTAATTCTGGTCTCCTCCCTGAACCTGCGGGTGTTCGACGCGCTGTCCGCCGGCGCGGTAGACTTCGTGCGCAAGCCGGAGCCGGGAAAGAACGACGCTTTCATTGAGGCCCTGACCCAGAAGGTTATTGCCGCCGCTGGCGCCAAGGTCCGCCGGGCCGCTCCCGCCAGCATCACCCAGGCCGGTCCCGTGGCCCCGCTGGGAAACAGGCCGGGTCTGGACCGGGTCATCATCGCCCTGGGGGCCTCCACCGGAGGCACCGAGGCCACGCTGGAGGTGCTCAAGCGGCTGCCTGCCGACATTCCGGGGATGCTGATTACCCAGCACATGCCCACGGGCTTCACCAAGATGTACGCTGAGCGTCTCAACCGCCTGTGCAACATGGAGGTCCGTGAGGCCAGAAACGGCGATGAGATCAGGCGCGGCCTGGTTCTTCTGGCCCCGGCGGACCTGCAGATGCGGGTAGCGCGCACGGGCGTCAAGTACACAGTGTCCTGTACGCCCGGAGAAAAAGTCAGCGGCCACCGTCCCTCCGTGGACGCCCTGTTCTTCTCCATGGCGGAGCAGGTGAAGTGCAAGATGGTGGGCATCATCATGACCGGCATGGGCCGGGACGGCGCGGACGGCCTGCTCCAGATGCGCAGGGCCGGCGCCTACACCATCGGCCAGGATAAGGAGTCCTGTGTGGTGTACGGAATGCCCATGGTAGCGCAGAACATCGGCGCCGTACAGATCCAGGCGTCTTGTGAAAATATCGCTTCTGTTCTGTTGCGGCAGTTGAACACACTGTAATACACCCCCAGCTGCATCCCGCCGGACCGCGTTCAGCGGGATGTTTTCCCCTTAAAGTGGACAACGTTGAAAAAACGCAAGCTGCGCTTTTTATTCAGCGGACCCATGGCCCGCAAACGGCTGAAGAGGCCCGCTGCGGCGTATATGCCGCAACGCTTGAAATGAATTTTGATTCTTTTCAAGCTGTTTGATTATGAATCAGAGCAAGAAAAGAGGGATGAATATGAGCGAGAAATCCGAAAAGGAGCAGGAAAAGCAGGAAGCAGCGGAAGAAAGGGAAGAAACGGAAGAAACGGAAGGAAAAGAAGAGAAGAAGAAAAAGAAAGAGAAAAAACCGAAGAAGGAAAAGAAAGAAAAGAAAGAAAAAAAGCCGAAGAAGGAAAAAAAGGAAAAGCCCATTAAGACAAAAAAATGCCCCGCCTGCCATCAGGATATCCCCAAGAAAGCCAAAAACTGCCCCCACTGCGCGGCAAAGCAGAAGGGAAACCCTGTGCCGCTGATTCTGGCGGTTGTGCTGGCTCTTCTGCTGGCGGCAGGCGTCTCCGTTATGGTCTTCCATTTTCCGTTCACCCCGCCCTTCTCCCTCCCCTTCACCAGCAAGCCCATTACGGAGACCGTCCTGGGCCAGGGAATGGAACTGACCAAGAAGCAGGAGGCGGCTGTCACGGCCGTTCTGGAGGAATGCGGCTTCAAGCGGATCAGCGAAGTGAGGCATGCTTCCTCCACTGAATACAGCACCTTCTACAACGTCAACGACGTGGATACCATCCGGTTCCTGGATCACGCGGATACGCTGCTCGTGAAGATCACTAACGAGACCAAAGAGGTGGAAACCATCACCTATCAGGATATGGACATCTATCTCAACGGACACCTCATCGTGCCCATTACGGAGTTCTATCTGGACGCCGCGACGCGGGATGTTTATCTGGCGGCCACACTGACCGCGGTCAAGGCCCGCCTGGATCTCCCGGAAACCGCTGAGTTCCCCTCCAAGAGCAGCTGGCGGTACACCATGGACGGCGAAAATGTCACGGTAGAGTCTACGGTTACCTCTAAAACCAACTCCGGAGAGATGGAAACCTGCTCCTTCCTGGCGAAATTTGAGGAGGGCTCTTTCGTCTCCATTACTCTCGAGAAACCCGATGAAGCCGACACATCCGGTGAAGCCGACGAAATTGATGAGGTCGGCGAGACCGGCGAGGCCGGCGGCGGAACCAATTAACTTTCTGCTCCAACAAACAAAAAAGGAAGGACTGCTGTTTGAGGCAGTCCTTCTTTTTTCTATTTTGCGCTGACCAGCTCCCGCACGACCGGAAGGACCCCGTAAATGTCCTCCACTATGTAATCCGGCTCGAACTCCCGCTTGATCCCGCAGTCTTTCTCGCCAGTCAGTTTGGAGCAGATCTGGATGGCTTTGGCAAAACCGGCCCGCTTGGAGCCGATGATGTCACGGGACACCGTATCGCCTACGTAGACGCACTCCTCCGGCGCGCTTTGCAGCTGGCGCATGGCCACCTGGAAAATATTCGGATCGGGCTTCCGCATACCGGTAACGGAGGAGAGGGTCACATCCTGAAAATAATCCCGGATGCCGTACTCCTTCAAAATGTCAAATACCTGGTACAGCGCGGCGGTGTTGCTGACGATCCCCAGCTTCAGACCCAGACTCTTCAGTCCTTCCAGCATCTCCGGCACACGTGGGCGGAGGGCGCGGTGAAAGTGGGTCACTTCCCACATGTGCGCGATCTCCTCACAGTGGGGAGCCAGGGCCTCCCGCGGAAAGCGGAAATCCTCCAGCACATAATCACACCAGATGGGAATGGGCTTCAGTTCCACGTCGCAGGAGTCCCGATATTTTCCATACCGGACCCATCCGGCGTCCACCCGGCTTTTCAGCTCCTCTTTTTCCACCTCGGGGTCCAGGCCATAGGAGACCAGCATATCCCGCAGCTCTTCAATGGCCTTCCACTCAGATTGGGCGTCTACATAGATATCCTCCAGGGTTCCGCCCATATCGAACAATACAGATGTAATCATATTGACCTCCCAGCGCTCTCGCGCTTTCACAGGGATAATTCATGTCGACGGTTCCGGGGGCAGGATGGTCCCGTCCTCCCGAATGGTAAAATCCACCGACGTCCAGCGGTCCGGCTCCCAGCCCGGAGGGGCGAAGCCGTCGGTGAACCACACCCGCGCCCCCTGCCCCCCCAGCAGGCGGACCGCCGTCATGGAGGGCCGGTCCTTCCGGGGGATGTACGCCGCCTGACAGGAAATGACAGCATGCTCCGGCCTCAGGTTCCGGACCAGCCGGGGCGTAACGGATTTCGCGTCCCCATGGTGGGGGACCTTGAAAATGTCGCAGGGCTCCGCCCTGTCCTCCCAGACCGCGCCATAGCAGTCTCCCGCCAGCTCGATCCGCCGTCCGGCGTACTCCAGCCGAACCCGCAGGGAGCCGGGGTTCCGGAACTTGGAGGACCACCAGACCATATCTTGGTCCGGCTCCTTTCCCGACAGCAGCGCCGTCCAGACCGCCCTCTGCCGGGCACTGGCCGCCCGGTCACCGCAGATGATCTCCACCCGCAGCCGGGGCGACAGATCCAGGCGCAGCGTCTCCTCCACCTGGTAAAGGAGACAGCCCTCCGCCGCCAGCGCGGCAGCGTCTTCCGCCCACCGCTCCAGGCAGTCCATAAGGCCGCTCACGGTCTTTTCCTCCATCCCCGTCCGGACAATTTCCTGGGACGGCAGACAGGGGAAAAAACCGGACCAGACGGCCCCGACGGCACTTTCCTTCCGCAGTGCGGACAGCCCGCCGAAATGGTCGATGTGCAGATGGGTGATTACCACGGCGTCCAGGCGGTGGATTCCCCGCTCCCGCAGATACGCCGCAGCGGTCCGCCGGAGGGAACCGGGATACGTGCCTACATCCTCCCTGCCGGCATCCACCAGCAGGCGAAAAACGCGGCCATCCGCTTTTTCCTCCACCAGGACGGCGTCGCCGTCCCCTACGTTGATGAAGTGCAGAAGCAGCATGGCCCTACCGCCTCTGTGTATACTTCTTCCAGGGAGCGTCCCCGTCCGGCTTCCGGGGTACATAGTCCCTCCGGTACAGCAGATAGGTCGCCGCCAGCCCCAGAGCCACGGGGATCAGGATAAACCAGGCGAAAAAGTGCAGGAACGCGCCGAACGCCTCCCGGTCCTTCAGCATGATCAGCATGGACACGCATACCAGCACGGCGTAGGCCGTCAGCCACAGGTAACAGCCAAACATCAGCCGCTTATCGGAAAACAGCCGGTGCAGCGCCAGGGAAATGAGGGCGGCCACGCCGCCCACGGCCAGGGACTGGGCCAGATTCCCGGCAAATACCGGCCAGGACGCCGTCACCGGCGTCAGCCATTCGATGGCAAAGTAGAAGAGAGCGATGAACAGCAGCACATACACCAGGCTCAGGCAGACGGTATAGACCATGAAGCCGCTTTTGGGTTTGCCGTCCTCGGTGAAGAGGAATGCCTTCCAGAAGTTCTTTTCCCGTTTGGCCCACTTTTCCTTACGTTCCTTCCGCCGCCGTTCCCGCTCCGCGTCCTCGATCTGACGGAGATAGTCCTTGTTCTGGTCCATACCGGCCCTCCTCGCTCTCAAGTTTTCCGGAAAATATGATCCCCGCGCGGCAGGCGGCCGCCTGCCGCGCGGGGATGCTTCCGCCGTCAATCAGATTTTACTCCGGAACAGGCCGTTCGTCAAGCCGTTGTTATCCGACGGTGTTGGGGCTGATGCTCAGCCAGTAGATCCACAGGTCCTGGGTATCCAGGAACACGTCGTTGATGGCCGCCAGATCGCCGCCCACCGCGCCGGAATCGGCAAGGGACACGGGGTTCCAGTCGCCTTCCACGTCGTCACGGACAGGCCAGTTGCCTTCCTTGGAGAAGGGCTTCAGTCCGCCGCTGTCGCCGTCCGCGCCGCCGGTGACCCAGCGGATGAACAGGCGGGCCGCCGCCGGGTGCTTACAGCCTTCCACCACGTACATATACTCGCAGTTCTCCAGGCCGGTGTAGGGAGTCAGGTTGGTCAGCCACGCGATGTTGTAGCCGGACTCGTCGCGGTTGCCGATCTTGCCGCCGGAGGCCAGGGCCAGGGCGGGATCGTCCGCGGTGGAGTTGTGGACCGCCAGGACCAGCTCGTCGCCGTCGCCGATGAAGGTCATCTTCATCTGGGAGAAGCGCCACATGTACTCTAAGCCGGCGTTGTTCTCAGGGACATCAAAGTCAAAGCCGCTGCCGTCATAGGTATACTCCAGGGGCTCGCCGTACAGGTCCTCATAAGCTTTCTCCATCTGGTCGGCGTTGACGACGAAGCTGGCAAACAGGGACAGGTAGGCGGTCTCGGTTCCGATCTCCTTGGTGAACAGGCGGTACTTCTGGGAGCCGTCCTCGTTGCGCTCAATGATCTGCCACCAGCTGCTCACGGGCTGTCCCTCGGGGAACGCCTCGGTGTTGTAGTACCAGAAGCTCTGGGAGGCGTACAGGGGGTAACCGTAGCGCAGGAGCATGGGGTCGATCTTCTCGGAGATGTCACGGGGATAGAAAGCGGACATGTAGCCCTCTTCGTAGTAGTTGAAGAACACGTCGCCGTTGACGTCCTTGGCCTGGAGCACGTCGCCGTAAATGTTGCCGGAGTTGGCCTCCAGTACGCACTTCTCAAGGACTTCGTCCTGGTCAAGGTCCATGATGGTCAGATCCAGGCCGGGATAGGCTTCCTCGAATTTCTCCTCAGCCTTCTGCATCTTGGAGGAGGTGGCGTAGATGTTGATCTCGCTGCCGTCGGCCACTTCTTGCAGGGCCATCTGATACAGCTCCTCATCGGTCATGTCGCTCCACTCGTCATAGATGGGGCCGAAGAACGCGGAGTCCTCCACGTTCTTGGAAGGCTCGTCGGGGGTCGCATCGGGAGCGGCGGGAGTATCGGCATTGTTATTGCTGGGGGTGTTGCTGCTCTGGCTGGGAGTGTTGTTGTTGGCGGGGGTGTCGTTGTTGCCGCCGCCGCAGGCCGCCAGGCTCAGAATCATGGCCAGGGCCAGCAGGAGGGCTAAGAGCTTGCTCTTCTTCATAGTGATCCAATTCTCCTTTCAAGTTACAAGTGAACAGGTAGATCCTCGCGGGGGACCGGGTATCCTTATTTCCTCGCCGTCCCGCCGGGACGGCGGCAGAAACCTCGCTTAATGGGCCCGCTTGATCAGACGGGTGCTCTTGGCGTCGTAGACGTTGATCTTCTCGGGCGCGATGTGGACGTACACCGTCTGATCGATATCGTACTGGGCCAGGCCGATCTGCTTGGACAGGAAGTCGCTCTTTCCGGCCTGGAGGGAGACCAGCGTCTCGGAACCGGCGGGCTGGTTGGCGTAGACCTTGACGGGCAGGGAGCCGGGCTCCTGGGTCTCGGTGATCTGCACCTGCTCGGGACGGATGGCCACTACCACGGGGAACTCTCCGTTGGGGATGGGCTCGTCGGTCATGTCGGCCTTGTCAAACACGTAGTCGCTCAGCTCGCACCTGACGTACAGCCTGCCGTTCTCGTACTTGCCGACGCCCTCCAGGAAGTTGATCCGGGGGTTGCCAATGAAGTCCGCAGCCTCCAGGTCGATGGGATTCATGTAGAGGTCCATGGGAGCGTCCACCTGGCTCAGCTCGCCGGCCTTGAACAGGGCGATCTTGGTGGACATGGTCAGGGCCTCCACCTGGTCGTGGGTGACATAGATGATGGTGGTGCCCAGCTCCCGGTGGATACGCTGGAGCTCGCTTCTCATGTCAATGCGCAGGCGGGCGTCCAGGTTGGAGAGGGGCTCATCCAGAAGCAGCAGCTTGGGGTTGGAGGCCACGGCGCGGGCGATGGCCACGCGCTGCTGCTGGCCGCCGGACAGCTCGTTGGGGTAACGGTCGATGTACTCCTCGATGCGCATCATGCGCAGGGAGTCCTTCAGGCGCTTCTCGATCTCCGCCTTGGGCAGCTTCTGGATCTTCAGGCCGAAGGAAATGTTCTCCCGCACGGTCATGTGGGGCCACAGGGCGTAGGACTGGAACACCAGGTTCAGCCCCCGCTTGCTGGGCTCGGCGTAGTAGGCCAGATCCGCGTTGATCATCTCCACGCCGTCGATGGTCATCACGCCGCCCTGGGGCTTCTCCAGACCGGAGACCACGCGGAGGGTGGTGGTCTTGCCGCAGCCGGAGGGGCCCAGCAGGGTCATGAAGTCGCCGTCCTCGATGACCAGATTGATGTCCCGCAGGACGTGGTTATCGCCGTAGAATTTATCAATATGCTTTAATTCGATTCTGCTCATTGTGTCAACCTTTCCTTTCTGTTTTTCAACAAGAGAGTGTTGGACTCCGTCCAAACCTGCCAGGGCTCCGCCCTGGACCTGCCGCCTTTTGAAAAAGGCGGGCGAAAACTTTTACCTGTGTTTTACCAGGCTTTTCCGATGTCCGCTCCGAAGCGGTTGGCCACGATATAGCAGACCAGGATGAACAGCAGCACGCACACGGAGATGGCGTCGGCCATCTGGTTATAGCCCTCCTGGGAGTAGGTGAAGGCCAGGTAGGACATGGTCTGGGTGCGCTTATCCATCATGATGATGATGAGGTCCAGCTCCTTGGCGATACTGATGAAGGTAAGCATGAAGCCGGAGATGAACCCGTTCTTCGCCAGCGGCAGGACGATCTTACCCATGCGCTGCCAGAAGTTGGCGCCGTTGATGTCCGCCGCCTCCTCCAGCTCCACCGCGATCTGCATCATGTTGGCGGTACCGGACCGGCTGGCGAAGGGGAAGTGCTTGACCACGCTGGTCAGAACGATCAGGGTGAAGGTGCCGTACAGGGAGGGGATCAGCCCGCCCAGCCGGGGCTGGGAGAACATGGCCACGTACATGGAGGAGAAGGCCACGCCGCTCATCAGGTAGGGTATGAACACCAGCTGCTCCGTGGCGGAGCCGTACCACTTGCCGCGGCCGCGGGTGGAGATGTAGCCCAGGAACTGACCGCAGAAAGCGGTGATGACGGAGCCGATGAAGGTCAGACGGATGGTATTCCACGCGGCCTTGCCGAACTCCTTGTTCTGGAAGATGCCGGGATAGTTGGTATAGGTCTGCGCCTCGTCCACGGTGCCGATCCAGTTGTAGAGGGTCAGGTTGTTCAGGCCGTAGCCATTGCCGGTAGTGACCTGGAAGGTCTCCATGACCAGCACGAACATGGGGGCCACCATGGCGAAGAACAGGAAGCACACCAGGAAGACCATCAGGGGGACCTTCGCCTTGCCCAGGTGCATCTCGTTGGAGCGCCCGCCCTTGCCGCCGATGGTGGCGTAGGACTTCCGCACGCCGATGATGCGCTGGTTGGAGAAGATGATAAGGGCCGCCAGGGCGATGAGCACCAGGCTCATGGCGTAGCCCGCCGCCTGGGGCGAGCCGTTGATGAAGGTCTTCATCTTGGTCGCCAGGGTGAAGTAGCCGATGCGGGAACCCAGATTGGCCGCCACGCCATAGGTGCCGATGGACTTACTGAGGGTCATGACCACGGCGGAGAGGATGCTGGGCAGCACCAGGGGCAGGGTAATGGATTTCAGGATCTGCACCTTGTTGGCGCCGCAGATCTCGCCCATCTCCTCCAGCTCCGAGTTGATGGAGCGCAGGGCGGAGGAGACATGTATGTAGGAAAACGCGTAGTAGTGCAGGGACATACACAGGACGATGGCCACGGGGCCGTAGGCCAGCCAGTCGGGAATGGGGATGCCGAGACCCGCCAGAAAGCCCAGGGAGCCGCTGGTCTTGTTGCGGAACACCGCCAGCCAGGCCAGGGCCTTGCACCAGGAGGGGATCATGTAGGGGATGACCACCAGCATGCCCAGCAGCTTCTTTCCCGGAATATCCGAGCGGACCATCAGCCAGCCCAGCACCGAGCCCAGGGGCACAGATACGAGGACGGTGAACACGCCCACGACCAGGGAGTTCTTCAGGGGCCCCCACAGGTTCGCCCCGGAGAGCTTGCCTACCATCAGGTATTTCCAGTAGTACAGGGTGAAGTCGCCCACCTGGCCGCCGATCCGCTTCACCTCGCCCTTTGCGACGGTGAAGGTGGAGGCGATCATCTGGAGCAGGGGGATCACGATCAGGCAGAACAGAATAACGAGGCTGATCGCGACGATCATGTTAAACGGGTTTTTCACCACGTTCAATATCTGGTTTTTCAGTCTGGTTTTGTTGAACGGCCGGCGTTCTCTCTTCCTTTTCACATCGTTGCTCCTTTCGTCATTGAAATGCGCTTGGTCTAACCTCGGCCCTGCGGAACCCCGCGGAGCGGGCTGATTCCCTTTTTCATCCCACCTTTCGTCGAACACGTTTCCGAAGGTTGACTTCTATTGTGATTATAACAAAATCGCGAATTTCCGTCAATTACTTTACATCTGAAAAACAGTTTTTCGCCGTTTTGTCCATTCTGATGGTTTTAATCTTGTCAGAATTCACAGTTCCTAGAAATTTGGACGGAATTTTCCGCCGGATTTCTTGCGCTTCCATTCATTTTATGCAAATGTTTCCGTAAAATGTTCGTAATTTCCAGCTCTTTCCTTCGCGCGTCACCGCAAGAACCGAAAAAGGCCCCGCTCCGCGCCGTGGCGGCGCAAAGCGGGACCAATCAGTTTTATACGCTATTCCGCAGGCTTACCGAAACTCCTGTATCACGCCAGATTCCGGTGCAGGAACGTCACGATCTGCCCGCGGTTGCAGATTTCATCCGGGGAGAACATGGTTCCCTCTGGATTGGTCCCCCTGGTGATTCCTTCTTCCACCGCCCACGCGACCGCCGGGGCATAGGACGAACCGGCGGGAACATCGGTAAAGCTGGCGGCGGGGGCCGCGGGACTTCCCGCTGCCTGCCACATATAGGTTACCGCCATAGCGCGGGTGCAGGGTCTGTCCGCGTCAAAGGCCGTGCCGGATACCATGCCCTTCTCATAGGCCCAGACAGCCGCCTTTGCGTAAGCCTCCTGAATGGAATTGGTGAAGGGATTGGCGATCACCGGCTCCGGCTCACCGTAAGCGCGCCACAGGAAGGTCAGAATCTGCGCGTTGGTGCAGTTCTGACCGGGGGAGAAAGTGGTGGGCGTCGCGCCGGTGGTGATGCCGTTCTCCAATGCCCACGTCACGGGCGCGGCATAGTAAGCGTCAGCGGCTACGTCGGTGAAGGCGGCGGCGCCGGAAGCGGCGGTCGTGGGGGTTTCACCAGACGCGGAGGGCGCCGTATCCTCCAGCTTGATGTTATACCACTTGTAGAAGTAGCAGTTCTGCATACCGTCGTCCAGGCTGGGATAGTAGGCGTTTGCGTACAACTGGTACATAACGTTCTTTCCGCCGGTATCCGGCAGGGTGAACGTCACGCTCTCGCCGGAATGAAGGATTTTGAAATCGGTCTTTGCCGTATAGGCGTCAACTATGTCCGTACCCATCCAGTAGAGCCCGTTGATGCTTTCCGTATACTGATCCGGAAAGCTCATGTAGTAGGGGTGGTTGTTCCGGTCCGTCAGAGCATAGCTGTAATCATTGCCGTAGTACACGTTCTGGATCACATAGGAGGTTTCCGGATCATAGACTTCTGTGGGCGTCGTAATGAAGTCGTATCTGTAATAATACACATACACAATAATGTCAGGGTCTGCACCAACGTTGGAAACCGTGATTGGAGTTCCAGGCTTCATGGAGTTATACACGGTCTGGTCGATGCCCGAGGTATAACCGGCAGTGCAGCTCTCCGTATAAATGGAATACTTTTGCTCTACTTCGGTTATTTCGACATCGACCTGGATTACGGAAACGCCCTCTTCAGCGCTCATGGCAGCCGCAGGAGCCGCCAACCCCAGGCACATCACCAGGGCCAGCATAAGCGATAAAAGTCTTTTCTGCATGTTCTTTTCCTCTTTGTTCATAATTTTTCGGTTTCCGGCGGTCCGCCCGGGGCGGGAAAGCGCCCCGCCCCGGAACGGAACCCCGCCGGAAAACATAAAGACGGCGCTGAGCTTCCAGACCCGGCACCGCCTTGAATAACAATGCGAACGCACGGCTATTCTCCCAATCCAGCCTTGAAAAAGTGCGCCGAACCGGGTATAATAGCGTTCGTGGTGCAACTATGTTGCTGTGCTGAGTGCCCGAATCACTCGTACAGGGCCGTAGGGTGTTGCTGCCACCCTGCGGCCTGCCGCAATTATGCTTCCGACATTGCCATTGTAAACGATGCCGGAAGGAATTGCAAGGGTTTTTCCCGCAAATATCCGCAGTTTCACTAAAAAATCCCCGCTCACCGCGTCCACGGTGGGCGGGGATGCCCTTTTCCCTGTTGTTCCGCAAACTGCCGTCAAAAAAACGGCCCCCGCCCGATTTCACAACCGGGCGGGGGCGTATTGTCCAGTTTACTTGTACATCTCCGGCTTCTCGATGGTTTCCACCTTGAGGAATTGGCTGGTGCCCCGGGAGGCGTTCAGCGCGTCCCCGGCCACGCAGGCCACGTAGCCGTCCCAGGCGGAGGGGCCGGTGAGCCTGCCCTCCTCGATGGACTGGACCCACTTGCAGAACTCGATGTCGTAGGCCTCGATGAACCGCTCCTTCCAGTCGGTCATGATGGGCATGGACTCGGCGGGGTTCACGCTGTCCCACCCGGCGGGACGGGAGCGGCGGACCACGGCGTAGGGGTCGGGGAGCTTTACGGTGCCGTTTTCACAGACCACCTCGCACTGGATGTCGTAGCCGTAGCCGTCGGCCACCTGGACCTCCACGTCGATGAAGCAGCCCTTTTTGGTGCGCATGAGCATCACCTGGGGATTATCGTACCCCTTGTTGGAGTTGGCGGACTGGCGGACCCGGACGCACTGGGCGTCCTCGTACTCATCCCCCAGCAGCCACCGGCAGATGTCCAGCTCGTGGATGGCCACGTTGGTCACGCCGTTCTCGGTCCTGAAGCCGGGCCCCTGGGACACATTGCGGTGGCAGGCCTTGATGAGCAGGGGCGCGCCCAGCTCGCCGGAGTCGATGACCCGCTTCATCTCCGCATAGCCCCGGTCATACCGGCGCATGAAGCCCACCTGGACCAGCCGCTTTCCGATCTCCTGCTCGCGCCGGATGATCTCCTCGCAGTCCCTGGCGTTCTGGCTGAGGGGCTTCTCGCAGAAGCACCACTTCTCGTATTTCAGCACCTCCATCACATAGTCGTGATGGGTGGGGTCGATGGAGGTAATGACCACCGCCTCCACCTCGGGGTCGGCAATCATGCCGTTGCAGTCGTTCCCGAAGGAGCGGATGCCGTACTTCGCCGCCGTCTCGTCGGCGGCGGCCGCCACATAGTCGCTGACGGCAACCACCGTCGCGCCGGGGACGGTTTCGATAATTCTGCGGCAGTGGTCCTTTCCAATGGCGCCACAGCCGATCAAGCCAATTTTGAGCATGGTATAATTCCCTCCAGATTATGTTATTCTCCGCTCAGAAGAAATCTTCGTCACCGTGCGGCAGGCCGGTTGATCCGCCGCATGGCAGAGCGAAATTGGCCGTCCGCCCAGGACTTAATACTTTTTAGCGTCCTTCTCGTGGGCCAGGTGGTCCTGATAAGCCTCCAGGTTCCGCGGGTTCTCGGACACCTCCGTGTCGCCTACCCGCCACCAGGAGCCGTAGCCGTCCGTCATGGACTTGGGCAGCACCCGGATGTCGAACAGTACGGGCACGCCGTCGATCTTCTTGGCGTCGGCAATGGCTTCCTCCAGCTCCTTCAGGGTATGGATGGTATAGCTCCTGCAGCCGTAGCCCTCGGCGATCCTGGCAAAGTCCACCGGCATGAAGGGGCCGGAGAACTTCCCATCCTCGCCCCGCCAGCGCAGCTCGGTGCAGAGGCTGTCGTTGCCGTGGCCCACCTGGAGGTTGTTGATGCAGCCGTAGCTGGCGTTGTTGAAAAGGCAGATGTTGATCTTTTTATGCTCCTGTACGGCGGTGAGAAGCTCCGCGTGGAGCATGATAAAACTGCCGTCGCCGGTCATGGCGTATACGTCCTTATCGCCGATGGCGTACTTCACGCCCAGCGCGCCGGAGACCTCGTAGCCCATGCAGGAGTAGCCGTACTCCATGTTGTAGGTGTCCACGGCCCTGGGCCGCCACATCCGCTGCATGTCCCCCGGCAGGGACCCCGCCGCGCCGATGACCACATCCTCTGGGTCGATGCAGCGGTTGATGCACCCCAGCACCGCCGTCTGGGTCAGTTCAGCGTCCAGATCTTTGGCGAAACGGAACGCGGAATCCGCGTTGGCGTCGTTGATCTCCGGCTCGTAGCCCTCGCCGAAGGCGATGGCGTCCAGGCGGTCCAGCTCCCTCTGCCAGCGCTCGCGGGCCTCCCTGACGATCCCGGCGGCGTAGGGGGCCTTGTAGCCCTCGACGGCTGCCAGCAGGGCGGGCAGCGCCCGCTTCGCGTCGGCCACCACCGGCAGAGCGTCCAGCTTCAGGGCCTGGAACTCGGAGACATTGATGTTGATGAACTTCGCGTCCTCCCGGAACAGCCACTTGGACGCGGTGGTGAAGTCGGTGTACCGGGTGCCCACGCCGATAATCACATCCGCCTCTTTGGCGATCTCGTTGGCGGCGGAGCAGCCCGTCACGCCCACGCCGCCCAGGTTCAGGGGGTGGTCCCAGACGATGGCGCTCTTGCCCGCCTGAGTCTCGGCGAAGGGGATGTCGGTGGTCTCGGCAAAACGCCTGAATTCCTCGTGGGCCTCGCTGTACCGCACGCCGCCGCCGCAGATCAGCATGGGCCTTCTGGCGGATTTGATGATCGCCGCCGCCTCGGCGATCACCTCCGCCTCCGGCTCCCGCCGGGCCAGGCGGTGGACCCGCTTGGCGAAGAAGCTCTCCGGGTAGTCGTAGGCCTCGCCCTCCACGTCCTGGGGCATGGCTACGCACACCGCGCCGGTGTTGGCGGGGTCGGTCAGCACCCGCATGGCGCTGAGCATGGCGCTCATGAGCTGCTCGGGCCGCACTACGCGGTCCCAGTAGCGGCACACGGGCCGGAAAGCGTCGTTGGTAGACAGGCTCAGGTCATGGGTCTGCTCCACCTGCTGCAAAACCGGGTCCGGCTGCCGGCAGGCGTACACGTCGCCGGGCAGGATCAGCACCGGGATGTTGTTGGCGGTGGCGGTGGCGGCGGCAGTTACCATGTTGGCCGCGCCGGGGCCTACCGAGGAGGTGACGGCGATGATCTTCTTCCGCTTGCACTGCTTGGCGAAGGCCACGGCGGTGTGCGCCATGCCCTGCTCGTTCTTGCCCTGCCAGACCTGCATCCGGCGGGCCTCCTGAGCCAGCGCCTGCCCCAGGCCCACCACGTTGCCGTGGCCGGGCAGCATGATCACGCCCTCCACAAAGGGGTGCTCCTTGCCGTCATAGGAGATGTACTGGTTTTCCAGGAACCGGACCAGAGCCTGCGCCATGGTCAGTCGTATCGTTTTCATGAAGTGCCTCCTTTTTGGCGTACATTCGAGGTACATTTGGCATACATTCTTTTCTTTGTGAACAAGGAAAAGAATCAAAAGAAAAACTGCTTACAGGCCCTGCGGGCCTTTGCCCTTCGGCGCCTGTTCCTGCCGGCAGCCTTTTTCAGAGAGGCCGCCCACAGCGCGATGCATCTGCTGCAGAGTCGCGGGAGCCCGCCCGAATCACTGCTGCTTATCCCTGAAAGATATGATCGTTGGCGTCGGGCTTCCACAGCCAGGCGTGCTCCGGATCGTCGATCCGGGTCTTCTTCCAGGGGTCCCCCTCCAAATGCCGGATGCCCCAGGCGTAGCACATGGCGTACCCGGGCGCGGCGGTCTGGGAGTGGAACCCGTGGTTGATGACCGCCATGCCGTTATGGCCGGTCCTGTAAATTTCACCGTTGGCAAAGCCCGCGCCGAAGCCGTCGGGATAGTCGAAGCGATAGAAGTACACCTCCGGCTGGGGATGGTGGTGAGGCGGATAGGAGGACCATTTTCCGGGGAAGTTCAGCACCTCACCCAGCACCATATTGGAAAAGGGCGCGTTGTCATAGTCGAAAAAGGTCTTGATCTCCCGGCGCATACAGCCCATCAGCTCTCCGTTGGCCCCGGCGTGCTGGGTCTGCACCGTCTCCGGGGTATACATAACGGGGGCGTAGTCCCGCTCGTTGACGGTTTTCTGGATATACAGCTCGCTGTGCCCCTGGGCGGACAGCTCGATTCTGGTCCCCCTGGGGGCCAGCAGGCAGTACGCCTCGTGACGGAAGCAGTCGGGCCGCTCAGCCTCCACCGTCTCCCCGTTCCACTTGTAGGTCACCTTCCCGGCGAACAGCAGCACGGCAATCTCTTTTTCCTGCTCCTCAAAGGAAAAAGCGTCTCCCGCCTCCATCACCAGCAGGCCCACGTCCATCTGGGTCCCCATATCGTCCGCGGAAGCGTCGATATAGGCGTTGTACCCCTGCTTCAGTTCAGCATTCTTATTCAAATAGGTCATGCAATCATCTCCAAAAAAGTGTACGAAGAGTGCCGGGGCCTCCGCGGCCCCGGACCCTGCGGTTACTTTTTGTACGAACAAAAAGTAACCAAAAAGTCGCTCAAACCAAGGTTTGAGAATCCTTTTGGCGTCGCCGAAGGCGACGCCTTTTTTGTTTTTGCGCTGATCCTGTCGTCCGTCCGGTCTAAACCGGACCTGCTCCCTTGTGCCGGGCGAAGCGGCTGTCCAACGATGTTGTCGGTGATCCCTACCGTATCGCTTCGGGTCCTCCCGGCGGTGGTGAGCATTCTGTCCAGAAGCGGCTTAGCTTCCTCTGGGTACGTTAGGACCTGTGGGTAGACGCAGAAGTCCGGCGCACCAACGAAGGAACTATCGACAGAATAAACCTGGCACGTCGGAGCGAAAATGAGTAAAACCATTCAGGGGATTCTCAAGGGGGCTCGCCCCCTTGAGGACACTTTTGCTACTTTTCCTGCAAGGGAAAAGCAGGCCCCGTCCCCTGCCCCGGCTAAGGGCGAGTCAAAATAACCTCACAGCCCCGTGTGCTCCCTGATATACGCCCTGGCCTTCATGGCATATTCCAGCGGGTCCGCCCTGGCGGGGTCCTGCTCCGCCTCCACCAGCAGCCACCCCTGGTATCCCGCGTCAGACAGCACCCTGAATACGGGATCGAAATCCACGTTTCCGTCGCCGGGCACGGTGAACGCCCCGTTCCGCACCGCCTGGAGGAAGCTCCAGTCGTTCTTCCGGGCCTCTTCCACCACGGCGAGCCGCATGTCCTTCAGATGCACGTGCCCCACCCGGTCCACGTACTTTTTCAGCATGGACAGCGGGTCCTCCCCGGCAAAAGTGAAGTGTCCGGTGTCGTAGCACAGGAACACGTACCGGGGGTCAGTATTGGCCATCATCCGGTCCGTCTCCTCCGCCGTCTGGACCACGGTGCCCATATGGTGATGGAAGCACAGCCTGAAGCCCCGGTCCGCGGCAATCCTGCCCAGCTTGTTGAGACCATCGCACAGGCGGTCCCATTCGGCGTCATCCATAACGTGCCTGTGATTTCCGGTGAGGACGGGGGTATCCATCTGCCCCTGAATGCTGTAGCTCTGCTCGCTGACGTTGATGCGGTCCGCTCCAACAGCGGCGAGAAAATCCAGCTCCCTGACAAATTCCGCCTCCACCTCCTCACAGGGCCTGGTGAGCAGGAAGGAGGAGAACCACCGGCTGGCGATCCGCATCCCCCGCAGGTCCAGCTGAGCCTTCAGCTCCGTCGGGTCAGAAGGGTACTTGTTTCCGATCTCGCAGCCCGTAAAGCCCGCCAGGGCCATCTCGCTGACAGTCTGCCGGAAGGTATTCTCCGCGCCCAGCTCCGGCATGTCGTCGTTGCACCAGCCAATGGGCGCAATGCCCAATTTTACCGTTTTCGGATCAAACATCGCCGAATCCTCCCGTTTTATATCCGCGCCACGCCGGAGGCCTTCGCGGCCTCGGCCACAGCCCTGGCGACGGCGGGGCCTACCCGCTTGTCGAATGCCTTGGGGATGATGTAGTCGGCGCTCAGCTCCTCATCGGAAATCAGCTCCGCCAGGGCGCGGGCGGCGGCAACCTTCATCTCCTCGTTGATATCGCTGGCCCGCACGTCAAAGGCGCCGCGGAAGATACCGGGGAAGGCCAGCACGTTGTTGATCTGGTTGGGGAAGTCGCTGCGGCCCGTGGCGATGACCGCCGCGCCGCCCGCCCTGGCGTCCTCCGGGAAGATCTCCGGGGTGGGGTTGGCGCAGGCGAAGATAATGGCGTCCCGGTTCATGGTTTTCACCATCTCTGTGGTGACGGTGCCGGGGGCGGAGACGCCGATGAACACGTCCGCGCCCACCAGCACATCGGCCAGAGAACCGGACTTTTTCTCCAGGTTGGTGACCTGGGCCATTTCCTCCTTGATCCAGTTCAGGCCGTCCCGGCCGGCGTAGATCGCGCCCTTCCGGTCGCACATGGTGACATGCTGAAACCCGGCGGACAGCAGCAGCTTCACGATGGACACCGCCGCCGCGCCCGCGCCGGAGGTGACGATCTTCACGTCCTCCTTCTTCTTGCCCACCACCTTCAGGGCGTTGGTCAGGCCCGCCAGGGTGATGACGGCGGTGCCGTGCTGGTCGTCGTGGAAGATGGGGATGTCGCACTTCTCCTTCAGCTTCCGCTCGATCTCAAAGCACCGGGGGGCGGCGATATCCTCCAGGTTGATGCCGCCGAAGCTGCCGGACATGAGGTAGACGGCGTTGACAAACTCGTCCACGTCGTGGGTCTTGACGCACAGAGGGAAAGCGTCCACGCCGCCGAAGGACTTGAAGAGGACGCACTTGCCCTCCATGACGGGCATACCGGCCTCCGGGCCGATGTCCCCCAGCCCCAGTACCGCGCTGCCGTCGGTGATGACGGCGCAGAGGTTGTGGCGGCGGGTCAGCTCGTAGCTCTTATTGATATCCTTCTGGATCTCCAGGCAGGGCTGGGCCACGCCGGGGGTGTAGGCCAGGGACAGGTCGTCCTTGCTCTCCACGGGCACGGTGGCAATGACTTCGATCTTTCCCTTCCACTCCTCATGGAGCCGGAGGGATTCCTTTGCGTAATCCATAGCAGTTTTTCTCCTTATTCTTGTTTCACGATCCGCGGCAGCGTGGAGCCGCCGCAGGGCATGGCCAGCACGGTTGCATCCGGCCCCATTTTCTCAAACGCCGCATCCAGCGCCTCCTGTACGGAGGGCTGAGGCGTGAGGAAAATGGACCGGACAAAATCCGGCTTCAGATCGCTCACCAGGTAGATATCCGCCTTTTCCAGGGTCATGGCGATGGCGGCGGCCTTGTGGCCTCCCAGCTGGAAGTCCCGGCCAATGCGCTCGATCATGGCCTGAGGAGACTCGGATTTGGTCATCCACTCCTCAAACACCCGCTCCCCCAGCCCCTCCTTACAGGAACCGATGAGGACGATCACCCCGCCGGGGTTCACCGCGTGGCGGGCGTTGTCCAGAGCCTTCTGGGTCTGATACAGGTTCAGATCCTTGGGCGCGCCGCCCTGGCTGACCAGGACGATGTCCGCGCCATGGGACAGCTCCTTCAGGTACAGCCGATCCAGAAACGCGCACCCGGCCCGGTGGGCCCGGACGGGGTGTCCCGCCGCCGCCCGGATGATCTCCTTGTGCTCGCTGAGCACCACGTTGAGGATAAAGTCGATGCCGCAGATGGCCCCGGCCTCCTCGATGTCCATCCGCAGGGGGTTGCTCTCCAGCGCCCCGGCGCAGGCATCGTTCCGCACCATCATGGAGTGGTTGGACTGGATGGCGTCCCGGGTGGACACGCCCGGCATAATGGCCTTTGCCCCGCCGGAGTAGCCGGCAAAGTAGTGGTACTCGATGTTTCCCAGGCAGATGCGCCGGTCCGCCTCCGCCACAACGCGGGTGATATCGACAGGCGTTCCGGCGGCGGTGACGCCCATATGGACGCAGTCCGCCGGGTCGCTGTCCACACAGGCAATTTCATTCCAGGCCCGCTCGCCGGCCAGTTTTCTCCGCTCCTCGTCCGTATGGCGGCGGTGGCTGCCCAGGGCAAATACCAGAGTAATGTCCTCCGCCTTTACACCCGCCGCGTACAGCTCATCCAGCAGGGCGGGCATGACCTTATAGGTGGGCATGGGACGGGTGATATCGCTGGTGACGACGGCGATCTTCTCACCGGGCCGGACGATTTCCCGCAGCCTGGGGGAGCCGATCGGCTCCTCCAGCGCCCGCCGGACCTCCGCCTCGCCGGTGAGGCCCGGCTCCACCTCGTTGGCGTGGAGCACGCCCAGCAGGTTCCTCTCCGGGACCTCCGCCTCCTGCGCGCCCGCGCCGAATCCAAAGCTCAGTTTCATCATCTGTTCTCCTATTTAAGCGCCATTTCTCGTTACTGTGCGGCAGATGTTGGTTTTCCGCCGCATGACAGAGCGAAGTGGCCGTCCGCCTAGGACTTTCTGGCTAAAACCGCTTTTACCTCTTCCACGATATGGGCGGCGGTGAGGCCGAAGCGCTCCTGGAGGTAGCCCTGAGGGCCCACCTCGCCGAACTCGTCCTCCACAGCCACGTATCCGGCGGGAACGGGGCACTTCCGGGCCAGGACCTCGCTGACGGCGGACCACAGGCCGCCGTACTTGTTGTGGTTTTCCGCCACGACCGCCGCGCCGCATTTCTTCGCCCAGGTCTCCACGGCCTCCTCATCCAGGGGCTTGATGGTAAACATGTCGATGACCGCCGCCTGGACGCCCTCGGCCTCCAGGGTCTTCGCGGCCTGCATGGCCTCGTGAACCATGATGCCGGCGGCGAAGATGGCAACATCACAGCCCTCCCGGAGGACGACGGCCTTGCCGATGGGCAGCTCGCTGCCCTCCTCGTAGACTCTGGCGTACTGCTTCCGGCCCACCCGGATAAACTTCACGCCGGGACGGTCCACGCACTGGGCCAGCACGCTGGAGAGCATGGCGGGGTCGGTGATGTCGATGACCGTCGAACCCGGCAGGGCCCGGTACAGGGCCACGTCCTCGAAGGGCATGTGGGTGCCGCCGTTCATGGTGGCGGTGACGCCGGGGTCGGTTCCGATGATGGTGATGTCATTTTTCGCGTAGCCGCCGCTGAGAAACGCCTGGTCATAGCACCGGCGGGAAGCGAAGGGGCCGAAGGTGTGGACGATGGGCTTGAACCCGGCGGAGGCCAGGCCGCAGGCCACGCCCACCATGTTGGCCTCTGCAATGCCGCAGTTAATGGCCCGGTCAGGGTGGGCCGCGGCCCACTTGGCGGTGCCGATGCAGCTCATGAGGTCCGCGTCCAGATAGATGACGTCCGGGTCTTTTTCCGCCAGAGCGGGGATGGTCTCACCCAGCACGCTCTTGCACAGGCGGGGGTCCATTTCTCCTGTATAAACGATCTTCAGCATCTCTCAGCCCTCCAGTTCCACCAGCCGGGCTTTCAGCTGGCCGGTCCATCTCTCGAATTGCTCGTCGCTGACGGTGAGGCTGTGGTTCGCGGGGGTGTCCACGACCTCCTGGATACCCGCGCCCTTCTGGGTGTCCAGAATGATGGCATAGGGCTTGTCGCCGCCCTGCCGGGTCCGCTCCAGAGCCTCCGCCACGGCCTCCACGTCGCTGCCGTCCACCTTCACGGTGTCAAAGCCGAAGGCCTCGAACTTGGCGACATAGTCCCCCATGGGATAGATATCCCTGGTCCAGCCGTCCAGCTGCCGCTTGTTCCAGTCCAGCAGGACAACCAGGTTGCCCAGCTTTTTGGCGGAGGCAAAGGCCATGGCCTCCCAGACCTGACCCTCGTTGCTCTCGCCGTCGCCCACGATAAGGAACGTCCGGGCGTCCCGGCCCTTCAGTTTATCGCCCAGGGCCATGCCGCAGGCCAGGGACGTACCCTGTCCCAAAGAGCCGGTGGTCATGTCCACGCCGGGGGTCTTGTTCCGGTCGCAGTGGCTGGGGAGCCGGGTGCCGGGGCGGTTCAGGGTCTTCAGCTCCTCATAGGGGAAGAAACCCTTCACCGCCAGGGTGCCGTACACCGCGGGACCCGCGTGGCCCTTGGAGCAGACCAGCTTGTCACGCTCCGGCCACTTGGGATTGCTCACATCAATACGCATCTCCCCTCCGTACAGCACCGCCAGCACGTCGCCGATGCTCAGAGCGCCGCCCAGATGGCCGGAGCCCAGGGAGTGGATGGCCTCCAGCGCCGCCATGCGGATACGGACGGCCAGGGCCTCTAATTCCTTCTTCTTTGCCGTTTCCATGTCGCAGTCACCTCTCAATTTCAAAATTCATGCAGGTCCTGTCACTGACCCAGACCGGCCCCGTGGCGCAGGGCCTTTACCACCGGCAGCTCCTCCCCGGTCAAAAACCGGATCAGCGCGCCGCCGCCGGTGCAGATATAACCCATTTTGTCCGTCAGGCCGTACTTTTCCGTGGCGGTGATGCTGTCGCCGCCGCCCAGGACCGTGTGTCCCTCCGTGTCCGCCAGGGCCTGCCAGACCGCTTTTGTCCCCGCCTCGCTGGGCTCCTGCTCGAAGACGCCCATGGGACCGTTGACAAACACGGTTTTCGCGCTCAGGATGGCCTCGCGGTAAATTTGTGCGGTCTCGCCGCCCACGTCCACGGCGGCAATGTCCGCCGGAACGCCGCCCAGCGCCGCCTCCCGGCGCTCACCGCCCTCTACCCATGCCAGATCCACCGGAAGAGTGATCTGTTCACCGTACCGGGCGTACAGCTCCTTTGCTTTCTCAATGTACTCGCCGTAGTTGGACTTCATGATGAAGTCCACGCTGCCCTGACCGATCTCTTTGCCCAGGGCGGCGAGGAAGATGTTGCCCACCAGTCCGCCGGTGAGGATACGGTCCGCCACTCCCCGGTCCAGGACGGTTTTCATCATCAGAAAGGCATCGGAGATCTTGGCCCCGCCCAGCACGAACACACAGGGCCGGACCGGTTCCTCCATGACCTGGGAGACGGTGCAGAACTCCTTCTCAAAGAGCCTCCCCATACAGGAGGGCAGCACCTGCTCAAAGCCGCAGAGGCTGGGCTGGTCCCGGTGGGCAGCGGCGAAAGCGTCGCAGACGTACAGGTCCGCCAGAGGGGCCAGCTTCTCCACCAGCAGGGTCTTCGCCTGCTGCTCGTGGGTCAGGCGGAGCTTCATCTCAAAGAGGGTCTGCTCCTCCGCCACAAAGCGGACGTTGTCCAGCAACAGGATCTCGCCGTTTTGCAGCTCCTGAATCGCCGCCCGGGCGGCGGGGCCGCATACGTCGTCGATCCATTTCACTTCCCGGCCCAGCAGGCGGGTGAGAACCGCCGCATGGGGCCTGGTGGTGTAATAATTCTTGTATTCAATGTCGCTGCCCTGGTGGGCCAGGAGGACCACTTTCGCCCCCTTGTCAGAGAGCTCCCGGATGGTGGGGACGCAGGCCTCGATGCGGTTGATGCTTTTTAAGGCGCCTTTTTCCCGGTCCACGGGCTGGTTGATGTCCACCCGGCAGAGGACGGTCCTGCCCTCAGCCTGAATATCATCAAGGGTCTTGATTCCAAAACGCATAGATTTCTCCTTTTTGCCCTCAACGGGGCAGAGGGTTACCCGCCCACGGGGCGGGGACATGATTAACTTTTCGCCCGCGCGAAAAGTTACAAAAGCGCCCTCAAGCGTGCAGTGCCCGCTGTGCGGGCACTGGCAGCCTAAACCGCCGTAGGCGGCCCACGGGGGCCCGCCCCCCTTGAGAATCCCCGAAGGTGTTTATTTATTGGCACGACGTGGTGCGCCGATTCTCCCGACCATGCCGGTCAGGACCCGCCGGGAGTCCCCGAAGCGATACGGTAGGGATTACCGGAAACATCGTTGGGCAGACGCTTCGCCCACCAAATCACACCCGCAGCCCGGTTCAGGCCGGACGGTCTACAGGACCCGCGCAAAACAAATAACCCCCCGTAATTATAAGGGGTCCAGGACCTTGGTCCTGGCACGCTTTTGGGTACTTTTCCCGTGGAGGAAAAGTACCCGCAGGGTCCGGGGGCGCGCAGCCCCCGGAAGATAGAGCCGCTTACTTGAACCGGCCAATCCGCAGATATTTGTTGGTCTCCGCCGTACCGGTCTCACGGGTGGGCTGCATCTCCATCGCCGCCCGAACAGCATCCATCGTCTCGGGGATCGTCACGCTCTCCTGAGGAATATTGATAGCATACATGATGTCGTCGCCGCTCTCCACGATGCTGTCCTCCCACAGGCCGATCTCGTACATGTCGCCCCGGCGGTTGCCCAGGTCGCGGGCATACTTGAACAGGCTTGCGTTGCCCATGAAGCCCTCGTCGATGGTGACGGTGCGGATACGGGGATGGGCCCGGAACGCCTCCAGCGCCTGCTCGCGGGTGATCTTCTTCCCGTCCCTGCCGGAGGCCAGAACGGTGATGATATGTCCGTGGGTCACGGGGGTATGCACCAGAATGCCCGTGGCCTCCACGTGGGGCATGATGGTCATGAGGTCCACCGCCTGATGGCTGGGGGCCTTGTCGATCTGCAGCGCGTTGGTCAGTCCCCGGTGATAATCGCCGGGATCCGCCACCCGGCGGATGATGGTGATGGCCACCTTCTCCACGCCCACGGCCCGGTCCAGGCAGTCCACCGTGCGGATAAGACCCGTGGTGTTGCAGCTGGTCAGCTTCAGGTACTTCTGGCCCAGACCCTTCTCGTAGTTGGCATAGCCATGGAAGAACACGTCGGCCACGGAGTTCTTCTCGCCGCCCTGGAAGATGGCCTTTACACCCATCTTCTCATACAGCTCCTTGTTCTTTGCGCCCACGCCGCCGGGAGAGGAATCCAGCATGATGTCCACCTTGCCGCACAGGTCCTCGAAGGAGCCCGCCACGGGGATGTCCAGCGCGTCGAACTTCGCCTTGTCCGCGCCGCCCACCAGGTACAGGTCATACCTGACGTTGTTGGCCCCGATCATGTCATTCTCCCGCAGGGCCCGGATGGCCAGGGTGGGGGCCAGATCGGCAATGCCCACCAGTTCCATGTCCCCCTGCATCGCCACGCCGTCGGCCAGGCGCTGACCAATGGTGCCGTAGCCCGCCACGCCAACTCTTACTTTCGCCATAATATCGTCCTCCGTTTCAAAAAATTGTCCGGCTGATGCCGCAAACGTTTTTACATGGAGATTGTAGCATTTGTTTCCTTTCCTGTCAATTTCAAATGTGATATTTCTGGTAGTTTTCTTGTGAAGTTTTATCAACTTACTAATTTTTACAAAACAGTTGACAATTTTTCTGCCAGGCGTTATCATGGAGTTACGAAAATTTCCGTTTTCCGAAAAGGAGACCGCGCCCATGAAGGATGACCGGCGGAAACAAATCGAGGCCATGGTGGCCCGGCGGGACACTGTCACCATGGAGGAGCTGCGGCGGGAATTCGGCGTATCCATGAACACCGTCCGCTCCGACGTGGCCTACCTGGTGGATACCGGCGCGGTGGAGAAGATCTATGGCGGCGTCCGGTCCGTCCAGCGGCAGGAGGTGCCTCTCTTCACCCAGCGCACCCAGCTCCGCGCCGATGAAAAGCGGCGCATCGCCCGGTACGCCCAGGACCTCATCGAAGACGGCGACACCCTCTACATCGACGCCGGCACCACCACCATGCACCTCGTCGACTTTCTGGACCCCGGCAAGCACGTCACCATCGTCACCGGCAACCTCTACGTGGCCCATCAGGCCTACGACAAGCCCAACGCGGAGCTCATCGTCCTGCCCGGCGGCATGAACCGGCGGACCAACTCCGTATCGGACGTGAGCACGCTGGAGTTTCTGGGCCGGTATCAGTTCGCCAAAGCTTTCATGGGGGCCTCCGGCGTGTCGCTGGATGGGAAGCTGAACGTATCCACTTACATTGAATATGAACTGAAAAAGCTGGCCGTTGCCCGGAGCCGGCAGGTCTTCCTTCTGCTGGACGGCGGTAAATTCGGCGGCAGCAGCCTCATGAGCTACGGCTCGCTGGAGGATATGACGGAAATCATCACCGCCGCGCCCTGTCCGGAGGAGATCCGGGACCTCTGCCAGCGGAAGGGCGTCCGGCTGACCATTATGGATTAGGAGAAAACGCCATGTATAAAATTGAGACCCATCTGCACACCAATCACGTCAGCAAGTGCGGCTGGCTGGACGCCGCCGCCCTGGCGGAAGGCTACGCGAGGGCGGGCTACGCCGCCGTGGCCGTCACCGACCACTATAACCGGGACACCTTTGACTATCTGCACATCGACACCACCCGTCCCGGCGACGTGGTCACGCCTTTCCTGGACGGCTTCCGCCGTCTGGAGGAGGAGTGCGCCAGGCGGGGACTGCGTGTCTACAAGGGCGCGGAGCTGCGCTTTGACGAGTGCTATAACGACTATCTGCTCTACAACTACCCCGACGAGCTGCTGGCGGAGCCGGAGAAGATTTTTCATCTGGGCATCGCCGCCTTCGCGCCCCTGGCGCGGGAGGCGGGGGCCCTGCTGGTCCAGGCTCACCCCTACCGGAAAAAATGCACCCCCGCCATCGCCTGCTACCTGGACGGGCTGGAGGTGCGCAACCTGAACCCCCGGCATGAGAACTACAACCAGCGGGCGGAGGAGTACGCCGCCCAGTTCGGCTTGAGGCGGCTGGGCGGGTCCGACTGTCACCGGGCGGAGGACATCGGCGCGGGCGGCATCCTGACGGAGGAGCTGCCGGAGGACGACGCCGCCCTGGTCCGGCTGATCCGGGAGGGCCGGTACGGCGTCATTGGAGGGGACTGATGCGGTTTCTTGAGAGAAAAAGTATGATCCGCCGGGACATAGACCCTTCCCTCCCGCGCATAAACTGTATCGGAAAGCCGGCTGTATCCGTGGGCGGAGGAGGGGATGAATCATGCGAAAGGATCGGATCATGGTATTTTTGCTGCGCCGGAGGTATCTGCTGATGGCGCTGGCGCTGACGCTGGCGGCGGTCATGTTCCTGGCCGCCTGTCTGCCGGAGCTGCTGCTGTGACAATTTTCGGGACGGCGCAAAGGGCGTGCCGCAGAGGAGAGGATCTGCGGCACGCCCATTTTCGCGCACGGATGCGACTAATGTATGTCCTTTTTCAGCCGGTCCAGCAGTCCCCGGCAGCCCGCCTCAATATCCAGCCAGGCGGCCTCAAAATCCCCGGTATACCAGGGGTCAGACACCTCGTCGCCGGGCCGTCCGGCGTATTCCAGCAGCAGGCGGAGCTTCCCCGCCGGGTCCCCGCCGCAGATGCGGCGCATGTTCCGCAGGTTGGCCTGGTCCATCCCGATGAGCAGATCGTACCGCCGGTAGTCCTCCGCCGTCAGCCGCCGGGCTGTTTTTCCCGCGCAGGCGATGCCGTGCTCCGCCAGCTTCCGCCGGGCGGCGGGGTAGACGGGATTGCCGGTCTCCTCTGTGCTTGTGGCGGCGGAGGCGATGGAAAAGCAGTCCTCCAGCCCCGCCCGTTTCACCATATCCTTCATGATAAATTCCGCCATTGGACTGCGGCAGATGTTGCCGTGGCAGACGAATAAAATCTTTGTCATATCCTGAAACCTCTCAAACGGATTTTTCGTATCAAATCATCATCGTCGGCAGTCAATCAATGTTCTTGCGTCGGAATGGAGATACTCGTTTCTGCCGCTCTCAGTTCGCTATGAAGCCGGATTGCCATAAATGCGGTAACAATGGCCGAAATAACATCCGCAACAGGCTGTGCGTAAAGGACACCATTCAACTCCCAAACTGTTGGGAGTATCAAAATAACGGGTACAAAGCAAATCCCTTGCCGGCAAGCGCCGAGGAAGCAGCCTGCCGCGGCTTTTCCCATTACAAGAAACAGGAAAGAATATACGGTGTAGAAGCCAAAAAGGATAAAGGAAAAGCCATTAGCCCGCAGGGCGGCCGAGCCAATACGCACCATCTCCAGATCGTCCTTTGTAAACAGGAACATGATCCGCGTGGAGAACAGAGCCGCAGCAAGGCCAAAAGCGACACAAAAGGCCGTTGACCAGAGAACGGCGGTCTTGATGGCCTCCCGCAGCCGACCAAAATTTTTTGCACCATAGCTAAATCCGGCGATAGGCTGGAAGCCCTTCAAAAAGCCGAATACAACCAGCGACCCCATAGACATGATTTTGGTGAGCGGCCCCATAGCGGCCAGTGCGGAGCCTCCATATTCCTTTGCCGCATTGTTGATCATGCTGATGGAAAGGCTGGTGAGCAGTTGAAACAGCAGCGTTGGAATACCGATTTTCAATATTTCTGACATAATCTCTCCGGCAAAGGAACACTCTTTCGCGCTGAAATTGAATACGCTCTTTTTCCGGAGAATATAGGTCAGGTAGACCAGGGTGGAAACCATCTGAGAAACAGCCGTGGCAATCGCAGCGCCGGCTACGCCGAGATCAAACGCATAGATAAAAACAGGGTCTAGCACCACATTCAACACAGCGCCCGCCATCAACGCGCACATAGCGGTTTTTGCGGCGCCCTCACTGGACACGATGTTGTTCATAGTGACGTTAAACACATTGAAGATGGAGAACACGATATAGATGCGGGCATAGGCGGCTGCGTAGGGCATAACGCTGTCAATCGCGCCGGTCCGCCGCAGAATAGGTTCCAGGAAAATAACAGAGAGGAGGATCACGATTGCCCCTATCGCAACGCTGCCGTATATGGCTGTACTCGCTACCTTGTTTGCTGTGGCCCTGTCCCCGCGTCCCAATAGTCGGGAGAGGCAGGCGGCAGCGCCGTTGCCAAACAGCAGTCCCAGGCCCACAACGGTCTGGCCCAGGGGGAAAGCTACCGTGACCGCTCCCATTTGGTCGGTTCCCAGCCCGCCTGCAAACCAGGTATCCACCAGATTGTAGAGCGCGTTAATGAGCATACCAATCATTGTTGGGATCCCCAGCGCCAGGAAGGCCTTGGGGATGGGGGCGCTCCCCAAAAGCTCCATCTTTTTGTTTCCGTTCATGCTGCACTCCTTTCTCTTGACAGCCGGTGTAACGCATAGTAGTATATATTATAGCAACTGCCAGAAGCACATACTACTATAATTTATAGCAATTGTCAAGAGTGAGAGGAGATTTTTATGGCAACAATAGATCTGATTGTCCTCGGGATGGTAAAAAAGCAGCCGATGAGCGCCTATGATATTCAAAAGCTGGTGGAGTACCGGAACATTTCAAAGTGGGTAAAAATCAGCACCCCTTCTATTTATAAAAAGGTCATTCAATTAGAAGAAAAAGGCTTGCTCCAAAGCGTTTCTGTGCGGGAGAATCATATGCCGGAAAAAGCTGTCTACTCGTTGACGGCCAGCGGAGAGCAGGCGTTTGAACGGCTTATGCAGGAAATTTCGGCCCAGCCAATTCGCATTTTCCTGGACTTTAATGCCGTGGTCGTAAATTTGGACAGCCTGCCGTTGGAAGCGCAAAAGGCCTGTATCGCAAGCATCGAAAAGAATGTGCAGGAATTGAAATCCTATCTGGAAGAAAACCTCCGCGAAAAAGAAAATGCGCCACAGGTTCCTGAAACAGGCATGGCCGTTTTGCAGCAGCAATTTGTTTTGGCCGAAACGATTGAAGCCTGGGTCGCATCGCTCAAATCAACGCTCAGATGATAGTGTTTGGTGAGGAAAGAACTCGTAAAAAGGCGGTATGTTTGCTGAAGCAGCCGCCAAAAGTCCGGCAATATCAGCCATTTTCGAGGCCAGGATGTCTATTCCCGCGGCAGACGAACGGCAGCTTCCTCACAGCCTCTCTCCCTCATTCCTCTTCCTCCGCAAACAGTCCTTCGCGGGTGATGTTGTTCAGCCACTTTCCGCTGCGGTAATGCCTGATGACCCAGGGCCATTTGACGAACTCGTCGGTACACAGCAGGAAATACACCCACATGACGGGAAGCCGGAAGACGAACGCCGCGATGAACCCCAGGGGCACGGAATAGCACCACATGTCGATGGTGTCGCAGATGAACCCGAACCGGCTGTCGCCCCCCGCCCGGAAAACGCCGGCAATGAGGGTCGTGTTCACCGCCGCGCCCATAACGTAATAAGTGTTGATGAGCAGCATGTTCCGCAGGTAGCCCATGGCCCGCTCCGACAGGGAGCCGCCGGCGTAGGCCAGCACGAAGGGCATGGATGCCAGAATGATCAGCCCGCCGACGGCCCCGGTAATGACCGTCAGCTTCATCAGCTTTTTCGCGCCGTCCCGGGCCTCCTCCAGCCTGTTTTCCCCGATAATGTTCCCCAGCAGGATGCCGCCCGCGCTGGCCATGCCGAAGCAGAGGATGGTCCCGAAGTTCCGTACCACAATAACGAAGGAATTGGCCGCTACCACATCGGTGCCAAGGTGGCCCAAAATAACGGAATACATGGAGAACGCCACACTCCAGCTGATATCATTGCCCAGGGCGGGCAGGGACAGCCGGACGAAGTCGGAGAACAGAGGCCTGTTTTTCACAAAAATGTACTTAAGGTTCAGATGTACGTCCTTACTGAGGACAGATACCACCACGCACGCTGCCAGCTCAATGAGCCGGGACAGGCTCGTGGCCATGGCGACGCCCACAGCCCCCAGCTTCGGCGCGCCGAAGAGGCCGAAAATCCACACCGCGTTGAGAAAAATGTTCAGGGAGAAGGCCAGCATGTTCATGGCGGTGCTGATCATCACCCGGCCGATGCTCCGCAGGGTGGCCAGATAGACCTCGATGACGCCCCAGCAGAGATAGCTGACAGACATATAACGGAGATAGGACGCGCCGATGGCGATCAGCTCCCCGTCGTTGGTGAACAGGCGCATCATCATCTCCGGCATCAGCATCGCCGACAGCGCAAAGGCCAGGGCGATGGGGATGGAGAACCGCATGGCGATGCCCTCCACCACCTGGATGGCCCGCATGTCGCCCTTGCCGTAGTACTGGGCGGACAGGATGGTCACCCCGGTGCCCAGGCCGTAGAAGACCATGAACAGGATGCTGGCGTACTGCGCGGCCAGGGACACCGCCGAGATAGCGGACTGGCCCACGTAGTTGAGCATCACCACGTCGGCGGAGCTGACCGCCGCGCTGAGCAGGTTCTGGATGATGATCGGCAGAACCAGCTTGAAGATCTGGCTGTAAAATCCGTCCCTGCCGTTGAGGCGTTTTGCTTTTTCCATGCTTCCCTCTTTTTTCATTCTGTGGTACAATCAGTTCAGATCCTATAGCTGCGCCATGACCTCACCGATGGGCTCCGTGACGGTCAGGTCCGCCCCCGCGCCCAAAGCGGTCTTGTTGATGACCACCAGCTTGTCCCCCCGGTAGTACCGCACCAGCCCCGCCGCCGGGTATACCGTGAGGGACGTGCCGCCGATGATGAGCACGTCCGCGTGCCGGATGGCGGAGACGGCGCGCATCATCACATCCTCATCCAGTCCCTCCTCGTAGAGGACCACATCCGGCTTGATGATCCCGCCGCAATGGCACCGGGGCACCCCGGTACTGCTGACGATCTCCTCCACCCCGTGGAACGCGCCGCATTTCGCGCAGTAGTTCCGCAGGACGCTGCCATGGAGCTCCAGGACGTTCCGGCTCCCCGCCTTCTGGTGGAGGCCGTCGATATTCTGGGTGATGACGGCCTTCAGCCTGCCGGAGTCCTCCCACTCCGCCAGCTTCTTGTGGGCGGCGTTGGGAATCGCGTCCAGGTAGAGCATCTTATTGCGGTAGAAGCGGAAAAACTCCTCCGGGTTCCGCTCATAAAAGCTGTGGCTCAGAATCGTCTCCGGAGGATAGTCGTACTGCTGGTGATAGAGGCCGTCGGTACTGCGGAAATCGGGGATGCCGCTCTCCGTGCTGACCCCGGCTCCGCCGAAAAAGACGATGTTGTCCGTTTGCTCGATCCAGCTTTTCAGGGTTTTTACTGTCTCTGTCATGGGTTTTCCTCCTTTGTTCGATGGATATACATCCTGCTGGGCTCGTCTTCTCCGTCCCCCTGCACCATGCAGAAGAATTCCCACCCGTAACGCTCATAGAATGACGCATGGTCCGTCAGCAGGTAGAGGGTGCCGATCCCTTTGCCCGCCATATCCTGGCAGACGTGGTCCAGCAGTCCGCCCGCGACGCCCTGACAGCGGCAGCTCTCCTCCACATAGACGGCGCACACGTTGGGCGTCAGATCCTTCCTGTTGTGGAAGTCGTTCTCAATCACGCCCAGACCCCCGATCATCCGGTCCGTTCTGGCAAGGTACCACTGGGGCACCGCGTCCGTGTTTTTCACGCACCGCTCCATGCTGTCCAGATACGCTTCCAGCGGAATGCCCCATTTGGCGTGGAACCACGCCGCGGCTTCCCCCTTGTATTCCGGATGGTCCCGCAGATTGATGATCTCGTATTGCAAAGATTTTTCCTCCAGTTCAAAACATTTCATAAGGAGCATATTAACATGAACATCCAGATTTTCGGTTCCTCCAAGTGCTTTGACACCAAAAAAACGGAGCGCTGGTTCAAGGAGCGGCGGATCAAGTACCAGTACATCGACCTGCCCAAGAAGGGCTTCTCCCTGGGGGAGTACCGCTCCATCCGGCAGAAGCTGAGCTACCAGGAGCTGGTGAACACCAGGTGCAGGGCCTATCAGGACCTGTATATGGCTTATATCACGCCTGACGCGGCGGAGGACAAGCTGTTTGAGAATCCCCAGCTGTTCCTGACTCCCATCGTCCGCAACGGAAAGCTCGTCACCGTGGGGTATTGTCCCGATATATGGGAGACGTGGGAGTGACGAGCCACGCCCATGCGTGGAGACGTTCGCTGCTTTTCCCTTCTGCGTCTATTTTCATGCGGTTATTGATACTCCCTGCCGCATCGCTATGGGAACTCCCGGCTGCGGCGAAGGGATAGACTGAGAAACGGCTTCGCCCCTCTGTGTTCGTTAGAACAACCCCGCAATAATAAAGGATTCCAAAACCATTGGTTTGGGCGGCTTTTTGGTGACTTTTGGTCCGCACAAAAAGTCACCGGGGTCCGGGGCCGGAGGCCCCGGCCTTTACTCCAGATGATGCGTATGATTAAAAATGTGCTCCTCACAGAAGCAGTGATACCCGCTGCACTTGGAGCAGTACCGGAATTGCAGATCCGGGAAGTCCGTATCTGTCCGGCCGCAGACCTCGCACTTGTGGTTGTAACCCCGCTGCTTCTTCTGCTCCTTCACCGCCCTGCGGAACTGCACCGCCTCCCGGCGGCCGCGGGCCCGGACCGTGTCCGCCCTGCGGCGGAAGTCCGGGGAGAAGAACACGAACAGGTTCAGCATGGCCACAACGGGCGTCAGCGCATAGCCCCACAGTCCCCAGTAGATGCCCAGGACCACAGCCAGAACGTAGCCGGCGGCCTCCAGGATGCCCAGCCACTTCATCTTCACGGGGATGATATAGAACACGCGCACCACGGCCTCCGGATAGGTCAGAGCGAACGCGAAAAACAGAGCCGCGTTCACGTAGGCCGCCCCGTAGAGCGGGAAAGCGAAGCCGTCCAGGAACAGAGCGATGATGGACGCCAGCACGCTCAGAAGCATCCCGCTGACGTAGTAGACGGTAAACTTCGTGCTGCCCCACAGCCGCTCCATGGACTCTCCCAGCCAGTAGTAGAAGAACAGGGACAGCAGCACGGACAGGGGCCGGCTCCCGGTGGGGATCAGGACAAAGGTCACGATCCGCCAGACCTGCCCATGGAGCACGGCGCCGGCGTCCATGGCCAGCGTACTCTCCAGCAGGCCGGATTTGTCGAACATACTGAAAATGTAGATCACGGCGTTGGCGATGACGATGTACCGCATCAGCCCCGGGATGCCCAGCCGGGGATGCAGGGCGCAGAAGCGGTCAATGGCTTCGTTCAGCTTTCTCAAGGGAAATTCCTCCATTACAGAATGATACGGGTATTGTACTCCATCCGGAGCGAAAAGTCACCAAAAATGTTTCAAAAGCAAAAACCGGGATACGGGCGCTCTCACGGCTGTTTCCCCGTCTTCCGCCGCCCCCGGCCGCCGGGCCTCGCGCTCTTCCCCGGCTTTTGCGGACGCTTCGCAGGTTTGCCGGAGGCGTGCTTTTTCGTCCCCGCTTCCGGCTTTTCCCTGTGGAGGGGACGGCGGGGGCCGTCATTCCTCCGCTTCGAGTCCGAACGGCCCGCCCGGCAGTCCTGTGGACTGCCCAAAGGGCGCACCAGGCAATCCTTCCCGTACCCGATCAGATCCTCCCGGCCCGCCCTGTGGAGGGCCTCCACCACCAGCCGGCGCATCTCCGGGCGCTTCCATTGCAGCAGAGCCCGCTGGAGGGCTTTGTCGTGGGGGCTTTTGGCCACGTACACCGGTTCCATGGTCCGGGGGTCCAGGCCCGTATACCACATGCAGGTGGACAGAGTTCCCGGCGTGGGGTAAAAATCCTGGACCTGCTCCGGCTGGCGGCCCGTCCGGTTGAGGAACACCGCCAGCTCCACCGCGTCATTGAGGGTGCAGCCGGGGTGGGAGCTCATCAGGTAGGGCACAAGATACTGCTCCAGGCCGTAGCGCTGGTTGAGCCGCTGGTATTTGTCCCGGAACCGCTCGTAGACCTCAAAATGAGGCTTGCCCATGTAGTCCAGCACCTGGGCGGAGCAGTGCTCCGGGGCTACCTTCAGCTGCCCGGAGACGTGATACCTCACCAGTTCGGACAGAAACTCGCTGTTTTTTTCGCACATCAGGTAGTCGAACCGGATGCCGCTGCGGATGAACACCTTCTTCACCCCCGGCACCGCCCGGACCTTCCGCAGGAGAGCCAGGTAGTCGGCGTGGCTGGGGTCAATGTTCTTACAGGGCGTGGGGGCCAGGCAGGAGCGGTTCTTGCACATGCCGTTCTTTAACTGCTGCTTGCAGCTGGGATGCCGGAAGTTGGCCGACGGCCCGCCCACGTCATGGACATAGCCCTTGAACTTGGGATCGCGGGTAAATCCCTCCACTTCCCTCACCACGCTCTCATGACTGCGGGAGGTGATCATCCGGCCCTGGTGGAAGGCCAGGGAGCAGAAATTGCACCCGCCGAAGCACCCCCGATTATGGGTGACGGAGAAGCGGACCTCCTCAATGGCGGCCACGCCGCCCAGCTCGTCGTACATGGGATGGACCTCACGGGCGTAGGGCAGCTCCGCCACTGCGTCCAGCTCCTCCCGGCTCAGGGGTATGGCGGGGGGATTGACCACCAGCACCCGGTCCCCGTGGCGCTGAAGGATGGCCTTACCCCGGACGGGGTCGTGCTCCTCGTACTCAATTCTGGTTGCCTCGGCGTAGTCCCGCTTATCCGAAACCACCGCCTCGAAGGAGGGAACCGTGACATTCTCGTAAGCGCAGGCAGGCTCTTTGGCGGCATATGCGGTGCCCCGGATATCGGTCATGCTCTCCACTGGTTCGCCGTGGGCCAGACGTTTTGCGATCTCCCGCGTGGCCCGTTCCCCCATGCCGTAGACCAGCAGATCCGCCTGGGCGTCGAAGAGGATGGACCGGCGCACCGCGTCGTCCCAGTAGTCGTAGTGGGCGAACCGCCGGAGGCTGGCCTCCAGGCCGCCGATGATAATGGGCGTATCCGGGAAGGCCTCCCTGGCCCGGTTGGCGTAGACGATGGTGGGCCGGTCGGGCCGCAGGCCCATCCTGTTTCCCGGGCTGTAGGCGTCGGAGGACCGGCGCTTTTTGGCGGCGGTGTAGTGGGCCACCATGGAGTCGATATTGCCCCCGCCGATCATCACGCCGTACCTGGGCTTCCCCATGGCCCGGAATGCCTCCGCGCTGTGCCAGTCCGGCTGCGCCAGAACAGCTGCCCGGAATCCCTCAGCTTCCAGGCAGCGGGCGATGATGGCCGTGCCGAAAGAAGGGTGGTCCACATAGGCGTCCGCGGTGACCACCAGGAAGTCGTAGTACCACCAGCCCCGGTCCTCCATGTCCCGGCGGCTGACGGGGAGAAAATGGAACCGCTCCATATCGAGGTCCTCCTGTGTGAAAGTTTCCTCTTGACAAAGGGAGGAAGCCGGCTATTATTTCCGAATTGAAAATTCAGAAATAATATATTTGATATAAGCCGTTTTGCTCGCCGCCGCAGGCGGCGGCAATCGCAAGGCACGGCAAATATTACTTCCGGCCCTTCAGGTCGGAAGTAATATAATAAAAGATAGAAATGGCGCTGCCAGAGATCCTGCGACGGCCGCATCCGCCGGGCTGTGCGGGATCAGATCGCGCGTGACCCCTTGATGGGGTCATCGCGTGATGGCAGGCGGTCAGCCCTCCAGGTTTGTTACAAGAAGTAACCGCACTCTGCGGCTGAGGGGCGGCTGTTTCTTTTTCCTGTCAGCCGCAATCCGCTGTGGCAGCGCTGAAAGATTACTCTTTCCTGTTGTCAGCATATCACAACCATTGCCGGATTGCAATAGGGACCACGGAGCAAAATCAACCGCCCGCGTTTTCGCCGGAGCCGGAAAAAGGCAAAAGGCCGCACAAAACGTGCAGCCTTTCGGAAATCTGTTGCGGGGCGTATACAACGGCGTCAGGCTCCCGTCTCCGGGATCTCCCGCACCACCCGGCGCAGGTCCATAACCAGTTCCTCCCCCGCCGGGGCGAAGCCATACTTGCGGAAATAGCCCTTCAGCTCCTCCGGGCAGGACAGGACCAGCCTCTCCTTCCCCCTCATCCGGGCGTACTGCACCGCCTGGCCCAACAGCTGAACGCCATACCGCTGGCCCCGGAGGGCGGGGACCATCTCGTATTCCGTGACGCGCAGAGCGTCCGGTTCCACCTCCATAGAGATCTTCCCCACCACGTCCTCGTCCAGCAGGGCCTGGGCGGCCTTGCCGCGCTCGTCCTCCCGGCCGGTCCGGAACCAGAGGCCCGGCTCGGTGGCGGCGTCATCCTTATGCCAGCTCTGGCGGCGGAAGGTGGACACCTCGGCGGGCAGATGGCTGGCGTCGTCCCGGAAGACCACCCGGATATGGTCGCCGTCCGCCTCCAGCAGGGAGACGGCGGTGTTGTCCCCGTGGCCGGTCCCGCCGATCTCCTCCAGACTCATGCCCTGGAGGGTACCCAGCAGGGTCCGCAGGGCCGCGCCGTGGCTGGCGGCGGCCACTGTGCCGCCGGGATTTTCCGCCGCGATCTGCCGGATGCCTGCCAGCACGCGGTCCCGGACCTGGGCAAAGGTCTCCGCGCCCTCCGCGCGCCACAGATCGGGGCGCTTGTTGAAATCCACATACATTCGTTTGTCCATACGCTGAATCTCGCCCCAGGTCATCTGCTCCCAGACGCCCAGCCGGATCTCCCGCAGCAGAGGCAGAGGCCGAAAGGGCAGACCTCGGGGAACGTACAGCGCGGAGGCGGTGGTGTGGGTGCGGGTGAGGTCGCTGCCGTAAACGGCATCCAGCTTTTCGTTTTGGAAGCGGTCGCGGAGATAGGCCAGCTGCCGGTAGCCCTGGGGGGTGATGACGCTGTCGTACTGTCCGTGGGCCACCCGGAACAGGTTGCCCTCCGCCTCGGCGTGGCGGACTAAATAGATTTTTGTTGTCATGGCGTCTCTCCTTCTGCGGCTGTAAAGCGCCGCAGCGCGGCTGCTTCCGCGCGTTGTCGGTAGTTTCCCCTATTATATATGGACTGACAGGATTTGGCAAACTAATTTTTTTCGTTCGGGCCATACTAGCCGCAGACCGAGAGAGGAGTGGAGCAATGAACGGATTTTTGAAGGGGATGCTGCTGGGCGCGGTGGCCGGCGCGGCGGCGGATATGGCCATGCACACCAGCGCTGTGAAAAAGACGCCCGCCGGCAAAGCCATGCAGACGGCTACCGACGTGGTAGACGCTGCGGCGGCCTCCGTGAAGGAGACGTTGGACCGATAATCGGGCGCATCCCGACCCCCGGCTGCGAGGAAACGCAGCCGGGGGTCCTGACTTTTTCCTGGTTTTTGAAGGAATCGTATAAAAACCGAACAGAAGAGCCGTCCGGACTCGGGGGACACTTCATAAGGGAATGTCCCCCCAAAACATTTGCTAAGACAGCCAATACTACTTGAATTGCAGGGAAATCCAATTCATATTGCAATTGGCGCAAGCCATATGCTCGGCGGTACAACCACGGTTTCGGATCACATTGATTTTGTCGGTCATGACACGATCGTCCGGTAACTGGAGAGCGGCGATATGAACGAACGGCAATGAAAATTTGCGTCCTATGGCCTTGCAGCGCTTGAACCATAAAACGAATCCTCTAGCTGAGTCAGGATACTGTTCATTTAAAATGACATCTTTCGTGGAAAACCTGCCGACAAATTGGATCTGATGTCCCAGCATTTCCTGCAAGGGGGAGATGATGACTGCTTGAATTACGGACAACTCATCGTCCAACCGCACAGGTGCCGATTCGTTGGTCTTTCCTCCGATGATGGCCCGGTCTTCAATGATAACGTGACCGGTCGGCCAGCCAGTACAAACGCCAATAAAGCGCCGCACCATTTCAGTATAAAAATCCAGGCTATTGGATCGGAAGAAGCGTAGCGGACTGGTATGATGAAAGAGATCATATGCTCCCATGCACTCATCCATATTCCGCGGCCCACTATATTATATGCTCTAAATGAGCAAAATTAAAAACTGCACAAAAGGGTTCTAAAACGACGAATAGCGGCAGACAAAGACAGCGATGCATCAAAAAGGACAATAAAAACAAATGCGCCAAGGGCAGGATGACAAACAGACGGTCAATGGCAGTTGCGGAACGAA
>JAAVHC010000071.1 GCA_014799925.1 Oscillibacter sp.
ACTTCCGAACCGAAAGGCCGGAAGTAATATATGCCATGTTTTGCGGTTGCCGCCGCTTGCGGCGGCGAGCAAAGCGGCTTGAATCAAATGATTATTTCCGAATTTTTAATTCGGAAATAATATAAAGCGAATGCTTCACGCAGAATATTTTGAAGTGAAACCCCGGGGCGGGACGGCGATGCTTCGCCGTCCCGCCCCGGGGTTTGATAAAAATACGGGAAACGGCCCGGCGGGCCGTCCGGTCAGTAGTGGGTCACATCCCCCGCCCGGCGGATGCGGTCGATCACCGGCCGGGCCTCTGGGGAGGTCAGGTAGGCGTAGGTGGTCCGGGGCACCAGGGCGCGGACCTCCTCCAGCCGGCCGGCCCGGATCAGCCGGCGGACGGCGCTGGCGCTGATGGGCGCGCCCTCCGCCTCCTTGCGGGGGATGACCGTGCAGCCGATCCCCGCCTTTGGGAGCTCGGCGGCCATGATCTGGTTGTAGAGGCCCGTGACCTGGCTGGTGGGCTCCTCGCCCACGTAGCGGACGGTAACGCCCAGGGCCTGAGCAATCCGGACGAAAATGGCCAGGTCCAGCCGGGCGTGGCCCTCAATGACGGCGGCCTCATCCTTCAGAAAATAGCTGGGGAATGTAGCGCTGCTGATGATATAGGGGCCGCTGTCGTGGCAGACCACGTTGGGAAGATGGGCCACGCCCTCCGTTACCAGCTTCTTTCGGACGGCGAAGGGAAACAGGCTGGCGTCCTCGCTGACCAGAAACAGGTGGAGCGCGTCACAGGACGCGGCGGCGGTTTCTGCCAGATACTGGTGGCCCAGCGTAAAGGGGTTTGCGTTCATGACCAGCGCCGCCGAGCGGCCAGACCGCCGGGCCAGCTCCAGGGTCCGGAGATACCCGGCGAACCCGTCCCTGCGGTTCTCCATGAAGACCAGGGAACCGCTGACGCGGGCGATCTCGTAAAAGCCCAGATCCCCGAAAAATTTCGCCGTGGACTCCTTGGTGTAGAGAAACAGCCGGAGGTTGCCCCGCTCCAGCTGCACCTCCATGAGATGGGTCACCACCTGATTGAGCAGTCCCTCCCCCTGATGGCCGGCGCTGACGGCAAAGCAGCGGAGAGTGGGGCCGAAGCAGCTGCCGGTGGCGGCGACACGGTAATCCTCGTCGTACAGGGCGCAGATATAGTCCAGATTCCGGTCCCGGCGGACCCCCTCCCGCTCCAGCAGAGCGTCGATCTCCGCCATGGCCCGCTTGTCGCCGGGGGAAACCTGAGAAATGGAGTATGCCATTTATTCCGCCTCCTCTCGCAGGAAATGCAGCAGATAGCAGAGCGCCAGAAGGTCGGCGCTGCCGCCGGGGGAGAGATTCCTCCCGATGAACGCCCGGTCCAGCCCGTCCAGCGTCTCCCGGTCGGGATAGGGTTCATCCCGGAGCAGCCGGAGCAGCGCCTCCGCCGTCTCCCGTTGGGCCCCAATGCCGCCGCGGGCGATCATATTGGTGTCGGCTGTGTGCGCCAGGAGCGCCAGCAGGGCGGCGGCGCCTGCCTCGTCCGTGGTCTTCCCACGGGCCAGTCCCTCCTCCAGGACGGGAAGGCCCCAGTCCCGCACTGCGGGGAACCCGGCCTCGGCCTGCCCCCGGACGCCGGTGACGCCGTATTGCAGATAGAACCGCTGGCCCGCCGTGCGGGCCGCGCCGCCGGTAAGGCCGGACAGCTCCCGGTCCACCGAACCCGCCGCCATGGCGGAAACCTCCGCCAGAATTTGCTCCGGCCGGTCCCATACCGAACGGTCCAGACGGCCCAGAGCGCCGCAAAGAAGGCCCATGGAGAAAATGGCCCCCTTGTGGGTGTTCACGCCGCCGGTGGCGGCAGCCATGCCGCCCTCGGCCAGCTTGCCCGGCCATCGGAGAGCGGCGAAGGTCTCCGGCGCGGACCGGGACGCGGTGTCCCGGCCGATCCGGACGCACTGGGCGAAATAGGGCCACAGGCCGGCGGCGCTGCGGAGGAAGGTAAAAATATCCATATCCCGATGGCTGCCGTTATTGGCCCGGTCCACCAGCCCCGGCTTGGGCGTGGTGCAGACCTCATAGAGCAGGGCGCGGACGGCCAGACCGGCGGCGGTTTCCTCGTCGCGGCGGTTCAGGGCCGTTTCCAGCAGCGCCCGGGTCTTTGCCTGAAGCTCCAACACGGAGTGGGCCCGGCTGCGGGCGCAGGCCTTGGCGGGAGCGCCGCAGATCAGGCAGCGGCGAGGCTCCGCCCGGTCCAGCTTGCCCCCGTCCGGGTCCAGCACGTCCAGATCAAAAAGCCGACCCAGCTCCGTGCCATCCTCCAGGGCGCAGGTCAGCTCTTTAAGCGCGCCGGGCGGGGCGTCCACCGCGTAGAGGCCCTCACAGCCCGTGGCCTCGTCCAGCTCCTCCCGAAAGACGCAGGGCGCTCCCATCCGCTCCAGCTGCCCCAGCAGCAGCGTCCGCCCCAGACGGAAGCCCCGGCGGATCGGAGGGCCGTTCTTCACCGGCCCGGCGATATTCATGGTGAAGGAGATCAGGGGCAGCCGGTATCGGTCCAGCAGCTCCCGCTGCCGCCGGGCCCGGCGCTCCCTGGCGTCCAGCATTTCCGTCAACGCTACGGAGCGGTCCATGGCGCGCCTCCTTTCCTGGCAAAAGAAAAATTTTCCCTTTTCTATATCATACAACAGACTCCGGCAGTTGAAAAGCCCCAATTCCGGCCAGAGGCGGATTTTCCGGCGGAAATGTCGCGATCCAGGATTTCCTGCGCATAGTTGATTTGAAACTGCGCACATGTTAAAATAGGATGTGTATCACATTCAGACGAAGAAAGGAGCGTGTATCACATGAAAAATATCCGGCGGCGGCTGGCCGTCCTGCTGGCCCTGGGACTGACGGCGGCCCTGATTCCGGGGGCGGGAGCGGCGGAATCCGGCGGAACGAAGATCACCATGGCAACCGGAGTTGCCGGCACGCCTGACGTGCAGGTGGATGCCATCTGGGACGACGACTGGTTCGCGGGGGACGCGGCTGCGTACCGGCACGAGCTGGCCCTGACGGCCATGGCGCTCAGCGGCGCGGCTTACGCGGAGACGGAGGATGGTTCCGCCGCGGGGGACGCGCTGGCGGCGCTGGGATTCACCCAGGTAAAGGCGTTTCACTACGATTCCGTCCAGGAGAGAGGGGATGATCTGGCCGCTTATACCTTCGCCCGCAAAACCATCCGGGCGGAAGACAGGGCCGTGCCGCTGGTGGCCGTGGTGGTCCGGGGCACCGGAGACGTTATGGAGTGGGCCAGCAATCTGAGGATGGGCGTAGGCGGCGACCACGAGGGGTTCGCTCTCGCTGCGGGGGAACTGACGTCCAATCTGCAAAAATATCTGTCCGAAGCGGAAATCTCTCCCGCCCAGGCCAGATTTCTGATCACCGGACACAGCCGGGGCGGGGCCGCGGCCAACCTGACGGCGGTTCGGCTGACGGAGGCCGGAACCCCGGCGTCCCGGATTTTCTGCTACACCTTCGCTGCGCCCGCCGTGTCCACCAGGGGACGGACCGAGGGCTATGAGAGCTTTTTCAACATCATTCAGGAGGAGGATCTGGTCACCCGGATTCCCCTCTCCGCCTGGGGCTACCGCCGCTACGGCGTGGATCTGCGTCTGCCCGGACGCGCCGGCTCCGGAGAGGGATATCAGGACCGGTTCGACGCCATGAACCGGCAGTACAAGGCCCTGACCGGCCAGTCCTATATTCCGCTGGGGGACCCGGCGGCGGTGGACCGTGCCCTGGAGGCCCTGGAGCGACAGATCCCGGCGCTGTCCGACGCGAACCGGGCGCTGCTGGAGGCCCTGTTCGACGGCCGGAGCGATGATCTGTCCGCCTATCTGAACCGGAATAAGCTGGCGGCGCTGAATCTGGGCCGGATGGCCCTGACCCTGTCCGGGGAGATCACCGGCCTTTTCCAGCGGGAGGGCGGCGGCATTGCCTGTGCCCACAGCATGGCGGGCTACTACAGCTGGCTGGCCGCCTGTGAGACGGAAGAGGACGCGGAAGCCATGTTTCAGGCCTCCGCGTCCCTCCCCGGCGGTTCTCCCTGTTTTTCACAATTCATCGAGCAGATGGGAAAGGAGTCGCGTGCAAATGCAGTATCGGAAGGATAAAAAGGGGAGGGACATATCCCTCCTAGGCTATGGCTGTATGCGCTTCACGCGGAAGGGGAGCGGCATCGACATCGACAAGGCGGAGCGGGAGGTCATGGCAGCCATCCGTGGCGGAGTAAACTATCTGGACACCGCCTACATCTACCCCGGCAGCGAGGCGGCGGTGGGAGAAATCCTCCGCCGGAACAACTGCCGGGACCAGGTCTATCTGGCCACCAAGCTGCCCCACTACCTCATCAGGTCCATGGACGGGGTGGAGAAGACCTTCCAGGAGGAGCTGCGGCGGCTGGGGACGGACCATATTGATTACTACCTCATGCACATGCTTACGGATCTAGCCACCTGGGAGAAGCTGAAGAAGCTGGGCATGGAGGAGTGGATCGCCAAAAAGCTGAAGTCCGGGGAGATCCGGAACATTGGCTTCTCCTATCACGGCAGCGCTCCCATGTTCAAGATGCTGGTGGACGCCTATGACTGGGACTTCTGTCAGATCCAGTACAACTACATGGACGAGACCAGCCAGGCGGGCGTGGAGGGCCTCCAATACGCCCATCGCAAGGGCCTGCCGGTGATCATCATGGAGCCCCTCCGGGGCGGGCGGCTGGTGGACCTGCTGCCGGAGACGGCCAAGGCGCTGTTCCGGGACAATCCGGAGGGGCTTACCCCGGCCGCGCTGGCCTTTCAGTGGCTGTACGACCAGCCGGAGGTGACCTGCGTGCTCTCCGGCATGAACTCCATGGAGATGGTGGAGGAGAACCTGGCGGTGGCCTCCGCTTCGCGGCCGGGGTGCATGACCGAGGCCGGCAAAGCCCTGGTGGAGCGGGTGAGGGAGGAAATCCGCCGCTGCGTCAAGGTGGGCTGCACCGGCTGCGGCTACTGCATGCCCTGCCCCAAGGGCGTGGACATCCCCGGCGCCTTCCGGTGCTATAACGCCATGTACGCCGAGAGCAAGTCCTCCGGGCGGCGGGACTACCTGCAATGCACCGCCATGCGCAAGGACCCCAGCAGCGCCTCCCAGTGCGTGGGCTGCGGCAAGTGCGAGAGCCGCTGCCCCCAGCATCTGCCCATCCGCCGGCTGCTGAAGGAGGCGGCGGGAGAGCTGGAGACCGTCACGTACAAGGCCGCCAAGTGGGGGGTCCAGACGTTTCGGCTGTGGTAAGGGCGAGGCCGGAGGAGGGATCGCCCTATGAGAAAAAAGACAATCGGCATTATCGGCGGCATGGGGCCGCTGGCGGCCGCCGACCTGTTTGAGAAAATCATCCTGCACACAAGGGCCTCCTGCGATCAGGACCATCTGAGGGTGCTCATCGACAGCAACACCAACATTCCCGACCGCACGGCGGCGATCCTCAGCGGCGGCGCGAACCCCGTGCCGGAGCTGACCGCCAGCGCGCGGGGCCTGGAGCGGCAGGGCGCGGAAGTGCTGATCATGCCCTGCAACACCGCCCACTGCTTTTATGACGCGGTGCAGGCTTCCGTATCCATCCCGCTCCTGCATATGCTCCGTCTGACGGCCCGGGCCCTGCGGGAACGGGGCGTGGAGACGGCGGGGCTGCTGGCTACGGACGGCACCGTGCAAACCGGCATCTATCCGCGTTGCTTTGAAGGCACGGGCATCCGGCTGCTGACCCCGGACGGGCCGGGCCAGCGGGCCGTGATGGACATGATCTACCGGGGCGTGAAGGCGGGGCGCACGGATTACGACGCGTCGGCGGTGCGCAGGACCATGGAGGACCTTCTGCGCCAGGGCGCGGAGACGCTGATCCTGGGCTGTACGGAGATGCCTCTGGCGGTCAGGCGCTACGGCCTGGACTTCCCGGTGACGGACCCCACCCTGGAGCTGGCCCTGGGCGCGATCCGATTCGCCGGAGGAGAGACCATGTGACCCATCCCCGGCGGGAAAGCAGGGGAAATGCCGCACAAATGCGAGACATGTCATTATGTAAACAAAAATCGGGGATGCCGGCAGGGGAAAACTGCGGTTTCCGGGTTTTCCACCTTCTGTTGAAAACCGGTTCCGGGCATTGGAAACGGGAGAAAAATTGTTGTGGAAAACTCTGTGGAAAATGTTTAAAACTTTCCGTACTTAAAATTACATCTCAATTTATGTAAACTGAAATATTGGGTCATGGACAGGTAAAATGCTAAGAAACCGTCCCTTGTCTATGTGCAATTCGGAGAAATCGCGGAAGGCGCCGGAAGGAATTTCCTGCGGTATGCCCCCGATTTTGTGAGATTTGCCGGGGAAATGCAGGAGCCCGGAAAGTCCCTGCAAGTCCGGCTGCAAGAATACATTTTGTAATCGAACAGACGGTCAAAAGCGGCGGTTGATATACTCTTGTATATCAACCGCCGCTTTTTGTTGCTGCTTTTGTTGCCGATCTGTTTTTTTCAGCCGGATCTACTGACTAGAGCGCATTGTCCGGTCTCCTAGGATTTCTTACCGCCCTTCAGGGCCTTCATCCGCTTCTCGTGGTCCAGAATCCGCTTGCGGATGCGCAGGCTCTTGGGCGTGACCTCCAGCAGCTCGTCGTCCGCCAGAAACTCCAGACACTGCTCCAGGCTCAGGACGCGGTGGGGCACCAGGCGCAGGGCCTCGTCGGACCCGCTGGCCCGCATGTTGGTCAGCTGCTTTTTCTTGCAGACGTTGACGGTGATGTCCTCCTGCTTGGGGCTGACGCCCACCACCATGCCGGCGTAGACGGGCACCCCCGCGCCAATGAACAGCGCGCCCCGCTCCTGGGCGTTGAAGAGACCATAGGTGATGCTCTCGCCGGTCTCAAAGGCGATGAGGCTTCCGGTGTTCCGGCGGCTCAGGTCGCCCTTGTAGGGGGCGTAGCTGTCAAAGACGGAGGCCATGATGCCCTCGCCGCGGGTGTCGGTCAAAAACTCGTTGCGGTAGCCGAAAAGGCCTCTGGCGGGCACCAGGAACTCCAGCTTCATCCGGTCGCCCACGGGGGTCATCTCCACCAGGTCGCCCTTCCGGGATCCCATCTTCTCAATGACCGCGCCCACGCTGTCGCTGGGCACGTCGGTCACCAGCCGCTCGATGGGCTCGCACCGCACGCCGTCGATCTCCTGATAGAGCACGCGGGGCGGGGAGACCTGGAACTCGTAGCCCTCCCGGCGCATGGTCTCAATCAGGATGGACAGGTGCATCTCGCCCCGGCCCGCCACATTGAAGGCGTCCATGGCCCCCTCGATCTCCGTGACCCGGAGGGACACGTCCTTCAGGGTTTCCCGGAACAGGCGGTCCCGGATCTGGCGGGAGGTGACGTACTTGCCCTCCCGCCCGCAGAAGGGGGAGTCGTTGATGGAGAAGGTCATCTCCATAGTGGGAGCGGAGATCTTCACGAAGGGCAGGGGGTCGGGGTCGGACGCGGCGCAGATGGTGTCGCCGATGGTGATGTCGCCGATGCCGCTCATGGCGATGATGTTCCCGGCGGAGGACTCGGCGACGGCCTTTTTGCTCAGACCATCGAACTCATAGATGCTGACGGCCTTGGCCTTCTTGGGGGCGGCGCCCGCGCTGTGGTAGTTGCACACCGCGATTTCCTGATTCTGCCTGATAACGCCCCGCTCGATGCGGCCGATGGCGATGCGGCCCACGAACTCGTTGTAGTCGATGGAGCTGACCAGCATCTGGAAGGGCGCCTCGTTGTCCGCCTCCGGGGCGGGAATATAGTTGAGGATCGTCTCGAAGAGGGGCTTCAGATCCGTCCCCAGATCCTCCGGGTGGTAGGAGCAGATGCCCTTCCGGGCGGAGCAGAACAGCATGGGGCTGTCCAGCTGCTCGTCGGTGGCGTCCAGGTCGATGAGCAGGTCGCCGCACTCGTTGATGACCTCATAAATGCGCTGGTCGGGGCGGTCGATCTTGTTGACCACCACGATGACCCGGTGGCCCAGCTCCAGGGCCTTGCTCAGCACAAACCGGGTCTGGGGCATGGGGCCCTCGGCGGCGTCCACCAGCAGGATAACGCCGTTGACCATCTTCAGGATGCGCTCCACCTCGCCGCCAAAGTCGGCGTGGCCGGGGGTGTCCACGATGTTGATCTTGGTGTCGCCGTACTGGATGGCGGTGTTCTTGGCCAGAATGGTGATGCCCCGCTCCCGCTCCAGGTCGCCGGAGTCCATGACCCGGTCCACCACCTCCTGGTTCTCCCGGTAAACGCCGCCCTGCTTGAGCATTTCGTCCACCAGCGTGGTCTTGCCGTGGTCGACGTGGGCAATGATCGCTACATTTCTTAATTTCTCGTTCTGCAAGCAGAAGACCTCTTTCTCTTATCAAAATAGCTCGTACTTTTTCAGCCTGCTTATTGTATACCATGTATTATCCTATTTCAACCCGCAATCCTAACAATTTTTTAACTTTATTCCGGGGAGCTACCGTGTAAAAATGAAAACCGCCCGTACAATACCCTGCGGGTTGTCGGCATTTTCACTAATTCTGCATACAGCATCTTGCAATTCCGCGGAGTATCGGATAAAATAGGCGTGGAGACATGCCTTCGACGGGTTCCCCTCTGCGGCGGGGGTCCACCCCCGCCGCAGAGGGGCCGCCGGGACATCAAAAATTTTCAGGAGGTTACAATATGAGAAAACGGATCTTAGCACTGGGTCTGGCACTGGCAATGTGCCTGGGGCTGAGCGTGACCGCGCTGGCCAGCGGGGCCCCGGATGTAGAGGGGTACGAGGCGATTGATGTGAAGATAAGCGATTGTACCGATATCTACCTGTCGGAAAACATCGTTCTTTCCTCAAGCGATCGGTTCGCGAAGCCTTCCGGATACGCAAAGATCACGCCCGACACGCAGATCAGGGTATCCAATACCGGGACGGACAGCTCGGCGTATATCTTCGTTGAGCTGGACTCCTATTACTACTACCTGGAGTATCAGACTGTAGCGGGACAGCGCACCTACTATGACATGGATGCCACAACCCGCCTCTGCCGCAGCGAGGGCGGTGACGACGAACTTTTCGCGCCCGCCTCCAATGGTCTGTACTGGAACTTCGAGTGGCCCGAGACAGACAGTGTAAAATTGTATCCGGGCAGCAGCGCGGCCTTTACCCTGCCGGAACCGGAGCCGGGTGAGGACGTGATCTACGTGCTGTGGTGCTACATCTATTATCCGGAGTATAACCAGTCTTTCTACAGAAATTATTTTATTTCGTACAGTGATCTGCCTGGCGTGCTCGTCGCCGACGCTGTCCCTACCGCCTCCACCGTCCTGGTCAACGGCGAAAAAGTCAGCTTTGACGCGTACAACATCGGCGGCAACAACTACTTCAAGCTCCGCGACCTGGCCTACGTCCTCAGCGGCACCGGGAAGCAGTTCGAGGTGGGCTGGGACGGCGCCACCAACTCCATTTCCCTGACCTCCGGCAAGCCCTATACCGCCGTGGGCGGCGAGATGGCCGCCGGGACGGGGACGACCCAGATCGCCCTCGCCAGCAACGCGAAAATCCTTCTGGACGGCAGGGAAATCTCCCTGACCGCCTACAACATCAACAGCAACAACTACTTCAAGCTCCGCGACATCGGACAGACCTTCGACTTCGGCGTGGGCTGGGACGGCGCTACCAGGACCATCACCATTGACACCACCCAGGGCTATACCGCCGGCTGATCGTATATCCAAATTAAAAATTCCGTCTGGAAGTCACAAAAAAGCGCTGCGGAAAATCCGCAGCGCTTTTTTGCGGGAACGCACACCCGCGCCCCGCCCCGGCAGGGGCATAGCGGCGCGGAATTACAAAAATTCACAAATTACCCATTGAGCCCTGCCAGAACTTGGTGTATAATAAAAATATCTGTGCGGGTCTGCCCGCAGCAAACAAAAACACATACGGAGGAAGCAAGCCATGTTTACCGCTCTTTTGAAAAATTTGAAGGACAACCGCCGCACCATCGTCTTCACCGAGGGTCCCGACGCCCGCATCCAGGAGGCCGCTGAGCGCCTCATGAAAGAGGACCTGATGAACGTCATCCTGGTGGGCGGCGTGGACGAGGTCAGGGCCGCCGCGGAGAAGAACGGCTTCGACGTGTCCGGCGCGGAGATTCTGGACCCCGCCACCTATGAGGGCATGGACGAGATGGTCGCAAAGATGGTGGAGCTGCGTAAGGGCAAGATGAGCGAGGAGGACTGCCGCGCCGCTCTCTCCAAGGGCAACTACTTCGGCACCATGCTGGTGAAGATGGGCAAGGCCGACGCCCTGCTGGGCGGCGCTACCTACTCCACCGCCGACACCGTCCGCCCCGCCCTCCAGCTCATCAAGACCAAGCCCGGCGCGCACCTGGTGTCCTCCTGCTTCATCATGAAGCGCGACACCGGCGACGACGCCCTGAAGATGCTGTGCATGGGCGACTGCGCCATCAACATCTCCTACGAGGACAGCGTGGACAAGGAGGGCAACGTCACCGTCTCCGCCGCCCAGAAGCTGGCCGAGGTCGCCGTGGAGTCCGCCCGCACCGCCCAGTTCTTCGGCATCGAGCCCAAGGTGGCTATGCTGAGCTTCTCCACCAAGGGCTCCGGCAAGGGCGCGACCGTGCCCCTCTCCGCCGCGGCAACCAAGGCCGCCCAGGAGCTTGCCCCCGAGTTCGCCATCGACGGCGAGATGCAGTTTGACGCCGCCGTCTCCCCCACCGTGGGCCAGCTGAAGTTCCCCGGCAGCAAGGTGGCCGGCTACGCCAACACCTTCGTCTTCCCCAACATCGAAGCCGGCAACATCGGCTACAAGATCGCCCAGCGCCTGGGCGGCTACGAGGCCTACGGCCCCATCCTCCAGGGCCTCAACGCCCCCATCAACGACCTGAGCCGCGGCTGCAACGCCGAGGAGGTCTACAAGATGGCGATCATCACCGCCGGAATGAAGTAAGAAGATACAGCAAAACGGCCCTCCCCCGGCGGGAGGGCCGTTTTGCCGGCTTGGGAGGGATGCAACATGTAATTGCCCCGATGGAAACCATAATTGCCTTGTGCCGGGGCCAAAGCCCGCCAGCGTGTCTTGGCATTTCGCGCAAATTTCAAATTTGCGCAAGATGCTATGGACAAGGCCGCACAAAGACGATATAATTCTTTAAAATAAAGAAAGGGGGACCTCCCAATGCTGAAAAAATTTGCCTCTTTGCTGTTGTCTCTGTTGCTGTGCTTATCCCTGCTGCCTGGTCAAGCCCAGGCCGAAAACCTGCCTGACCCAGTAGACTCTCCCGTCACAGTGGAACCGCTGGACCCCGAAACCCCGGAGAAACCGGAGGAGCCGCTGATGCTGCTGGCGGAGGAGATGCCCGATAAAGGTGATAAAGGGCATTCTGATTAATACGGCGGCTTCAGGCCCAAACGTTCCCGCATCTCCTGCCGCATGGTTTCGCGGTTTCGGTTATCCCGGGTCACGTCATAGAGACAGTACGCCTGACAATACAGCTTGGCACTCTTCTCTTTCTCTCCCAGAAAAAAACTGCACTCCGCGAGGATGGCCAGAAATCCGGCCAAAAACTGGTAGTCCCCATACGCCACGCAGAGTTCCCACCCCCGCTCCGCAAGGGCAATAGCTTCTTTATAATGCCCCCACAGGCCTAAATCAATAGCATAGTTATGCGCAACCAGGCAGAAATGGTTGGCAAATCCCGGTAAATTTCTATCATGGGCTTCGATATACGAAAGCAGTTGGCTGTAAATGCCGGCTGCTTTTTCTCGCTCCCCAGCGTTTGCGTAAGCTGACGCAATTTGATTGATAACCGTCGTCTCATTTATGCTGTACCGGAAAAGTCCTATCTTATCCAGATCGAACCGGGGTACCGTCAGCCGGATGGCCCCCATCAGCATATCCAGCCGCTCCTGGACGCTGTAGGGTCCCTCCGGCCTGCCCAGGGTGACTTTTGAACTCAGTATGTACTGCCGGGTGATCCGGTCGTCCTCCTCCGTGAGCGCCTCCAGCCTCGCCAGCTTCTCCATGGCCTCCTCCCGGATCTGGGGCCGCTGGTCCGCCAGCGCTTTGTGGAAGCGGATTTCATCGGCCCGAATATCCTTTTTCAACGCCTCAACCGCCGCCTCGCTTTCGCCCAGCAGAGCGAAATACTGTTCCTCCGGCAGGCCCAGCCGCTGGAGCAGGGCATGAACCAGCGCGCGGCCAGGGACCTGCTTTCCGGCCTCCAGACGTGAGAGGGTAGAGACCGCGCAGCAACCCTCGCACAGCTCCGCCTGAGTTATCCCCAGGTCTAGACGGCGTTGTCTGATATATTCGCCAATCAGCATAATCTGCATATTGATATCCTCCTTACGAGTTCACGGTGGTAACTTTATTATAAAGAATTTGGAAAAAAGAGTCAATAAGGCGGGACTTGGCGTTTCGCGCAAATCCTGGATTTGCGCCAGATGCCCATAGACAGATCCGGAAAAAAATGGTATCTTATGGCTGTGCTGAGGGATACGGCCCAACGCCCGGGCGGAGCGTTCCAGCAAACTGCATTTTGGCCCGTATTCACCAGACATATTATTATGAAATTACAGGAGAAAACGAATATGAAGCATACAAAGAAGCTGGCGGCCCTGTTCCTGGCCCTGATGATGGTGTTCTCCCTCATGGCCGTGACCGCCGCCGCCTATGACGCGGAGGCGCACGAGCACACTCATGCGTGCAGCGCCGAGACGATTCAGCCCAGAATACCGGCGATGCGGTGCCCGACGTGCGGTACCCAAATGGATGCAGTCCATGTATATGAGGAAAAGGGGCACACATACATTGACTTTGAGTGCCCGTTTGGCGATGGGTCTTTTGAACGGTTTCCTTGGTAAGCATGGGATTATTCTCAAACAGTTTTCGTGAAGGCTCTATCAAGTACAGCCGGCACGCTCTGTTTTTCCTGCTCCTAGCATGTGTGCTGGTTCTCTCCGCCTGCGGGGAGAACCAGCGGACCCCGGAAGAGGAGAACATTTTAATCTACGCCGCGCTGAATCCGGTGACCGATAAGCTTGAAAAATCCATCGCCCGCTTTAACGAAAAGCACGAGGATGTGCAGATCGAAATCCATGACTACTCCGACGAGGGCGGAAGAGAGCGACTCCAGACGGAGCTGGTCCTGGGGCAGGTCCCGGATATTATGGAGCTGCGCTGTTATGGAAAAGCGGGGGAAGATGTATGGGACCCGCTCCATGGGGATCCTCTTCCGGGAAGTTATACAGGTCCCGAGGACGGATACTTTATGCCTTACCGGCAGCTGGCGCAGAGGGGATATCTGGAGGACCTGTGGCCCTACATTGAAAACGATCCGGATCTGGGACGGGAAGCAGTTCTGGAAGCGCCTCTGGAGGCCGCCGAAGTAAACGGCGGCCTTTATATGCTTTTTGAGAGAGTGGAGATTTTCACCCTGATCGGGCGAGCAAGCGTAGTGGGTGACCGGTACAGCTGGACGCTGGACGACATGATGGATGCCTATGCCGCCATGCCGGAGGGCTCCACCATCATGCGGTATAATATGACAAAGCGGGAGGTTTTTTACAATCTACTCTGTAATTCGCTGGAAGGGTTCGTGAACAGAGAAACCGGGGAATGTACCTTTGACAGCGAGGGCTTCCGCAGTCTGGTAGGGCTTTTGGAGACGCTCCCCGATGAGGTCGACTATGAAAAGGCCCAGGAGGCAGAAGAAGAGGTCATGCGGCGGATTAAGAACGGGACCCAAATGCTGGAAGGGATGCTGCTTTACTGGCCGCGGAATATTTGCCGCTCGGACAGCATCTTTCAGGAACGCGCTGCCTTTGTCGGCTATCCCACGGCGGATGGCAGTTCAGGCAGCTTTTTCTATCAGACGGGAACTGTTCTGGGCATGTCTTCTACCTGCCGGAATAAGGCGGCGGCCTGGGACTATATCCGCCAAATGATCACGCCGCGCCTGCGTAAAACCGAGAGTTCCATAATTGCCAGTGATAGGTCTATAGATACTCCAATCAATTTAAACGATTATGAAGCACTCTGCTGGTATGAACTGTATTACATGGCCGATACAGTCCGCCGGTATCCGGAAGATCCTCTGAAACACTATCTGCCGAATCGGCATTTTCAATATGGGCCTGAGATATATTTGATGGATTTTCTGACAGAGAAGGACCTCCAGCGGCACAGAGAACTAATAGACCACACCACCCAGCTCTACTGGCCGGAGGACGAGTTGTCCGATATCGTCTGGGAGACCCTGGGGGCGTACTTCGCCGGGGACCGGCCGCTGGACGACACCATCCGGCTGCTGGAAAGCCGGGTGGGGCTGTATCTTAATGAGAACCGGTAGCAAAGGCGGGGCAAAGCCCCGCCCCGTATCCGCAAAATCAATTTGACTTTTTTGATTTAATTTGACAAAATGCTGCTATATGAAAGGAGGCGCGAGATGAGAAAGATAGAAAAAGGATGGATATTCCCGCTGTTGTGCCTCCTGCTGGCTGCGGGTTTGACCGCCTGCGGGACCAATGGCAACGAGGACCTGCCGCCGGAGCAGGAGGAGGGCGTGCTGATCTACGCCGCGCTGAATCCGGTATCGGAAGAACTCAGTATATCTATCAAGAGATTCAATCTGTATCACGAAGATGTCCAGATCAGGGTTCAGGATTATTCCGATGAAAACGGCATGGAGCGGCTTTTTACGGAGCTTTCGCTGGGCCGGGTCCCGGACATTATGGAAATGCACCGGCTTGGCGGAAACATAGATGACGCATGGTCAACTCTGCCGTACAAGGACCGCGCGTGCGAAGCCTGGCTGCCCTACCGCCAGCTGGCGCAGAAGGGTTATCTGGAGGACCTGTGGCCTTATATTGAAAACGACCCGGCTCTGGGACTGGACGGCGTTCTCATGCCGCCGCTGAAAGCCGCCGAGGTGAACGGCGGCCTTTATATGATTTTTCCGGAAGTCTCCATCACAACCCTGATGGGCCCGGAGCATATTGTAGGCGGCCGGTGCGGCTGGACATTGGATGAACTGATGGAAACCTACTCCGCCATGCCGGAGGGTTCCACCATCCTTCGTTATAACACTAACAGATGGGATATGTTCTCCATGCTTTGCGCCCCTCTGCTGGAGCAGTACGTGGATATGGAAACCGGAGAAAATTCCTTTGACAGCCAGGGGTTCCGGGATATGGTGGAATTCCTGGATTCCTTCCCAGAGGAAGTGAAAACAACGCTCTCCGCAGATGGAATCAGAGCCGAACTGATCGACCGGATCCTGAGCGGGGAGCAGATGCTGGATGCTACGACGCTCAGCGCGATGTGGTACATCACCTATGATGACCTTTTCTTTGGCGCGCCCGTCTCCTATATCGGCTATCCCACGGCGGACGGCAGTCTGGGGAGCTTTTTCAACCTGCACGGCAGCAAACTGGCGATGTCCTCCGCTTGCCGGAATAAAGAAGCGGCATGGGAGTTCATGCGCAAAATGCTGACGGCAAAATATGATACCGCGGCGCTGCGCGATATGGACGGATATGGCGGAACCAGGAAAATCAATATCAATCTGGCAAATTACAATCTGGCAATTAAGTTTGATCTCACCTATAACCGATGGGTTGATGCTCGTGATCCAGATCGAAAGTTCCTTGCCGGCCCTTTCAGCGAGCCGCTGTTTGAAGTGGATATGCCCGATGAAGACGACCTTATACGTTTTGAAACGCTCCTCAACGACACCACGCAGATTTACTGGCCTGAGAATGATCTGTCTGAGATTGTCTGGGAGTCAATCGGCCCCTACTTCGCCGGGGACAGAACCATGGATGAGACCATCCAGATGGTTCAGAACCGGGTGGGGCTGTATCTCAATGAGAACCGGTAGCAGGGCGGGGCAAAGCCCCGCCCCGTATCCGCAAAATCAATTTGACTTTTTCAATTTAATTCAATAAAATGCTGCTATATGAAAGGAGGCGCGAGATGAGAAAGATAGAAAAAGGATGGATATTCCCGCTGTTGTGCCTCCTGCTGGCTGCGGGTTTGACCGCGTGCCATGACGCGGGCGGCCAAAGTCAGCCCCCGTTGCAGAATACTCTGATCTATGCCAACTTGCGAGAATCAGGCCCTGATCGGGAGGCCATTGATGAATTCAACCACACCCATAAGGATGTGCAGATTGAGGTCAGGGACTATCTTGATGCGGAGGGCAACGGTGATAAAACCCGGCTGCTTGCGGAAATCATGGCAGGCAAGGGACCTGATATTATCGACATGGGCTACACCGCAGATGCCTCCACCACGCTCCTGCCCTATCAGCGGATGGCGCAGGCGGGATATCTGGAGGACCTGTGGCCGTATATTGAAAATGACACGGAGCTGGGACGCGGCGCGGTCCTGGAACCTCCGCTGAAGGCCGCCGAAGTAAATGGAGGGCTTTATATCGCTTTCCCTTCTGTACGGATTAATACGCTTGTGGGCGCGGAGAGCGTTGTGGGAGACCGAACCAGCTGGACCCTGGCGGAGCTGCGGAAAGCATTTGCCTCCATGCCATCGGATTCCACTGTTCTGAATTACTCATTCAGCAGGCGGGATGCCTTCGTTTATATTTCCTGTATGTGTCTGGATAGTTATGTGGACTGGGAGACCGGACAGTGCCGGTTTGACAGTGAGGGATTTCGTTCACTTGTAGAGTTTGTCAAAGATTTTCCGGAGGAATCTCCCTTTGATGTAATAGACTCGACCGATTTTGATGCGGTAATGGCGATCAATGAAGAGCTCGTGGAACGATTATATGGCGGGCGGCAGATGCTGGAGCAGAGCATGATCGGCAGGCTTGAGGATATCCAGGTTTTGGACAACATATTTGGCGGCAAGGCATCTTTTGTTGGATATCCTGTGGAGGATGGCAGTATTGGCAGCAGTTTCAGCATTTCAGGGCGCAGCCTGGCGATGTCCTCCACATGCCGGAACAAAGAAGCGGCATGGGATTTCCTTCGTCAGACATTCCTGCCGAAAGGAAACAGAGCCCCTTCCGGCCCTATCCCGATTAATCGCAGCGACTACGAGTTATCGAAAAAATGTGACATATCCACAACCATCAGCCGGGGTGTTGCCAGGCCGGAGTATACCTATATCATTCGCAGAGCAACAGAAGAAGAGGAGCAGCGTTATGAAAGCCTGATTTACAGCATAGATAAAATAGAACTGTGCGATATGGTTATTTTTGACATCGCTCAGGAGACCCTGGGGGCGTACTTCGCCGGGGACCGGCCGCTGGATGACACCATCCGGCTGCTGGAAAGCCGGGTGGGGCTGTATCTTAATGAGAACCGGTAGCAAAGGCGGGGCATAAGCCCCGCCTTTGCACTGATTGATCGATTCCGGGAGCGCTCCCCCGCGCCGGGACGGCGCAAAGAAACCGCTTCACTCCAACGGCAGGGTAATCGTTACCACGCACCCGCCGCCGGAGGCGTTGCCGATCTCAAACGTCCCCTCGTGGAGGCGGATGATTTCGTCGCATACCGCCAGGCCGATGCCGCTGCCTCTGGCCTTGGAGGACCCCTTGTAAAATTTCTGCTTCACGAAGGGCAGCTCCGCCTCCGGGATGCCGGGGCCGTAATCCCGGACCGTGATCTCGATGTGCCCCTCGCCGCCGGTGACGGCGGCGTCGATCCGCTTGCCCGCGCCGCCGTGCTTGGCGGCGTTGTCCAGCACGTTGCAGAACACCTGCTTGAGCCGCTCCGGATCGCCGGGAGTGGGGGGAAACAGCTCGTCGCAGCTGTCATCATAGTGCAGCTCGATATTCTCCTGCTTGAACAGCTCCATGTAGGTGTAGATCGTGTCCTCGAATTCCGCCTGAATGTCCACCTGCTCCATGCGGAGGGTGAAGCGCCCGTCCTCCATTTTGGAGAAGTCCAACAGCTCCTCCACCATGTTGGTCAGCCGCCGGGACTCCTTGAGGATGATGCCCACGCCCCGCTTGAGCTGGGGGTCGTCCGCGTCCTCCAGCAGGGTTTCCCCCCAGCCGTTGATGGCCGTGAGAGGCGTGCGCAGCTCGTGGGAGACGGAGGAAATAAATTCCGACTTGATCTTCTCGCTTTTGCTGATCTGCGAGGACATATTGTTGATGGCGTCGATGAGCTGGCCGATCTCGTCCTGGTAGTGGTTCTCCATCTGGGCGCCGTAGCTGCCCCCGGCGATGCGCTTGGCTGCCTCCGTCACCTCCGCCACCGGCTCCACCACGTTGTTGATGAAGACCATGCTTGACACATACACCATGCCCACGCCCACCAGCAGCAGGCCGATGGACACCCCCACGGTAATCAGCAGTTCCCGCGTTACGGCGGACATGGAGGTGACGTACCGCATGGCGCCCACCACCTGATCGTCCAGCAGCAGGGGGGCGCAGACCGACATGATGTGCTCTCCCGTATGGGGATCCACTCCCCGGAAGGGCTCGATCTCCTTGCTCTGAAACGAGTCGATGATGTCGGGCGTTCCGGGGGCCATGCCGGCGGTGAGGCCGTAGGAGCTGACCAGGATTTTGCCGGAGGAGCTGATGAACTGAAGCTCGATCCGGTCCCTCTCGGAGAATTCGGCGGCAAAGCTGTTGGCGTACTGGTAGAACTCCCCGATGCTGGTCATGGTGTTGCTGGTAAAATAATCGCTGGCGTGGGCGGCCCTGGTCTTCAGGCCGTCCAGCATCATGTTATAGTAGTAGTTCGCCATGACCACGCAGAAGGTCCCGACGATCAGCAGGGCCACGATAAAGATGGGGCTCAGCGAGCTGACCAGCCAGCGTTTCCTTAATCCCGTTATTTCAATCCTGTTATTGGCCATGGCAAAATCCCTTTTCAAGCGTTTTGCGGAGCGGCAGCACGCTGCCGCCCGGTATCAAAAGCCCCATTTGTACCCGTATCCCCATACCGTGTTGATGTAGGTGGGATTCTGGGCGTTGTCCTCGATTTTCAGCCGCAGCCGCCGGATATTCACATCCACGATCTTCAGCTCCCCGAAATAATCCCTTCCCCAGACCATGTCCAGGATCTCCTCCCTGGAGAGGGCCTTCCCCGGATTCTCCATAAACATCTTCATGATGGAATATTCCACCTGAGTCAGCTTCACCCGCTGGCCGTTCTTCTCCAGCGTCCGGTTCCGGGTGTTCAGCAGAAACGGGTCCTGATAAATCTCTCCCACCTGCTCCGGCGCCGCGCCGCCGGCCCGGCGGAACAGGGCGTCCACCCGGGCGGTGAGCTCCGCCGGAGAGAAGGGCTTGGTCACATAGTCGTCCGCCCCGGTCATCAGGCCCGTCACCTTGTCCATCTCCTGACTGCGTGCGGTCAGCATGATGATGCCGATGCGGGTGTTGGTAGCCCGGACGCGGCGGCAGACCTCAAATCCGTCGATGCCCGGCAGCATGATGTCCAGAAGGGCCACCCGGATGTCCGGATTCTCCTTCAGCTTCTCCAGCGCCTCCTCCCCCGTCTCCGACTCAATGACCTCATAGCCGGCGCGGGTCAGGTTGATGACGATAAATCCGCGGATGCTGGACTCATCCTCCAGCACCAAAACCTTCCTTGCCACAGTGGGCCTCCTTCCTTATATTCTCCAAAAGCATCAAAAAGAACTTTAATTGCGCTTTTCGCTGAGAAACCGCGCTAGTTTTCGCCCATGCTCAGCTGCTTGCTGATGACCTTGAAGCCTTCGATGAGTTCGCCGCCGTCCACGGCGTAGCGCCAGCCGTCATAATGTAAGCTATAGGAAATGGCGAAAATGGTCTCGCTTCCCCGGCGCAGGATGGAGCGGCCGCTCTTCGCGGCCTGACTCTCCCGGTCGGTGCCCGTGAGGGTGTATATGGTCAGCAGCTCGTTGGCCAGGCTTGTCCCCTGGATACTGTAAAAGGTGGTCATATGAACTCCGGCGCTGACGTTGTTCTGCCGCACCGTGAAATGACCGTCCCACTCGCCGGGAAGCAGGAGATACCACCTGTCGGTCAGGTTGTGATAGGTCATGGCCACTCTCTCGTCGGCGCCGTCGGCGCGGTAGCTGTGCCAGTATATCTTCCAGTACAGCTCATCTCCCGAATCCGACAGCAGCATGGCCGGGCGGGGAACCGCGGTAGCCCCGCTGCCGGAGATATCGGTGGGCTGAATGTTGAGATAGCGGAAATTCTGGTTGGATACGCCGGTGTCGCCGCTGAGAACGATGTTGACCAGCTCCGCCTGACGGTAGGCGAGAATATCCGTAAGGGCGCGGCTGGTCTCGTCCACGCCGGGTATCCGGCTGGTGACGAACACCGCCCGCTGGCCCTCCTGAAGCGTGCCGGTCTGGATGGCCTGGATGGAAGCCACCGGGGCGGACAGCCGGGCGGTGGATTGGAGCAGCAGGCCGTTGTATCCGCTGTCCCAGTCGTAGTAATCCGCCAGACTCAGGCCGGTCTCCGAGTCGTCGCTGCGGACCACCACCAGCTCCTGGTCGTCGTCGCCGTCCAGGTCCACCACCTCGTACCGGGCGTAGGGCGAGCTCATCAGCCGCGCCGCCTCCATATCGCGCAGGGAGTAGACGCTGATGGACTGCACCTCGGCGCTGACCCGCCAGCTGACCAGCAGCTCCCGCACCCCGTCGCCGTCCATGTCCTCATAGCGGATGCTGTGAATGGAGGTGCCGCTGCCGTCGATAACGGCGGCCTGCTGATACCCGTCCTCCACCGCCTGGAAGATATAAATCTTCAGAGGGCGCTCCTCGCTGCTGATCCGGAAAAAGGCCAGCGCCTCGTCGCTGCCGTCTCCGTCCAGATCCATCATCTGCACCGCCGGCAGATTGCTGCCCGCCTGCGGCGGCGCGTATTCCGCGCCCAGGGCCAGAATCTCCGACAGCCGCGCGCTGAGGGCCTTGTACTCCTCCGGCAGCTGGGGGAGCGCGTAAAGATCCTCTACCGACGCGGACATCATGCAGCCGCTCAGCAGCAGCGGCAGCGCCGCCAAAAGCAAAAGCAGGAAAAGCTTTCTTTTCATACAGGAACCTGTCTCCCTCCCTCCGGCGGATTTTTCGGAATCTCTATATGTCTAATGTACCACAAATTGGTCCGCTTGGGTAGTCCCTTTTCAAATTTGACGGAACGCCGCCGAACCGCTCTACATGCCTCCCGGCGCCTTGGGCCTGGAAGCCAGCAGCACCCGCCCGAAGCACGCCATGGTCCGCCCGCTGTCCCGGGGCAGCACCACGTCCGCGTCCGCCCGCTTCCGGTTTAGGGAGAAGAGATAGACAATCCCCAGCGGGTCCCGGACGTACTGCTTGCACAGCATGTCCCCGTCCACGCAGAAGATCCCCACGTCCCCGTTGCTCAGCGGGTCCCGGTTCACATAGACGACGGAGCCGTCGCGGATATGGGGTTCCATGGAGTCCCCCTGGATGCGCACGGCGAACTCCGCCCCCTGCGGCACCTCGCCGGTGACCGGGATATAGTCGAAGTCCTCCCCGAACACGGGGGAGGCGTAGCCCGCCGCCGCCGGAGTGCGGTACAGGGGGATCTGGCGGAGCTCCTCCTCCGGCTCGTCGGACTCCATCTCCGATTGGTACGCCGTCAGCGTGTCCGCCATGGCCCGCAGGGCCTGTTTCCCCGGCAGGCGCAGGGACCGGTACGCCCGGACCAGGCGCTCCTCCTCCACCGAACAGGTAAAGCTCTCTCCGGTGAAGGCGTCCTGGTACAGATAGTTGGGCTCGATTTGCAGCACCCGGAAAAGGCGCAGCAGCACGTCCTCCCGCATGGCGTTCTGTCCGTTCTCGTAATTGCTGACGGCAGAGAGGCTGACGCCCAGCGCTTTGGCCAGCTCTCCCTGGCTGATGCCCAGCTCCTTCCGCCGATCCCGCAGTCTCTGTCCAAAGCTCATGGTTCGGGCCTCCTGTCCTTTAGTATTATTTCCGAATGAAAATTCGGAAATAATACATTTGATTTAAGCCGTTTTGCTCGCCGCCGCTTGCGGCGGCAACCGCAAAACACGGCAAATATTACTTCCGATCTTTCAGCTCGGAAGTGATATCTATAGAATAAATGGAGTAATGAAAAAAGTCAACAGAAAATCTGAAATTTCCCCTTGACACAATAGAACAGATGTGCTAGTATAATCCCTGCGGGGAACAGCCATTCTGGAATAAGTTTAGAAAAAGAAAGGAGGACTGGATTTTCAGACCGGCCTGCACGTCCAAAAAGGCCGTGCCAACGGCACGACCTTTTTGGTTGGTGGGAGCGGGTGGATTCGAACCACCGAAGTCGTCGACAACAGATTTACAGTCTGCCCCCTTTGGCCACTCGGGAACGCTCCCATATGCGATTGTCAGGCTGTTCACTCAGAGGAGAAGGTGGAGCTGGTAGACGGACTCGAACCCCCGACCTGCTGATTACAAATCAGCTGCTCTACCAACTGAGCTATACCAGCACGATTAGCAACGAACTGTATAATAGCAGACTTTCTCCGATTTGTCAACCAAAATTTTTGTTTTTCAGGAGGAATTTTTTTGCGTACCATACATAAGAGACACCGGGACCCCCAGCGGGCCTTTCCCGCGGCGGAATGCGTTTTCTGCGGCGGGGAGCTGTACCAGGGCGACCTGTACTGGCGTCTGGCGGGGCGGGTCCTCTGCGAGGACTGCGTCGCCCCCTGGCTGGCCGGCGGGGCGGCCGCCTGCCGGCTGCGGCTGCGGGAGGTGAGACGATGACCTTACTCCATATGGCCGCCTCCTACCGGCACAGCGCGGACCTGATCCGCGTGCGGATCATCGCCCTGAAGGAAGAGGCCCAAACCGCCGCGCCGGCGGAAAAATCCAAGCTGGAGCAGCGCATCCGGGATCTGAACATTCTCTACCGGGAGACCAGGCAGACGGCCCTGTTCCTGGAACGCTATTATGACAGGAGGTATCACGCCTATGACCGGCGCAAGGTATAATCCGGCCCGGAAGGCCCTGACCCGGCGGGACAACGAGTTTCTGGGAGATATGGCCGCCTGGGAGCGGGCCAACGGCGAGGACAACAGCGAGCAGCTGGCGCGGCTGCGCCGGAACCTCCGCCGGGTCCGGGAGTCGGAGCTGACGGACCGGCAGGCGGAGATGATCCATCTCTACTACGACCTGGGCATGTCCATCCCCCAGATCGCACAGGAAAAGGGGTTGAACAAGTCCTCCGTCTCCCGGACGCTGAAACGGGGACGGGAAAGATTAAAAAGATACTTGCAATATAGCTGGTAATCTGATAGACTTCTCTGGTGCGGGCGAAAAACGCCAAAAAGGGGAGTGCTGTCAACATGATCAATTCCGCGATGCGCAGCCGGTGGGGCCGGCTCGGTATGGCAATTCTGGGCGCGGCGATCTACTCCGTCGGGATCAATCTGTTTGTGGTGCCCGCGGGGCTGATCACCGGCGGCATGGTGGGTTTCTGCCAGCTGCTCCGGAGCGCCATACTGGGGGTCCTGGGCATCCATAATCTGTCCTTCGATTTGTCCGGCATCATCTATTATATTCTGAACATCCCTCTGTTCATTATCGCTTACCGCCATCTGGGGCACGCTTTTTTCCGCAACACCCTCATCTGCGCCACGGCCTACACCGTGTTTCTCAGCATCGTCCCCATCCCCTCCGCGCCCATCGTGGAGGACACCATCACCAGCTGCCTGCTGGGGGGCGTGATCTCCGGCGTGGGCACGGGCATGGCCCTGACCAGCGGGTGCTGCGGCGGCGGGCTGGACATCATCGGGCTGTTCATGTCCAGGAAAGGCTCCAAGGTCACTGTGGGCCAGTTCAGCATGCTGTTCAATATGGCCATCTTCCTCCTGTGCTGGGTGATGTACGACGCCACCACGATGATCTATTCCGTTCTCAACAACATCTTCCACGGCATCGCCCTGGACCGGGCCCACCGGCAGAGCGTCACCGTCCAGGTGCTGATCTTCACCAAGCTGGACAGCCCGGAGCTGGACGAGTACATCATCAACAACCTCCACCGGGGCGTCACCCGCTGGGAGGGCAAGGGCGTCTACACCGGCGCGGACACCCATATCCTCTGCGCGTGCATGAACAAGTACGAGATCGAGGATCTGCGGGAGGCCCTGCGGCGCATCGACCCCAAGGCCTTCTTCATCGTGCAGGAGGGCGTCCGCGTCAGCGGGAATTTTAACCGGAGATTGTCTTAGTCTCCCTCCCATGCCGCGGTCCAACCGCCCCCGGCTTCCGCCGGGGGCGGTTCTGTTTTTTGCCGTTTGAAAACTACTACATTTAATAATGCAAAAATTCTGTGTGAAAAAATTCCGAAAACCCCTTAAGTTTCCGGCCAAATAGCCGATAGTACGGGTGTAAGCCACAAATACCTGTTCGTTCTGAAACATATGGATATCAGAACGGCGCAGGCGGCGCGGCTTTTCCCCGGTTTCGACCGGCCCGCGCGGACCGGTTGAAATATGTATCGCGCCAACCCCCCGGACAGTCCGGCCGGATGCCCGGACGGGGCGGCGTATCACCCAACGGAGCGGATGCAAGGATGCGCAGCCGCTTACAGAATTATGGAGGTAAAATAACATGCGTATTCAACACAACATTGCGGCGATGAACTCTTACCGCAACTACAACAACAACACCAAGGCCCTGAATGGCAACCTGGAGAAGCTGTCCTCCGGCTACAAGATCAACCGCGCCGG
>JAAVHC010000072.1 GCA_014799925.1 Oscillibacter sp.
ACTTTCGTCCGGGGCCTCCTGGGGTAATCATTCATTCAGGACTATGGCTGTCAAATCGCGAGGAGAAACCGCGACAGGACACAAAATCAATGCTGGGGATTATTTGCCTGGGGATGGCAGTAGGGTGAATTGGCGCAGCCCTCGCAGCCGCACCCGCAGCCGCCCTTGCCGCTTTTTTTGTCCCTGACCATCCGCACAATAACGGCGCTTACCAGCAGGACCAGCACCAGGAAGACGATAATATCTCCCATATGAGACGAGATGTACGCAAACACGATCAAATCCTTCTTTCCAAAGGCAAAACGCAGTTTTGCCGTAAAAGTTTTTCTTTTGGTACTTTTCTTTGTTCACAAAGAAAAGTACTTACACCTCACACGCGGGCCGCGGAGCGGCTGTCCAGCTTTACGCCGGTTTCCTCCCGGTAGGGACGGAACAGCAGGTACAGCAGACCGGCCAGCAGGGCCACGGCCACGATGGTGAACACATTGAAGCTGACCGCGCCGGTGATCAGGCCGCCGAGCTGATAGACCATCAGGGCGATAACGTAGGCGAAGAGGCACATGTAGCCGATGGCGCCCAGGGTCCACCTGGCGTTGTTCATCTCCCGCTTGATGGCGCCCATGGCGGCGAAGCAGGGGGCGCAGAGGAGGTTGAAGATCATGAAGCTGTAGGCGGCGAGGCCGGTGAAGGCTCCGGCAATCTCCATGGTGAAGTTGCCCGGATACAGCACGCCCATAGTGCTGACCACTTCCTCCTTGGCGATGAGGCCGGTGATGGTAGCCACGGTGGCCTGCCAGCTTCCGAAGCCCAGAGGGGCGAAGATCCAGCAGATCGCGCCGCCGATAGCCGCCAGAATGGAGGCGTCGTTGTCTTCCACCAGGCCGAAGCCGTCAGCCGTAAAGCCGAAGCCCTGGAGGAACCACAGAATGATGGAGGAGAGGAGGATGATGGTGCCGGCCCGCTTGATGAAGCTCCAGCCCCGCTCCCAGGTGCCCCGGAGCACGTTGCCGGGGTTGGGGACGTGGTAGGGGGGCAGCTCCATGACGAAGGGCGCGGGCTCGCCGGCAAAGGCCCGGAACTTCTTGAGCATGATGCCGGAGACGATAACGGAGGCCACGCCGATAAAGTAGGCGGAGGTGGTAACCAGGGTTTTGTGGCTGCTGAACAGAGCGCCCGCAAACATGGCAATAATGGGCATCTTCGCGCCGCAGGGTACGAAGCAGGTGGTCATAACGGTCATCTTCCGGTCACGGTCCTGCTCGATGGTCCGGGAGGCCATGACGCCGGGAACGCCGCAGCCGGTGGCTACCAGCATGGGGATAAAGCTCTTGCCGGAGAGGCCGAAGCGGCGGAAAATGCGGTCCATGATGAAGGCGATGCGGGCCATATAGCCCACGTCCTCCAGGATGCACAGCAGCAGGAACAGCACCAGCATCTGAGGCACAAAGCCCAGCACCGCGCCCACGCCGCCGATGATGCCGTCCAGAATCAGGCCGGTCAGGACCTCGCCGCAGCCAAGGGCTTCCAGCCAGCCCTCCACCACCACGGGGATGCCGGGGACCCAGACGCCGTAGTCGGAGGGGTCAGGCTCCTCCACCGCGAGGGCCTCGGCGTAGGCCTCCGCGTCCACGGGGACGATCTCGGTCTCGCCGGTCTCGTCGTCGTAGAGGTAGGCCTCGCTGTCGCCGGCTTCGTAGGCTTCGATGATGATCCCGGCTTCCTCAAACGCGCCGGAATCCTCATCCCATGCGTCGCCGTCGGCGGTGAAGGGGAGGAACCAGCCGTCGCCGAACAGGCCGTCGTTGGCCCAGTCCGTCAGGGCGGTGCCGATGGACACCGTCCAGCCGCCCATGGCGACGGCGTACACCAGGAACATCATCACCACGAAGATGGGCAGAGCCAGAATGCGGTTGGTGACGATCTGGTCGATCCTGTCGGAGACGGTCAGCTTGCCCGCGCTTTTGCGCTTGAAGCAGGAGCCGATGATGGAGCCGATCCACTCGTAGCGCTCGGCGGTGATGATGCTCTCCGCGTCGTCGTCCAGCTCAGTCTCGCAGGAGACGATGTCGCCCTCGATGTGGTCGATGGTTTCCCGGCTCAGGCTCAGCTGCTCCCGGACCTTCCCGTCCCGCTCGAAGAGCTTGATGGCGTACCACCGCTGCTGCTCGTCGGGGAGGTTATGTAAGGTCAGCTCCTCAATGTGAGCCAGGGCGTGCTCCACGGTGCCGGAGAAGCGGTGGGGCGGGGCGGAGGCCTTTTGGCCCGCAGCGCCGGCGGCCCGCTGGGCGGCCTCCATGACGCCGTCGCCCCTGATGGCGGAAATCTCGACGACCTCACAGCCCAGGGTCTGGGCCAGCTTTTTGGTGTCCAGCCTGTCGCCGTTCCTGCGAATGACGTCCATCATGTTCACGGCTACCACCACGGGGATGCCCAGCTCCATCAGCTGGGTGGTCAGGTAGAGGTTCCGCTCCAGGTTGGTGCCGTCGATGATGTTCAGGATGGCGTCGGGCCGCTCCGTGACCAGGTAGTTCCGGGCCACCACCTCCTCCAGGGTGTAGGGGGACAGGGAGTAGATGCCGGGCAGGTCCGTGATGGTCACGTCCTTGCGGCCCTTCAGGGTGCCTTCTTTCTTCTCCACGGTGACGCCGGGCCAGTTGCCTACATATTGGTTGGTGCCCGTCAGGGCGTTGAACAGCGTCGTTTTCCCCGTGTTGGGGTTGCCCGCCAGGGCGATCTTGATGCTCATGGGAAATCTCTCCTTCCATATCATACTTCGACATATGAATTAGCAGTTGCTAACTGATGGCGGCATTTTTCGCGCCCACAGGCGCGAAACCAATTCCAATCGTTTTTCCGGGGGCGTGTACCTTGATCGTGCAATGACTACATCGAGTAGTCATGCACGATTTAATTCTGCGCGGCCACTCGATGCGGCCGTTGCAGAATCGCGGAAAAACACTTTGCGGGCCGCGCTCGGCCCGGACCTTCCCTCTCAAAAAAGATGCGTCAGCATCTTTTTTGAATTTCGATCATCTCCGCGTCCGCCTTCCGCAGGCTCAGCTCGTAGCCCCGGACCGTGACCTCCACCGGGTCCCCCAGGGGGGCCACCTTGCGAACAAAAATCTCCACGCCCTTGGTGATGCCCATGTCCATGATGCGGCGCTTCACCGCGCCCTCGCCGTGGAGCTTCACCACCTGGACGGTGGAACCAATTCTCGCGTTTCTCAGCGTTTCCATATTCTCCCGTTCCTTTCTGCGAACTATATCATGATTTTCGCGGCCATATCCTGGTTGACCGCCACCCGCGCGCCCTTGATCTCCACGATCATGTTTCCTCCCATCCGTGAGATCACCGACACCGGACTGCCGGCCACAAAGCCCAGGTTCTCCAGAAACTGCCGGGTCTCCGGCCTGCCGCCGATCCTTTTAATCAAACCGCTCTCGCCTGGCCGCGCCAATGTTAAAGGCATCACTAAGCCGCCTCCTCTTGAGATAGTTGAAACTTACTTTTGTTAGGTCTTACTAACTGTATCTATAAGTTAGCATATGCTAATTGATTTGTCAAGCAAATTCCTATCAATTTTTCGGATTTGTGGAAAGCACACAAAAAACAGCAGACGCGGAACGGAATCTTTTCCATCCTGCGTCTGCGAAAAGCTGATACGATTCCTCGATTAAAAGTGCAAACTCGTCACCATGTGGAAATCCAGGAATTGCAATGCATGTGAGGGCGAAAGTAAAGTTCTTTTTGATACTTTTTCTTTCAAGAAATTGAAGAGCGCAAAAATGGCAGGGCAGCGTCATTTCAGGCTTACGATCCATCTGATTTTCCTGTCACCTTCATAAGGCCGTATACACAATTAATGCGATCCGGATTCAGCGCGGCGCAGGTCAGGACGTACTCAGCGCTTATGGCATGGACAGGCTGGGCTGTAGGCTGCTGCCTTCGCGTATTCGATATCACTGTGCCCATGGTCAGGATTTTGACAAATGTCAGTTACACACCAATGGATATGGGTTTCATCCAGGCAAAATACATCCTCACATCCCATGCTGGTATAAAACGAGTATGTGTGATGGTACGGAGTCCATTCCAACTCATGCCAACACTCCCAAAACTCCTGGGGGATCGATGGTAAGTCATATAAAAAACGCTGCATGAAATCATCCGCAAGTTCTTCCGGAACGCTAACATGTACTTGTCTTGGTTGTTTCAGTGGTGCTGGTATAAAATCGCTGTTTACCTCGCCTGCCCCTTCTCCCAGATCAGCGGGGACACATGCCGCATGGGCGGAATGCGTGAAAAGAAGTGCGGTAAGCATCAGTAAAAGAAAGCATTGCCTTTTCACAATAGTAGCCACCTTCTTTCTTCTTATTATATGACAACGCAAGTCCCTGCGCCTACATGATTGGTCTGAAGTCCTTCAGCATTTCAAACACCGCCGCCTCGCTAGTATATTTTGTTGGATCACCCCACAATGTCTTAGGATTAGGATTATAGCAGGCGGTTGACCGCGGGTCACCAGTACAAGCATCCATGCATGCAGATGCTGCTCTATTAGCGCCAACATATTCGTCACATGAACTGCACCAATAGACAGAACCAACCACTACTCTAACATGTAATCCAGAACCTAAACGCGGACATTCTTGTCTTAAAATTTGAGTTGGGCCAACATTTCTTATATGTGCTATTTCTCCGCAGTGGCATGTCGGCGCTCTGGGCATGACCACATCCTCGTAGCACACCTCATCATGGACTTGCTCCTCCGCGCTGTAGGCGGCGGCGGTCACGGCCATGAGGGAGAGGACCGTCATCAGGGCCAGGAACAGGGCCGCCAGCTTCTTTGCATGCTTCATATTTGTTTCCTCCTGTAATTTCATAATAATATGTCCGGTGAATGCGGGCCAGAATGCAGTTTGCTGGAACGCTCCGCTCGGGCGTTGGACCGTATCCCTCAGCACAGCCATAAGATACCATTTTTCTCCGGATCTGTCTATGGGCATCTGGCGCAAATCCAGGATTTGCGCGAAACGCCTAGTGGTGCATCCGGCAAGAAATCAGACTCCGTTCCGGGCTGGATTTGTGCCTGGCGGCGTTGTCGTCCTTGACGGGCGACAGCCCGCCCGCGTCCTCCGCCTTGCCCTGCGTTCCCTGCCCTCGCTTCCTTTTTTCTCATTATTTCTGGGAACTGCTCTAAGCAGGATCAGCGCTGGCGCGAAATGCCCGGAGAATTGCGGAAAAGCAATCCTCCGGGCACAGCTTTTCAATTCCGGCCTATTTTTCCTCCAGCAGCTTTGCCAGCTCCGCCATGAAGGTATGGATATCCTTGAACTGCCGGTACACGGAGGCGAAGCGGACGTAGGCCACCTCGTCCGCGTCCCGCAGCTTGTCCATCACCTGTTCTCCCACCAGCTCGGTAGGAATCTCCCGCTCCAGATTATTTTGCAGATTCTGCTCGATCTCGTCGGTCATCCGCTCCAGCTCCGCCATGGAGACCGTCCGCTTCTCGCAGGCCCGCAGCATACTGCCCAGGACCTTGTTCCGGTCAAAGCTCTGGCGGCTGCCGTCCTTCTTGATGACCACCATGGGCAGGGATTCCATGGTTTCATAGGTGGTAAACCGCTTCTCGCAGGCCAAGCATTCCCGGCGGCGGCGGATGCTGTTGCCCTCGTCGGCGGGGCGGCTGTCCACCACCTTGCTCTCCTTGTAGCCGCAATAGGGACATTTCATCGCTGGAACCTCCTTTAAAAACCGGCAGGCTCTGCCGTTTTTCTCATTGTACCACAAATTTTTTCCAAAGGATACCCAATTTCAAAATTTTTCCGCGATCTGACAGCTCACGGCAGGACCGGCTCCTCCTCCCGGAAGGTATAGACCACGCACCGCTGCCCCTCTACGCACTCGATCCGTCCCAGACAGAACAGTATTTCCAGCGGGAAGGGCTTTTCCGCTTCCAGCGGCAGGGCCAGCAGCAGGAGATTCCCCTCCCGCCGCCACCAGGCCCGCCCATAGGGCCGCAGGCGCTCCCGGAAAAACCGGCTCTGGAACAGCTGAGCGGGGCAGCAGGTTTCCCGCCAGCAGGGCCGGTCCTCCTCAAAGCGGAAGGACCGCCGGGCCTCCCCCCGCTGTATTTGTCCCAGAGCGGCCATGTCCCGGTTGTAGAGCCTCCGGCATACCGCAAGCCGCCCGCCCTCCGGAGCCAGCACCCCCAGGGGCAGCGCCCCTCGCTCCCCCAGCAGGAAGGCCCGGTACAGCCCGTCGCCAGGGTCGTCCATGGCCGCGAAAATCTCGGTCCTTGCTCCGTTGGGGCCCCAGAGGGACAGCGTCACCTCTCCCCGGCGTTCTCCCTGACAGTACAGCGGCACCCGCTCCATCCGGCCTCACTCCTCTCTGACAAGCATATTCGGGCCCGGACGGAGACATGCCCGGTTTTCCGGCGATTGCGGCAAAATTTTAGCGGTTTGGAGAGGGCGGGGCACTTGTAAAGGAAGGGAATTTGTGGTACATTGGATATACTATGGAAAAAGGAGGGTGATATGATGGGAACGATGACAAGCCGGGATTGGATGCGCTGTGTCAGGTTCCTGCTGATGGGCCCTGGGCGGACGGCCCGATTCGCTCTCTTCTGCGCCGGCTGACCAGGTCTGTCCACACGCGTCAGGCGGCCAAAGGCATGAGAAATTGTATCAGAGAAAAAATATTGGAGGATTTGTCCAATGGACAACAAACGCTTTTATATCACCACTCCCATCTACTATCCCAGCGGCAAGCTGCACATCGGCCACGCCTACTGCACTGTGGCTACAGATGCCATGGCCCGGTATAAGCGGCTGTGCGGCTATGACGTGATGTTCCTCACCGGCACCGACGAGCACGGCCAGAAGATCGAGGACAAGGCCAAAGAGGCCGGAGTCACGCCCCAGCAGTTTGTGGACGACATCGTCACCGCTCCCGGCGGGGTGCTGGACCTGTGGAAGCTGATGAACATCCGGTACGACCGCTTCATCCGCACTACCGACGGCTACCACGTGGCCGCCATCCAGAAGATCTTCAGGAAGATGTACGACAACGGCGACATCTACAAGGGCACCTACAAGGGCAAGTACTGCAAGCCCTGCGAGAGCTTCTGGACCGAGAGCCAGCTGGTGGACGGCAAGTGCCCCGACTGCGGCCGCGAGGTGGTCGATGCCGAAGAGGAGGCCTACTTCTTCCGTCTCAGCAAATACGCGGACCGGGTCCAGGATCTGCTGGAGAACACCGATTTCCTGGAGCCCCGCAGCCGGGTCCATGAGATGGTCAACAACTTCATCAAGCCCGGTCTGGAGGACCTGTGCGTCAGCCGGACCAGCTTTACCTGGGGCGTGCCGGTGGACTTCGACCCCGGTCACGTGGTCTATGTGTGGATCGACGCGCTCTTTAACTATATGACCGCCCTGGGCTATATGAATGACGAGCACCACGATCTGGAAAAGTTCTGGCCCGCCGACGTCCACTTCGTGGGCAAGGAGATCGTCCGGTTCCACTCCATCATCTGGCCCGCCATGCTCATGAGCATGGATCTGCCCCTGCCCAGGAAGGTCTACGGCCACGGCTGGCTGAACTTCAACGGCGACAAGATGAGCAAGTCCAAGGGCAACGTGGTGGACCCCTACCTGCTCAGTGAGCGGTACGGCGTGGACGCGCTGCGGTTTTTTGTCCTGCGGACCTTCCCCTTCGGCTCAGACGGCAACTTCACCAACGAGCTGCTGATTCAGACCATCAACGTGGATCTGGCCAACGACCTGGGCAACCTGGTCAGCCGCACCACCGCCATGGCGGAGAAATACTTCGGCGGCAGGCTGCCCAAGGAGCGTCAGCGCACAGACCTTGACCAGGAGCTTGGCGGGATGACGGTCTCCCTCCGGGACCGGTACGAGGAGCAGATGGAGAGATTCCAGTTCCAGAACGCTCTGGAGGAGATATTTAAGGTTATCCAGCGGGCCAACAAGTATATTGACGAGAACGCCCCCTGGGCGCTGGCCAAGGACATGGAGGCCAACGGCGCCCGTCTTGCCACGGTGCTCTATAATCTGCTGGAGACCGTGCGCATCTGCACCGTCCTGCTGACCCCCTTCATGCCGGAGAGCTGCGGGAAGATCTTCGCCCAGATCGGCGCGGATGAGTCCGCCCGGACCTGGGACAGCGCCTGGCACTTTGGCATCCTGCCCGAGGACGTGGAGGTCCACAAGGGCGAGAACCTGTTCCCCCGCATCGACATGGCGAAGGAACTGGAGGAGCTGGACCGCATCCAGGAGGAGGCGAAAAAGGCCGCTCTGCCCGCCATTGAAATTGAGCCGCAGACCGGGGAGAAGGTGGACTTCGACACCTTCTGCAAGTCCGACTTCCGGGCCGTGAAGGTGAAGGACTGCCAGCGGGTGAAGAAGTCCGACAAGCTGCTGAAATTCACCCTGGACGACGGCACCGGCACCGACCGGCAGATCCTCTCCGGCATTGCCAGATGGTACGCCCCGGAGGACCTCATCGGCAAGACCCTGGTTGCCATCGTGAACCTGCCCCCCCGGAAGATGATGGGCCATGAGAGCCAGGGGATGCTGATCTCCGCCGTCCATACTGAGAAGGGCGAGGAGGCCCTGAACCTTCTGATGGTGGACGAAAAGATCCCCGCGGGCGCGAAGCTCTGCTGATCCTGCAAAAAAATTGGAGTCCGGTTTCGCAAACCGGACTCCAATTTTTCCGTCAGGCCAACCCCGTCCTATTCCAGCGTATAGGTCTGATAGGCCTCACCGTCCATATCCTTCCAGGTAAAGGTCCGGCCCTCCAGCAGCAGATAGCTGCCCACGCTGCCGTCCTTGGGAATGGAGGTGGAGCCGGGATTGATATAGTGCCAGCTTCCGTGCCCGCGGGCGGCGGGCAGATGGAAATGGCCGTTGAGCAGCACCGTGCCCTCCGCCATGGGAGGCGGGCACTCCTCGTTCCACAGGTGCCCGTGGGTGGCGTACAGCTTCACGCCGTCCCAGTCCAGCATGGCATAGTCCGCCATCATCGGGAATTCCAGCACCATCTGGTCCACCTCGCAGTCGCAGTTGCCCCGCACCGCCAGGATATGGTCCCGGATTCCATTCAGCATCCCTGCCACAGCCATGCAGTCGTACTCCGCCGGCAGCGCGTTCCGGGGTCCATGGTAGAGCAGATCCCCCAGCAGCAGCAGCCGGTCCGGCTGCTCCGTCCGGCGGGCCTCCATCAGTTTCCTGACAGAATAAGCGGATCCGTGAAGGTCCGAGGCAATCATCAGTTTCATATCGCGCGTCCTCCTTTGTGTCAAGTATGATTACTCCGGCAATGAAACAATCCAAAAGTTTGCAGAGGTTATAGATTGCCGGAGGAATAAACGCCATGTTTTGCGGACGCCCCGCAAGGGGCGAGCAAAACGGCATCTGATCGGGTATTATTACTTCGGCGATGATTTCATTGCCGAAGTAATAATATACCCAGTATACACAGATTCTCCGGCAATTTCAACCGGAGAATCCCTGAACCGCCGGGCTTTTTCTCATTATCTGCCAAGGAGCTTAAAAATCCATGCGTTTTGGGTTGTATTTCCATAGAATTCATGATACTATATAGTATGATGACAGGATGCGGACGTTTGCCACACAGAAAGCGGGTGATGCGGGTGGCTGACTATTCCTTTTCCATGTTCCCCAATGATAATTTCCTTGATTTCCGGCTGTTCCAATACGGCTGGGAGCAGTGCGATCCCCTCTATTCCTTCGGCCCCTTTGTCCGCAACCACTATCTGTTCCATTACGTGATTTCCGGGCGGGGCACGCTGCAATCCAACGACGCCGGCGGTGTGACCCGTCACTACCACCTGAACCCCGGCCAGGGCTTCCTGATTTGTCCCGGCCAGGTCAACACCTACTGCGCCGACGAAAACCAGCCCTGGAAATATGTATGGCTGGAATTTGACGGACTGCGGACCGCGGAGTATCTGGAAAGCGCCGGGCTGGGCATGTCCCAGCCCATTTACCGTCCCCAGGCCGCCGGCGGCGGCAGCGCGCTGTGTGACCGGATGCTCTATATTTCCGACCATGCCAACGCGTCTCCCCTGCATCTGGTGGGCCATTTCTGCCTGTTTCTGGATGAGCTGGTCCAGTCCTCCGCCACCCGGCGGACAAGCAAAAGCGGCCCCCTTCGGGAATTCTACGTTCAGGAAGCGGTCACCTTTATCCAGCAGAATTTTCAGCGCAACATCACCGTGGAGGAGATCGCCGATGTCTGCAAGCTCAACCGCAGCTATTTCAGCAAGCTCTTCAAGGAGGTCATCGGCTGCACGCCCCAGGAGTTCATCATCCGCCTGCGCCTGACCACCGCCGCGGAGCAGATGCGGACCACCACCGATTCCATCGGAGATATCGCCAGCCGCTGCGGCTACCCCAACCAGCTTTATTTTTCCCAAGCCTTCCGGAAGAAATACGGCCTGCCGCCCAGGGAGTGGCGGAAGGAAAACAGGCCGCTCAGAAAAAACTGAGTCTGACGGCATAGAATGATACGGGGCGGCCCCGTCTCCCCCTATTTTTAATCACAGAAAGGAAACACCGCCATGAAGGTCCTGATGCTCAACGGCAGTCCCCGCGCCAACGGAAACACTTCCGTCGCTCTCCATGAAATGGAAAAAATCTTTACTCAGGAGGGCATCGAAACAGAGATCCTCCACGTAGGAAACAAGGACGTCCGCGGCTGCATCGCCTGCGGAAAATGCGCGGCCGACGGCAAATGCGTCTTTGACGACCTGGTCAACGAGACCGCGCCCAGGTTCGAGGCCTGCGACGGCCTGGTGGTAGGCAGTCCGGTATACTACGCCTCCGCCAACGCCACTCTGGTCGCATTCCTCACCCGGCTGTTTTACAGCACGCACTTCAGCAAAACCATGAAGGTGGGAGCCGCCGTCGTTGCCGCCCGCCGGGGCGGGCTCTCCGCCACGTTTGACGAGCTGAACAAGTTCTTCACCATCTCCGGCATGCCCGTGGCCTCCGGCCAGTACTGGAACAGCATCCACGGCGCGGCTCCCGGCGAGGCCGCGCAGGATGAGGAGGGCCTGCAGGGGATGCGGACCCTGGCGCGGAATATGATATTCCTCATGAGGGGGATCGCCCTGGCGAAGGAGAAGTACGGCCTGCCGGAGAAGGAGCCGTTCCAGCGGACCAATTTTATCCGGTAACCGCATACGACAAGGCCGTCCGGGCGCTGCCTGGGCGGCTCTGTCCATGATTTGTAAAGGAGATCGTTATGACGATGAAAAAATGGGCACGCGCTCTGTATCAACCCAATCTGCCTTTGAGCAGCGACGGCTGCGTGACCGCCTCTCCCGCCCATATTGACTTGTCCCGGCAGGCCGCGCAGGAGGGCATGGTGTTGCTGAAAAATCAGGGCGGACTGCTCCCTCTGCGCTCCGGCAGCCGCGTGGCCCTTTTCGGCAAGGGCAGCTTTGATTACGTGAAGGGCGGCGGCGGCAGCGGCGACGTGACGGTGGCCCGCATCCGTAATCTGTATGACGGACTGAAGCGGGAACAGGTCCCGGTCTGTGAGCCGCTGTCGGATTTTTACCGGAACTATGTAACGGAGCGATACGCGGCCGGGGACCAGCCCGGCATGATGGCGGAGCCGGCGCTGCCGGACGGGCTGGTATCGGCTGCGCGGGCGGCGTCCGATGTGGCGGTCATTGCCCTCAGCCGATTCTCCGGAGAGGGCTGGGACCGCTCGGACGTGGACTATGAGGGGGACGAGGAGAACCCCTGGGAGCACGAAGTCACATTGCCGCAGGTGGCCGCCCGCATTTTCGGCAGGAGCGATTTTTACCGCACGGAAGCGGAGCGGGCGCTGGTGGAACAGGTCTGCGGAGCCTTTGACAAGGTGGTGCTGGTGCTCAATGTGGGCGGCGTCGTAGATGTATCCTGGTTTTGTAATGACGACCGGATTTCCTCCGCGCTGCTGGCCTATCAGGCGGGCATGGAGGGCGGCAGCGCGATTGCCGCCCTGCTGACGGGCAGGGCGAACCCCTGCGGCAGGCTTCCGGACACCTTTGCCCGGGATCTGGACGACTATCCCTCCACAGCGGGCTTCCACGACTCGCCCCACTATGTTGAGTACACGGAAGATATCTATGTGGGCTACCGTTATTTTGAGACGCTGCCCGGCGCGGCGGAGAAGGTCTGCTATCCCTTTGGTTTTGGCCTTTCGTACACAACCTTTGCTTTTGAAGTAGTGGCCGCCGGCGAAAAAGACGGGAGCATCTATGTAATCCTCCGGGTCAGGAATACCGGCAGCCGCGCCGGAAAGGAAGTCGTACAGCTCTATTACGGCGCGCCCCGGGGACTGCTCCAGAAGCCGTCCCGCAGTCTGGCGGCGTTCCGGAAAACGGGGCTTCTGGAACCCGGCGAGAGCGAGACGCTGGAACTGTCCTTTGCCGTGGCGGATATGGTCAGCTTTGACGACCTGGGGAAGATCCAACGCAGCGCCTATGTGCTGGAGAAGGGCAGATATGCCCTGTACCTGGGCACATCCGTGCGGGATGTGGAGGAATTGACATTTGCCCACGAGCAGCCGGAAACGGAGGTTGTCCGTCGGGTCAGCGACAGCCTGGCGCCCTCTCATCTGGCCAGACGGCTCCTTGCGGACGGCAGCTATGAGGCGCTGCCTGCTGCGGAAGCCGTGGACCCCAATGCCAATGCGCTGCCCCCTCTTACCCCCGGCAGCGAAGAGGCGGTTGTCCCGGCGGTGCGGGGCCGGGACCGCTTTCTGATGATGCATCCCTTCAAAGGCAGGCCCCTTGAGGATGTGGCGGAAGGGAAGCTGTCCCTGGAGGATTTCATGGCCCAGCTCAGCGACGGCGATCTGATTCATTTGCTGGGGGGACAACCCAATACCTCCGTATCCAACACATTCGGCATCGGAAACCTGCCGGAATACGGCGTTCCCAACATCACCACCGCCGACGGTCCCGCGGGTCTGCGCCTGGCTCCGGAGTGCGGCGTATGCACAACGGCCTGGCCCTGCGCCACGCTGCTGGCGGCTACCTGGGACAGGGAACTGGTCTCGATGGTCGGCGCCGCTGCGGCAGAGGAGGTAAAGGAGAACAATATCGCCGTCTGGCTGGCTCCCGCCGTCAACCTCCACCGCAGTCCCCTCTGCGGACGGAACTTTGAATACTGGTCCGAGGACCCTCTGCTCACCGGCAGGCTGGCGGCAGCCATGGTGCAGGGCGTCCAGTCCCGGCATGTCGCCGCCACGGTCAAGCACTTCGCCTGCAACAATAAGGAGACGAACCGCAAGCACAGTGATTCCCGCGTTTCTCAGCGGGCTTTGCGGGAGCTGTATCTCCGCGCCTTCGAGGTGATCGTCAGAGAGGCGCGGCCCTGGGCCATCATGAGCTCCTATAATATCATCAATGGCCGCCGGGCCTCCGAGAGCAGAGAACTGCTGACGGATATCCTGCGCGGCGACTGGGGCTACGCCGGCATGGTGATGACGGACTGGTGGAACCGCGCCGAGCATTATAAGGAGGTACTGGCCGGGAACGACCTGAAAATGGCCAGCGGCTACCCGGAACGCATCCGGGAAGCCATGGCGCTGGGCCTGCTTACCCGGGGTGACCTGGAAATCTGTGCCCGCCGTGTGCTGGAATTGATACTAAAGATCGATTGATTTGCGGTCAGGATACGCGTCTTCATCCTTTTTCCTGAAAGAAAAACGTCCTGGGCGGACGGCCAACCCCGCTCTTTTCCGCGCAGATTAGCTTAGCCCGCCGCGCGGTGACCCATGATACCTGTAATTGGAAGAAATTGCATAAATACGCGGGGGCGGAGCATGAGAAATGCTCCGCCCCCGCGCCGTCGGATGGTCAGGGAATCACAGGCGACCAGTACCGCTGGTTGTAGATATCGGTAAAGAGGTAAGTGGCCTGGGTGGAACCATCCAGTGTGACATTGCTGATGGTCAGGGGCTCTTCCGTGACCGTCAGCGGGTCGCCCAGGAGGTAGCTGTCCAGATAGCCGCCGTCATAGCTGTAGTAATCGCAGAGGAATTCCAGCACGTCGCCGGGCTGAAGGCTCTCATCGCTTTTGGCCACGGTATCCGTCTCGCCATCGGCGTAAACCGCGCGGATACCGGACACATAGCCGTAGGGGGTCCCGTTGTCAAACGTCAGCAGGAGCTCCGAACGCCGGCCGTTGTGGAGGACCGGGACCCGGCCGGTGATGGAATAGATCTCGTCGCCATCGGTGGTGGTGGTGGTATGGTAGTATGCCACCGGCTGATCGTTGATCGCAAGCCAGGTGCCGTCGTTGACGCCCAGCAGACCGCCGTTATCGTCAAAGGAGAACGTATTGTCCAGGCCCAGGTCGATATAGCCTTCGCCGTCGTCATAGAAGACATTCAGCTCCAGCGTCTGCACCAGCGCCCACTGGTCCTCGCTCAGGCGCAGCACCGGCGTGCCGTCCTCTCCGTCGGCCCACACCAGATTTTCCGGGGCAAAACGCGTATTCGCCAGGTATTGCGCGATTTCCGCGTCATCCATGGCCTTATTGCTGAGGAAACCGGTGTTGCCGCTGGTCAGTCCGGCGATGCTGCTGACGTCGCCTCCCAGAAACGCGCCCAGCAGAGAGGAAATGGCGTCCGCGCCGCCGGAGGAGCCGCCCGCGGCGCCCAGCAGGGAGGGCAGCGGGGACTGTGTGCCGCCGGAGACGGCCTGGGCGCTGGCGCCCAGACTGGCAAACTGCTGGATGCAGCGGGTGTAGGACGCGTCCATGCCGATCTGCTGGTAGGCGGCCACGGCGTTATCCACCGTGGAGAGCTTCTTCTGAGGGAAGTAGATGGACACGCCATAGGCGTTGGTCATGTTGGAGGAGGTGCGGTTGTATTTCACCGCGCTCAGCAGGGTTTCCGCCAGGGCGTCGGCCTCCTGGCCGCCCAGGTTCCGGGCCATGTGGACCAGATCCACATGGTCGATCTTGCTGGACTGGGCGAATTCACGGGCGCTGCCCCGGGCGGTGGAGAGCTTCTCATACTGCTTGGAGGAGATGAGGCGGCTGGCCGCCTGGGAGAAGTCGGTGAGACTGCCCGGAAGCGTGGCCTCCAGCTCGGCCAGGTCGATCACCGACAGGGTGGTCAGCTGACCGCCGCACTTCTGGGCGCAGACGTCCACAAAGTCGTCCGCGATCTTTTTCCCGATTTCCAGGGTGGACATGGAGGGATTCTTGCCGAAGGCGGTGAGCCAGTTGGTGTAGTACCAGCCCACGCCGGGCTCCGTCTCCTCGGAGGCGATGAGATAGTCAGCGTGCCTGGTGAGCATCAGGGCGTTTTCCGCCGTGGCCATGAGGCAGGCGTCAAAGCCGATGAAATCAAAGCTGACGCCCGCGTCCGTCAGGGCCTTGTCGATGCCGCCCAGCCCCATGGAGCCGGTGGCGGCAAACTTCTGATCGTATCCGTAGCCGCTGATGGAGCCGCCGCCGTGGTCCCACAGGATCAGCTCATACCGGCTGGCGGGATATTTTTCGGCGCAGTACTGGATAAAGCCCGTCAGAGTGGCGGGGCTGGTCATGGACACGCTGCCCAGATCCCGCTCCAGGCAGATCATGCCGCCGCTTTTGATCTGCCAGATCTGGTTGGCGGAGCTGCTGACCTGGTTGTTCTTCCAGCCGGAGCATCCTCCGGTGTAGACCAGCAGACGGACGTTGTCCCCGAAGCTGGCGGCCAGCATCTCCTGGAGGTCCGCCGTGCCCATGCCGCTGCGGGACTCCAGGTCCGTGCCGCACATGTATACCATAATGGTGGCGGTGTCCTGACCGCCGCCCAGCAGCCGGGTGCGCTTCTCCCGGGCGGAGGGGTCCACGGCGGTGTTCAGGCGGCCCGTATTGGCCTCCCCCTGCCAGCCGCTGGAGACGCTGCCGCCGCCCAGGCCGCCCAGCAGGGAGGCCCAGTCCGCCGGCTGACCGGTCTGCCCGCTCTGGCCGGATGGGGTGCTCTGGATATTCTGACTGGGCTGGCCGGACTGTCCGCCCAGCAGGGCGCCGATGCCGCCTCCGCCGCCCAGCAGCACCGCCAGCAGGATGAGGATCAGCTTCATGCCGCCGCCGGAGCGGGTTCCCGCGGCGCGGCTGCCGCCGCTCTGCGGCGCGGAGGACTGCCCCTGCCCCCGGGGCCGGCCGCTGTAGCCGCCGCTGTCCCCTACCGGCCCGGTATGCAGGCCCTCGCCGCGTTTCTGTACGGTTTTGCCGGGTCCGGTGACATTCTTCTCCCGTCCCCGCGGTCTGTTATTATCCATCTGTATGTTCCTTTCCCTGTGGCAAGTATTACTCCGGCAATCGATCGCCTCTGCAAACTTTTGGATTATTTCATTGCCGGAGTAATCACGATTCTTATCATACCGTAAATGTGTCGGGTTTTCAACCATATTTCCCAGAAAAATGCTGCCGGGCGGCTTTTTCCTCTTCGCGAGGATTCCCGGAGGTATTTCCCGACAGGTTTTTCCCATCCGCCCTGCTACAATGGGAAAAACTACGGGGATCGTGCCATACCGCGTGGAGCGGCCGCGCGCGAGTTCATCCCGGACAACCTCTCGACGCGGCTGTCCGGAACGACAGGAAGGGGACAAGCTATGAAAATCGCCAACATAACCCTGGAACGGCCTGCCGCCGGGGAGGTGCTCCGGCTGGCCGCCTATGGCGCGGCGGGGTTCTTTGCCGCCGGCTGCTGTCTGGAGGGGCGTGTGCCCCTGGCGGCGGGGCTGGTGGCCGCCTGCAAACCGGGGAGGAACGCGCTGGCCGCGCTGGCAGGCGGCGCGGCGGGCTGCTTTGTTTTCCTTCCTTTCGGCCCGGCGCTGCGGGGGGCCGGGATCCTGGTGCTGATCTATGCGGTCCTGTCCGCCTTTCGGGATACCAGGTGGTTCAAACAGGGATGGTTTCGGCCTGTGACCGCCGCCGGAGCCGCGCTGGCGGTGGAGCTGGCCTACGCGCTGCAAATGGGGATAGATCAGGCCAGCCTGCTGCGGCTGGGAGCCAGCACGGTATTGTCAGGCGTGCTGTGCCACTACTGCGCGCTGCTGCTGCGGGAGACCTCGATCCCCCGGAGGAGGGCCGCGCGGGAGCCGGACAGCCTCCGTCAGCGGCTGCGCCTGAGCGCCGAGGCGCTGCGGACCCTTGGAGAGAGCTTTGCGCCGCCGCAGCCCAAAAAGGAGGAAAACCCCGCCGTCATTTTTGACCGGGCGGCGGAGGTGGTCTGCCGGGGCTGCGCGCTGCGGGATCTGTGCTGGAACAAGGAGTATGTCTCAACCTTCAACGCCTTTAACGACGCTACGCCGCTGCTGCTGGAGCGTGGAAGGGCGGAGGCGTCGGACTTTGCCGTCCATTTCGCGTCCCGGTGCATCCATTTTCCGCAGCTGCTCTCCGCCATCAACACCGAGGTGACCGCCCTGCTGCTGCGGCGGCAGTACCGCCGCCAGCTGGCCAGAGAGCGGGAGATGAGCCGGGGACAGTACGCCCAGCTGGGCGAACTGGTGGCCCAGGCCATGGCGGCGCCGGAGGCGCCCGCCGCCACCGGAAAGGAGCTGTGCCATGAGGTGGCCATGGGCTCCGAGCCCAAGGAGGGACAGCGGATGTGCGGAGACAGCCTGACCTGGTTCCGCGCCGGGGGAATGCTGTACCTGCTTCTCAGCGACGGCATGGGCAGCGGCCGGGAGGCGCGGCGGGAGAGTCAGATGACGCTGCGGCTCCTGGAGCAGTTCCTCCAGGCGGGCATCGCGCCGGAGTCCGCCCTGCGGACAATGAACGCCGCGCTGAATCTGCGCAGCGACGATCAGGGCAGCTTTACCACCATTGACCTGCTGGCGGCGGACCTGACCACGCGGCAGGGCGCGCTCTACAAATACGGCGCGGCGCCTACCTATATCAAGCGCCAGGGAACGGTCCGCCGGCTGGCGGGAGCGTCCCTGCCCGCCGGACTCCAGGAGGCCGGAACGGAGCCGCAGGCGATCCGCTTTCCTCTGGAGGACAATACGTTTCTGCTGATGATCAGCGACGGCGTGGCCGACAGCGTGGAGGACCAATGGGTGCAGGACCTGCTGGCCGGGTGGCAGGGGGAGGACCCCAACGTCCTGACCAGCCTTGTCCTCCGGGAGGCGTATCAGCGGAGAAAGGGGGACGACGACCGGAGCGCCATCTGCCTGTATCTGCCGGCGGAGAAGAGGGGGAAACGCGAAGTCTGATACGATCCCTCGCAAGAAAAAAGGCCGTGCCGCGGGGTTTATCCCCGCGGCACGGCCCTTTCCCGTTTTTCTGTATCAGCAGGTCGCGCCGCCCGCCGTATGCAGCTCGGCGTCCAGGATCTGCTGTTTGCGCTCCAGCAGATCATCAGCCAGCAGCTGAGCCTCCACGTTCTCAAAGCCCAGGCGCTCGATGGTCTTGGCGAAGCGCTCGCCGGTCTTGCCCTGCTCCCGGAACAGAAGAATGGCCTTCTCAATGACATTCAGGGCCTCCTCCTTGTCGGTGAACACCTTGCTCAGGGCCCGGCCCTGGGCGATCTTCTTGCCCCAGCGGCCGCCGACGTAGATCTTGTAGCCGTATGTACCCTCGTCCAGAGCGTCGAAGTGGCAGCGCCCGATACAGCGGCCGCAGTTGTTGCAGACGCTCTTGTCGATCTCCAGCACGCCGTCCACCAGCCTGGCCGCGCCCATGGGGCAGGTCTGGACCACGCCGCACTTCTTGCAGCCGTTGCACTCGTCGGGATCCAGGCCGGGAATGCGCTGGCCGATGATGCCCAGATCATTCAGGTCGGGCTTCACGCAGTTATTGGGGCAGCCGCCCACGGCGATCTTGAACTTATGGGGCAGCTTCACGCCGCGGTAGCCCTCGTAGAAGCGGTGGTGGATCTCCTCGGAGAGGCCGTAGGAATCCAGCAGGCCGTACTGGCAGGTAGTGCCCTTGCAGGCCACCACGGGGCGTACCTGGGAGCCGGTGCCGCCGGTGACCAGGCCCTCCCTGGCGATGTAGGCCTGAAACTCCTCGATCTTCTCATAGGGGATGCCCGGAACCTCGACGGTGAGGCGGGTGGTGAACAGAACGCTGCCATTGCCGAATTTTTCCGCCGCCTCGGCAATGCACCGCTGCTGGGCGGCGGTGATCTTGCCGTTTATAGTGATGATTCTGCCTGAGAAATTATCCGTGCCCTTATTGGACAGGAAACCCATTGCCTTTACTCTTTTTTCGTCTGCCGCGCTGACTGTCAATGCCGCCATAGTCTTTTTCTCCTTTTTATTTTGGTTTGAATGAATGGTTCCTTTTATCCCCCCTGCGGGGGGACGGGACAGGGCGTTGCTTTTCCCACGTGGGAAAAGCAACCAAAAGCACGCTCAAGGGGCCTGCCCCTTGAGAATCCCCAATTTATTTGTTTATTATCCCTCCGACGATACCCTGGCTCGTTCTACCCCAGTACCTTCGTTGGCGCGCCGGACTTCTGCGTCTACCCACTTGTTCTAGCGATGGCCAGAGGAAGCTAAGCCGCTTCTACAACCGGACTTGACCATCGCCGGAAAAGTTATAATACGGAAAACATTTACGCAATCCGCTCTGCTTGCTGTCAATCCTCCGCAAGAGGTAGGGGCTGCCATCTCGCACACTAAAACAGAAGCAGAAGTTCACCGAAGCGAACGGCAGCAGGGTAGACCAATCAGATCAAGCCATGGGCGCAAAACAAAAGAAGAAACATAAGGTGTCGCCCTCCGGGCGACGCCCAGGAGGGATTCTTAAACCGTAGGTTTAAGTGACTTTTTGCCTACTTTTTGTTCACACAAAAAGTAGGCGCGGGGTCCGGGGCCGCGCAGGTCCCGGGCCTCCGGCAAGAAAACACTCGCCTCGCGCCCGAAGGGCGCGAAAATCATTCCTCAATCTCCGTAAACGTGGTGCCGCCCTCCAGCACCCTGGTGTTGGTATAGCCATAGAATTTCAGCCGGTTCTGGGTCAGGTAAGCCCGCTTGCCCTTGGCGCAGACCAGCAGCAGCCTGGCGTCCTTCGCAAGGCCGGGGACCTCACCCTCCACCCTGGTCAGGTCCAAGTACTTCTTATCCGGCAGAGCGGGGTTGATGGCGCAGTCGATGATCTCATAATCCTCCGCCGCCCCACTGGCGTACTCCGCCGGGGTCATGGAATCCAGCTCGCCGTCCAGCTTGTTCATCAGCACGTTGACGCTGTGGGCGAAGGGATGAATGGCGGTGGAAAAGGGCGGCGCGTAGGCGAAGTCCATGGACGCCAGCTGGTCCACGGTCGCGCCCAGAGAGATGGCGGTCACGCCGATGTCGGTAATCTTATCCACCGCGCCGGCGCCCAGGACCTGGACGCCCAGCAGCTTGCGGGTGGCCTTGTCCGCCGTCAGCTTCACGATGAACAGCCCCGCGCCGGGGTAGTAGTGAGCCTTGTCGTCCACCACGGTAATGACGGTCTCCACGTCATAGCCCTCGGCCCTGGCGGCGGTCTCGGTGAGGCCGGTGCGGCCGGTGTTCAGTCCGCCGGGCAGCTTGGCCACGCCGGTACCCAGCACGCCGGGATAGGCGAGACCCCTGCCCGCCACGTCCTTCGCCAGGATGCGGCCCGCGATGTTGGCGGTGGAGCCCATGGGGGACCACGCGGGCTTTCCGGTCTGGCGGTTGCTGACCATGGCGCAGTCGCCCGCGGCGTACACGTCGGGCACGTTGGTGCGCAGATACTGATCGGTAAGGATGGCGCCCTTGAACATCTCGATGCCGGAGCCCTCCAGGAAGCCGGTATTGGGCCGGATGCCGATGGCCAGCACCAGAGCGTCAGCCTTCAGGCCCCGCTTGCTGGTGAGGACCTTCTCCACCCTGCCGTCGCCCTCCACGCCCTCCAGGGCCACGCCGGTCATGGGCATGATGCCCTCCTCGGCCATTTTGTTCTCCACGTACTCGCTGAGCTCGGGGTCCAGGAAGTTGGGCAGCACATGGGGCGCGAAGTCGATGACGGTGGTTCGGACGCCCTTGGCGGCCAGATTCTCCGCCACCTCCAGGCCGATGAAGCCGCCCCCGGCCACTACCGCCCGCTTGATTTCCCCGGCTTCCACGGCGGAGCGCAGGCCGATGGCGTCGTCGGGAGTGCGCATGACGAACACGTTTTTCAGGTCCAGCCCGCTGATGGGGGGCACGAAGGGGGACGCGCCGGTGGCGATAACCAGCCTGTCATAACCGTACTCGGCCGTCTCGCCGGTCTTCAGGTCCCTGGCCTCCACCGTGTGCTTGTCGGGGTGGACGGCCACAGCCTCGGTCTCGGTCATGACCCTGGCCCCGGTGAGGGCGGCGAACTTCTCCGGGGTGTTGACGATCAGCTCGCTCTTCTCATGGATCACGTCGCCCACGTAGTAGGGCAGGCCGCAGCCGGCGTAGGAGATGTCTTTGCCCTTGGTCAGCACCGTCACTTCACAGGAGCGGTCCTCCCGCTTAAGCTTGGCCGCCACCTTGGTCCCGGCGGCTACGCCGCCCAATATCAGTACCTTCATCGCTCGTTCTCCTTTTCGCATTATTTAGACTGTTCCTTAATTAAAAGCGCAATATCGTAACAACCCGTGGACCGCCTCCGGCGGCTTAGAGCAGCACCCAAAAATACTGAGAAAAGTTCAGCGGTCCAGAAAACGCATGGCCGCGTTGTCGTCCTTGACGGGCGTCAGCCCGTCTGTGTCCTCCGCCTTGCCCTGCGTTCCCTG
>JAAVHC010000021.1 GCA_014799925.1 Oscillibacter sp.
ATGCCGGGAGACAGAACGCCGCTTCGTGCGATGCTCTCCACCGTTTTCTGCATTGCTTCATCGTCCCGCACCTGAAAGGGATGATCTTTGAAAGGAAACAACTCTGACAGTGAGATTTCCTGCACTCTCTCGCCATCGGCCTCCGGATTGCCGCCGGTCTGAAACAAGTCATTGAAGCCGGTCAGCTGTATCTTACTGGCGCTGCTTCTCATACCGGGGTTGTTCATCATGATGCCATGACCTCCCTCGTCAGAGCCGTATATGCGGCGGAGACTTTACCGGCAGGGTCATGGAGGTAAATGCTTCGCCCCTCTGCGCTGGTTTCCGCTGCCCGGATGGACCGGGGAATGATGCTGTTGAAAATCCGCAGTTCACTGCCATAGGTGCCGCGAAGCAATTCAACGATTTCCCGTGAGTAGTTGGTCCGCATATCCGCCATGGTGATAAGGATGCCTGCAATCTTCAGCGAGGGATTGATTTTCCGCTTTACGTTTGATATAGTACGGATAAGCTGTTCCAGACCCTTGATGGAAAGATAGTGTGCCTGCATGGGAATCAGCACTTGATCCGCAGCGGCCAAAGCGTTGATAGTCAGCATACCCAAGGACGGGCAGCAGTCAAGTAGAATTACATCGTACCGATCCCGAACGCTATTCAGATATTCCCGCAAGATCGTTTCCCGGCTCATGGTGTTTACCAGTGTGACCTCCAGACCGGATAGCTCGATATTGGCTGGAAGGAGATCGACACCCTCCGCATGGTGGATAATGCCCTCGCCGGGGGATACCAGCTCGTCCGAGATAATGCGGCCCAGGATCGGTGCCAGAGTGTTTTCCAACTGATCTGGCCGCTGGTAACCCAGGCTGGCAGTCAGGGAACCTTGGGCATCTACGTCAACCAGAAGGACCCGCTTGCCTTCCCGCGCCATCCCGATACCTAAATTAACCGCCGTTACGGTCTTACCTACGCCGCCCTTTTGGTTGCAAATTGCTACTATTTGGGCTGTTTTTCTCATTTTAGCCTCCTTCTATGTTCGTAGAATAAAAACAGGACTAAACCAGCGCGCCCCTTGCTGTGGGGTGTTTCTGATTTAGTCCTATTTTAACAGGCCCGTTTTTCAGAATCTTCAGCACCATACTGGAAGTCCAGGCTCCGCTAGGACGCAAGGGCGGACGGACGCCGTTCTCTGTAAGTTCCCGCGCGATCGTGTGAGTACCTTTGCCTTCCACCAGGAATTTGTGGTATACTTGACGTACTATCTCTGCCTGCTCCGGCTGAACGGTAAGCCGGCCGTTTCTGACCATATAGCCGTACAGGGAATTATTCCCAAAGACTACGCCGTTTTTCATTGCTTGGAGCTGCCCCCAGCGGGTCCGTTCGGAAATTTTCCTTGACTCCTCCTGGGCCACACTGGCCATAATCGTCAAGCGGAACTCGCCGTCGTTGTCTCGGGTGTCGATATTGTCATTGAGGAAGAATACGCCAACACCTTTCTCCTTTAATTGTCGTGTGACCTGGAGGGTGTCCACGGTATTACGAGCAAAGCGGGAGACCTCTTTGGTGACAATTAAATCAATCTCGCCATCCATTGCCCGCCGGATCATTTCAGAGAATTGCGGGCGGTGCTTTGTTGAGGTCCCGGACAGGCCCTCGTCAGCAAAAATTCCGGCGAGGGTCCAGTCCGGGTGTTCTGAAATATGGGACTGGAAGAACCGCTGCTGCGCAGTCAGCGAGTTCAGCTGGTCATCCTTGTCGGTGGAGACGCGGCAATAAGCCGCTACTCGCAGAGGAGAATTATCCCTTGAGAGCATGGAATTCTCCCTTTGTGATTAACCCCGCCCATAAGAGGGCGCGCAGCAGGGCGATACGATAGCGCTTATCCACTCAAATCTCCTTTCCGCTCATCTTTCCGGATGGATGAATTGGTTTCTGCTCAAAACCTGTTTCATGCCCTTATATCATTTGTCCGTTTGCAGTTCAGGAGTAACTGGAACGGATATTTGATCGGATATCCGGTCCCGGATGAATTTCTGGAGCAGAAGCTGTATTCTTCAAGCTCTCCTATCTATATTTCGCAATGGCGCTTACTTATGAATAAAACAAAAGGAACTTCTCTTTATATACCCGGTAATATGCTGCAAAAGGCTATCTGTACCTGTTGGAAGCGCTTGAAGCCGCTCTGCCGCAAAATAGACTGCTGTCCCGCGCATGGGAGAACGCCGGGATATAGGACGCAGCTCCTTTTTTAATCCGGCCAGAGGACACTCTGGATAAATGGCGGGGGAAAATAAATAGTACAAGGGCGTATTGACCAAAATCAATACGCCCTTTATACTCTCCGCCAACTCGCTACCCGAATCTTACAAATAGCGAGCAAATTCCTGTCCTGTGATAATAATCAACCAATTTTTCCAACTGATCCCGCGTAGTCGAGCAATCCTCCGCCAGACAATCCATGCAAAGGAACTGCTCCGCTCCCCGAAAAATCAGTTTTCGATACAACGATATCTCATCCCCAGTCAGCGCCGCGTCACAGCGCACGCATCTGCGCGGCATATCAAATCTTCGCCATACCGCAGCGATAGAGCTTGCAGCCATGGGATTCAACCGCTGTGGTGAAATACTCCCGTTGTATGCCCAGATCCTGGTGAGTCAGACAGTCGTAAAAACGCAGGCCCTGGCCGGACATGGAGGGCAGACCCATGTCCCAGAAATTAAGCTGGACATTGGACGCCGTATCGCTGAAATTGAAAAAACCAAGCGCAAAATCGCCGTTTTGCAGATGCTTAACCAGAATAAACGCTTCCGGGTTGGTATAGGTAGACAGCTGATAGCAGCTTCTGCACTCCGGATCCTGATTGATTGCAATGATGTCCTGATTTGTCAGCAGCGTTTTCGTCCGGTCTGACATGGAACGGATATCACAGCCAATGATGAGAGGCGACCCCATTATTGCCCACAGCACAAAATGCGTCTGGTATTCTTCGTCCGTGCATCCGCCGATGGAGATAAACGGATTGGTCCCCCTGCCGTACATGCCGACTACCAGCATATCCATATCGTTAAAGCAGTCCGGCCCCTGGAAGCACTGCTTATCCAGCTGGGAGCGGGCGATTTTCTCAATCGAAGCCCAGGAATCCTGGATATCTCCCGTGGAGCGGTAGGTGTGCGCGCCGGCAGAGCGAATCCAGCGCCAGACATCCTCGGTCCCCCACTGACAGGCGGCGAATACGATGTCCCTGCCGCAGTTTTTCAGCGCGGCTCCCATACGCCGGTAAAGCATCGGGTCCGCCAGGGTGGATGGCTTATAGCAGTTGTCATATTTCAGATAGTCGACGCCCCACTGGGCGAACTGCTCCGCATCGGAAAACTCATGCTCAAAGCTGCCGGGACAGGCGGCGCAGGTCAGCGTGCCGCAGCAGGAGTATATCCCGAATTTCAAGCCTTTCCCGTGGACATAATCCGCCGCGGACTTCATCCCGTGAGGGAATTTTTCCGGGTCAGGAACCAGCTTGCCATGTTCATCTCTCTGCTTCAGAGACCAGCAGTCGTCGATGATCAGATACTGATAACCAGCCGCAAGCAATCCCTGGTCCGCCATTGCGTCTGCCGTTGAACGGATCAGGTCCTCATTTATATTCTCGCTGAAAGTATTCCAGGAATTCCAGCCCATCGGCGGGGTCGGAGCAAGCATTTTGCTGTTCATTGTCGTATCCTCCGTTTAAGCCGTTTTGCCCGCCGCCAAAGGCGGCAGCCGCGATTCTGCAACGGCCACATCGAGTGGCCGTGCAGAATTCAATTTCGCGTGACCAGCACCTCCAATATACCACCGTCCAGATAAAAAATCAACATCCGATAGTACACATTGCCGGAAGTAAATGCGGGAAAGAAAAGTATGAAAAGCCCTTGCAGACAATGCGGCTGTATGTTAAAATTAAATAAAATCTGGGTTTCGGGAGGCGGGAAATATGTTCAACACATCAAAATGGAAGCGCGCTCTGCTCCTGGCTGGCAAAATAGCGTTGGGAAGCAGCATAGCGATCTATACCGCGGAGCTGCTTGATCTGCAATTCTCGTCATCGGCCGGCATTGTTACATTGCTGACATTGGTTGCCACAAAAAAGGGGACCCTGCGGCTCTCCGCCGCCAGAATCCTTACATTCTTTCTTGCCTCCGCAATTGCGGCCGTTACATTCCTCCCCGTTCGGAGCGAATGGCTGGCATACGGCTTATTTGTGTTTCTTGTCGTTCTGATCAGCGAGGTGATTGGGTGGCGGGCCACTATCTCCACAAACGCGGTCATTGGAACCCATTTCCTTATGAATAAAGATTTCTCACCGGCATTTTTCCTCAATGAATTCCTGCTGGTCGCCATTGGCATTTTATTTGCTTTTCTGTTTAATTTGTTCCAGGACAATCGCGGTGAAAAGCGGAATTTTTCCCAAAAAATTCACCATCTTGAACAGCAAATGCAGAGCGTCCTGATAGAAATTTCGAAATATCTTTCCAATCAGCCGTCCCGCAAAGGCCTCTGGCGTGAATTGGCCTCCATAGAGACGCACCTCCAAAGATGCATGGAGGACGCCTATGAATACGAGGGGAATACCTATGGCGAGGACGCCGAATATTACGCCCGATATTTTGAAATGCGGTTGAATCAGTGCCACATTTTGCATAATCTTCAAAACGAGATGCAAAAAATAAAAAATATGCCTGTCCAGGCCCAAATAGTCGCGGAATACGTCAGCTACCTGAGCCAATATATACTTGAATTGAACGAACCTGATATACAGCTTCAGCACCTGGAAGATATTTTCCTCAGGATGAAGGAAGAGCCTCTGCCCGTCAGCCGCGCGGAATTCGAGAGCCGCGCAGTTCTTTATCATATCCTGATGGACCTGGAAGACTTTTTGCTTGAAAAGAAGCGATTTATACATAAAGAAGGAAAAGTTCCCGTTCATTGAAGTAGACGCATGGATCGTTCCCCTCAGAGACTGACGGCCGGGCTTTGATCTGCTTCCCTCTGGCGGACCGGAAACGGTCCGCCAAAATTTTTCTGCGGAGTGGGAATTGTCACTTGACAGAGGGGCTTCTCCGTTGTACTATATGTATGTTCGCTCAACGGACATGTCACAATATATTGTGCCGGCGGATGGAACGGAATACCGTCCCTGGCGCCGGATGAACTTAATTGACTGCACTGAGGAGAACTGGAAAATGACGATCGAAAAATTGAAGAAGCGGGATGGACGGCTGGTAAGCTTTGATAAACAGAAGATCGCGGGCGCGATTGCCAAGGCCTTTGAGGCCACCTATAAGCCGGGCCAGGAAGATGTTGCCAACACGCTGGCCGGCGAGGTCCTGTCCATTCTGGAGGTGGAGGGCGCTGCCGCTCCCGAGGTGGAGCATATCCAGGACATTGTGGAAAAGGTCCTCATGGATAACGGCTATGTCCAGACGGCCAAGGCCTATATCCTCTACCGCAACGAGCGCAGCCGGGTCCGGGAAATGAGCACCCGGCTGATGAAGACCTATGAGGATATCACCTTCTCCGACGCGGTGGACTCCGACGTGAAGCGGGAGAACGCCAACATCAACGGCGACACCGCCATGGGCTCCATGCTGAAATATGGCAGCGAGGGCGCCAAGCAGTTTTACCAGATGTTTGTCCTGAAGCCGGAGCACGCCAAGGCTCACCAGGAGGGCGACATTCATATTCACGATCTGGATTTCTACACCCTGACCACCACCTGCTGTCAGATCGACATCAAGAAGCTGTTCAAGGGCGGGTTCTCCACCGGCCACGGCTATCTTCGCGAGCCCAACGACATCGCCTCCTACGCCGCCCTGGCCTGCATTGCCATCCAGTCCAATCAGAACGACCAGCACGGCGGACAGGCCATTGTCAACTTTGACTACGGCATGGCTGACGGCGTAAAGAAGACCTTCCGCCGGTACTATACCCGGAACCTGGCAAAGGCCCTGATGCTCTGGCATGATATGGACGACCCGGAGGAGGAGCTGAAAGCCCTGCGGGAGAAGATCGAGGCGGAAACCGGACTTTACCCCCATCTGGAGCACTGCGAGGCGTATATGGCGGCGGAGCTTCCTTATCTGACGGAGAAGTACGGCGACGAGGAGCGGATGAAGAAGGCCCAGTCCATGGCCGTCCACTACGCGGAGAAGGAGACCGACCGGGCCACCTTCCAGGCCATGGAGGCGTTTATTCACAATCTGAACACCATGCACAGCCGGGCCGGCGCCCAGACCCCCTTCTCCTCTATCAACTATGGTATGGACACCTCCCCGGAGGGCCGCATGGTTATGAAAAACCTGATGCTGACCACCGAGCAGGGTCTGGGCAACGGGGAGACTCCCATTTTCCCCATCCAGATCTTCCGGGTGAAGGAGGGCGTGAACTACAACCCCGGCGAGCCCAACTATGACCTCTTCAAGCTGGCCTGCCGGTGCTCGGCCAAGCGTCTGTTCCCCAACTTCGCTTTCATTGACGCGCCCTTCAACCTGCAATACTATGATCCCCAGCGGCCGGAGACGGAGATTGCCTACATGGGCTGCCGTACCAGGGTCATTTCCAATGTTTACGACCCTGCCCGCCAGCAGTGCAACCAGCGGGGTAACCTGAGCTTTACATCCATCAACCTGCCCCGCATTGCCCTCAAGTCCAGGGGGGATCTGGACGCTTTCTTTGACGAGCTGGACCGGAAGCTGGACATGTGCGTGGACCAGCTGCTGGAGCGCTTTGAGATTCAGTCGAGAAAGCACGTCTACAATTACCCCTTCCTCATGGGCCAGGGGGTCTGGCTGGACAGCGATAAGCTGAACTGGACCGACGAGGTCCGGGAGGTGCTCAAGCACGGCACCCTGTCCGTGGGCTTTATCGGTCTGGCGGAAACTCTGGTTGCCCTTACCGGCCAGCACCACGGCGAGAGCGAGCGCAGCCAGCGGCTGGGCCTGGAGATCATTGCCCGGATGCGGGCACGCATGGACGCGGAGAGCCAGAAAACGGGACTGAACTTCTCCCTGCTGGCCACCCCTGCGGAGGGCTTGTCCGGCCGGTTCATCCGGATCGACAAGAAAAAGTTCGGGGAGATTCCCGGCGTCACGGACCGGGATTACTATACCAACAGCTTCCATATCCCCGTCTATTACCCCATCAGCGCCTTTGAGAAAATCAAGCTGGAGGCTCCCTATCACGCGCTGACCAACGCGGGACATATCAGCTATGTGGAGATGGACGGCGACCCGCTGAAGAACCTGGACGCCTTTGAGAAGGTGATCCGGTGCATGAAGGAGGCCGGCATCGGCTACGGCTCGGTGAACCACCCGGTGGACCGGGACCCCTGCTGCGGTTATACCGGCATCATCGACGACGAGTGCCCCGGCTGCGGCCGCCACGAGAGCGACGGCCGGGAGGGCTTCGAGCGCATCCGCCGGATCACGGGCTATCTGGTGGGCACCATGGACCGGTGGAACGACGCCAAGACCGCCGAGGAGGCGGACCGGGTGAAGCATAACATCTGATGAGGGAACGAGGGGACGGAGGGTATCCATACTTTTTCTTCTTGAAAGAAGAAAAAGTATCAAAAAGAAGAACTTTTGTCCGCAAGCCTGCGGCTTGCTCTCGGGTGCTTCTTACGGGAGTGCCTGCGGTTCTGATCGTGCATGAGGGGGGGCGGAACTTTGTTCCGCCCCCTCGGTTTTTATGGTCTGAATTCGGCCGCACGGCTCATGCCGTGCTGGAGGGCCCCGCCGAGAAAACATGGCTTCTGATTTGAGGGCTATCAGACCAGAAACCAATGCTATTCAGTGGGGCCCTCCAGCGTGGAGTGATCCACGCGGCCGAATTTAGACCCAAAAGGTACAGGGCGCGGTTCATATGAACCGCGCCCTTGGCATTTCAGAATGGTAAGCACTTCCGCCGGATGCACCCGAAAGCAAGCCGCAGGCTTGCGCAAAAATTTCTTTTGATACTTTTCTTTTTAAAGAAAAGTATGTATACCTCATGTATGCCTCCCGGCAGTTTACTCCTTGGAAATATCCATCCCGAAGTACTTCATCGACAGCTCGCTCAGCGTGCCGTCGGCGTGGAGCTCCGCCAGCGCGTCGTTAATGGCGGAGACCAGGGCGGCTTCGCCCTTGGGGACGGGGATGGCGATCAGGGTGGATTCGGGGGCCAGGCAGGCGATCCGGATATCGGCGTCGGGGTGGGCTTTCAGGTAGTCGTAATAGCTGACCTCGGCGTTGAGGGTGGCGTCGATACGGCCGGAGAAGAGAAGCTCGAAGGTCTGGTTCAGGTCGTCTACGCCGGTGACGTCCGCGCCGTACTGCTCCGCCAGCTTGGCGTAGGTGCTGGTGATGGTGTTGGCGGTGTGTTTACCCGCCAGGTCCTCCAGAGTGGTGATATCGGCGTTGTCGTTTTTGACGATGACGGCAGTGCGGTCATAGGCGTAGGGATCACTGAAATCATACTTCCGGGAGCGCTCCTCGTCGACGCCTACGCCGTTGACCATGATGTCATACCGTCCGGCCTCCAGACCGGCCAGAAGGCCGTCAAACTCGCCCTCCACAAACGTGGCCCTGACGCCCAGTTTTTCCGCGATGCGCTGGGCGACCTCCACGTCGTAGCCGACCAGCTTGTCGCTCTCATCGTGGTAAGTCCAGGGGGCCCAGGTGCCCTCCATGGCGACTGTGATCTCGCCCTTCTCCCTGATCCGGGAGAGGAGGTCGCCGGATTTCTCCTGGCCGCCGTCCTGTCCGCAGCCCGCCAGAAGAAGCAGACCCGCCAGCAGCATGGATACAAAGGTTTTACGATTCATGATAAAATATCTCCTTTACATATACATATTTTCATTATATTGAGTCGTCCGCCGTCCCGGCGGAACGGACCGTCCGCAGAAACGCCCTGGACCGCTCCTCCCTGGGACTCTCAAAGAACGCACGGGAGGGAGCCTCCTCCACTACCACGCCGTCCTCCATAAAAATCACCCTGTTGGACACGGTCCGGGCAAATCCCATCTCATGGGTAACCACCAGCATGGTCATTCCCTCGTCCGCCAGCTGCCGCATCACCGCCAGCACCTCTCCCGTCAGCTCCGGGTCCAGAGCGGAGGTGGGCTCGTCAAAGAAGATGATCTCCGGGTTCGCGGCAATGGCGCGGGCAATGGCCACCCGCTGCTGCTGCCCGCCGGAAAGCTGGTGGGGATAGTGGTTCTCCCGGTCGGCCATGCCCACCTTCTCCAGGGCCCTCCTGGCAATGGAGACCGCCTGGTCCCTGGGCGTCTTCCGGGCAATCACCAGCCCTTCCGTTACATTTTGCAGGGCGGTCTTATTGCGGAACAGGTTGTAGTCCTGAAAAACGAAGGCGGTTTTCTTCCGCAGCCGGGCGGCGTCCCGTCTGGCCATGCCGGCCAGCGGAAAGGTCTCCCCGTCAAAGGTCATGGTCCCGCCGTCGGCGGTCTCCAGAAAATTCATGCACCGCAGCAGCGTGGTCTTGCCGGAGCCGCTGGGCCCCAGGATGGCGACCACGTCCCCCTGCTCCACGCGGAGGCTGACGCCCTTCAGGACTTCCAGCGGGCCAAAGGATTTTCGGATATTTTCCACTTGCAGCATATCACGTTTCCTCGTAGATGTTCAGCTTTTTCTCCCCCACGCTCTGAAGTTTGGTCAGTACCGTGGAAAACAGCAGATAGATGAGTCCCACCTCTATGTACAGCGCCAGAGGCTCATAGGTCCGGGCCACGATCTTCTGGGTGGCCATGAACATCTCCGCCACCGTGATGTTGGCGGCCAGGGAGGTGTCCTTTACCATGGCGATCAGGGAGTTGGACAGGGAGGGAAAGGCGGTCCGCGCGGCCTGGGGCAGAATGATCCGCCGCATGGTCTGCATATAGCTCATCCCCACGCAGTATCCGGCCTCCAGCTGTCCCACCGGCACCGACTCCAGGGCGGCCCGGATGATCTCGGCGCAGTAGGCGCCCTCATTCAGGGAAAAGACGATGACCGCCGCCGGAAAAGGGTCGATGACCACGCCCAGTCTGGGCAGGCCGTAGAACACCACATACAGCTGCACCAGCAGCGGCGTCCCCCGCGCCACCCAGATATAAAACCGGGACAGCTGCTTCAGGCCCCGGACATTGGCGAATTGAACCAACGCCGCCGCCGCCGCGATGATCAGCGCCAGGAAAAAGGCTATGGCGGTCAGCGGGATGGTCATGGTAAGCCCCGGCAATAGAATTTTCCAGAAGGAATCCGCCAGAATCCCCGCCAGCCGTTCGTCGATCATCTCGCTCAGCTCTCCTTTCCATGCGCTCCCGGCGGGCCGGACCTCCGGCCGCGCGCAGGCCGCTTCTGCCTTCCAACCTGTTATTATAAAACGGACGGGATGAAATATCAAATGCTTATATCAAATAGCCTGGCATACTTGACGAGTATACCAGACCGGTGGTATAGTGGAGAAAAAAGAAGGGGGATGAATCCGCCATGGAACTGCGGGTGCTGCGGTATTTTCTGGCCGTTGCCCAAGAGGAGAGTATCTCCGGCGCGGCGGAATATCTGCATCTGACCCAGCCCACCCTGTCCCGGCAGCTGATGGACCTGGAGGCGGAGCTTGGAAAAAAGCTGTTTATCCGGGGCAGCCGGAAGGTCAGCCTGACGGAAGACGGCATCCTGCTTCGCAAGCGGGCCGGCGAGATCGTGGAGCTGGTAGAGAAAACGGAATCGGAATTCTGGGGAACGGACGAGGCCGTGGCCGGGGACGTGTATATCGGCGGCGGCGAGAGCGAGGCCATGCGTCTGATCGCCCGCGCCGCCAGGGATCTGCACCGCGGCTTTCCCAACGTCCGCTATCATCTCTTCAGCGGCAACGCCAACGACGTATGCGAGCGTCTGGACCGGGGATGTCTGGATTTCGGCATCCTGCTGGAGCCCGGCGACCTGAAGCGGTACGACTATATCAAGCTGCCCGTCACAGATGTCTGGGGCGTGCTGATGCGGAAGGACAGCCCTCTGGCCGCCCTGGAGCGGATTCATCCGGAGGATCTGCGGGACAAGCCCCTGCTGCTCTCCCGGCAGTCCATCTGCAAGGACAGCCTGTCCTCCTGGTTCGGCCAGGAATATTCCTCCCTGCATACGGTGGCAACCTACAATCTGATTTATAACGCCTCCCTGATGGTGGAGGAGGGGCTGGGCTACGCCCTGGCGCTGGACCATCTGGTGAACACCACGGGCAGCAGCCAGCTGTGCTTCCGCCCGCTGGAGCCCAGAGCCGACGTGGCGCTGTATGTGGTCTGGAAAAAATTTCAGATTTTCTCCAAGGCCGCGGCCAGGTTTCTGAGCGTCCTCCAGGAAAACGCGGCGCGGAAATGAGTCCCGTCCCGCGGCGCCCTGTTCAGGCGGCGTAAAATCTCTCCCCGGGCTTTACAAATTGGAATTTTTGTTCTATAATAAGCGCAGACGACAGAAACGGGGGAGGTGTTGCGCCGTGAGAGGACGGCCATGTACCTGCTGCTTTACCGGCCACCGGCCGGAGAAGCTGCCCTGGGGAACCAATGAGACGGATCCCCGGTGCGCTGCGCTGAAGAAAAAGCTGTACGACGCGGTGGAGGCCGCCTATGAAGAGGGAATGCGGCATTTTATCTGCGGCATGGCGCGGGGGTGCGATTTCTATTTTGCCGAGTCGGTGATCGAGCTGCGGCGGAAAAAGGGGGACGTCAGTCTGGAGGCCGCCGTCCCATGCCCGGGCCAGGCGGACGGCTGGCCGGAGGCCGACCGGTCCCGGTGGCGGTCCCTGCTGGCGCAGTGTGATCTGGAAACCCTGGTGCAGGACCGGTATACCCAGGGATGCATGCTCCGGCGGAACCGGTATATGGTGGATCACAGCGCTCTGGTCATCGCCGTCTATGACGGCGCCAGCGGCGGCACCCGGCGGACGCTGGAGTACGCCCTGCGGCGGAAGGTCCCTTTTGTGGACATTCCTCCGGCAGGAAAAATGTAAACAGCGGACGGCCCGGCGGGCCGTCCGCAATTTTAATTTCAGCAATCTCTTGCATATTATCCGCGGTTGATATATACTGTTTTCTGCAAGACGTTCCCCCTGTCCTTTTCCCTGTTTACAGAAAAACAGCTTCTTTCGGACAGCGGCGTCTTTCCCGGCCCCATCCGATTTTTGAGCAATTTATCTATCATGAGGATATTAACAAAATGAAAATCACACAGACATCAACCGTACAACGCGGAAAACGAATGGTCGCATTGCTGGTATGCCTGTTTCTCTTTTTATCGGCCCCTGTAACGGCAAGCGCGGCGGAGCGGGCAAACAACCGGACCGTGAGGGCGGGCGTTTTCTATTTCGACGGCTATCACATGAAGGACTTGAACGGCAGCCTTACCGGGTACGGCATGGAATTTTTGAACCTTGTCTCTCAATACTCCCATCTGAACTTCTCGTTTGTTGGGTATGACCAGTCCTGGGAGGATATGCAGGCCATGCTGGACCGCGGCGAGATCGACGTGGTGACGTCCGCCCGAAAAACGTCGCAGCGGGAAGAAAAGTACGCCTTCTCCCTCCCCATCGGAAGGAACAGCACGGTCCTGTCCATTCAGGCCGGCAACACCCGCCAGCGTTCCGGCGATTATGCCACCTACGACGGCATCACGGTGGGGGTCCTGTCCGGAAGCAGTCAGAACCAGAGCCTGGCTGAGTTTGCCCGGGAAAACGGCTTTTCCTACCATGCCAGGGTGTACGCCGACTCCGACAGGATGGCGGAGGACCTGCAGAACGGGACCATTGACGCCGTTCTCTCCAGCAACCTGAGGAGGACGAAAAACGAAAAAACGCTGGACATCATCGAAACGGATTATTTTTACGCCATTGTCCGGAAAGAGGATACAGAGCTGCTGGCGGAGATCAATTATGCCATTGACCAGATGAACGTCAACGAGGGAGACTGGTCAAACGTTCTGTATTACAAATATTACGGAAACAATTCCTCCTCGACGCTCTCCTATACGGAGCGCGAGCTGGCTTACATCCAGGATGTGGCCGCGGGCCGCAAACAGATCACCGTCACCTCCATGGGCGACCGGAAGCCCTACTCCTATGTGGAGGACGGCGAGCTGAAGGGGATTCTGCCGGACTACTTTGCCCGGCTGATGGAGCTGGCCGGGCTGCCCTATGAGACCGTTGTGCCGGGCGACCGGTCGGAGTATTACGCCCTTGTGGACAACGACGGAGTGGACGTCGTCATTGACTGGCGGCAGGAAGAGCTGCATACCGACGAGTTCGCGCGAAACGGATTTTATACCGACGCCTATCTGAACACCGGAGTCGCGCTGGTGACCCGCAAGGATTTCAGCGGCAGGATCAATACCCTGGCGGTTGCGGACCTTCTGGGGGACCTTGCCATTGAGCAGGACATGATCGGAAACGCCGAGGTCCTGACCTGCCAGACCAAGGAGAGCGCCCTGCAGGCCGTTCTGAACGGGAAGGCGGACGCCACTTATGTCTACACCTATACGGCACAGTCCTTTGTGAACAATAATCCTACCGCGTCGCTGCAATACAGCATGGTCGATTCCATGCGCTTCGACTTCAAGATGTACGTCAGGAACAGCTGCGACCATGAGCTCATTACCATCCTGAACAAGTGCATCGAGCAGATGCCGGGCGACGTCATAAGCCAGCTCATCACAGCGTACACCGCCAACATGTCCAGCAATGTGTCCTTCAGCCAGTATATGCGGGCGCACCCGGAGATTGTCGTCCTGGCGTCCCTGCTGGCCGCCGCGACCATCAGCGTGATCATCTCCCTCTACCTGCGCTCCCGGTGGAACCAGAGGCTGCTCCAAACCACGGAGCACGCCAACCGGAAGCTGGAGGAGCAGCTCGCCGTCGTCAACACGCTGAGCCGGGATTATCTCAACGTCTACGCGGTCAACGCCAGGCGCGACGCCGCCAGGGTGGTAAAGCTGGCGGGTTACGTGGCCCCCGGATTGGACCCGAATTCCAAGGAAGAGGTTTCCTACACCGATTTCATGCTGGATTATATCAATAACCGCGTTTTCTCCGAGGACCGGGAGTATCTGACCGAGGCCCTCGCGCTGGACACGGTGATCGAAAAGCTGGGCGCCGGCACGGAATATTCCGGAAGCTACCGGGTGCTGGCCGATGACGCGATACATACGTTCCAGTTCATTTGCGCGACGCATCTGAAAGCGGATGGAAGCTTCCAGGATCCGGGCAACTTTTTCCTGCTTGGGTTCCGCAACATTGACGAGGTCGTCAGCAGGGACCAGGAGCAGAAGGCGGTCCTGGAGGCGGCCCTGGCGGAAGCGCGGCGCGCCAACGTCGCGAAAACAACCTTCCTGAACAATATGTCCCACGATATCCGGACGCCTATGAACGCGATCATCGGCTTTACCTCCCTGGCCCTGACCCATATTGAGAATCGGAACCAGGTGGAGGGCTACCTCGGGAAGATTCTTACCTCCAGCAAGCATCTGCTCAGTCTGATCAACGACATTCTGGACATGAGCCGCATCGAAAGCGGCAAGGTCAAGATTGAGGAAAACGAGGCCAGCCTGCCGGAGATCATGCACGACCTGAAAACCATTGTGCAGGCCGATGTGAAGGCGAAGCAGCTCTCCTTCCACGTGGACACGCTGGACGTCACAAACGAGACCATTATCTGCGACAGGCTCCGCCTGAATCAGGTCCTGCTGAACATCCTGAGCAACGCCATGAAATATACCGGGCCCGGCGGGACGGTCAGCGTCCGCATCATCCAGACGGACGACGCGCCGGAGGGCTGCGCCTCCTATCAGTTCCGGATCAGGGATACGGGCATCGGTATGAGCAAAGAATTTCTGGCACATATTTTCGAGCCCTTTGAGCGGGAACGTACCGCCACCGTCAGCGGCATCCAGGGGACGGGACTGGGCCTTGCCATTACCAAGAATATCGTTGACATGATGAACGGGACCATCACCGTGACCAGCGAGGAGGGGAAGGGATCGGAATTTGTGGTGTCCTTCTGCTTCCGGGTCAAGGAAGAGGCGGACGACACGGCGTATCTGGAGAAGCTGGCGGGCCTGCGGGCGCTGGTGGTGGACGACGACACCCATACCTGCACCAGCGTGAGCAAAATGCTCTCCTCCATCGGAATAAGCTCCGACTGGACGACGCGGGGAGAGGAGGCCGTTATCCGGGCGGAGTTTGCCCTGGAGCAGAACGAGCCCTTCCGCGTGTTCCTGGTTGACTGGCTGCTGCCGGATCTCAACGGCGTCGAGACGGCGCGGCGGCTGCGCAGGATTGCGGGGGAGGAAGCCGATATCATCATCCTCACCGCCTATGACTGGACCGACATTGAGGAGGAGGCCAAAGAGGCGGGCGTCACGGCATTCTGTTCCAAGCCGCTGTTTCTGTCAGAGCTTCGGGAGATCCTGACGGCGCCGTACAGGGAAATCGAGGAAGCGGAAGAGCAGGATATGTCCGCCCGGTTCCTCGCTGGCAAGAAGATTCTGCTGGTAGAGGACAACGAGCTGAACCAGGAGATTGCCAAGACGGTCCTGGAGGAGGCCGGCCTGATCATCGAAACGGCGGACGATGGAACCGAGGCCGTTGAGGCCATGAAAAGGGCCCGGCCCGGCGACTACGACCTGATCCTGATGGATATTCAGATGCCGGTGATGGACGGCTACACGGCCGCCCGGACCATCCGCGCCATGGACGACCCCGACAAAGCCGGGATCCCCATCGTGGCCATGACCGCCAACGCCTTTGAGGAGGACCGGCAGCGGGCGCTCGACGCGGGTATGGACGGTCACGTGCCGAAGCCCATTGATATTCCCAGGCTGATGGAAACCTTGAAAGAGATTTTAGCGGAGTAGCGGTTTTTCTATGACAGATCACTTCTTCCGCGTTCCCCATTTTCTCTGCCGCTTTACCGGCGGCAGAGAAAGAGGAAGGACCGGACGGCCCCTCTGGGGCCGTCCGGTCCTTCCTGTCAAATGCGACGCGTGGGAAATATGGGTTGGGAACTTTCGTCTTATCGGGCCGCGGCCGCCAGATTCCCTCCGGCTGTCCGGGGCTGTGTCAGCCGGCGGCAGCAGTAGAAATAAGCGGGCACCAGAAACAGATCCGCCAGCAGCCATGCCACCGGCGAGGCAATACAGGCCACCGTGAAGCCGAACACGGGGACCAGGAAGGCCAGCCCTGTCCGCGCGGCCATTTCCAGCACGCCGGCCAGCGTAGCCAGCGGGGAAAACCCCATGCCCTGGATCAGGAAGCGGAAGATGTTCACCAGGGCCAGCAGGAAGTAAAACGCCACCAGGATCAGCAGATACTGCCGGGCCAGCGGCAGCAGCTCCGCGCTGCCCATATCCAGAAACAGCATGATCAGCGGGTTCGAGAAGAGCAGCACCAGGAGCATGGCTCCCGCGGAATATACCGCTCCCAGCGTCACACAGGCCCGCACGCCCTGGTGCAGGCGCTCCCATTTGCCCGCGCCCACGTTCTGCCCGCCATAGGTGGCCATGGTGCAGCCCATGGCGTCAAAGGGGCAGCAGAGGAACATGGAGACCTTGCTGGCGGCGGTGACGGCGGTTACATAAACGGTGCCCAGTCCGTTCACGGCGGTCTGGATCATGACGCTGCCGATGGCCGTGATGGAGTATTGCAGTCCCATGGGCAGGCCCATAAGGCACAGCTCGCCCAGAAGGTTCCAATTCCAGAACCAGTCCTCCCGCTCCGTCTTCAGAACGGGATAGCCCCGCAGCAGCCGGATCAGGCAGCCCGCGCCGGCCAGGAGCTGAGACAGCACGGTGGCCAGCGCCGCGCCGAACACATCCCACCCAAAAGACAGGATGAAGACCATGTCCAGCGCGATGTTCACCAGGGACGCCGCTACCTGCCAGATCACCGGCGTGCGGCTGTCTCCCAGGGACCGGAGAATGCCGGCGCAGAAGTTGTAAAGAAAGTAGGCCGGCAGGCCGATGAAGATGGTCCGGATATAGTCATAGGAGCGCTGGTAGATATCCGCCGGCGTATTCATGGCGGTCAGGATCCCGTCGCACAGCAGCGCCGTGGAAGCGGTCAGCGCCGCGCCGATGCCCAGGCAGAGCCACACGCCGCCGGTCACATACCGCCGCAGCGCCTGATAATCTCCCGCGCCGAACTGCTGGGCTACCGGAATGGCGAAGCCGCCGCAGACGCCGCAGCAGAATCCCACCACCAGGAAATTGATGGACCCGGTGGCTCCTACCGACGCCAGCGCCGCGCCGCCCAGGGTCTTTCCCACGATGGCCGTATCCACTACGCTGTACAGCTGCTGAAACAGATACCCGAACAGGACCGGAATCCCGAAGCTGAGAATCTGGGGCATGGGGCGGCCTTTTGTCAGATCTTTTGTCATAGTGATCACCTCACTAACTCAAAATGCTGTTCGTTTTTCCTTTTCGTCCCGCGGCCTTTCCCCCGCGAGCTTGAAGTGATTATAGTCGATTCCGCCAAAAAAGCAAGCGGCATTTTGTGCAATTTTCCAGAACGCGGTATGCGCAGCCTTGTGCAAAATGATTGTTAAGTTTAAAAATTTTTGGACGATTAACACAGTCACAGCAGGGCAAAAAGGCCCTGCCGTGACGTTTCTGAGACAATTCTGATATTTTTACTCGAATACAAAGATTTCCTCAATGGGCGCGCCCACCGCTCTGGAGATGTCCACCGCCAGCTTCAGGGACGGGTTATACTGGGCCTTCTCCAGACGCATGATGGTCTCCCTGCGAACGCCTACGATGTCCGCCAGCTCGCCCTGGGTCAGGCCCTTCTGGACGCGGAAGATTTTCAGGTTGCAGGTAAAGCCGTCCATCTACTTGTCCTCCGCGTCCAGCTCCAGCGCGTCATCGTGGTCGTAGCGGTAGAGCAGGTACTCCGAGAGGAACATGGTCAGCGCCACCGCCAGGGCGATCCCGATGATCAATACCGGGGCGATAAGCTCTGCTTGAAACCGTCCGGCCTGCCCCATGAGGATCAGCAGGAAAAAGATGATGACAAAGCCCGTTCGGTATGCCTTCAGCTCCGCCCTGACAGCGTTTTCCCTGAAGCGCTCGTCCATCAGGGTGTTGGACATCTTTCCCTCAAAGAAGAATCCGAAAAAGCCAAAAAATGCGAAGAATACGAAGCCCGATAAATCTCCCAGGGTCCCATAGCTCCAGAATCCGGCGAACCCCAGGAATCCCAGAAACCCTAAAAGGCCGAATTTCGGATTGAGCCGCCGGGTGCGTCCGGATTCCAGAATCTGCTTCTTTTGCGCCGTGATCCCCCGAACGAGCAGGACCAGCAGATACAGCACATACAGAAGATCCAGGGCGAGAGACGCGATCATAGGAATATCCGTTGTCTGAAACGCATAGGAATCCATAGGGTAGACAAGCCTGCCGCCGTTGTACGTCAGATCGTACCATGCGGCCGCGCTTGTCAGGACCGCGCAGCCGGTCAGCGGCGCAAGCCGGCGTGCAATGTTTTTCTTTGCCTTCATGGCTGGTTCCTCCTGTTGAGAAGTGATATATTTATCTCTTGATAAGACAAATATATCACATCACACCCAAACTGTCAAGGGCATATGTGATAAATTTGTCTCTTTTTTGCGGCGCGCCCCTGGCGGATGGTCCGGCGGCGCATTTCGACAGCATTTGACAGCCGGAAAATATTTTTCGTCAGAGCGGGGTGAAATTTGCGGAAAACCGGCATTTCCTCCCTTGACGGAACGCCTGCCAATGTGTATCATATATAGATGTAGGATTTTATCCTTTTCTGTAAAAAGAAAAAGAATACGCGAATCGGCCATCCGGCCGGGAAGGATATACGTTAGAATGATACGACTGACAGATGTAATAAAGGAATACCCAAACGGCACCCATGCCCTGAACGGACTGTCCATGGAAATTCATGACGGTGAGTTCGTTTTTATGGTGGGACCGTCCGGCAGCGGCAAGTCGACCGTCATCAAGCTTCTCATCGGGGAGATCATTCCCACCGCGGGCCGTGTAATGGTCAACGGCTTCTCCCTCACCAACATCCGGGAGCGGCAGGTCCCTCTTTTGCGCCGGACGGTGGGCGTTATTTTCCAGGATTTTCGATTGATTGAGCACAAATCTGTGTATGATAATATGGTATTCGCCATGCGCGCGGTAGGCGCGGGCCCCAGGGAAATCAAAAAACGGATTCCCTACTGCCTGAACCTGGTGGGACTGGAAAACAAGGGCCGCCGGCTGCCCTCGGAGCTTTCCGGCGGCGAGCAGCAGCGCGTGGCCATCGCCCGCGCCCTGCTCAATAATCCCAGTACCATCATCGCCGACGAGCCCACGGGCAATCTGGACCCCGCCCGCTCCCTGGAGATCATGCGGCTGCTGGAGCGGATCAACGCTCTGGGCACCACCGTGCTGGTGGTCACCCATGAGAAGGACTTGGTCAACCGGTTTGACAAGCGGGTGGTCATGCTGGAGCGGGGCCGGGTGGTGAGCGACGGCCACGGGTATTACGGGAGGAAAACGCTGTGAACAAATACAATTTCTTCTACTTTATCAAAGAGGGCGCGTTCAACATGTTCAGCCACGGCTTCATGTCCTTCGCCGCCGTGGGCATCACAGTGGCCTGCCTGCTGATTATGGGAACCTTCACGCTGGTGGCGGTGAACGCCAACGCCATGCTGGCGGATATGGAGTCTCAGAACCAGATGCTGGCCTTTGTGGACGACAAGACCTGGACCGAGGAGCAGGCCCAGGCGCTGGAGAAGGACCTGCTGGCAGTGGAGAACGTAGCCAGGGTGACCTTTATTTCCAACGAGGAGGCGGCCAGGGATTTCCGGGCGCGCTATGAGGACGAGGCGCTGTTCCAGGGACTGCCGGACGACAACTTCCGCCACCGCTTTGCCGTTGACCTGGAGGACATCGGCTATATGCGGCAGACCAAGGAGGCGCTGGAGGCCGTGCCGGGAATCGGCAAGGGCAACGTCAACGCCTATGAGGACGAGGCGGCGGGCTTTATTACCATCCGCAACGTGGCGGGCATTGTGTGCGTGGTGCTCATCGCGGTGCTGTTCGTGGTGTCGGTATTCATCATCGCCAACACCATCAAGCTGACCACCTTCGACCGCCGGGACGAGATCGCCATCATGAAGATGGTGGGCGCCACCAATGGCTTTATCCGCTGGCCTTTTGTGTACGAGGGCTTCCTGCTGGGTCTGTTCTCGGCAGTAATCGGCTTTTTTCTCCAGTGGGGCCTCTATGAGGCCGTGGCGCGGTCCGTCGCCACCAACGATACGATCAATCTGATTACCGTGGTCCCCTTCGAGAGTATGTGGACCTATGTTGCGGGCGTTTTTGCCGGGGCCGGAATGCTCATCGGCGTGGGCGGGAGCCTGAGCGCGATTCGGAAGTTCCTGCAAGTGTAACGCGATCAGGAGGATATTTCCATGGAAGAAATCTCTCTTTGCGTGATGACCCGGGAGCTTTGCCACGAGCTGTTCAAGCTCTGGGAAAACGATCCGGACATCTACGCGGACATGGAGCGCTATACGGCGTACCACTATGACAAAGACGCAGTGGACAGGTACTTTGACACCAAGCAGAACCCGTCCCGCGTCCTCCTTGCAATCATGAAAGGCGGTTCGCCTGTTGGAGAGATCCAGCTGAAACAGATCGACCGGGAAAACAAGACCTGTGTGCTGAGTATCCATATGCAGAATGACGCCGTGAAGGGACATGGGTACGGCACTCGTGCGGAGCAACTGGCGGTTCAGTACGCCTTTGACGTTCTGGGGATGGCTGCGGTGAACGCCGATACAATCGTCAAGAACACGCGCAGCCAGCATGTGCTGGAAAAGGTCGGCTTCCAATTTATCAAAGAAGAAAACGGCTTTAAATATTATCGTTATGAACGATAGACGCAAAAACCCGCTCAGGCTTACGCCTGAGCGGGTTTTTCCCATCTGGTTTTACTTTCTGATGACCGTACCGGTTTTTCCGGCGATGCCGTCTCTGGCTTTCTCCAGCAGGGTGATGAGGGACTCCCGGCCGGGCTTGGACTCGGCGAATTTCACCGCCGCTTCTACCTTGGGCAGCATGGAGCCGGGGGCGAACTGTCCCTCAGCGGCGTAAGCGCGGGCCTCCTCCGGCGTCATGGAATCCAGCCACCGCTCATTCTCCTTGCGGAAGTTGACGGCTACCTTCTCCACGGCGGTGAGGATAATCAGCATATCCGCGTCCAGCTGCTCGGCCAGCAGCTCGGAGGCGAAATCCTTGTCGATGACCGCCGCCGCGCCCTTGAGGTGGTTCTTCTCCGTGCGGTAAACGGGGATCCCGCCGCCGCCGCAGCAGATGACCAGATGGCCGTCCTCGGAGAGGGCCCGGATGGCGCCGGCCTCGATGATGTGCTTGGGCCTGGGGGACGCCACGTACCGCCGCCAGCCCCGGCCCGCGTCCTCCTTGACGGGGTTGCCGGTGGAGGCGTGGTAGGCGCGGGCCTCCGCCTCGGTCATGAACTTGCCGATGGGCTTGGTGGGGTCGTCAAAGGCGGGGTCCGCCGGGTCCACCTCCACCTGGGTCACGATGGAGCACACGGGCATATTGGTGATGCCCCGGTCCAGCAGCTCTTCCCGGAAGGCGTTTTGCAGGTCGTAGCCGATGTACGCCTGACTCATGGCCCCGCACACAGACAGGGGCGTATAGCCCTGGGCGGGGTCCTCTTTCTGGAGGGCGGACATGGCGTTGTTGATGATACCCACCTGGGGGCCGTTGCCGTGGGCGACTACGACCTGGTTGCCGTCCTCGATCAGGTCCACGATGGCGCGGGCGGTGATTTTGACCGCCACCGCCTGCTCGGGGAGGGTGCTGCCCAGAGCGTTGCCGCCCAGGGCGATGACAATGCGTTTATTCATGGTTTTTCAATCCTCAATCTTCTCTCTCAAAAAAGCCGCGTCAGCGTCTTTTTTGATTTTTAGAATTCCTTCCGCTTCTCCCCGCGCTTCTCCAGGTCGCGGAGGGCGGCCACGGGATCCTTGACCTTGCTCAGGAAGATCATGGCGGCGATGATATAGGGCTTGAAGGAGGCCTCCTTATACAGGGGCTCGATATAGCGGTCGAACACGCTGTTGTCCACTTCGCCTTCCTTGCAGCTCAGACCGGTGATGTCGGCGGGCAGGCAGTGCATGTAGAGGGCCTTGCCGTCCCTGGTCAGCTTCATCATGTCCTCGGTGCAGGACCAGTCCTTGTGCTCGGCGTTCTGGGCCAGCAGCTCCTTTTCCAGCGCGTCGATGCCGGCCTTGTCGCCCTCGCGGTACAGCTGGGTGCGCTTCTCCATGGCCTTGAAGGGGGCCCAGGACTTGGGGTACACGATGTCGGCGTCCTGGAAAGCCTCCGCCATGGAGTTGACCTTGGTGAAGGAACCGCCGCTCTCCGCGGCGTTCTTCCTGGCGATCTCCTCCACCTCGGGCATGACCTCGTAGCCCTCGGGGTGAGCCAGGACCACGTCCATGCCGAAGCGGGTGAACAGGCCGATGACGCCCTGGGGCACGCTCAGGGGCTTGCCGTAGCTGGGGGAGTAGGCCCAGGTCATAGCGACCTTCTTGCCCTTCAGATTCTCCACGCCGCCCATCTCATGGATGACGTGCAGCAGGTCGGCCATAGCCTGGGTGGGGTGGTCCACGTCGCACTGGAGGTTCACCAGCGTGGGGCGCTGCTCCAGGATGCCCTTCTCATAGCCCTCGTCCAGAGCGTCCATAAAGGTCTTCTGGTACTTGTGGCCCTCTTCGATGAACATGTCGTCCCGGATGCCGATGACGTCGGCCATGAAGGAAACCATGTTGGCGGTCTCACGGACGGTTTCGCCGTGGGCGATCTGGCTGGTCTTCTCGTCCAGGTCCTTGATGTCCAGGCCCAGCAGGTTGCAGGCGGAGGCAAAAGAGAACCGGGTGCGGGTGGAGTTGTCGCGGAAGATGGAGATGCCCAGGCCGGAGTCAAAGATCTTGGTGGAGATGTTGCGCTCCCGCAGGTCCCGGAGGGCGTCGGCTACGGTGAAGATGGCGTCCAGCTCGTCGTCGGTCTTGTCCCAGGTCCAGTAGAAGTCGTTCTTGTACATGTTGTTGATGTGCAGTTTTTCCAGATGCTGGGCCAGGTTTTCGGTCTTACTCATGGTTTTGTTCTCCTTATCATTTGGTCTGTGCGCCCTGCGGGCGCAGGCTCATTGTGCTATTTGCTGCTCCGGGCTCCCGCGCCCGGACGGCGGCCTGCTTTTTGTGCGAACAAAAAGTAGGCAAAAAGTCGCTGGGGGAGATTCCCCCAGCCCCCCTTTTTACTACGGGGGTGTTTTTTTCGCTCCTCCTGTAGTCCGTCCGGTCTAAACCGTGCTGCGTCCCGTGTATCGGGCGAAGCGTCTGCCCAACGATGTTGCCGGCAGCCCCTACCGTCTCGCTTTGGGACCTCCCGGCGATGGCCGGGAAGTCAGATCAGAAGCGGCTGAGCTTCCTCTGGCCATCGTTAGAATCCGTGGATAGACGCAGAAGTCCGGCGCACCAACGAAAGCATTGGGGTAGAATCAAACCCGCCATCGTCGGAGGGCCAACAAATACCCCCGTAATTCAGGGGATACGCAAGGGGGAACGCCCCCTTGCGCGTGCTTTTGGTTACTTTTCCCACGAGGGAAAAGTAACGCCCCGTCGCCGACGAGGCGACACCCCGTCCCCGCCCCGGCAGGGGCGGAATCATCACTGAATCTCGTTATCCGTCAGACTCTGCCGGAACTGGGTCACGTCGGCGGACTTGTTCTCCTCCTTGTACAGGCCGGGCACGGCGGCGTACAGGGCGGCGCAGGTCACCAGATCCTGCTTCCAGGTGATCTCGTTGGGGGCGTGGGCCTGACTCTCCGCGCCGGGGCCGAAGCCCACGCAGGGGATGCCGTACCGGCCCTGGATGGACACGCCGTTGGTGGAGAAGGTCCACTTGTCGGTCAGGGGACGTTCCCGCAGGTGCATGGCGTCCAGCTTGGGGTCCGCGTCGGCGTGGCCGATGCGCTTCTCGCCCCATAGGCCGTGGTGTGCGTCAATCAGGGCCTGCACGTGAGCGGCGGTCTCCTTGTTGATCCAGGTGGGGAAGAAGCACTCGGTCTCGTACACGGTGCCGGTCCAGGCGGGACGGTCGTACATGTACATGCTGACCTTCACGTCCTCGCCGTACTTCTTCACGGCGGGCAGGTCCTCGATCTCCTTCAGGCAGCTGTCCCAGGTCTCGCCGGCGGTCATGCGGCGGTCGATGGAGATGGCGCAGCTGTCCGCCACGGCGCAGCGGCTGGGGGAGGTGTAGAAAATCTGGCTGACAGTGCAGGTGCCCCGACCCAGGAAACGGGCGTCCTCCCAATGCTCGGGATTGTACTTGGGATTGAGACGCTTGACCAGGCCCTTGATCTCGGTCTCGTCGGAGTCGTCGTTCTCGTTCAGCGCCCGGACGTCCTGGAGGATGTCCGCCATCTTGTAGATGGCGTTGTCGCCGCGCTCAGGAGCGGAGCCGTGGCAGGAAACGCCCTTCACGTCCACCCGGATCTCCATGCGGCCCCGGTGGCCGCGATAGATGCCGCCGTCGGTGGGCTCGGTGGAGATGACGAACTCGATCCGCTTCCGGGCCTCCTCCTTGCTGGGGAAGTACTTGTTGACGATGTACTGCCAGCACATACCGTCGCAGTCCTCCTCCTGGACGGAGCCTACCACCATGATCTTATAGCCCGCGGGGATCAGGTTCAGGTCCTTCATGATCTTCGCGCCGTACACGGCGGAGGCCATGCCGCCCTCCTGGTCGGAGCCGCCCCGGCCGTAGATGATGTCATCGGTCTCATAGCCCTGATAGGGATCGTGCTCCCAGTTGTTGATGTTGCCGATGCCCACGGTGTCGATGTGGGAGTCGATGGCGATGATCTTCTCGCCGTCGCCCATCCAGCCGATGACGTTGCCCAGGCCGTCGATCTCCACCTTGTCGTAGCCCAGCTTCTCCATCTCGGCCTTGATGCACATGACCACTTCCTTCTCCTCGCAGCTTTCGCTGGGATGGGAAATCATGGCCCGCAGGAAATTGCTCATGTCCGCCTGATAGCCCTGAGCCGCCTTTTTGATCGCTTCAAAGTCCATTTTCCAAAACCTCCATCAATTTTATAAATGTCCGGTGGGTATTTTTCCCTCTGCTCCTATCATAGCACAGAATACGCAGTTGTCAAACAAAATTTTTGTTTTCCTAAAAAATTTTTTGAAAACCTCTTGCAATCTGATTTGGATGCTGGTATGATGGGGTTGTGCAGGGGCGCATGACGTGCCCTCCGGATGCACGGCAAATCCGGCCTGAAAGTTGCCGCCTGGGAGGACGTGATAGCAGTTTTGGACAGCAAACGACTGGAAACACTCAAGCAGATTGCGCTGGCTCTGGCGGCGCAGTTCGGACCCAGCTGCGAGGTGGTCATCCATGACCTGGCGGCGAAGGACCCGGAGAAATCCATCGTGTTCATTGTCAATGGGCATGTGACGGGGCGCAAGGTGGGCGACGGGCCCTCCACCGTGGTCATGGAGCAGATCCTCCACGCCAACGAGAATCCGGCGGACCACCTGGGATATCTGACCCGCACGCCGGACGGCAAAATCCTCAAGTCCTCTACTGTCTATATCCGGGACAGCCGGGGGCGGGTGAACGCCATTTTGTCCATCAACTATGACATCTCCGCCCTTCTTATGATGGAGAGCGCCATCGGCGGACTGATCCGCACGGCGGACGCCGGCAAAGAGGAGCGCATCACCGTGCTGAACGTCAGCGACCTGCTGGACGACCTCATCGAGCAGAGCGTGACGCTGGTGGGCAAGCCGGTCGCCCTGATGAACAAGGACGACAAGGTGAAGGCCATCCGGTTTCTGAGCGAGCACGGCGCGTTCCTGATCACCAAATCCGGCGACAAGGTAGCCAGATATTTTGGAATCTCAAAGTATACTCTTTATTCTTATATCGACCTGAAACAGGAGGAAAAACGACATGAGCAAGATTGATCTTACCGTCAACAGGGAAATTCTGGCCAAGAACGTCCAGAAGGCCAGGGAGAACAACGTCATCATCCCCACCATCGCCCAGATGCAGAACCCGGAGACCATCCCCGCCGCCATCCAGGAGAAGCTGAAGAGCGTGGGGCTGTGGGACGTGAACCCCCTGAACCTGTTCCGCATCACCTGGAAGAACGAGGCCAGGGAGACCGGCGGCCTGTTCCAGGCCGTCCCCAACTATGTGGAAATCCCCTCCAGGCTCTCCGGCGTGCCCTGCCGCATCATCGCCATGGCGGGCAAGTGGTTCCCCACCGGGTGCCACAAGGTGGGCGCTTCCTTCGGCTGCCTGGCCCCCCGGCTGGTCACCGGACAGTTTGACGCCACCTGGCACAAGGCCGTGTGGCCCTCCACCGGCAACTACTGCCGCGGCGGCGCGTTCAACTCCAAGCTGCTGGCCTGCGAGAGCGTGGCCATCCTGCCCGCCGAGATGAGCCAGGAGCGCTTCAACTGGCTGAAATCCATCGCCGGCGAGGTCATCGCCACCCCCGGCTGCGAGAGCAACGTCAAGGAGATCTTCGACAAGACCTGGGAGCTGAAGGCCGACCCCCAGTATATGATCTTCAACCAGTTTGAGGAGATGGGCAACCCCCTGTGGCACTACAACGTCACCGGTTACGCCCTGGCGGACCTGTACGAGGCCGTGAAGCGTCCCGGCGACCGGCTCGCCGGCGCGTGCTTCACCTCCGGCTCCGCCGGCACCATGAGCGCGGGCGACCTGCTGAAGGAGCGGTATCCCCAGCTGAAGCTGGCGGTGGGCGAGGCCCTCCAGTGCCCCACCATCGTCAACAACGGCTTCGGCGGCCACCGCATCGAGGGCATCGGCGACAAGCACATCCCCTGGATCCACAACGTGAAGAACACCGACATGGCCATCGCCATCGACGATGAGGACAGCCAGCGGCTGCTGCGCCTGTTCAACACCCCCGACGGCCACGCCTACCTCAAAAATGAGCTGGGCCTGGACGACGAGCTGATCGAAAAGCTCAGCTGGCTGGGCATCTCCGGCATCGCCAACGTGCTGTGCTGCATCAAGATGGCCAAGTACTATGAGCTGACCGAGCACGACGTGGTGGCCACCGTCCTCACCGACTCCGCCGCCATGTACCAGAGCCGCATCACCGAGCTGGACGAGATGCACGGCGCGTACAACGCCACCGAGGCCGCCATTGACCACAACCTGCACATCCTGGGTCTCAAGACCGACAACATGCTGGAGCTGACGTACGTGGAGCGCAAGCGGGTACACAACCTGAAGTACTACACCTGGGTGGAGCAGCAGGCCCGCGACGTCCACGACCTGAATGATCTGTGGTACGACCAGGCCGGCACCTGGGACGCCGTCCACGCCCAGGCCGGGGAGCTGGATGAGCTGATCAACGAGTTCAACGAGGCCACCGGGCTTCTGAAAAACCTGTAATAAAGAACCGCGAAACGGGCGGGGCTTGCCGCCCCGCCCGTTTTTAATTCTTCTAATCGCTACTCTTGCCATTGCCATGGCGGGGCGTTACTTTTTGCTCGTGCAAAAAGTAACCAAAAACACGCTCAGGAAACTACGTTTCCTAAGAACCTTCCTGAACTACGGGGGTTATTGTTTTGCGCTACGACCCGGAGGACCGCCCTTCCCGCGGGGTTCCATGGGCCGTCAGCAGGCGAAGCGCCGGCGGATGCGCACTATCGGAGGAACTCATTGATCCGGCGGAGGGTCCTCCGGATGCGGCGTTCTTTCCTGGACGCGCTTTCGTAACGCCTCATCGTCATCGTGGATAAAGAATTTAATTTTCAACATCCTTGTTTCCTCGTTAAGCCGGACGAGCTCCCACGCGAATGGAGGGGAGTCTTCGTCATATACGTCCTCCCCTTCCTCATCCCGGTAAACCTCTTCCGCATCCCGTTGGGCAAGAACGAGGGTGTCCAGCGCTTCGGCGTAGTCCTGCTCCCGCAGGGATTTGATGGCGTCTGTGACGCAGTCAAAAAGCAGGGTGTAATATGGCGGAATGTATTTCATTGCCCGGCCTCACTTCCTTTGTGCTTAATTATCCCCATCCTCCAGATACATATCCTCCGCGTCCTGCTGGGACTTAATGAGAATGTCCTGCGCCTTGATGTAGTTCTGCGCTTGCAGAGCTTCGATGGCATCTGTGATGCCGTTGAAAAGCCGGGTGTAGTATTTGGGGAAATTATCCATTGTGTTATCTCACTTTTCTTTGTAGTATATAAAAATTCCAGGTCTCTTTTATATGTATGATATATTAAGCTGGTTCAGGGATGATTATTCATCCGGTCTGGGCAGCCTGCCTATCCTCTGCCGAATTTTCATCCAGGGTTTCAAGTCCTGCCAACACCAATTCACGAATCATGTCGGACTGGGTACGGTCATAAAACCAATTCTTTTTTGCGTTGGCAAGGAGCGGCTCCATCTCCTTTGTCACAACAAATGTCAACCGTGTAAGCGCTGTAGCCATATGCTTACCTCCTTTCCGGGTCATAAGGTCTGAACCTCTGAACCAGCTCTATTATAGTTCATAGGGTCTGAACCTGTCAAGAGGTTTTCAAAAAAATATTGACAGAACGTATGAACCGGTGCATAATATGAACTGCAAGGAGGTGACAGTAATGCCAACTGAGAAGCCACGCTATACAGTCATTGTTGATGCTGAATTGTTAAAACGTATTGACGATTTCCGATTTGAAAACCGTTATTCAAGTCGTTCTGCTGCAACGTTAGAATTGATACGTTTAGGTCTGGAACAACTTGAAAAGACGCAGACAGCAGAGACTAAAGCAACCGAGAATCCCTCGTAGTTCGGCCTGAAACAGCCGCTTCGCCCGATACACGGGAGCAGGTTCGGTTTAGGCCGGGCGGACTACAAGAGGAGCGCAAAAAAATAACCCCCGTAATTTAAGGGATTCTTAAACCGTAGGCGTTAGGCCGCTGAAAGCGGCCCCAGCCCTAAGGCGGCCTGTGGCCGCCCCACGGGTTTAAGCGGTTTTTTGCCTACTTTTTGTTCGCACAAAAAGTAGGCGCGGGTCCGCGATTGTGCAATGACCCCATCGAGGGGTCATGCACAATTCAATTCTGCACGGCCACTCGATGTGGCCGTTGCAGAATCTTGGGCGCGAAGCCCCGGAGCTATCGACCAGAAACCACCACCCCCGCGTCAGAACGACGCAGCCGGAGGGTTGACAAACTAGCATTAAGCGGTTATACTAAGCATAGAAAGGGCGCTGCCGGCAGACGGTTAGCCCCTCAGTTAAGCGATAGAAGTAACCGCTTGCTTGGAGGCTGGGCGGTTACTTCTTATCTTTAGCCTGAAGAAACAGGCTGCAAATGCCGATGATGACCAAACAAAGCTGTAACACTTCGGATGTACTCATGGGCACCCCCTCCTTTCATCGGAGGGGGCAAGAAGTCCCCTCCGGAATGGAGAGGCCAACCGTCCACCGTCGATTCTGCAACAGCCGCATCGAGCGGCTGCGCAGAATTCAATTGCACATGACCACTCGATGTGGTCATTGTGCAATCGTTACTGGCAGCGCTGAAAGATAGTTCTTTCCTGATGCCAATATAGCACCGTTCCCGGCAAAATGCAACAAAAACCGCTCCGGCACAGGAAATCAATTTCAAACACCATGACAGGAGAAGATCATGAAAAACGTCAAGCACGCAAAATGCGTAAAATGCGGAAAAATCTATGAGGCCGTCCCCACCCTGACCAACTGCTCCTGCGGGGGGATTTTAGACATCATCTATGATTACGACTATATCAAAACCGTCCTGACAAAAGAAAAACTGGCCCGGCGCGGCGACAACACCATGTGGCGCTACCGGGAGCTCCTCCCGGTGGAGGAGGACACCCCCGCCCCGCCCCTGCGGGTGGGCTGGAGCCCCCTCTATGAGGCTCCCCGGCTGGCGGAACAGCTGGGCATCAGAAAGCTGTTCGTCAAGGACGACGGCGTGAACCCCACCGCCTCCCTGAAGGACCGGGCCAGCTCCATGGCGGTGGCCAAGGCCATGGAGGCGGGAGCGAAGGTCATCGCCTGCTCCTCCACCGGCAACGCCGCCTCCTCTCTGGCGGGCAACGCCGCCGCGGCGGGGCTGAAAACCTACATTTTCGTGCCCTCACGGGCTCCCAAGGGCAAGGTGGCCCAGCTGATGACCTTCGGAGCCACCGTCATCTCCGTCCAGGGCAGCTATGAGGAAACGTTTGAGCTGAGCAGGGCCGCCATTGACAAGTGGGGCTGGTACAACCGCAACGCCGCCATCAACCCCTACCTCTCCGAGGGCAAGAAGACCGTGGGTCTGGAGATCATGGAGCAGCTGAACTGGGAAGTGCCGGACTACATCGCCATCTCCGTGGGCGACGGCTGCACCATCGCCGGACTGTGGAAGGGCCTCAAGGACCTGCACGCCATCGGGTTCATTGACCGCCTCCCCCGGCTGATCTCCGCCCAGGCGGAGGGCTGCTGCCCCCTGAACCGGGCCATCGAGACCGGCAAGGACTGGCGTCCCATGGAGGAGAACACCCTGGCGGACTCCATCGCCGTAGGCGTGCCCCGGAACGCGGACAAGGCCCTCATGGCCATCCGGGAGTCGGACGGCGTGGCGGTCAATGTGTCCGACCAGGAAATCATGGCCGCGCAGAAGCTGCTGGGCCGGACCTGCGGCGTGTTTGGCGAGCCGGCGGGCGTCACCGGCGCGGCGGGGCTGAAAAAGCTCTGCGAGCAGGGGAGGATCCCCGCCGACGCAACCGTGGTCTCCGTGGTGACCGGCAACGGCCTGAAGGACGTGGCCAACGCCATCGCCGCCTGCGGCGAGCCGATCTCCATCCCCGGCGATATGGAGCTGCTGTTAAAGGCCTTCGCGGATAACGGCATTGCGGCGGAGTAAAGCTTTTTCTGGAAGGTTATGGACATCAACCGCCCGGACCCCTTGTACCGCAACGGTTTCAGGGGTTCGGGCGGTTTTTTGCGGCTTCGAGGCCATCCTTCGGACTTTTTCCGCACCACCGGGTCCATCCGCCCATATACTGGGATACCATGCGCAAAGGAGGTTCGGTATGGAGCAGTATTTCCCCTTCCAGACATCCCAGCTCCCCTACAGCTACGTGGCGCTGATGCCTCACTGCGACGCCAACACGCTGTACTACCACCACGATAAATATTACGCCGAGACCGTCTACGAGCTCAACCGGCTGGCGGTGCGCCACCGGCTGACCGACCAGAGCCTGTCCCAGCTGGCGACGCAGGACTACAACATCCCCACCGCGCAGCAGAACCGGCTGAGGAACGCCGCCGGCGCGGTTTACAATCACCAGCTCTATTTCGACGGCATCAGCTGCAAGGCTGGTACGCCCCCCTTCAACCGCCTGACGGAGGTCATCACTACTACATACGGCTCTATGGCTCAGTTCCAGCAGCTTCTGACCGAGGCGGCGGAGAGCATCACCGGCTCCGGCTGGGTCTGGCTGGTGGCCGAGGGCGGCAAGGGCGTTCATATTGCCACCACCATCAATAACGAGGTCGTCCCCCTGACCTCCGTTACCCCCATTCTCATCATGGATATGTGGGAGCACGCCTACCTGACCCTGGATCACTTCGACAAGCCGTCCTATGTAAGCACCTGGTTCGACCTCATCAACTGGAACCGCGCCGAGGAGCGCTATCTCTCCGCCCTGGGCTCCGCGGCGGTGGGATGACTCCTCAAGAGCTGCCCGCCTCATGGACACGTCCGTGGGGCGGGTTTTTACACGCTTCCATGCAGGGGAGCGCATCCTTTGGACACGGCCTTGTTTTTTCCGGCAGGAAGGAGTAAAATGATTCCATCACATTCTGACCGAAAGGAACAGCAGCTATGAAGAAATTTTCCGCGCTCATTCTCGCGCTCATGATGTGCATGTCCCTGCTCCCCACCGCGCTTGCCGCCGATGGGTTCTCCGATGTGCCGGAGGACCACTGGGCCTGCGCCGACATCATGGCCTGCGCGGAGCAGGGGATCGTCACCGGCTACGAGGACGGGACCTTCCGCCCGGAGGATAACGTCACCGCCATCCAGTTCATCGTCATGATGACCCGGACGTTCTACGCGGAGCAGGCTGCCGCCGTGGCCGGTACGGAGGGCCAGCCCTGGTACTACGCCAACACCAAGGTCGCGGAAGATGTGGGCATGTCCAAGGGTCTCGCTGCTGTAGACGACACCCCCATGAACCGCTACAACATGGCAACTGCACTCTACAATACGCTGGTCAGCTTCGACAAAATCGGGGATGAGCCTTATATTGTTGCGGCCTTTAACGCATCCAAAGCCTTTAAGGACTGGGACACCCTTATGATTAGCACCGCCTACGCCGTTCCGGTTGCGGAGTGCTACGCTGCCGGCATCCTCACCGGCATGTCCGACGGAACCTTCTCCGGCGATTCCAACATGACCCGGGCACAGGCCTGTGCCGTGATTGTCCGGATGATGAACCTCATAAACGGCGCCGCGCCCGTTACCCCTGCCACTCCGACCCAGCCGGAACAGCCCGAACAGCCGGAAGAGACCGGCACCGGCAAGCTGGCCAACGGCAAGGACATTACCACGGAAAACGTGCTGGAAATTCTGGCTCAGATTCAGGAAGAGTATCCTACTGACACAGTGTGGGACGCAAACGGAACTAACGGCAACTACTACGCTACCGGTGGAAGCAGCGCCGAAGTAAAAGCCACAATGCCTGCTGTCAACACCACGTACGGCTGTGGCGGCTGGGCAGCCATGGTCTCCGACCGCATCTTCGGCCAATCCGGTGCGCCCGCTCGACAAGTGACCGATGCCAGCAAAATTCGCGCTGGCGATATCATCGTCATGCTCAACTCCAAAAATCAAATCCGACACGTAGCTATCGTTACCTGCGATGCCACCTACAACGGAACCTTCTGGGGTTACAGATACTGTGATGGCAACGATAATGGCACTGTGCAGTGGATGGAAAGCGGCCTTGTTGGTATAAACGGCAACCGCATCTACACCCGCTACCCCGACTGATATGGAGCGCCCCCGTCCAGCGGACGGGGGCGTTTTGCGGACCGTTCAGGGCGGGAGCGTCAGCTCATTTTCAGTATCTCCCGTTTCAGCCGGCTGATGATCCGCTTCTCCAGCCGGGAGATATAGGACTGGGAGATCCCCAACCGGTCGGCAACCTCCTTCTGCGTCTGCTCCCTGCCGCCGCCCAGGCCAAAGCGGAGGGTAATGATCTCGCGCTCGCGGTCTGAGAGCTTTGCAATGGCGGCGGAGAGCAGCTGGCGGTCCACGTCGTCCTCGATGGGGCGCATGACCGTGTCCGCCTCGGTGCCCAGGACATCGCTGAGCAGAAGCTCGTTGCCGTCCCAGTCGGTATTGAGGGGTTCGTCCAGGCTGACCTCGCCCCGCTGGGAGGCGTTCTTGCGGAGGTACATCAGAATCTCATTTTCAATGCAGCGGCTGGCGTAGGTCGCCAGCTTGATGTTCTTGTCGGTGCGGTAGGTGTTGACGGACTTGATGAGGCCAATGGTGCCGATGGAGATCAGGTCCTCGATATTGATGCCCGTGTTCTCAAAACGGCGGGCGATGTAGACCACCAGACGGAGGTTGCGCTCAATGAGGATCTGGCGGGATTCCTCCTCTCCCGCGTCCAGACGGGCCAGGACTTCGGCCTCCTCCTCCCGGGGCAGGGGCGGCGGGAGGGCGTCGCTGCCGCCGATGTACTGAATTTTGCCGGGCCGGAGAAGCCCCAGCCGCTCCAGAAGGCGGCGGAGGGCGGCAAGCAGCTTACGCGGCATGGCGCAGGACCTCCTTTCCGTCGTCTCCGCCCCATAGGGCGGCGTAGCCGCCGCCGTCGGAGACGGGCGTGGGAGAGAGGGCCACGGTGACGGGCCCCAGCTGCCGTCCGTCCATGACGGCCCCGTCCGCCCGGAAGCACAGCAGCAATCCGCCGCGGATCCCCACCGCCTGGTAGGGCAGGAGGCGGAAGCCGGGTCCCAGCCTCTCCAGGCAGCGGGCGGCTCCCGCAGATTCCAGGCGGGAGAGGGCCTCCTTTTCCTCCGGGGTCCAGAGCGTCTCCAGGGCCTCCCAGTGGACGGTGAGCACCGGCGCGCCGGAAAGGCCGTCGGTAAGGGTGTTGCCGGTGTCCAGCAGGGCGGTAAGACCGGCCTCCCGGCCCTGGCGGGTCAGGGTGCAGCGGCAGAGCTGGCCCGCCAACCCGTGGCGGGCTCCGCCCCGGAATACCACCGACAGAACAAGGAAGCAGGCCCCGCCGGCCAGGAAAAATACCCGCCAGTTCAGAGTTGCCAGAATGGCCAGACCTTTATATTCCCGCATCAGCCGCACGCCCGCCACCAGAGCCCCCGCCATGGCGCAGGAGAGCATGAAAAACAGCAGCAGCCTCCGCAAAAACGCCTCCCGCCGCCCGAAGGCCAGCCGGACCAGCCCCGCCGCCGCCAGCAGCTGAGGCAGGAAGGACGCCGCCATCCCCAGTCCCGGCAGGGCGCACAGCGCCCCGTATGTACCCCCCAGCAGCGACGCGGCCAGGATCCGCTTCTTTTCCAGCGGCAGCCCGGCCAGACGGCCCGTGACGTACAGCGCCGCGGCGTCGGTAAGACAGTTGAGCAGAAACGCCATATCCAAATAGATTATCATATTGGTTTCCTCCTTTGGACGGAAAGGGAAGGACTGAATGAATCGGCGCCGCGTGTCCCGGCAGAAAAATTTTCCGTCAGGACGCATGCGGGGATTTATTCAGCGCTTCCCTAGTATACCCCTGTCCAAGGGAGGATTTTGTCATTCCAAGGGCCCTTGCCGTCAAAAAAGACTGCCGCCCCGGAAACAACAATGCAATATGAATTCTTCATAAAGCGGTCAATCATTGATAAACGCATGAAGTGGAGTTCACCGACTGAGGGATGGAAAAGAAAATTTACAGGAAGTCTCCAATCAGGTAAAATGGGCCATACCATAAACTTGAGCGGAGGCGGCAATCATGGAAAATCGCATTCTGACAGACGATCAGTTCAGTTTATTCCGGCAGCACCTGAAGCTGGAGGAACGGGAGCAGAGCACTGTTGAAAAGTATCTGCGGGATTTACAGTTCTTCGCGGCATGGCTGGCTGGGCGGCCGGTGACGGCGGAGGTTGTGGCTGACTGGAAGAATTATTTACGTACAGAGAGTTATAAGCCGGAAACGATCAACTCAAAGTTATCGGCCCTGAACAAATTTTTCGCGTTCATGCAGTGGCCGGAGTGCCGCGCGAAATATTTAAAAATACAGAGAAAACTGTTTCGCGGCACGGAAAGGGAGCTGACGAAGGAGGAATACCTGCGCCTTCTGGAAACCGCCAATGACGAAGGGAAGACCCGTCTGGCGCTGCTGATTGAGACCATCTGTGCCACCGGCATCCGCGTCTCGGAGGTGAAATATATAACGGTGGAGGCCGTTCAGACGGGTTATGTGGATGTTGCGCTGAAAGGCAAGATCCGCACCATTCTGCTGCCCGGAAAACTCTGCCGGAA
>JAAVHC010000073.1 GCA_014799925.1 Oscillibacter sp.
AAATGGGGTGCAGCAAGACGGAGGACGCAGGCGGGCTGACGCCCGTCAAGGACGACAACGAAGCTGCGCCTCATTTTTCCCGTCGAACTTTACTCTTTTTCAACTGCTTCGACTATAATGAGAAAAAAGGAAGCGAGGGCAGGGAACGCAGGGCAAGGCGGAGGACACAGACGGGCGACAGCCCGCCCGCGTCCTCCGCCTTGCCAGACGCAAATCCATCTCTGGCCTAAAGTCCAATTTCTCACCGGATGCACCACTAGTTTGAAAGAAAGAGCATCACGCAGCAAGAACGCCTGACAGGCGGCGCGCCGTCTGTCAGGCGTTTCTGCGGCCCTGCCCGGCCGGGTCATTCCATGGTCTGGAACTGCCCGTCCCCAGCCTTCGGAGCCGCATCGGTCTTCGGCCGGACCCTGGGCGGCTCCGGGTAACCGAAATCCCTGGCCGCGGAGGCGGTGTCCCGCTTGAGCATGGCCTCCATGACCTTGATATCGCTGGCCACGTCCATGGCGTCGGTGGAGTAGAGCTGGTCCAGCTGGTGCTCGAACCCGGCCACGATGAGGTCCATCGTCTGCTCGATGCGGGCCTTGGCCTCCCGCAGGTTCTCTCCCTCCACGCCGGTCTCCTCAAAGTCGGCATAGGTGTCCAGCAGCTTCTGGGTGGTGGGCAGATAGTAGTCGAAGAAGGTATGAATGGAGGCCCGCTTCTCCGGGTGCTGCTCCACCTCCTTGAAAATCAGGCCGCTGACCTGCTCCAGCCGGTCGATCTTCCGGCTCAGCTCCGGGTCGGCGATGCGGTCGTTGGCCCGGCGGATGTTCCGCAGGATGCCGGAATAGCCCTCCTGGGCCTCCTTGGGGGTGGGCTGGGGAGCCGCCTCCCGGACAGGGATCTCCTCCTCTTCCTCCTCCAGGGTGGCCCCGAAGCGAAGGAAGTAGCCCCGCTCGTGGTCAATGTAGGCGTCCTCCCCCAGATAACCCTTGTCGATGAGCTTTTGCAGCTCCTTGGCCGCCTGGGACGGCTTGCGGTTCACCCGCTTGGCAATCTCCTCGATGGGCATGGCGTCCACGTTGCCGATGGCCAGGATGTACCGCTGGCTGCGCCGGGACATCTTGTTGAGGTACCGGCCCCGGAAGAACATCAGTCCGCCCGCCACGCCGAAGCCCGTGGCAGCGAAGAAGTTCTCAAAGTCCACATAGTAGCCGCTGACCATGTCGCTCAAAAAGTCCAGTCCGATGATGCCGGCCACCGCCAGGAAGATGATGCCCAGAAGCCGCAGCAGCACTCCGGCGGGCTTGGTCCGCTCCTTTTTCTGCTTGGCGGGCTTGGCCGGCCTGACCTTGGGCGGCGGCGCCGCGCGGCGGGCGGACTGGCTGTCAGACGGACGCCGTCCGGCCTGTTCCACCTGCCGGGCGGCGCGGTCAATGGTCTGTTCCATCTGGGCCATGGCCCGCCCGATGGCCTCGTCCACCTTGTCGCCGGCGGTGTCCATCCGGGCCTCCGCCTTGCGCATGGCCCGCTCCACGGCGCTCTCGGCCTGAGCGTCGTAGCCGCCGGCAGGCCGCTGGGTGTTCCGGGAGGCGGAGGAGGCGTTTTTTCTGTCATCGCCGAAGAGCTTGAAGAGCAGCAGCGCCAGCGCTACCGGCCAGATGCCCATACAGAACAGGATGATGATCGCCGGCCAGCTGTACCAGCCGGAGTTGTTGTCCTTCCGCTGCCTGGGCGGCGGGGTCTGATAGGGCCGCTTCGGCGGCGGCTGGGGCGGCGTACCGCCGCCGGACGAAGCGCCGCGTCCCCCGGACGATGACCGTCCGCCAGTAAACTTTTCCTTATCGTAGTATTCGCCCATTGCTATCTGCCCTCTTTCTTACGCAGTTTGGTTTTGTTGCCCTTTCCATCGACAAAGTAGGTACGGTCCAGCTGGCCCTTCAGACTGCCTGTCACCGAGTCGATGTATTCCCGCCGGAGCAAGTCTCTTTCTTTTACCTCGGCATCTGTTAATGGTCCGCTTTTTGCCTTCCTGGCCAGTTCATTGATACGGTCGATCTTCTTCTGCTCCATTGGTTTACCTCTTTTCTGTCCCCTGGGAGCGGGGATGGGGGTGTCGCCTCGGCGGCGGGACGTTACTTTTCCCTCGTGGGAAAAGTAACCAAAAGCACGCTCAAGGGGGCTTCGCCGCCCCTTGAGAATCCCCTAACTACGGGGACATTTATTTGCACAATATGGTTCGCTGATTCTCCTGATGATGCCGATCAGAACGCGCCGCACTTCTGCGTCTACCCACGGATTCTAACGAACACAGAGAGGCTAAGCCGCTTCTGGGCAGTGGTGTGCCAGCAACACTGCCGGGCCAGTCGTTGGCCGAAGGACAATGACGGCCCTGACTGCTCGACCGCCACCGGGAGAACCCGAAGCAATACGGTAGGGAGTTCCGTTTACATCTTCAAATAGCCGCTTCGCCCATCAAAATACACCCGCAGCCCGGTTTAGACCGGACGGTCTACAGGATCAGCGCAAAACAAATCAAAACATGGGGTGTCACCTTCGGTGACGCCCTAAGGGATTCTTAAACCGTAGGTTTAAGTGGCTTTTTGCCTACTTTTTGTCCATACAAAAAGTAGGCGAGGGGTCCGGGGGCGAGAAGCCCTCGGGCTACAGGACAAATACGAGGCCGCATCACAGATATCTCTCCACCGTAATCCCGATCCGCCCCTTCTTGCTCAGCCCTCCCACCTGGGTGAGCTTCGCCCTGCCAAATCCTCTGGCGGTGATTACCGCTCCCTCCGCGACCGCCTTGTCCCCTTTCAGACAGGGTACGTGGTCCAGATTCACCTTTCCGGCGGCAATCAGCTCCGAGGCCCGGCCCCGGCTCATGGAAAACGCCGTGGCCGCCACCGCGTCCAGCCGCAGGGAGGACACCGTGTCCTGGATGACCTTCACCTGGGCCTGGGGAACGGACAACTCGCTCCGCTGGATTTCCGTGACGGTCAGCTTTACCCTGCCCGCCTGGTCCCACTCCCGCAGGAAAAAGTCCCGGAGGGAGGGCGCGGCCACGATGTCCGCGCTGTGCCGGGACACCAGAATGTCCCCCACCCGCTCCCGGGTGACGCCCAGGCCCATCAGGCTCCCTAAAATATCCCGGTGGGTCAGGCTCTCCTCCCCGTGGAAGGCGGCCCGCAGGAAAACCAGCTCGTCCCCGGCGGGTTCTTCCGCCCAGTCGGGCAGAAAAATCAGGATTTTTCGTTCCGATTCCTCATAGCCGCCGTCAAACGCATACCCGGACCGGATACCGGCGGCGTTCAGCATGGACTGGGCCATCTGCTGCTCCCGTGGAGAGAGGAACACGGTTGCGCTGGGGATGCTCCTGCGCCCGGTCTGCTCGTATTTATCCCAGACGCGGGCCAGCAGGAGCTTATCCTCCGGCTCCTGGGCCGTCCGGGCAATGATGGTATTTTTATCCATGTAAATTCTGCGTCCTGTATAACTGCGCGTAATCGCCGTCCCTGGCCAGCAGCTCCTGATGCGTGCCCTGCTCGCTGATGACGCCGTCCCGGATGACCAGGATGCGGTGGGCGTTGCGGACCGTAGAGAGACGGTGGGCGATAATCAGGGTGGTGCGGCCCTTGGCCAGCTCGTCAAAGGCCTTCTGGATCCTGGACTCCGTCACGCTGTCCAGGGCGGAGGTGGCCTCGTCCAGAATCAGCACCGGCGGGTCCTTCAGGAAAATCCGGGCGATGGAGATCCTCTGCTTCTGCCCGCCGGACAGCAGGGTCCCCCGCTCGCCCACGTAGGTCTCGAAGCCCTCCGGCATGGCCATGATATCATCGTAGATCTCCGCCCGCTTCGCGGCCTCGATGACCTCGTCCACCGTGGCGTCCGGGCGGCCGTAGCGGATATTCTCCATAATGCTGTCCGCGAACAGGAACACGTCCTGCTGCACCACGCCGATGTTCCGCCGCAGGCTTCTCTGGTAAACGTCCCGCACGTCCAGGCCGTCGATTTTTATACTGCCCTCCCCCACGTCGTAGAACCGGGGGATGAGGCTGCAAAGCGTCGTCTTGCCGCCGCCGGAGGGGCCCACCACGGCGATGGTCTCGCCGGGGTCCACGTGGAGGCTGACGTGGTGGAGGACCTCGCTGTCGTCCCGCTCGTAGGAGAAGGACACGTCCTCCACGTCGATGCGGCCCTTTACGTCATGAAGCTCCACGGCGTCTGGCTTATCCTGCAAATCCGGCTCCAGCCGCATCAGCTCCACGAACCGGGTCAGGCCCGCGATGCCGTCCACCAGCATTTCCGACAGATTGGACAGCTTCCGCAGGGGATTGATGAAGGTGCTGGTGTAGAGGCTGAAGGTGATGAGGTCGGCGTAGTTCATCTCGCCCTCCATAATCAGCCATCCGCCCACAGCGATCACCACCACCGGCATGATGCAGGTGAAGAACTCCATGGAGCACATAAACCAGCTCATGGCCTTGTAGCGCTCACGCTTGGCGGTCTTGAACCGCTCGTTGGCGTTCAGGAACTTGCCCTTCTCCGAATCCTCGTTGGAAAACGCCTTGGCGGTGCGCATTCCGGAGATGCTGGACTCGATGTCCGCGTTGATGCCCGCCATGTTGGCCTTCACGTTTTTGGAGGCACGCATCATGCCTACCCGGTTGAGATTCACCACCACCACGAATACCGGCACCAGGATCAGCATCACCAGGGCCAGCCGCCACTGGATGGTGAACATGATGGCCACGGCGCCCACCAGGGTCACGCCGGAGATGAACACGTCCTCCGGCCCGTGGTGGGCCAGCTCGGTGATGTCGAACAGCTCCGCCGTCATCCGGCTCATGAGGTGGCCGGTGCGGTTTTTGTCGTAGAATCCAAAGGACAGCGTTTGCAGATGGGAGAACAGGTCCTGGCGGATGTCCGCTTCCACCAGCACGCCGAAGGTGTGGCCCCAGTAGCAGACGATGTACTGCAAACCCGCCCGCAGCAGATACGCCGCCACCACCACAACGATCACGGCGAAAAACGCCTTGTAGCGGTTCTCGGGGATCAGCTCGTACATGCAGATACGGGAGACGTAGGGAAACGCCAGATCCACTACGGAGATCATCAGCGCGCAGACCATGTCCAGCAGGAAAAGTCCCATGTGGGGCCGGAAATAGCTGAGGAAAATGCCCAGCAGGCTCTGGTTCTTGAAATCGCGGGTTTTCATAGCGTCAATCTTCCGCTCCTTATCAATGTGTATTGCTTCTATTGTAGCATATTCGCCGGAGCGATGCAACGGGGGAAACTTTAAATCTTTATTAGAGCTGCACCGCGGCCGGAGCAAAAACCGCTATTCTCCCTGTAGACAGCCCCCTCCATCCGTGATAAAATGAAATATAAGGAAATTCGCACGGGCAGCCCTTCAGCGCCATCCCAAATGCAGACCGTAAGGAGAAACCCCTATGAAAGAAAACATCGAAACCGTCCGTCAATTCTACAACAGCGCCCCGGAGAACGAATGGGTCCGGCTGGGGGACCGGCACCCCTTTGAGTTTATCCTGACCACCTGGATGATGGACAAGTACGTCCGCCCCGGCGATTCTATTCTGGACATCGGCGGCGGACCGGGACGCTACAGCATCCACTACGCGAAAAAGGGCTGCGCCGTCACTCTGGCGGACCTGTCCGAGGGAAATGTGGACTTTGCGCGGCGAAAAGCGGAGGAGGAGAACGTCCCCCTGACCGCTTACGCAAAAAACTGCCTGGAGCTGGATGAGCTGGGCCTGGGCCGGTTTGACCACGTGTTCCTTATGGGGCCGCTGTACCATCTGCTGGAGGAAGAGGAGCGGGTGAAAGCGGTGGAGACTGCTATCAGGCATCTGAAGCCCGGCGGGAAGCTGTACGTTTCCTATATTCTGGTATTCGGCGGCGTTCTTTATGACATGCAGAACGGCGGCAGCGTCGTGCCGGATTATCAGAATCCCGGTCTCAGGCCGGCATTTGACGCGGTGGTGACAGGTGAAAACTTCCGCAGCACGGCGGGCTTTACCCACTCTTATATGTGGCACTGGCGGAACATCCTGCCCTTCATGGAGCGGTTCGGCCTGGAAAAATTACACTTCTTCGGTCAGGAGGGCATCATGTCCCCCGCTGAACCCCAGATTCTGGACCGTGACAAGGCGGAGCTTGACCAGTGGGCGGAGCTGGCGAAGCAATATCTGGAGGTCCCGGAGCTGCTGGCCTTTTCCGAGCATGCCATGTATATCGGCCGGAAGCCGTGACGATATAGTCAACGCACTTGAAAAAGCGCAGGCTGCGCTTTTTCAACCGACGGGCCGGAGGCCCGCCGGCGTGCCGCACACCTGTTTGTTGACTAGGAAGCTTTCAGCCGATGCCGCTTACGCGGCATCCTGCGGCGCGATGCGCCGCAGACTTGAAAAGAATCCTTTTGATCCTTTTCAAGTGCTTCGACTATAGATGGAGCCACAATTTTTTGGAGAGAGGAAGCGACGATATGAACGAGATGAAGCTGAACAACAAACGCACCATCCTGGTGGGCCTGGCCTTTCTGTCCATCTGCGCTTTCTGGCAGATGTACGACAACCTGGTCCCCCTGATCCTCAAGCGTACCTTCAACATGGACGAGTCTCTCACCGGCATCATCATGGCGGCGGACAACATCCTGGCCCTGTTCCTGCTGCCTCTGTTCGGGGCGCTCAGTGACAAGACCCGGACCAGGTTGGGCAGCCGCACCCCCTACATCATCGGCGGCACCGCCGGGGCCGCCATCCTCATGAATCTGCTGCCCGTCCTGGACAACAGCTATTCCCGGGAGGCCGCCCCCTTCAAGCTGGTGAGCTTCGTGATTGTGCTGGGGCTGCTGCTGGTCGCCATGGGCACCTACCGCTCCCCCGCCGTGGCCCTGATGCCCGACGTGACGCCCAAGCCCCTGCGGAGCAAGGCCAACGCCATCATCAACCTCATGGGCGCGGTAGGCGGCGTCATTTATCTGGCCGTCAGCGCGGCCCTGTATCCCTCCTCCAGGACCCAGGGCGCGGCCCACGTGGACTACCAGCCCCTGTTCATCATTGTGTCCCTTCTCATGGCTGCCGCCGTGGCCGTGCTGCTGCTGACCATCCGGGAGCCGAAACTGGCGGCGGAGAACCGGGCGCTGGAGAAGAAGCACCCGGAGTGGAATCTGGCCGAGGACGACGGCAGCGGCAGCGAGACCCTGCCCGCGGCAGTCAGGAAGAGTCTCATCTTCCTGCTGGCCTCCATTGCCCTGTGGTACGTGGGCTACAACGGCGTGACCACCTGGTTCTCCACCTATGTGGCCGAGGTCATGGGAGAGGGCCTGCGGGGCACGAACATCTGTCTGACCGTGGCAACCGTCGGGGCCATCGTGTCCTACATTCCCATCGGCGTCGTTGCCTCCAGGGTGGGACGGAAAAAGACCATTATGTCCGGCGTGGTGCTGCTGGCGGCCTGCTTTCTGGCGGGGTTCTTCCTGACCACGAACGCCTCCTCCATCACCCCCGCGATGTACGTAGCCTTCGCCCTGGTGGGTCTGGCCTGGGCGGCCATCAACGTCAACTCCCTGCCCATGGTGGTGGAGATGTGCAAGGGCAGCGACGTGGGCAAGTTCACCGGCTATTACTACACCGCCTCCATGGCGGCTCAGGTCATCACCCCTGTCCTGGCAGGCACGCTGATGAAGCACGTCAGCTATCAGATCCTGTTCCCCTACGCGGCGTTCTTCGTGGCCATGAGCTTTGTCACCATGCTCTTTGTCCGCCACGGCGACAGCAAGGCGGAGGTCAGGAAGGGCCTGTCCGCGTTTGAGGACATGGACGAGTCCTAGGCGGACGGCCAATTACGCTCTTTTCTGCAGTGCTTAGCCCAGTCTGCCGCACGGTGACGAAAAAGCCGCTGTTTATAAAATGAAAAAGGAGCTGCGTTTATGAAAACCATCACAAAAGCGGCGGCCGTCTGTTTAGGCGGCCTGGGGGCCTGGTGCCTGCTGCTTCGGCCCCGCCGGGGCCAGCCCGGCTGGGAGGCGCTGGGAAATATCCGCTACGCCCACCGGGGGCTTCATGACGTCGGCCAGGGCCGTCCGGAGAACTCCATGGCCGCCTTCCGGGCGGCGGTGGAGGGCGGCTTCGGCGCGGAGCTGGACGTTCACCTGATGGCGGACGGCAATCTGGCGGTGGTCCACGACAGCGACCTCACCCGTGTCTGCGGGAAGAAGGTCCTGATCGAGGACCTGACCGCCGCGGACCTGAAGGACTATCCCCTCCAGGGAACCCGGGAGACCATTCCACTTTTTGAGGACGTGCTGACTCTGTTTGAAGGCAAAACGCCCCTGGTGGTGGAGCTGAAGGTGGAGCGGGGCAACGCCAACGCCCTCACCGACGCCGCAATGGCGATGCTGCGAAGCTGGAACGGGACTTACTGCGTGGAATCCTTTCATCCCGGCGCGCTGCTTCGGCTGAAGGAGAAGTACCCGGAGGTCATCCGGGGCCAGCTGAGCCAGAACTTTATGAAGGACGGCGAGGTAAACGGTCTGGCCCTGCCCACGCGGTTCCTGCTGACCAATCTGCTGACCACGGCCTTTACCAGGCCGGATTTCATCGCCTACAACTGGAAGGACCGGGGCAACACCAGCCTGCGGCTGATGAAACGTCTTTACGGCGTCCATGAGGTGGCCTGGACCGTTCGGGACCGGGAAACCATGGAACTGCTGGATGGGGACGGCGTGCCGTCCATCTTTGAGAAGTTTGTGCCGTAAAATTACAAATTGGGATTTTGAGGAGAAAGCATATGGAAAATCAATTTCGCGGGATTGCGCTGATTTTAATTGGGATACAACTGGCAATCTTCACCATAATCGACCCGTGGCTGCCGATACTTGGAGGAGATGTGGGAAGGGTTCTGATTCCTGTGGCGTCAGTTGCTGTCAGTATTATCGGGTTGATTTTGTGTTTCAAAAAGAAGGGTGACAGCTAAACCGATCCTTTTTCTTGAAAGTTAAAGGTATCAACCGCCCGAACCCATTGAATTGCAACGGTTTCAGGGATTCGGTCGGCGTTTGGTACACAAAAAGTACACAAGTTTTCAAATTGGAAGTTGTACGGGGGCATTCCATGAAAAGAATAAATCCAGAAGCAGAAAAAATAATGATTGAACGCTTTGGAAAAGACACTGTTATTGCACTGGCAACAGTGGAGAATAATGTGCCCTATGTGCGATATGTAAATGCTTATTATGAGAACGGAGCATTTTATATCATTACGTACGCACTATCAAACAAGATGAAACATATAGAACACAATCCTACCGTTGCAATAGCTGGTGAGTGGTTCACGGCGCATGGAAAGGGTATCAACCTGGGTTATTTTGGTAAAGTTGAAAACCGTATAATTTCTGAAAAACTGAAAACGGCCTTTGCGGAATGGATTGGCAACGGACATAATGATTTTGATGATGAGAATACTATAATTCTATGTGTAGAATTAACCGATGGACTGTTACTCTCACATGGAACCAAGTACGAGCTTTAGACATCAAATTTTCATTTTTACTGGAGTTTTCTATCATTACGCACAAGTTGAAAGCCAGTACACAAGTTAGTACACAACCGAGGCAGTTTCAAGCAGCTTGAAACTGTATCAATAGAGGTAGCGGAATGCTGAAAATGCTTGAAACTACACAATGTTGATTAAGGTTGAACCATCGTCCCTATAATTGAAAGAAAAAGGTCCTGGGCGGACGGCCAATTTCGCTCTTTTCTGCCGTGTTTAACCCGGTCTGCCGCACGGTAACGAGTTTGCGTTTTTAATCAGGGCACAGTATGAAATTTACCGGGGTGCCGCAAAATATGAAATAACTTTATGATATCTCCGGCGTTCGCCGGGACGCAGAAACGGGCGGTGCCCTACCGGCACCGCCCGTTTCTGTACCGTTATTCGGTTGTTTGCTCCGCCCCTTTTTCCGCTGCCAAAAAGCCTCGGATTTATCGGGTTTCCTTACGGCGGCGCCCGGAAGCAGGGCGGTCCTTTTGTTGTTTGGTTGGAATCAGCCTACGCGATTGAGCTTCAGCGTCATGGCGCTCTTCTTGTGAGCGGCATTGTTCTTATGCAGAATGCCCTTGGCGGCGGCCTTGTCCACGGCCTTGACCGCGACCTTGTAAGCGCCCTCGGCCTCGGTGCGATTGCCATTTGCGGCAGCGGCCTCAAACTTCTTCACGGCGGTCTTCATCGCGGATCTCTCAGCCTTGTTGCGGGCATTGCGGGCCTCAGCCACCAGCACGCGCTTCTTAGCGGACTTGATATTCGGCAAACCAAACACCTCCTCCAATAGGGGCTATGGGGCGGCGGATACCTTCCCCATGCAGAATGATATTTTAACATGTCTTCTCGAAAATTGCAAGGAAAATTTTCAGTTTTTTCTGTCTTTTTTACATATTTCCCAGCCGCCGCGGAAGAATAGGGAGAAAACACCAGATTTTGTGTCTGGAGAAACGAGGTGTCACAAATTATGCTGACAATCCGTACCGATCTGGCCTCCGAGGCCCACCAACTGTGGCGGGAGCGGACCGGGGAAACCACCCGGCTCCCGGGCGTTCTGGCCCGCGACGAGGAGCTGGAGGGGTTTCCCCTCACCCGCGTGGAGATTCTGGACGGGGAGGGCGCGTCCGCTCTGGGGAAGCCGCAGGGGATCTATCTTACGCTGGACGTCTCCGCCCTGTGGCGGCGGGAGGCAGACGTGTTTGCCCGCGCGGTCCGCGCGGTAGCCGCGATGCTGGAGCCGCTTCTGCCGGAGGAGGGAACCGTGCTGGCGGCGGGTCTGGGGAACCGGGCCATGACGCCCGACGCCCTGGGGCCCCGGATGCTGGACCACCTGCTGGTCACCCGTCACCTGCGGGAGGCGCTGCCGGAGTTCCGCAGCGTGGCGGGGATCGGGGCCGGCGTGCTGGGCAGCACCGGCATGGAGGCGGCGGAGTGGGTCCGGGGCGCGGCGGACCGGGTCAAGCCGGCGGCGGTGGTTGTGGTGGACGCCCTGGCGGCCCGGAGCCTGGACCGGCTGTGCAGCTCCGTCCAGATCTCCGACACGGGCCTGATTCCCGGCAGCGGCGTGGGCAACCATCGCATGGCCCTCAACCGGGAGGGGTTGGGGGTGCCGGTGATTTCCCTCGGCGTGCCCACGGTGGTCAGCGTGGAGACGGCGGCCAGGGATCTGCTGGCCCAGGCGGGAGGCGACGAGGAAAAGATCCCCCGCCTGCGGGGCCGGGGGCTGTTCGTCACGCCCGACGGCATCGACGCGAAAATCCGGGAGCTGGCCAGGGTGGTGGGCTACGGCCTGGACCTGGCCTGCCAGCCGGGACTGGAGCTAGAGGACCTGGAGGCGCTGCTGGCATAAGCGGCTGGAGTAAAATATTACCTCCGAGCTGAAAGTTCGGAAATAATATAAACAAATCCTAAACTCTGTCCTCTTGCCATCCCGCGAAAAAGGGAATATAATGCGGGAGGAGCAATACCTAGATGGGAGGATTTTGGGTTTGAAGGAGTTTTGGAGTCAATTCTTTTTGGTTCAGCCGGAGGCGGACCCCGCCTGGTCCCGCGGGAAGCGGGAGGCCTACCATGCCTGGCGGGCGGTCATCCTGCTGTGCGCGGGGCTGTGCATGGGGCTGGCGCTGCTGGTGCTGGCCATCGGGCCCTATTCCAGGCGGGCGCTTATCGACTATCTGTTCCACTGGCAGACGCTGCTGCTGAACACGGTTCCGGTTGCCCTGCTGGTCCTGCTGTTCTATGGCATTACCGGCCGGACCGGCGCGGCCTTCCTGGCCGGGGGTGGCCTTGCCTTCGGATTCAGCCTGGGCAACTACTACAAGCTGCAATTCCGGGACGATCCCCTATACTTCGAGGACATGCTGATCCTCCGGGAGGCCAAGGCTATGGCCTCCGGGGACCATTACGCCCTGTTTATTGACTGGCAGATTATCCTGGCGGTTTTCTGCCTGGCGCTGGGATGGGCGCTGCTGCGGCTGCTGACGCCGGGGGTGTGCCGCTCCCGGCCGAGACGGGCGGCCGCCGCGCTGGCCGCCGCGGCCGCCATGGCGGCGCTGTCGCCGGTGTATCTGGACGGAAAAATCTATAACAACACGAAGAATTTTGACCATCTCAACCAGTGGAGCGCCACGCAGAATTACATTTCCCACGGCTTCTGGTATCCGTTTCTCCACAGCGTCTCCGACTTTGTGGAAACCCCGCCCTCCGGCTACAGCAAAGCCCAGGCGGCGGAAATGCTGGCCGCATACCCGGACGCGGACATCCCTGACGACAAAAAAATCAACATTATCGGACTCATGCGGGAGGCCTACGCCGACTTCTCCCAGTACGGCGTTCCGGGACTGGACGTCAGCGGCTATGAGGTCTACCACGCCCTGGAGGCGGAGAGCTATACCGGCGATCTGGTGACCAACATCTTCGCGGGGGGCACCGTTGACACCGAGCGGTGCTTCCTCACCGGCAACTACCAGCTGCGCAACTTCCGGGGAAACGCCAACTCCTACGCCTGGTATCTGCGGCAGCAGGGGTATGCCATCGAGGGCTGCCACCCCTATTACCAGTGGTTCTATAACCGGCAGAACATCAACGGGTATCTGGGCTTTGAGCGGTACCGCTACTATGAGGACGACTTTGAGAAGATGACGAACGCCACCTACCCGGAGGACGCGGTCCTGTTCCCGGAGATCTACAGCGGTTTCCGGAAATGCGTGGACGAGGGGCGGCCCTGCTTTTCCTTCTCCGTCAACGTCCAGAGCCACGGCCCCTACGCCACCTGGGACACCGGGGCCACGGAATACCTCGCCGGGGACGACTACACCACCGAGTGCAAAAACGCCATGAACGCCTACATGACAACCATCATGGAGACGGACCGGCAGCTGGCGGCGTTCATCGACCGGCTGCGGGAGGACCCGGCCCCGGTGGTGCTGGTGACCTTCGGCGACCATCTGCCCTGGATGGGGGACGGCAACGTCTTCTATGACGAGATGGGCATGGACGTCAACGCCGGCAGTGACGAGGGCTTTTACCGCCGCTACACCACCCGCTACCTCATCTGGGCCAACGACGCGGCCAAAGCCGTCATCGGCCACGACGTCCGGGGCGAGGGACCGGCCATCTCCCCCTGCTACCTGATGAACCTGGTGTTCGGCCAGCTGGGCTGGGAGGGGCCGGGGTTCATGCAGGCCATGGACGAGATGATGGAGACCTTCCCGATTGTCACCACCACCGGCTGGATCATGGCCGGCGGCGTGCTGAACGGCCAGATGACGGAGGAACAGAAGGAGCAGTATCAGCAGTTCCGGTATATGCAACACTACTGGCGGAACGAGTTTCAGTATAAGTCGGTGATGGAGCGGTGAGCTCCCGGAGGAAGCTGTCATGATGGACGAAGAAACCATGCGGAAAGAAGTGGAAAAGGCGAAGAGATGGAATACCATAATTTTTGTGATTTTCGCGGCCATCTTCGTCCTTCTGCTGGCCGCAGTATGCGTATTGAAATATCAGCATGCGTTCTCCCCCGCCAAATGGGCCGGCGACAGGGAAAGCCGCTATAAAATTGTCAGCAGTATGCTGGAGCGAAACCAGCTGATTGGCATGACGGAAGCGGATGTGATCCGGCTGCTGGGCGGCGAGGATGCCGGCGGCCAGACGTCGTTCAAAATCAGCAGGGATTATTTCCCGCCTGAATCCACGCTTGTCTATTACCTGGGCGTTGATTATATGGACAACAACTGGCTGGTCATCTCCTTGGACGACAGCGGCATCGTGACGGACTGCCACATAGACGTGACCTGAAAAATAAAATTTCCCCTCCGACAGGATTTGCTCCCATTTGCGGCGGACAAGCCGTAAACTGGAGAAAAATCTGCGGAGGGGAATTTTGTATGTACACACCGAAAAGCGCCCTGTATCAATCCAGCCGCATCCACATGCTGCCCATTGAGCGCATCAGCCCCAATCCCCGGCAGCCCCGGCGGCATTTCCCGGAACAGCCCCTGCGGGAGCTGGCGGATTCCATCCGGCAGCACGGGGTGCTCCAGCCCCTGAGCGTGCAGAAAACAGACGGGTGCTACGTGCTGGTAGCGGGCGAGCGGAGGCTGCGGGCCGCGGGGCTGGCGGGACTGACCCATGTGCCCTGCATCCTGGTGAAGGTCACCCCCCAGGACAGCGCCCTGCTGGCCCTGGTGGAAAATTTACAGCGCAGCGACCTCCACTACCTGGAGGAAGCCGCCGCCATTTCCAAGCTCATCACCACGTACGGCATGAGTCAGGAGGAGGCCGCCCGGCGGCTGGGCCGCTCCCAGCCTGCGGTAGCCAACAAGCTGCGCCTGCTGCGTCTGAGTCCCGCCTGCGGCGAGCTGCTGCGCCAGTATGAGCTCACCGAGCGCCACGCCCGCGCCCTGCTGCGTCTGGAGGACGAGCAATCCCGGCTGGCCGCGCTGAAGCACATAGGCGAGAAGCAGCTGACGGTAGCGGCGTCGGAGGAGTACATAGAGGTCCAGCTGCAAAGGAAGCAGCAGGACGCCAGGGAAAACAAGCGTCTGTATATCATCAAGGATGTACGGCTGTTCCTCAACAGCGTGGACCGTGGGATGGAGACCATCCGGAGAGCGGGCGTGGACGCGCGCTTCGACCGCAGGGACAGCGAGGAGGAGATCACCATCACCATCCAGATCCCGAAGCAGCGGACCGCAAACTGATACTTTTTCTTTCAATTAGCGAAATTGGCCGTCCGCCCGGTTACGATACTGCGCTTTTATCACATCAGAAATAGAACAGGTCCTCAAATTTTTTGTCCAGCGCAATGCACAGCACCAAGGCCAGCTTGGCGGTGGGGTTGAACTGGCCGGTCTCAATGGAGCTGATGGTATTGCGGCTGACGCCCACCAGCTCCGCCAGCTCCGCCTGGGAGAGCTTTTTCTCCCCCCGGGCTTCTTTCAGGCGGTTTTTCAGAATCAGTTTCTCATCCATGATTCCACCGTACCATTTCCAGGGCAAAAAGGCCGAGGAACATCAGTCCGACAGCAGTGTAAAACATTGCCAGCGCCAGCTCATGCCGCCGCTTCAGATACCGCCATTTCATCCAGAACTGGGCGGCGAGGATGCTGAAATAGATGACCCAGCAGGTAATGCTGGGGCGCTCCGTCACCATCACGGTGATGATCGCGATGACGCAGCACGCCAGCAGCCCCACCTGGGCGGCGAGCTTTCCCGCCTTCTCCAGCACCACCCGCTCATATTCGTCGGTCCCCTGATTTTCCGCCCGGCTGCGGGCCAGGATATCATCCTTGTTCATGTCGGTTCCTCCTTTGATTTGCCAAGTTTACTTTGCAAATCCTATGATACCACTGACAAGAAAACTTGTCAAGACGCTTTGGCAAGTTTTCTTGTCAAACAAGGAACAGTCTGATAAAAAATGCGCTGCGGATTTCTCCGCAGCGCATTTTTATCAGGAAACAGGGATTACCGGCCCAGCTTGGCCCGCAGCGCGGCGCCCATGTCCTCGTAGCCGGGCTTGCCCAGCAGGGCGAACATGTTCTTCTTATAGGCCTCCACGCCGGGCTGGTCGAAGGGGTTGACGCCCAGCAGGTAGCCGCTCAGGCCGCAGGCATACTCGAAGAAGTAGATCAGCTCGCCGCAGGTGTAGGCGTTGATCTCACCGGCGTGGATGATGAGGTTGGGCACGCCGCCCTCCACGTGGGCCAGCAGGGTGCCGTCCATGGCCTGGGTGGCGATGAAGTCCATGTCCTTCCCGGCCAGGAAGTTCAGCCCGTCGCCGTCGGCGTCGTCATGGGGCACGCACAGATGGCTGGCGCTCTTTCCGAAACGGATGACGGTCTCGATCATGGTGCGCTCGCCCTGCTGGATATACTGGCCCATGGAGTGGAGGTCCGCGGTGAACTCCACGCTGGCGGGGAGGAGGCCCTTGCCCTCCTTGCCCTCGCTCTCGCCGTAGAGCTGCTTCCACCACTCGGCGAAGAACCGGGCGCGGGGCTCGTAGGCGGCCAGGATTTCCACCTTCTTGCCCTGGCCGTAGAGGTCGTTCCGGGCGGCGGCATACTGCCAGGCGGGGTTGCTCTCCAGACCGGGCCTGCGGCAGGTTTCCATCATGTCGGCCGCGCCGCGCATCAGCTCGTCCAGGTCGATGCCGGCCACGGCGATGGGCAGCAGGCCCACGGCGGTCAGGACGCTGAAGCGCCCGCCCACGTTGTCGGGCACCACGTAGCTGTCGTAGCCCTCGGCGTTGGCCAGGGATTTCAGGGCCCCCCGGGCCTTGTCGGTGGTGGCGTAGATGCGCTCCGCCGCCCCGGCCTTGCCGTACTTCTCCTCCAGCCTGGCCTTGAAGAAGCGGAAGGCCACGGCGGGCTCGGTGGTAGTGCCGGATTTGGAGATGACGTTGACGGAGAAGTCGTCGTCTCCGATGAGGTCGAAGATTTCCTGCATGGCGTCGCCGGACAGGCCGTTGCCGGCGAAGTAGATGTTGGGGGTGTTCTTCTTCCTGAGATTGTAGTTGTTGGACTCCAGCAGCTCAATGACCGCCCGCGCGCCCAGATAGCTGCCGCCGATGCCGATGACCACCAGGGCCTTGCTGTCGGACTGGATCTTCCTGGCGGCGGCCTGGATGCGCGCGTACTCCGCCTTGTCGTAGTCCCGGGGCAGGTTCACCCAGCCCACGAAGTCGCTGCCGCGGCCGGTGGCCTCCTGGAGCCAGGTATGGGCCTGGGCAAGGCTCTCGGCGAAGGGTTCCACCCGGGCGGAGCTGCTGGACAGATTAACTTGAAGCATGGTATTTTTCCTCCTGACTGGTAAAATTGGTAAAAGATAGATCTTTCGATAAAGGAAGTATAACACGCCCGGTCCTGTTGGGCAAGAGTTTCTTGCCGCTTTCCCGGGGAAAAAGCGTTCGTCAGAGAAATTTTCCAGTCCTTCAGCCGGACGGAAAAGGAAAAAGCCGCCCTCGTTGGAAGGCGGCTCGTTCCTTGATGGAGAAGATTGAGGAAAAACGATACAACCGTTTAGGTTTTGTCCTAAACTGGCTCTATTTTATCATTTTTATGCACTTTCTGTCAATGTCGATGTTGCATAAAATTTTTTCCGCGGCACGCCGAGGATCGTGATAATTGACAAAATCAAATGGGTAAATTTGGCAGAAAAGACAATTGACAGCCGTTTTTCCGTCACTCACGGACACCGCTTCTGCTCCTTTCCATCCACGAAGACGGCCTTCAGCTCCAGATTCTCGTCCAGCAGCAGCAGATCGGCGGGGCGGCCGGCCTGGAGCACGCCCGCGTTCAGCCGCGCGGCCTGGGCGGGGGCGGTGGAGGCGGCGTAAACGGCGGCGGCCAGCGGCAGACCGAACCGGACCACGTTGCGCACCGCGTCCAGCAGGGAAATGGAGGACCCGGCCAGGGTGCCGTCCAGCAGGGTGGCCTTGTGATTTTTCACCACAATGGGCTGGCCGCCCAGCTCATAATCGCCGTCCGGCATCCCCGCGCAGCGGAGGGAGTCGGAAATCAGGTTCAGCCGGTCGCCAAAGAGCTGCCAGGTGGCCCGGATGACGGCGGGGTGGATGTGCAGCCCGTCGCAGATCAGCTCCACGCTGGCGTCCGCGTCGAGGGCCGCGCCGATGACCCCCGGCGCCCGGTGGAGCAGGGAGGGCATCCCGTTATAGAGGTGGGTGGCGTGGGTGGCCCCGGCGGCAAAGCCGGCCATGGCCGTGTCGTAGTCCGCCGTGGTGTGGCCCAGGGAGACGGCGCAGACCTGGGAGACCTCCCGGATGAAGGGCAGCGCTCCCTCCTCCTCGCAGGCCACGGTCACCAGCTTCACCTGGCCGCCGCTGGCCTCGTTGAGGCGGTGGAACAGGGGGATATCCGGCTTGTGGAGGTTTTCCGCCGCCTGGGCGCCCCGCTTGGCGTAGCTGAGGAAGGGGCCTTCCAGGTGGACCCCGGCGCATTTGGCTCCGCCCTGGGGCGTAAAGTCCCGGATGGCGCGCATGGCGGGGGTCAGGGTCTCCTCCTTGAGGGTCATGGTGGTGGCCAGGTAGCTGGTCACGCCGTGGGCGGCGTAGTAGTCCGCCAGGGGCTGAAGGCCGGCGGGCTTTCCGTCGGAGAAGTCCTCTCCCACGGCCCCGTGGGTGTGAATGTCCACCAGGCCGGGGACCACATAGCACCCGGCGGCGTCCAGATCCGCGGGCGCGTCTGTTTTTCCGATGGCGGTGATGGTCCGGTCAAACCGGATGTCCGCGTCCAGGAAGGACTTTCCAATCAGGACCCTGGCGTTTTTGATCAGCATGATAAAATCCTCCTTATTTCACGTTTCACCCGTCGTTCTCACGGGCGTTTCTGCTCTCATATTTCAAAAAATGCCTTCCGTTTCCGTAAATCAGAAAAAACATAACGACGGCAGCACTCAGAATCAATGCAATCGTGTATAAAATTTCGATTTCAGTCAGATCACTTATCATCATGAGCCCTGCGCAAAAAGCAAGGCAAAACATGATGATCCCTGTGAATCTCATAAGTTTTTTCCCATCAAGTTGACTCTCTTTCCAGATAATCCCGGAGGGCAGGAAACCAGCCTTTCCAGTATAAAAGAGATACCCAAGCAAAAGAACAATGATCAGAAAAAACGTAAGCGATATAATTCCCACAAGCACATTTCCACCTCTTTACTCTGCTGCGGTCAATTTTTGATTTGCTACTTTACATGTTATCATAAGCCTCCGGACAATTCAATATGAGTTGGTAAAATTACCGGAGTTTTATCTCCGCGGCCATTATCTTCCCCGATCTCCCCTTGCAAACCCCCTCAAAACTTGCTATAATTCAAGATAGGAAATTATGTCTGCCGGAAGGAGGAAAACCGTCATGCCCCAGATTCAGCAGCTCTCCCCCCACGTGGCGGATCTGATCGCCGCCGGCGAGGTGGTGGAGCGTCCCGCCAGCGTGGTGAAGGAGCTCATCGAGAACGCCATCGACGCCGGCGCGTCCGCGGTCGTTGTGGAGCTCCAGAACGGCGGCATGTCCCTCATTCGGGTCACCGACGACGGCTGCGGCATCGCCCCGGAGGAGCTGCCCACCGCCTTCCTCCGCCACGCCACCAGTAAGCTCCGCCGGCCGGAGGACCTGGCCGCCATCGGCACCCTGGGCTTCCGGGGCGAGGCTCTGGCGGCCATCTCCGCCGTCAGCCGCCTGGACGTGTTCACCCGGCGGAAGGGGGCCCGGCTGGGCGCGTCCCTTCATCTGGAGGGCGGCGTTCCCGGTCCGGTGGAGGAGGCCGGCTGTCCGGAGGGCACCACCTTCGCCATCCGGAATCTGTTTTACAATACGCCCGCCCGGCTGAAATTCATGAAGACCGACAGCGCGGAGGCTGCCGCCGCCGCCGCCGTCATTGCCCAGATCGCCCTGAGCCATCCGGAGGTTTCCATCCGCTATCTCCGGGACGGGAAGGAGGAGCTGCACACCCCCGGCGACGGGAAGCTCCTTTCCGCCGTCTACGCCGCGAGGGGCAGGGACTTCGCCCTGCACCTGACGGAGGTGGAGGGGGGCGGGGAGAACGTCTCCGTCCGCGGCTTCGTCACCGAGCCCCTCTCCGGCCGGGGCAACCGGGCCATGCAGACCTTTTTCTGCTGCGGCCGGATGATTAAGTCCGCCCTGCTTACCGCCGCTTTGGAGGAGGCTTACGCCAACCGGCAGATGAAGGGCAAATATCCCGGCTGCGTCCTTCACATTGACCTGCCCCTCCATCTGGTGGACGTCAACGTCCATCCCGCCAAGACGGTGGTGAAGTTTGTCAACGAGCGGGCGGTTTTCTCCGCCGTCCACCACACGGTGAAGGACGCCCTGGACGCGGGCGGCCGGAAGGCCGCCGGGACGGCCGTTCAGACGCCCACAGGGCGGCTGAATGACGTCCCCGCCACTGCTTCAACGCCTCCAGCGCCCAAAAAAGATTTTTACCGGACCATGGACGCGAAGACCTTCCGGGAGAAGGCCGCGGCCTCCGCCGGAAGGGCCCCCGTCACGCCCCGGACGGCCTCCCCGGAGCCGGGAGGCCGCGTGACCTTCCGGGATTCCGCCCGTCCGTCCGTTTCCCCTGAGGCGGCGCTGCCCTATACCGTCCGCGCCTACCCGCCCCCGGCGGAAACGCCCGCCCCGCCTCCGCCCGCGCCGGAGCCGCCGGAGCCCCGGCCCGCGCCGGCCGTCCCGGAGCAGACCGCCCTTACGGACAAGCCCGCTCCCTGGCGCTTCGCGGGGGAGGTTCTGCGCACCTACATCATTGCCGAGGACGGCGACTGCGTCTGGCTGATCGACAAGCACGCCGCCCACGAGCGGATCAACTTTGACCGTATGAAGGCCAGCGCGGAGCCCGTCATGCGCCAGCGGCTTCTGGCCCCCCTGGCGGTGGACCTGCCACGGGAGCAGTACGCCGCTCTGCTGGAAAACCTCCCTCTGCTGGAGGAATTCGGCTTTGAGGCGGAGGATTTCGGCGCCGGCTGCCTCATGGTCCGGGGGATTCCCTCCGACCTGGATACGGGGCTGGTCCGGGAGACCCTGGAGGAGCTTTCGGAGAAGCTGCTGACCACCGGCGGGGCAGACCCCTCCGCGGCACGGGACGCGCTGCTGCACACCATGGCGTGCAAGGCCGCCATCAAGGGAGGCTGGACCTCCGACCCCTCCGAGCTGAAAGCTCTGATCGAAAAGGTCCAGAGCGGGGAGGTGCAGTACTGCCCCCACGGGAGGCCGGTCAAGGTAAAGCTCTCCAGATACGAGATCGAGAAGATGTTCAAACGGGCGTAGCGCACAGCGCGGACCTGTTTGAGAAGGAATGACCCCGTGCCGCCCTTCGGCGCGGCGGAGAAGGAGGCCCCGTGATACCAAAGGTGCTCTGCGTCGTGGGCCCCACCGCCTGCGGCAAAACCGGCATGGGCGTACTGCTGGCCAGGCGATATGACGGCGAGGTCGTCAGCGTCGACTCCATGCAGATCTATCGAGGCATGTCCATCGGCACCGCCGCCCCCAGGCCGGCAGAGACGGAGGGCGTGCCCCACCACATGGTGGGCATCGCCGACCCCGGCGACAGCTGGTCCGTGGCCCGTTTTGCGGAGGCGGCGGATCATTGCGTTCAGGATATTCTGTCCAGAAACAAACGCCCCGTACTGGTGGGCGGGACCGGCCTGTATCTGGACGCCGTCATCGCGGGCAGGTCCTTCGCTCCCGGCGCCTCCGGCGGCGCGGTCCGCCGGGAATTGGAGCGGGAGCGGGAGGCCCTGGGGATCGGGCCTCTTCTGGAGGAGCTTCGCCGGGTGGACCCCGTTTCCGCCGAAAAGCTCCATCCCTCCGACGCCAAGCGCATCCTCCGGGCTCTGGAGGTGTACCGGGAGACCGGAAAGACCATCTCCCGGCACAACGAGGAGACGAAGTCCCTGCCGAAGCGGTATGACCCCATCTATATCGGCCTCGCCTTCCGTGACCGGGAGGACATGCGCGCCCTGATCGACCGGCGGGTGGACCGGATGATGGCGGAGGGCCTTCTGGAGGAGGTCCGCGCCCTTCGGGACGCGGGGGTCCCCCGGAGCTCCACCGCCCTCCAGGCCATCGGGTACAAGGAGCTTCTTCCCGCCCTGGACGGGGAGGCGAGCGTGGAGGAGGCCGTGGAGGAAATCAAGCTCCGCTCCCGGCAGTACGCCAAGCGCCAGCTGACCTGGCTGCGGAGGAATCCGGACATTCACTGGATCCTCTGGGAAAAAGAGAGGAATTTTGCCGCCGCTCTCCAAATTGCGACAGAATTTATCACTATGGAGGGTCTACAATAGCATCGGGCGGACAAGCCCGCCCGACTATATACATAAGAGAGGTAGACAACCATGAGCAAATCACCCAACCTGCAGGACGTATTCCTGGCCTCCGCCCGGCGGACGGAAACCCCGGTCACCGTATTTCTGATGAATGGCTTTCAGATGCGGGGCGTCATCACCGGTTTTGACGCCTTCACCGTCATTCTCACCACCGACGGCAGGCAGAACCTGATCTACAAGCACGCGATTTCCACCGTCAGTCCCGCCCGGACGGTGGACCTGACGGAATGGGAGGACACGCTGTAGGCTGAACGCCCGGCCGGTCCGCCCCGATTCCCTGAAAGAAAGAGATACCTATGAAAAACAGCACGCTCGCAACCAAATTGATGCTGGCCGCCATTTTTCTGGCGGGGCTGGTCTATTTCGGCGTAAATCTGGCCGCCTACTTCAACGACCCCTATACCACCACCGTGGCCTACGCCTACACCGGCGAGAACGCGGTGACCGTCTCCGGCTACGTGGTCCGGGAGGAGGAGGTCCTCGCCGGCGGCGGCGACCTGGTCTATTCCTCCCGGGGGGAGGGCGAGCGGGTCAGCCGGGGCGGCTCCGTGGCCCTGATCTATCCCACGTCCCAGTCCCTCTCCGACGCCAATACCCTCCGGGAGCTGGAGGGTCAGCTGGAGCAGCTGCGCTACGCCCGCTCCCTGACCTCCGGCAGCCAGGCCTCCGCCCGGCTGGACGATGAGATCACCGGCGCCCTGACGGATTTTCACAGCGACCTGGCCCGTCAGGACGCCGCGGGTGAGAGCGTCCAGGCCCTGCGGACCGCCATTCTCCGGTGGAGCTACGCCTATTCCGGCGTTGGGAACCTGGATGCCTCCATCGCCGCTCTTCAGGAGCGGATCGCGTCCCTCAGCGCCTCCGTCGAGGCCAACGTCACCCGGATTTCCGCTCCCAGGGCCGGACTTTTCTCCGGTCTGGTGGACGGCTACGAGACGGTGCTGACCCCGGAATCCCTTCAGGAGATGACTCCCTCCGCCTACCGGTCCATCGCGCCCGCTTCAGGTACCGGCGGCGTGGGAAAGATGATCTATGGCAGCGACTGGTACTTTGTCACCCTGATGCGCTCCGAGGACGTGAAGCGGATGCAGGAGGGGGACACCGTTACCCTCCGGTTCCAGAAGGGGCTGAACCGGGACATGGAAATGAAGGTATCCCGCATCAGCGGCGAGGAGGGGGGCCGCCGCGTGGTGGTGTTCACTCTGGAGAAGTATATTCATCTGGCCACTCTGCTGCGCCATCAGAACGCCCAGGTGATCTTTACCAGCTATGACGGCATCCGGGTGCCCCGCGGGGCCGTCCGGGTGGACACCCAGGTGATGATGGACGAGGACGACCAGCCCGTGCTGGACAGCCGGGGCAGCCCCAAGACCCGGACTGCCACCTGCGTTTACTGCCTCTGGGGCGATTCCGCCCGGCTCAAGCCGGTGACGGTGCTGTGGCAGGATGAGGACTATATTCTGGTTGCCCCGGACGAGGAGGCCCTGGGGGCCTATTCCTCGGAGAAGACGAGGGAGAGCCGCCGCCTCCGTGCCGGGGACCAGGTGATTACCGCGGCGGCGGAGCTGTATGATGGAAAGGTGGTTCGGTAGATGAGCATTGCGGAAAACATGGCGGCCATCCGCGCCCGGATGGCCCGGGCCGCTCTGGCGGCGGGCCGGGACCCGGCGGAGATCCTTCTGGTGGGGGCCAGCAAGATGAATGGCGCCGCCGCCTGCCGGGAGGCCATCGCCGCCGGCATTGACGCCCTGGGAGAAAACCGGGTCCAGGAGATGACCGCCAAGCTCGCGGAGAACGCCTACGACGGCGCGCCCCTCCACTTCATCGGCCATCTCCAGCGCAACAAGGTCCGCCAGGTGGTGGGCCGCGCCGCGCTGATCCAGTCGGTGGGCTCCCTGGAGCTGCTGACAGAGATCGACCGTCAAGCGGAGAAGCTCTCGCTGGTCCAGGACGTGCTGCTGGAGGTAAATATCGGCGGGGAGGAGAGCAAGAGCGGCTTCGCCCCCGATGGGCTGTACGCGGCGGCGGAGACGGCGCGTACATTTTCCCATGTTTGTGTGCGCGGGCTGATGACCATCCCTCCTGTGGAGGCGGTGCCCCACGGAAATTTGCCATATTTCGAGAAAGTTGCCCAGCTTTATGTTGACATAAGCCGGAATTTGTACGATAATGGTTTTAAATATCTGTCCATGGGGATGAGCGGCGACTTCGAGGACGCGATTTCTGCCGGGGCCACCATGGTCCGGGTCGGCTCCGCCATTTTTGGCCACAGACAGTACCAACATTAGGAGGTTTCCACCATGAGCTTTGTAGACAGCATCAAGCGGATGATCAGTCCCCTCAGCGACGAGGACGATGAATTTGAGGATGTATTTGACGATCAGGACTCGCCGTTTCTGGACGAGCGTCCCAGGGGCAGCGTGGTAGACAGCCGCCGGGGCAAGGTTGTGAACATCCATGCCACCACGCAGCTGAAGGTCGTGCTGGTCAAGCCGGAGCGCTTCGAGGCCGCCAGCGAGATTGCGGACCACCTGAAGGAGAAGCGCACCGTGGTGGTCAACCTGGAGTCCACGCACAAGGATATTGCCCGGCGGCTCATCGACTTTCTCTCCGGCGTAGCTTACGCCAGCGAGGGCAAGATCAAGAAGGTTGCCGCCAATACCTACATGATTACCCCCTATTCCGTTGACATCCAGGGGGATCTCATCGACGAGCTGGAGAGCAACGGAATGTATTTTTAAGTCAAACGGAATGGCTGTGCCATTCCGTTTGAGAAGGGATTGAAATTTATTTGCCGCCTGCGGGCGGCAAATTCTGCGGGGCATATTGACAGGATGTCCTGCAAGAGGGACGAGGGAGGAAGAAAAACCATGATGACCCCCCAGGAAGTGGCGAACTGCACGTTTGCCAAATCAATGGTCGGCGGCTATAATATGGCGTCGGTGGACGATTTTCTGGACAAGCTGACGGAGGACTACTCCACCCTGTATAAGGAGAACGCCGCGCTGAAGGCCAAGCTGAAAATAACGGTGGACAAAATGGCGGAATACCGGGAATCCGAGGACGCCATCCGCTCCACGCTTCTGGCCGCGCAGAAGATGTCCACGGCCATGATCAGCGAGGCGGAGCAGAAGCGGGACGCCATCATCACCGACGCCGCCACTGGCGCCAAGGCCCGTCTGGCGGAGCTTCAGCAGCAGATTGTTGAGGAGGAGCACCGTCTGGAGGCCGTCCGTTTCCAGGTGGACAAGGAGCTGGAAGCGGAGCGGAAGCGGCTGACCGTGGGTCAGGAGCAGCTGCGCGCCTTTATCCGGGAGGTCCGGGCGGTCTGCAACGAGGAGCTGGCTCAGCTGGACCGTCTTCCGGAGCTTCCTCCGGAGGAGCCCAGGCCGGCGCCCGTGATTCAGGTGGTACCCCCGGCGGCGGAAGCCGCCGCCCCGGAGGAGGACGCCGTTCCCGCCGGCGGCGGGACGGCGGAGCCGGCGGAACCGGCGGCGGTCCTCAGCGTCTTTGCTCCGGCGAAGCCGGAGGAGGACGAGGCGCCGGACGGTCCCCGGGCGGAGGGCGATCCCTTTGCCGAGGAGGAGCTGGAGGACGCCGAGGCCACGCGGGTGTTGAATCTGGACGAATTGCAGTTTGGCCCCAATTATAAGAAGGACTGAAAAGAGGCGGCTGCAAGCCGCCTCTTTCTGATTTGCGGGGCTGTTTCTGGCAACAAAGCTTACTCCAGGGGCTTCTCGCCTAAGATTCTGCAACGGCCACATCCGTGGGGCCGCCTACGGCGGCCTTAGCGCTAAAAGCGCCGCATGCGGCGCTTCACGGAGTGGCCGTGCAGAATTGAATTGTGCATGACCCCTCGATGGGGTCATTGCACAATCGCGGACCCCTCGGTTACTTTTTGTGCGAACAAAAAGTAACCAAAAAATCGCTTAAGGAGCTGCGCCCCTTAAGAATCCCGAATGTGTTGATTTGTTTTTGCGCTGATCCTGTAGACCGTCCGGTCTAAACCGGACTGCGGGTGTGGTTTCTGCTGCGTGGCGTCTATTTCAGTATGTTGTTGGCAGACCCTACCGTTTCACTTTGGGTCCTCCCGGCGATGGTTGAGCAGTTTGACAAGAAGCGGCTTAGCTTCCTCTGGCTATTGTTAGAACAAGTGGGTAGACGATAGGCACCGGCGCATTCGGGTAAGCATTGGGGTAGAACCAAACCCGTTACGTCGTAGCGTAACAAAACGAACCGTTCGGGATTCTTAAGGGGCACAGCCCCTTAAGCGGCCTTTTGGGTACTTTTCGCCCGTGCGAAAAGTACCCGCGAGGGGGCCCGGGGGCGGGAAGCCCCCGCCCCGGGCCGATTAGAGAAAAATTCACTGTCACGCCCGCGGGGCGTGTGACAGAAAGGAGCTGCCATGCCGAACCAACCCATCGTCGCTCTTCTCTATGATTTTGACAAGACCCTCTGCACCCAGGACATGCAGAACTACGCCTTCATTCCCTCCCTTGGGCTGGCCCCCGGCGATTTCTGGAAAATCGCCAACGACTTTGGCCGCCAGGAGAAGATGGACAGCGTTCTGGCCTACATGTACACCATGCTCCGGGAATCCGGGAAAAGAGGCATTCAGCTGACGCGGCGCGGCCTCAGCCACTGCGGCCGCAGCATCTCCTTTTTCCCCGGCGTGACCGGCTGGTTCCAGCGGATCAACCGCTACGGGGGGCTTCTGGGCGTCCAGGTGGAGCACTACGTGATTTCCTCCGGCCTCCGGGAGATCATCGACGGTTCCTCCATTGCCGGGGAATTCAAGGAGATTTACGCCAGCGAGTTCTACTACGACGGGGAGGGGAAGCCTGTCTGGCCCCGGCTGGCGGTGAATTTCACCGCCAAGACCCAGTTTGTCTACCGGATCAACAAGGGCGTGCTGGACGTCTCCGACGACCGGACCCTCAACGACTCCATGCCCGACGACAGCAAGCGGGTCCCCTTCACCAATATGATCTATCTGGGGGACGGTCTCAGCGACGTGCCCTGCATGAAGATGATGCGGGCCTACGGCGGGCAGGCCATTGCCGTCTACCAGGCGGCGAACCGCCGGGGTGTGGAGCAGCTGCTGCGGCAGGGGCGGGTGGATTTCATCTACCCCGCCGACTACCGGGAGGGCACGGGGCTGGAGATCACCGTGAAGAACATCATCCGGAAGATGGCTGTCAGCCAGCAGCTCTATGAGGAGAACGTCCACCAGCTGCGCTCTATCCAGTGAAATTTTTTGAAGGATGGAACATTTCCTCTGATTTTGCGTCTGTAAGAATGTAGGTCACTTGCAGAAACAAAAAGGAGGAAAATTGGATGAAAAAGAAAGTATGCGCCCTTTTGGCGGCGGTCCTGCTGCTGTCCCTCACTGCCTGCGGCAGCAGAGGGGGCCAGTCGAGCAACACCGCTTCCAGTTCCCCGGCGGCGGCTGACCAGAACGCCTCGGACAGCTACGACATACCGATGGGCTGGGACGCCGCCGCCCCGGAGTCGGCCCCTATGGAGCCCTCGCCTGACCCCGCCTCCGGCGGCGGCAATATTCCCGCTGACGCGAAAATGATCTACACTGCCGACGTAGACCTGGAGACCAGGGAGTTTGACGCCGCGTCCCAGGCCCTCTCGGACCTGGTGGACGAGCTGGGCGGCTATTTTGAGAGCCGGAGCCTGAACCAGGGGGGCTACTACCGCAGTCTCAGCTGCACCGTCCGCGTACCGGCGGCGAACTTCGCCGCCTTCCTGGAGAGGACGGGGGAGGCCGCCCACATGACCAGCTGCTCCCAGTATTCTGATAATGTCAGCGAGGCCTATTATGACCAGGAGGCCCGGCTGGCCACCCAGCGCACCAAGCTGGCGCGCCTCCAGGAGCTGCTGAGCAAGGCGGAAAACATGGAGGACATCATCACCATCGAGAGCGCCATCAGCGAGACGGAGCTGCAGATCGAGTATCTGACCGGCAGTCTGCGGAAGTATGACAGTCTCATCAATTACTCCACCGTCAACCTCTATCTCCGGGAGGTTTACCGTCTCTCCACCGACGAGGAGGTGCCGGTGACCTTCGGCGACCGCCTCGCCTCCGCCTTTACCACGGGCTTCCAGCGTGGGGTCGAGGGACTGGAGGACTTCGCCATCTCTGTGGCCCGGAACTGGATGTCGCTTTTGATCTGGGCGGCGGTGGTGATATGCGCGGTCCTGGTCTTGCGGCGGATTGCCAGAAACAGGAAGCGGCAGCGGGACGCGGCGGCATTCCCGAAGGCGGAAAAGGCCGGAGAGAAGCCCTCCGAGAAGGAAAAAGAAGATTGACCCAACAGGGGCCGGCCGCTGGGCCGGCCCTGATACTTTTTCTTGAAAGAAAAAGTATCAAAAAGAACTTTAAGTTCGAGACTAAACCTATTGCAATTCCTAGATTTTCGCCCGGTAACGATGTTGCACTTTTAACCAAGGAATAGTATTATTCATGCCTGCTCCTTGACAATATCGAATATCGACATTATAATAAGGGTATAAATATCGAATATCGACATCAGGGAGGAGGTTCCCCTATGGCCCGGGAAAAATTTCAGACGCTGACGGAGCAGATGTTTTATATCCTCCTGTGCCTTCAGCGGGAGTGCTGCGGGGTGGATGTGATGGACCAGGTGTCCCGGATGACGGAGGGACGGGTGGTCATCGGACCGGGTACTCTCTACAGCCTGCTGGAAAGCTTCCAGCGGGAGGGTTTTATTCAGGAGACCCGCGTGGAGGGCCGGAGGCGCAGCTATCAGATCACGGTGAAGGGCCGTCTGCGGCTGGAGGAGGAGGTCCGGCGCCTCCGCCGGCAGACGGAGGACTACGTCCGCTTTGGAGGAAGGGAGGCCCACGCATGAGCCGGGACAAAAAGCGCCAGATAATCTGGCATCAGATCGACGACACCGAAGCCATCGCCCGCAATCTGGAGAAAATGGCCCGGAAGGGCTGGCTGCTGGAAGCGGTGGACAACTGGCGGTACACCTACCGCCGGGCCGGCCCGACGGAGGTGAGGTATACCGTTACCTTTTTCCCGGACGCTTCCATCTATGACCCCGGCCCCACGGAGGGGCAGGAGACCTATATTGACTACTGCCGCGCCGCCGGATGGGAGCTGGCTGCGGCCTATGGTCCCATTCAGTATTTCCGCTCCGCCCGCCCGGACCCGGTGCCCATTGAGACGGATGAGGCGGTGAAGCTGGCCGCCATCCGCCGCACCATGCGGAAAACCTTCGTTCTCAGCCACGCGATCCTGCTCCTGCTGCCTGCCGTCAATCTGCCGCTGTGGTGGAATCAGTTTCGTTTGGACCCGCTGGACTTCCTGTGCAGCAATTTCAAGCTGGCCCTGTTTGTGCTGATGGCGGGGATCACCATTTTTGTCATTGGGATGCTGCTGGACTATCTGATCTGGGTGCTGTGCTCCCGGTACTCCGTGGCCCGGGGCGGGTCCTGCGCCAGGCCCCATACCCGGTTCCGACTTGGGTTCAACGCGGCCATGCTGGCGGTATGCGCCGCCGTGCTGGTCGTGTTTTTCCTGGATTTAGCCGGTATGCGTACTGCCCTGATCTTCTATCTGGTGGTCTACGGCGGCGTTATGCTCCTGGCCCGCCGGGTTCTGCGGAAGCTGAAGGGCAGCGGCGTCAGTCGAAGCGGCATCAGGGGGCTCTTTATTGCTTTTGCCCTTGCGGCGGGGCTGGCGGTGGGTATTGGTACGCCGTTCCTGTTCATCCGGCTGGCGGACGCCGGGATCATTCATATGGGCCGGGAGCCGGCGGAGACCTATACCTGCGTCAAAGGGGACTGGTCCTTCACCCGTGATGTCTACCGCGACGAACTCCCCGTGACCCTGGAGGATCTGGGCTTTGCCGTCACGCCGGAGGACCATTGCTCTTACAGGGCGGAGCTTGCCCGCTCGCCGCTGGCCGCCCACGGCGAATACACCCAGGAGGCGCTGAACCCTGGCAGCGGGCTTCCCAGGCTGTATTACCAGACCTATGAGACGGGCTGGTCCTGGATGCTGGAAAGGTGCTGGGAGGCGCTTACGGAGAGAGAGGACAGCGATCCCTGGCCCCTGCAAGCGCTGGACCCCGCCCCCTGGGGCGCGGAGGAGGCTTACCGGGAGGAGGACCTGACTTCCTGTTTCCTGCTGTACCCGGACCGCATCGTTGCCTTCCGTCTGGTGGGCGACGCCGCGCCCCGGCAGCTGGACGCCATTGCCCAAGTCCTGCGGCCATAATCAGATCACCGGAAAAATAGCTTTGCTATTTTTCCGGTGATCTATTTTACGTGACAATCAATCTTGCGTAAAACGCGGACTGATTCTGGGCCGCCACGATGGCGGCGGCCCGCCGGAATGCCGGCAGGGTCTCCGGATGCTCCTCCGCGCTGCGCTCCGCGGCCTCCCCGCCGCCGACGGCGCAGAGGAACCCGACGCCGCAGGGGAGCACGGCGCTCATCCGCTTCGCCGCCTCATAGCACTCCCGGAAATACCGTCCCAGCGCCTCGCCGTGGAGGCCGGAGACGTTTCCCTGAACAAAGCAGCCCCGGATGGAGAGGTTGGACAGGCCCCGCAGCTCCCGGGCCAGCGCCGGGAGAGCGGGGAGCGGAACGCCCCGGCCCGCCCAGCCGTCCAGCGCGAGGAGAAGCCCCGCCGCCTCCGGCCGTCCCTCAGCTGAAATCTCCCGCGCCGCCTGGTCGATCAAACGAAGCTCCTCCAGGCTGTCCGCTATGATCCGGCATTTTCCCATCACGTCCCGGATGTCCTCCCCGGACTTCCGGGGCGCGGTAAAATAGACGTCTCCGGCGGCGAAGCCCAGCGCGTTTGCTGCGAGAGCCTCTTCCGCGGAGCGGGCCTCCACCAGGTCCGTACCCGGCGCACACCGGCCCGGCCCCCAGACCCGCAGCCGCCGGTATCCCTCCGGCAGGGGGCCGGCGATCATTTCTTCTTCCGGTAGGGCGTGTCCGCCAGAGGCAGGCTCTGCCGGAACTTGCCATCCAGACGGTAGTAGGCGTGGGCGCAGGCCGGGGCGGTGGGGATCATGCACAGCTCGCCGCAGCCCTTGGCGCCCAGGGAGTAGGGCAGCTCGTCGCCCTGAGCCGGCTGGCAGAGAATGACCTCCAGCTCGGGGGCCTCCGTGGCCCGCATGAAGCCGATGGTGCCGAACCTGCTCTTGGGATAGCCGTCCTCGCAGACGAACTTCTCGGTCACGCCATAGCCGATGCCCATGACCATGCCGCCCTCGATCTGGCCCTCCACGGACTGGATGTTCACCGGCGTGCCCACGTCAAAGGCGGAGACGGCCTTGGTGATCTTCCCCGCCTCGTCCAGGATGACGACCTGCACGCCGTAGGAATAGGATACGTGGCTGATGGGATTGTCCTTGATGGCCCCCAGGGGATCGGTCTTGACGGAATACTCGCCCAGGAACTCCCTGCCCTCCAGGTCCGCCAGGGTCTTGCCGCCCTCCAGGGCGGCCTTCAGCAGTTCCCCGGCCCGCCGGGCGGCCTCGCCGGTGACCACGGTCTGCCGGGAGGCGGTGGAGGTGCCGGAGTTGGGCGTGCGGACCGTGTCCGCCGCCTCGAAGACAAATGCCGTCGGGTCGAGGCCCGTCACGTGGCAGATCTCCGTCAGGGTCATCTGCCCGATGCCCTGGCCCATGCAGGAGGCGGAGGTCCGGATATGGACCTTGCCCTGCTCCACGCTCAGAAGCACCCGGCCGATGTCCTTCTTGCCCATGCCGGTGCCGGAGTTCTTGAAGCCGCAGGCGATGCCGGCGTAGGGATTGGCGTAATACAGGTCCTTCACCGCGTCCAGGCAGGCGGCCAGGTTGGTGTTGGGGTCGGCGATCTGGCCGTTGGGCAGCACGTCGCCGGGCTTGATGACGTTGCGCCGCCGCATCTCCCAGGGGTCGATGCCCACCATCTCCGCCAGCAGATTGATGTTCATCTCCGTGGCGAAGCAGCTCTGGCTCACGCCGAAGCCCCGGAACGCGCCGGAGACCACGTTGTTGGTATAGACCGACATGCCCAGGATGTCGATGTTCTGATAGTTGTAGGGTCCCGCCGCGTGGGTGCAGGCCCGGTGGAGCACCGGCCCGCCCAGGGAGGCGTAGGCGCCGGTGTCGGCAATGATGATGCCCTTCATGCCGGTGAGGATGCCGTTTTCATCGCAGGCGGTGGTGAACTCCATCTCCATGGGGTGGCGCTTGACGTGGTAATCAAGGGACTCCTGCCGGCTGTACTTCACCTTGACGGGCCGCTTGGTGGCCCAGGCCATCAGGGCGGCGTAGGGCTGGACGGTCATGTCCTCCTTGCCGCCGAAGCCGCCGCCCACCAGGGGGGCGCGGCAGTGGACCTTTTCCTCCGGAAGCCCCAGGGCCTGGGCGCACTCCCGCTGTACGTCGTAGATGGACTGGCTGGTGGTATAGAGCAGCAGGCCATCCTCGCCCTCCGGGACCGCCACGCAGCACTCCGGCTCCATGAAGCCGTGCTCCTGCCAGCCGGTCTTGTACTTGCGGGTGACCACGTACCTGGAGTTTTTGATGGCCGTATCCGCGTCGCCCCGGACCAGGTTGGCCCGGCTCATGATGTTGCCGTCCTCGTGGATGAGGGGGGCGTCGCCCTTCAGCGCGTCAAAGGGGTTGGTCACCGGCTCCAGTTCAGTGTACTCCACCTCCACCAGCGCGGCGATCTCCTCCAGCTTATCCCTGTTCTCCGTAGCCACCACGGCCAGCACGTTGCCCACGTAGCGGGTGATATCGCCCTCGCCCATCATCACGTCCCAGTCCTGCTTGATGTGGCCGATCTTGTTGCAGGGCACGTCCTTTTTGGTCAGGACCTTCACGCAGTCCGGGTGGGCTTCCGCCTTGCTGACGTCGATGCGCTCGATGCGGGCCCGGGGATATCTGGAGTAGACGCCCTTGGCGTAGAGCATCCCGTCGATCACGATGTCGTCGGCAAAGATGCCGGTGCCGTTGACCTTCTCCGCCGCGTCGATGCGCTTGGCCCGCTCGTTCATATGCAGGGTGGCGGGAGGGGCGGGGATCTCCCGCTTCTCCCGGAAGAAGTCCGCCGCCATCATAATGGCGTCCTCGATCTTCTTATACCCGGTGCAGCGGCAGAGGTTGCCCTTGATGGCCTGCTTCACGTCGGCGCGGGTGGGGTTCAGGTTCTTGTCCAGCAGGCACTTGGCGGAGATGATCATACCGGGGATGCAGAAGCCGCACTGGACGGCCCCGGCCTCGGCGAAGCAGTGCTCATAGACCTTCATCTCCTCCGGGTCGATGCCCTCCACGGTCAGGATCTCCTTACCCTCCAGCTTGCTGATGGGCACGACGCAGGCCTTGGTCTTCACCCCGTCCACCAGCACCGTACAGGTGCCGCAGGCGCCCTCGCTGCATCCGTCCTTGGCCGCCGTCAGATGCAGGTCGTCCCGCAGGAAGCGCAGCAGCTTCTTGTCCTGCTCCGCCTGGCAGGTCTTTCCGTTGATACGCAGTGTGTACATCCTCGTTCCTCCGTATTTAGATTCCCTGCTTTGTCAAAAATTCGCCCAGCAGGTTCAGGCAAACCGTTTTGCGGTACTCCGCCGACACCCGGCCCCGGGTCAGCTGCATCCGTCCGGCATAGGCCGCCAGATAGTCCGCCTTCAGAGCTTTCGCTTCCTCAATCGTCTTACCCAGCAGCATGGACTCTATGTCCTTGAAGCGCAGCACCGTGTCCGAAACCGCGCCGAAGGCGGCGGCGATGTTGGTGATCTTCCCATCCTTCTGGGCGAACACGCCGGCGAAGGACACCCGGGAGATGGCCAGGGCCTCCCGTCCGCCCACCTTCTGGTAATTATACTGCTCCAGCCCGGTCCTGGGCAGAAGGATTTCCGCGATCAATTCATCGGGGGCCAGATCCAGCTTCTTGCGGCCCAGATAGAATTGATCCACATCCACGATCCGCTCCCCGTCCAGAGAGACCAGCCGCAGCTTCGCGTCCGAAACGAACTCAATGAGCACCGAGTCCGCCTTGGCCGAGCCGTTGCCCAGATTGCCGCCGAAGGTTCCGGCGTTGCGGATGGCCGGGGCGGCGATGCGGGAGACGGCCTCCTTCATGAGCCGGGGCACGCGGTCGTCCGCCAGAGCCTGGGTGAAGGTGACGCCCGCGCCGATGCGGACGTAACGGTCGTCCTCCGTAATGGTTTTCAACTCGGGGACCCTGTTCAGAAAGAGGTAGGTCACGCCGGGGCGGTTTTCCACCATCAGATCCGTACCGCCGGCGTAGGGGACGGCCTCCGGATGGGTCCGGCGCAGCTCCAGCGCCTCCCGCAGGGAGGACGCGGCATATCCGTTTACCATACTCCATTTCCCTCCTTCGCGGCGTTCTGGACAGCGGTGACGATGGCGTTATATCCGGTGCAGCGGCACAGGTTCCCGCTGAGCCCCTCCCGGATGTCCTCCTCGGTGGGGTGTGGGTTTTTGGACAGCAGGGCCTCCGCCGCCAGCACCATGCCGGGGATGCAGAAGCCGCACTGCACGGCGGAGACCTGGGCAAACGCCCGATCCAGCACGGCGAACCGCTCCGTCTCCCGGAAGCCCTCCAGGGTCACGACGGAGCAGCCCTCCACCGCGCCCATGGCCACGCAGCAGGAGTTGACCAGCGTGCCGTCCAGCAGCACGGCGCAGGCGCCGCACTCGCCCTCCTTGCAGCCGCATTTTACGCTTGTGGTGTGATAGGTGTCCCGCAGGACCTCCAGCAGCCGGTCCGAGCCGCCGCCGGAGTAGGATACCTCGTTTCCGTTGAGGGTAAATCGAATCGCGTCCATGACCTTACTTCGCCTCCTTTGTCAAAACCGCCAAAGCGTCCTCCGCCGTGAACGGCGCGTGATTCAGCTTCACGCCGCCCAGGGCCTGCTCCATGGCCTCCACGTAGGCGCCGGGGGCGCCCACCAGGGGCAGCTCGCCCGCGCCCTTTGCGCCGTAGGGGCCGTCGGGGTACTTCTCCACGTGGAGCATACATTGCAGATTCGGCACGTCCTTCGTGGTGGGGATGAGGTAATCCGAGAAGGAGTTGTTGCGGATGCGGCCCCTGGCGTCGTAGTCCATCTTCTCGATGGAGGCGTAGCCGATGCCCTGGAGGAAGCCGCCCTCCATCTGGCCCATGACGATGTTGTAGTCGATGGGCGTGCCCACGTCGAAGGAGCCGTATGCTCCAAGGATCTTTGTAACGCCGGTAAGGGTGTCCAGCTCCACCTCGATGGCGTTCACCGCCCAGGCGTAGGTGGGGTAGGCGTCGCCCTGGAACTTATCCAGATAGAAGGGGATCACGAAGTCCGGCTCCCGGAAGCGCTCCTCCACGATCTGGTCCTCGCCGTCCTTCCAGACGCTCCGCAGCTGGATGGCGGCCCGCCGCAGCAGCTCGCCCACCGTCATCAGGGACCGGGAGGCCACCGTGGGGCCGGAGTCCGGCACCCGCGCGGTGTCCGGATGGCTGTAGTAGACCTTTTCCAGGGGGAGGTTCAGCTCGTTGGCCACGATCTTGGGGAAGGTGGTCCGCAAGCCCTGGCCGATCTCGCCGTTGGAGGCCAGGATTTCCACCGTACCGTCGGGGTACTTGTGGAGCCGGGCCACGGCCTTGATGATGTCCCGCTCGCCGGAGCCGGTGAAGCCCGCGCCGTGGAAGTACATGCTCATGCCGATGCCCTTCCGGTAGCGGCCGGTCTGGGGCAGGGCGTACTCCCTGTGCTTGCGGCGGAAGTCGCAGGCCCGGTCCACCTCGTCGATCATGGCGGGGATGGGCACAGGGAAGTGGTATTTGCCGGAGGTGGAGGTGGCGTCCCCCTGTTTGACCAGGTGGGCCTCTTTGAACTCCAGACTGTCCACACCCAGGTCCCGGGCGATGTGGTCCATCATCATCTCCACCGCGAAGAAGGTCTGGGGCGCGCCGAAGCCCCGGTAGGCCCCGCTGGGCGTGGTGTTGGTTTTCAGCGCCTGGCCGTGGACGCGGAGGTTTTCCACATTGTAGATGCCGTTGGCGCAGATCAGGCCCCGCTGGAGCACCACGGCGGAGAGGGTGGTGTACGCGCCCGCGTTGAACTTCACGTCGATGTCCATGGCGGTGACGCGCCCGTCCTTCACCGCCACCTTGTATGTACACAGGGACGGGTGCCGCTTGGAGGTGAACTCCAGGTCCTCCCGCCGGTCAAAGATACAACGGACCGGGGCGTTGGCCTTTTTGGCCGCCACGGCCACCTGGCAGCCCAGGATGGAGGGGAACGCCTCCTTGCCGCCGAAGCCGCCGCCGGTGACATCCTGCAAAATATGCACCTTGTCCGGCCCGCAGCCCAGGGCCCGCATCACCGCGCCGTGGACATAGTAGGCGCACTGCATGGAGCCGTGGACGAACATGCGCCCGTCCGGCTCCGGCCGGGCCATCATGCCCTGGGTCTCCAGGTAGGTCTGGTCCTGATAGCCGGTGGAGAACTCCTCCTGGTAGACCTTGTCCGCCTCGGCGAAGGCTTTTTCCACGTCGCCCCTGCCGTACGCGTAGTCAAAGAAAACGGTGTCGGACTTCCGGATGTCCAGCATGGGCTCCAGTTCCTCATAGGAAACCTCGATTCCGGCCAGGATCCGGCGGACTTCCTTCTCGTCCGGGCCCACCACCATGCCGATGGGCTCGCCGATGTACTCCACCGTCTCACGGGCATAGACGGGGGTGTCGTCCATGACGATGTTCACGTTGTTGTCGCCGGGGACGTCGCCGCGGTCCACGTAGAAATAGCCCTCCGGCAGGGGCGGGACCTTCACGTCCAGCACCCTGGCCCTGGCATACCGGGAGCGGAGCATTTTGCCGGTCAGAACGCCCTCGCCGGGGTAATCGCCCACGTAGAGGGCGCGCCCCGACATCTTCGCCTGGTGGTCCTTTTTGACCACCGGCCGGCTGATTTTTTCCATAGCTTGCTTCAACCTCCTGTATTTTCATATTTTTCCCGCCTGAATGTTGTATAGTCAGCGCACTTGAAAAAGCGCAGTTTGCGCTTTTTCAACCGACGGGCCAGAGGCCCGTCGGCGTGCTGCACACGCTGTTTGTTGACTATGAAGCCTTCAGCCGATGCCGCATAAGCGGCATCCTGCGGCGGCTCAGGCCGCAAAAAAACCGTCCCCTCTCAAAAGCCCGCCAGTCTGAAAAGATATAGCTTCGCTTTTATTATAGAGGAAGACGGTTGATCCCGGCAAGTACTTTTCACAAACAACTTGCCAATTTTACGGGTCGTTTTTTGTGCAGAAAAACGTGTCCTGAAACTGATTCTGGGCAAATTGGAACACCCGCTCCTCAAAGGACTGATACCTCCGGAGAAACTGGGCGCCCCGCTCCGTCAGCCGGGTGTTTCCGCCCCGGTGGCCGCCCTGGCGGCGCTCCACCACCTGGTATCCCAGCTCCCGCTCCAGGCGGTTGATGAGGTCCCACGCTTTCCCGTAGGAAATCGCCATCGCGTCGCAGGCCCGCCGGACGCTGCCCGCGTCGTCGATGAGAAACAGCAGCAGCTTCAGCCGCCCGTCAAAAAAGGCGGTTTCCCGCTCCAGGCGCATGTGCAGCATGGGATGGAGCAGCTCGTCGTTGTGGGCCGCCAGCCGCTCCTCCAGCTGCCGGGGGTCGTGGATGCTGGCCAGGACGCCCTCGTCTTCCACCCGCAGCCAGCGCCGCCGGTCCCCCAGCGCCCGCAGGGCGCCCCGCAGGCCGTCTCCTCCATCGTAGGCCAGGAGGTCTCCTGTCACGTTTTCCGCGATGACCACCGGGTGCCCGCCCCGGCCCCGGCAGGAGGGGATCACCACGTCGCCCGTCTCCGCCATGAGGCGCGTCAGCGTGCTGGGCGTGAACATGGGGACGTTGACCGGCGCGAAGACCACCCGGCCGCACTTTCCCTGGAGATAGCGGAGGCCCTGCTTCACGGAGCTGAACAGCTCCGTGCCGTCCGGCTTCTCGCTGTGAAGGAAAATGACGCCGTGCCCGGCCATGCGGTACTTCACGTCATCCTCGTCCGCGCCGGTTACGATCACGATGGGGAAGATCCCCGCCTGCTGGAAGGTGATAACGATGCGCTCGATAATGGGAATGGAGCCGACCTGAAGCATGGGGAGCGCCACCCGCCTGCTCCCCGCCGCGATCAGGCCGCCGGTCTGACTGATCCGCATGGACGCGCCTCCTCTCTGGCCCTTTGCAGCCATCATATCACAAATCAAAAAAAGACGCAAGGAGCGGCGCGCAGCAGACACACAGGCTGTACGCGCCGCTCCTTGGGCGTTTCTATTTGCTGAAATAGAAGACCTTTTCTCCCGGACTGACCATGCCCAGCTTATCCCTGGCGATATCCTCGATGAGGTCCAGGCTCTCGCTGTTGTCCAGATCCTCCTGGAGCTGCCGGTTGGTTTCCTTCAGATCCGCCAGCCGCTGGGCGTAAACCACCTCTTCCTCTCTGGCGCTTTGCAGCTGTCCGAACATGTGGTAAATCTGCATCCCGATGCCCACCAGCAGCACTGCCAGAATCAGGATGGTCAGCCTGCTGCTGGGACGCGGAGCCGATGCCCCCTGCTTTTTTTTGGGCGCGGGCTTTTTCTTCTTCTGAACCTGTCTGGCCATCTCTTCTCTCCCTCCTGTACCGGGACTTCCTTTTCCGGCGCGGCGTAATAAATTTTATTGTAATCCAATTTTTCCAAAAAGAAAAGACTTTTCTGCCGAATCGCCCGCATTTTTTAAAAATCTCCCGGACCAGCCGGGCCGGAAGCAGCGCCATCTCCAGCCAGAACGCCCATACCGGCCGCAGCGGCCCGCTCAGCAGGCACCAGAACAGCACCGCGCCTCCCAGGATGCCCAGCGCCATAAAGATCCGCAGCTCCCCGTCTCCCGCCATGATAAAGAAGAATACGGACGCCGCCGCCGTCAGGCAGAACAGCACGTCCAGCGTCCCGCCCCAGATTTTTCCGCCCAGTCCCCGCAGGACGCCCAGCACATCGTACAGCAGCCCCAGGCACAGCCCCAGACCGATGGACCGGAAGAAAAGGATCAGCTGTTCGGAGACATAGTTTCCGACTTCCATCCCGCTCAGCCGAACAGCCGCCGGAACAGTCCGCCCTGGCTGGTTCTGGGCGCGGTGTCCTCATAGAGCAGGGTGTGTATGGACCCGTCCACGTGGAGCTCCCCGCCATCCAGGTTCAGCTTCCCGATGTGCAGGTCCGTTCCGCCTACCACCAGGGTCCCGGCGGTGGTGTTCATGACGATCTCCTCCTCGTCGAACCGCTCCACCTCCTCCACGCCGGAGACCAGCAGTCTTTCCCGTCCGTCCAGCTCCAGTCTGTGCTGCATCCCGCCCAGTTCCTCATACGGCATATGTAGACCCCCCAAGTAGAAGTAATACATGTATATGGGGAGTCTGTCCGATTTATGACAAGCGGTCTGTCCCGGCCGTTGAGGAACGCTCTTACTGCGGGGCGACCTCCCGGTACATGGCCGCGGCATCGGCCTTTCCCACGTTTTCCGCCACGGCCACCACCTCCACGGTGAGCGTCCTCTGTCCGAACCGGATGGCGATGACGTCGCCCTCCTTCACCTCGCGGGAGGCCCTGGCCACCTTGCCGTTGACGGTAACTCTCTCGTTGTCGCAGGCCTCGTTGGCCACCGTCCGCCGCTTGATGAGGCGGGAAACCTTCAGATATTTATCCAGGCGCATAAAAAACTCCTTCCCAGAAAAAGCGAGGGGCACGGCCAAGCGCCGCGCCCCTGGACAGTTCTTTACTTCGCGACAACGTCCTTCAGGGCCTTGCCGGGCTTGAAGGCGGGAACCCTGGTGGCGGGGATCTGGATCTCCTCCTTGGTCTTGGGGTTGCGGCCAATGCGGGCCTCCCGCTTCTTCACCTCGAAGGTGCCGAAGCCCACCAGGCGGACCTCGTCGCCTTCCGCCAGAGCGGCAGTAATTGCGTCCAGGGCGGCGGTCACGGCGGCCTCAGAATCCTTCTTGGACAGCGCGGCCTTCTCCGCTACGGCATTGATCAGTTCAGACTTATTCATTGGGTAACTCCTTTTTTGTTTCTTTTCGTACAGTAACGTCCGCGGAACATCCCGCCGGCGCTGCGTCGCTTTACCTAATCTAACATACTTTTTCCGCAGTTGCAAGGTTTTTATCCCAGAAACAAAGAATTTTCCCATAAAAAAACGCCTGAATTTCGTTTGTCCGCTCCTCAGACACAAAATCCGGCTCCAGGGCCCGCCGGTCCGCCCGCCGCCGGCGCTTACGGGACCTCCGCCATCACCTGCGCGATGGCTTCTCCCAGCAGCCGGGCGGAGAGCAGCGCCTCGTCCAGCGAGTTGCCCGCCGCCCCCATTTCCACCAGCAGCGCCCCCGGCGACACGTGCTGGTTGTACCGGGAGTTGCGCACGGAGATGGGCCGCATCAGGGTGGGGAAGCTGTCCGCCAGCTTCTGCTGGACCGCCGCCGCCAGCTTCAGGTTTTCCCGCCACTCCGGGTGCTCCAGCCCGCCCCCGTCGGTGCCGATGATAAACGACATCTGGGCGGCGTTCACGCCCGCCACATTGCTGACCACCTTGTATGGGCTGCCGTCCGCGTCGGAGATGGCGTCCCGGTGGACGTCCAGCACCAGCGAAATGGAGGGGTGCTCCTCCATGATCCGTTCCGCCGCCGTCAGGGACCGTCCATAGGCCCCGCTGTACTCCGGATAATCGTGGAGGGTATCGTCATGGACCACCCCGATCCCCGCGTCCTCCAGGGTCCTTGCCAGCTCGTCCCCCACCCGCACCACGTTGAACGCCGGGTCCGTGGTCCGGCAGTCGCCGCTGGACTCATACTCCTGTCCCGGCGGCATGGTGTAGGCCTCGCTGCCGTGGGTATGAAGGATCAGCACCTTGGGCCCCTCCTCCTCCGACAGCCTGGCGGCAAAGGACCCGTCAAACAGGCTCCGGTCAAAGCTGTTGTCGGACCGGTTGTTGATGTATACGTCCCCCGTCACCACGTATCCCTCCGGGGACGCGGGAGACAGGGTCCTGGCCTGTACGCCGTTGTCGGCGAACAGCAGCGGCGTCTCCGCCTCGCCCGGTTCCTCCGGAATGGGGACGGCAGGCTCCTCCGGCGTCCGCCGTTCCGTCTCCTGATCCTCATCCTCCGGCGGGACGGCGTCTCCACCGGTGTCGTCCTCTTCTTCCGTGCGCCACAGCTCCAATACCTCCTCCCGGCCGGAGAGCAGGAGAGGGCTCTGCCCGATGGCCATCGCGGCCCTGACCGGCAGCGCGCCTCCGCTCCATGCGCCCTCCAGCTGGCCCCGGAGCAGCCCCAGGGCCAGCCCGTTTTGCTCCTCCAGCGCCCGCCACGCGGAGGCAAGGTCCGTACTGGCGGCCGTGGCGGCTACCACGTAGATCACGGCTCCCGCGGCCAGCACGGCTGTCAGCCGCCGCGGCCACTGGGGCCTCGGCCTTCTTCTGATCGTCACGCGTCCCATCCCCTTTCTGCTTGTCCCAGCATATTCGGGGGTTGTCCAAATTATGACCGCCGCCGATTCCACGCCTTTTTCAGCGCCGCCGCCAGCTCCGGGATCTCCTCGTCCTTCAGCGAGGCGTATCCCAGGATGACGCTGTTTTCCGGACACGCCTCTTTTTTCTCCATAAAGTACTCGCTCAGCCCCTTCACCCTGACCCCCTGCTCCAGCGCCGCCGCGATCATCTCTCTCTCTCCCGGTCCTCCCGGCAGCTCCAGCAGCAGATGCAGACCCGTGTGCCGCCCGGTCAGGCGGATGCTCTTTTTTCCAAACGCCTCCTCCAGCGCCGCCGCCAGCTTTTCCATCCTGACCTTGTATACGCCCCGCATCCTTGCCAGATGTCTGGTAAAATATCCGCCCTCCAGAAACAGCCTGAGCGTCTGCTGCTCAAACCGGCTCACCGTGTTGGAATAGCTTCCGAAGGCCGCCCGGTACGCGCCCAGCAGCGGCCTGGGCAGCACCATGCAGGCGATCCGGATGCTGGGGGCCAAGCTCTTGGAAAAGGTACACAGGTACACCACGGGACCGTCCGGCCCCGCCATACCCTGCAAACTGGGCAGGGGCCGCATGTCAAACCGGAATTCCGCGTCGTAGTCGTCCTCCAGGATGTACCGCCCCTCTTTTTCCGCCGCCCACCGCAGCAGCCGCGTCCGCCGGCCCAGCCGCATGGTCACGCCGGTGGGGAAGTGGTGGCTGGGGGTGACGTAGCACAGATTGGCCCCGCTGGCCTCCAGTCCCGCCAGGTCCAGCCCCTCGCCGTCAATGTCCACGCACCGGCAGGGGAGCCCGTTATTTTCCAGGATCATTCTGGGCCGGTCATATCCCGGATTTTCCACCGCCGCCGTGCTGCCCCCCAGAAGCTGGGCCAGCAGTCCCAGCAGGTACTCCACTCCCGCGCCCACCACGATCTGCTCCGGGGAGCACACCACGCCCCGGTAGGAGCGCAGATACTTCGTCAGCTCCCGGCGCAGCTCCGGGTCTCCCTGCCGGTGGCCGTGGCTGAGGAGGCCGCTGCCGTTGTACAGCAGCTCCTTCTGGATGCGCCCCCATGTGCGGAAGGGGAACAGGGCCGTGTCCACCGAACCGGTGGACAAGTCAAATCTGGCAGGAGGGGCAGGAGGGGGAGAACTCTCTTTCTCCGCCGCGGGAACCCCCGCCTGCGGGAGAATATCTGTATACTCCAGCACGAAAAACCCGCTTCTCGCCCTGGCCTCCAGATAGCCCTCCGCCACCAGCATCTGGTAGGCGGTGTCCACCGTGTTCACCGCCACGGCCAGCTGGGAGGCCAGACTGCGCTTTCCCGGCAGGCGGTCGCCGCTTTTCAGCCGGCCGGAACGGATCTGCTCCGCCAGGCTGTCGTAGAGCTGCTGATACAGGGGCCTGGACGCGGCGGGATCCAGACAAACGGTCAATTCTATCATGTAGTTCCTCCAACTGATCCTATAAAAAATTTCTATTCTGGCAGTTTCAATAGAGCCAGACAGCGGTATAATAACACCATCACCACTCCCCGTCAAGGCCTGGGCGGCCGGCCAAACTCGCTCCATACTGCGCAGAAGCTCCTGCTTTGCCGCACGGTAACGAAACACCGACTGTCCACTAAAAATAGTCAAGGGGGAGCACGCAAGGGAGGAATCCATTATGAACCAGAACAAGAACCACCAGGCGCTGTTGAAGCTGACGGCAACCGCCATGATGGCGGCTATCGTTTTTGTGAGCAACTTTCTTCGGATCACCATGCCGGTGCCAATCGGCGGCGTAACCGCTTTCACGCTGGCGAATATCGTGTGCGCGCTGTCCGGCATCCTGCTGGGGCCGTGGTACGGTTTTCTGGCCGCCGGACTGGGCAGCTTTTTCTATGATTTCACCAACCCCAATTACGCGGACGAGGCGCTCATCACCCTGTGTACAAAAGGGCTGTACGGACTGATCGCCGGACTGGTATTGTACTATGTGCTGAAATCCGCGAAGGAGAAGTACGGCGCGCAGCTGGCGGCGACGGCCTGCGCGGCTGTCGGATATATGATAAACTATTCCATTAAGGTCTATTTTTACAACGGAATGGTCAAGGGCGGGTTTACAGAACCCATTCAGTGCTGGGCAGGCGTGGTGTCCCGGCTTCCCGCCACTGTTACCAACGGCGTGATCGCCATGGTTTTCGCCCCCATCCTGGGGGTGGCGCTGATGAAGGCCATGCGGGCGGCGCACCTGGAAAAGATGCTGGCGTAAAAGACCATCGTATCAGAAGCCAATGCCCTTCGGAAAAGACCCCCAGCACGGCCCGACAGGCCGTGCGGCCGAATACAGACCAAAAAACCAGGGCGCGGAACTTACGTTCCGCGCCCTTTTGGCAGATTCAATGATAAAATTGCTTCCACAGGAGCAGGCACCCAAGATCAATGGCCCATCGGGCAGGTAAAAAGTTTTTCTTTTGATACTTTTCTTTGTTCACAAAGAAAAGTATGTCTGCATGCCTCCCCGCTTCTTTCCCGCCTTACCGCGCGCCGCTCCTGTCATACGCCACGATGACCCGCCGGTTGGGGTCAGTCCCCATGGAGTAGGTGGTCACGCCCGGAACATCCTGAAGGGCGGTATGGATCACATGCCGCTCATAGGCGTTCATGGGCTCCAGGGTAACGTTCCGCTTATACTTGACCACCTTGGCGGCCACCTTCTGGGCCAGGTGCTGGAGGCTCTGCTCCCGTTTCAGGCGGTAGTTCTCCGCGTCCACATGGATCCGGACGCGCTTCTCGCCGCCCTTGTTGACGGAGTAGTTGGTGAGCTGCTGGATGGCGTCCAGGGTCTCACCCCGCCGTCCGATGAGGTGACCCAGCTTCTCGCCCTCCAGGATGACCTTATAGCGTCCTTCCGGATCCAGATATACTTTTACCTGAGCGGCGCTGTCCATGTGCTCCAGCAGACCGGTGAGGAACGCCGTGATCTGCCTGGCCTTCTCATCGTCGACGGGTTCGCCCAGGTCTGCGGGCTGCACCGGGGGCTGTTCCACGGGCGCGGGGGACTCCGCCGCCTGCCTCTGGGGCCGGTCGCGGCGTTCGTTTCTGGGCCGGACGGCTTTTTTCCTGTCGTTCCGTTCCGGGCGCTTTTCCTCCTGGGGCGCGGCGGCGGGAACGGCCTTTTCCGTCCTCTCCGCCTTCTTTTCCGCCCTTTCCACAGGCCTGGGAGCGGCGGGCTTTTCCTCCACGATTTTCACGGGCTCCTCCGGCACCTCATAGGTGACGCGCACCCTGGCGGGAGCCGCCCCGATGCCTAAAAATCCCTTTTTCGCCCGCTCCAGGATTTCCACGGACACCTCATCCCGGTCCATACCCAGCTGGGCCAGCGCGCTGGCGATGGCCTCGTCCTCGGTCTTGCCGGTGACGTCAATAAATTTCGTCGTCATAGCGAGTACTTACTCCTTCTCATCATATCGGTCCGCCTGATAGCTCCGTCCCCTGGCGTAGGGGCGTTCGCCCACCCGGCCGGCCTCGGTGGTGGGCGGTTTTTTCTCGCCGGAGGGCTGCTGCTTTTTGGGCTTGCGCGGCTCCTGCTCGCGCTGTTCGGCGGCGCGCTGCTTGGCCTCTTCCATGCGCAGCTTCCGCGCGGCGTCCCGCTTGGCGGCGCGCTCCTCCTCCTCGGCGTCCAGCTTCTTGGTGTAGAACTTGCCCATGAAGAACTCCTGGATCATGGCAAAGAAGCTGTTGAAGAACCAGTACACGCCCATAGCGGCGGGCATGGTGAAGCACCACCACAGGGAGATAATGGGCATCATGACGTTCATCATCATCATGCTCCTCTGCTGTTCCTGAGACTGTCCGTTGCTCCTGCTGGTCACGATGGTGAACAGGAACTGAATGCCGGCGGCCAGGATGGGGATCAGCAGCAGGCCGATGAAGCCCCATTGAAATTTAAAGCCGCTGAAGGCGCTGCTGGGGATGGCGCTCAGGTCGACGCCCAGAAAATTGAAGTTGATGTTCATCAGGCCGTCCGCCGTATCCTTCAGGCTGTCCCAGTGACCGGAGACGAACTTGGCCAGGGATACCTGGAAATAGGCCGCGTTGCCGGAGGCGGCGTCATAGCCCAGGGCTTCGGCGGCGGCGCGGACCGTTCCCACGGCCTCGTCGCTGAGCCCCATGAAATGGGTCATGGGCCGGTAAACGATCTGATACAAGGGCAGCAGGAGGAACATGGGGAGCAGGGACCACAGGCACCCGCTCATGGGGTTCACGCCCTCCTCCTGGTAGAGCTTGGCCAGCTCCTCCTGGTATTTCTGCTGGTTTTTCGCGTACTGCTTTTGCAGCTCCGCCTGCTTGTTGGACAGGCGGCCCATGCGGACCATGCTGCGCTTGGACTTCATCTGGAAAGGCAGAAGGATCAGCTTCAGAATCAGACTGAACAGGATGATGCCCACACCATAGGAGCCGGTGATGGTATACATCCAGCGCAGCAGGGCGGCAAAGGGTAAAGTAATCAGTTTGCCCATTGACGGTATTTCCTCCAAGTAGAATCATTGCGCTCAGGGTACTGGATCGTACATGTCCCCTTTATAAAAGGGGTGGCATCGCAAAAACCGCTTCAGGGCCAGCCAGCTTCCCCTGGCCGCGCCATACTTCTCGATGGCCTGGACGGCGTACTGGGAGCAGGTGGGGATAAAGCGGCACCGGGGCGGCAATCCCGGCGAGATACGCCTCTGATAAAACCGGATCGCGCCAAGCAGGAGCCGCCGGATCATGTCCGGTTCTCCCTGACCAGCTCCAGCTGGCCGCAGGCCCTGTAGAAGGCGGCGGTGAGCTTCTGATAGGGTCCGTTCACGGCCCGGCTCCGGGCCACCAGGATGACGTCGTACCCCTGCTTCATCTCCGGCTGGGCCAGGCGGTAAACCTCTCTCAGCCGTCTCCGGGCCCGGTTGCGCACCACGGCCCCGCCCAGCTTCGTGCTGACGGTGACGCCCAGCCGGTTATGGCCGCGGCCGTTGGGGCGGCAGTAAAGCACCAGAAAGGGGGTCACCGCGGAGCGGCCCCTGCTGTAAATCCGGCGGAAGGTACGATTTTCCTTGATGGTAACAGTTTCTTTCATCAGCGCATTACCCGTAAGGACGGCCATCTAAACGCTTCGCGCTTAAACGACCGTCCCTTTCTGATCTATCTTATTCGCGATGCTGCAAGCTCCGCCTTACCGTCCGGAGGACGGTATGCCTACGGCCGCGAAGGGCGGCCCGCCGGCGAACCTCAGTGGGTCAGGCGGGCGCGGCCCTTGGCGCGGCGGCGGGCGAGCACCTTACGGCCGTTAGCGGTACGCATCCGCTTGCGGAAGCCGTGCTCCTTGGAGCGCTGGCGCTTTTTGGGCTGATAGGTACGGAACATTTGCATACACCTCCTAGTTCTGTTTTTGCTGAGGGACCGGAGCCCCTCTACTCGACGGCGGGGAAAAGGATTCCCTCCGCAGTTGAAAAAAGGATAAAATCCGCTGTCTCATGACAAGCATCAGTTATTATACATAAAAAAGGAAAGGCTGTCAACCAAAAAATCCTGATTACCTGCGATTTGTTCCATTTTGAGCGGGTTATTCCCGGCGGAATTCCGTCCGCCGCCGCCCTGTCCCGGCGTCTGAAAATATTCTTTCTATATTATATATAAGTGTCTGTTGCAATCCCACCCACTTTTTGATATAATAATCCAGATATACCCTGCCCACAAAAAGGGAAACCAACCGCGAGAGAAAGAGAGAAGGAACCAAGAGAAGAAAGAAAGGGAGAGCTTCTATGCAATCTGTTTCCGACATCTGGTCCATGATCCTGGACCGGCTTCGGGAGGACCTGTCAGAAACGACCATCAAGACCTGGTTCAATGAAACCACCGTCGTCGCTCTGGAAGGAAACGAACTGGTCCTCCACTGTCCCAACGCCTTCAAGCGCGCCACCATTCAGGACCGCTTTCTGCCCAATATCGAGGCGGGGCTGAAGGACATTTTCTCCTCCGACATCACCGTCCGGCTTCTGGACGACGAGGCGCTGCGCCAACGGGAGAACCACGAGGAGCAGAAGCCCTCTTCCATTATGGACAGCGGCGAGTTCACCTTCGACACCTTTGTCGTGGGTCCCTCCAACCAGCTGGCCTGCTCCGCCGCCCGGTCCGTAGCCGACGCGCCTGGCATGAACTACAACCCCCTCTTTATCTACGGCAGCTCCGGTCTGGGCAAGACCCATCTGCTCTACGCCATTGCCCACGTCATCCGGCAGCGGACCCCATCCGCCAGGATTATTTACATCAAGGGCGACGATTTCATCAACGACTTTATCGAATCCGTCCGCTCCGGCAAAGCCGGCGACTTCCGCACCAAGTACCGGGAGGCCGACCTGATGCTGGTGGACGACATTCAGTTCGTGGCCGGCAAGGTGGAGACCCAGAACGAGTTTTTCCACACCTTCAACACCCTCTATGAGAGCAAGAAGCAGATCGTCCTGACCTCCGACCGTCCCCCCCAGGAGATGGCCCTGCTGGATGACCGGCTCCGCACCCGCTTTGAGTGGGGCCTCATGGCCGACGTACAGCAGCCCGTCCTGGAAACCCGCGTCGCCATCGTAAAAAACAAGGCGGCCAACCTCGGCCTGATCCTGGACGACTCCATCGCCAACTACATCGCCAACAAGATCACCTCCAACGTCCGGCAGCTGGAGGGCACCGTTCACAAGATCAAGGCCTTTCACGACCTCAATATTCCAATCGACCAGTCCGCCGTGGACCGCGCCATCCAGGACATGATCCGCTCCAACGAGTTCACCATCACGCCGGACAACATCATCAAGGAGGTCTGCCGCTACTTCCGGGTAGAGGAGGACCAGATCCGGGGTCCCTCCCGCAGCCGGGACATTCTCAACGCCCGCCAGATCGCCATGTATCTGATCCGGCGCATGACCAGCCTGTCTCTGGATGAAACAGGCAAGCTCTTCGGAGGACGCGACCATTCCACCACTCTGAACGGCGTCACCAAGGTAGAAAACCGCATGAAAAAGGACCACACCTTCGCGGAGACGGTCAAGGCCATCATCACAAACATCAACGCCACAAAATAGGAAAAAAAGTCCTGTTCCGGTTTCCACATTTTCCCCCAAGTTTTCCACAAAATAAACCTTTTTCTTTCCACAACGCCTGTGGAAATCTTTTCCCCTCTCCGACCCTGTGGAAATTTCCCCGTATTCCCCGCTATTTTCCACATCCTATTCCCCGCTGTTTTTTTCAGCATTTCCAATCCTTTCCCCACGTTATCCACAAATTTATTTTCTACCGCTTCTTCTTCTGAAAAAATAACAGCTTATTCTGATCAGAACGGAAATATGACAGCGTCGCCGTCTCTCTGATAAAATCGAAAGGACTTCCTCAATATGAAATTTTCGTGTGAAAAGATTCTTCTGCAATCCGCCGTGGCGACGGCGTCCAGGGCCGTCGCGGCCAAAAGCTCTATTCCCGCCCTGGAGGGCGTTCTGCTCCAGGCCCGCGGACAGCTGATCGTCTCCGGCTACAACATGCAGACCGGCATCCGCGCCACCCTGGAGGCGGACGTTACGGAGGAAGGCGCCCTGGTCCTTCCCGCCCGCCTCTTCGGCGAGATCATCCGCCGCCTGCCGGACGACGTGGTCACCTTCGCTTCCGACTCCGGACTGAATGTCCGCCTGACGTGCGGCGACGCGGCCTACAACATCCTTGCCCTCTCCGCGGACGATTACCCCGACCTGCCGGAGGTGGAGGACCAGTACGCCATCCGCGTCAGCCAGCGGACGCTTCGCTCCATGATCGGGGAAACCTCCTTCGCCGTCTCCGCCGACGAGGCGCGGCCCATTCACACCGGCTCCCTCTTTGAAATCGGCGAGGACAGCCTGACGGTAGTCAGCGTGGACGGCTTCCGCCTGGCTCTTCGCCGGGAACCTCTGGAGGGCGTCAAGGGCGGCTCCTTCCGCTTTGTCGCTCCCGGCACGGCCCTCAACGAGGTGGAAAAAATCTGCGGCGACACGGACGACGAGGCCGTGGTCACTCTGGGAAGCCGCCACCTGCTTTTTGAGGCAGGCGCGACCCAGCTGATCTGCCGCCGCCTGGAGGGGGAGTTCCTGGATTATAAGGCCGCCATTCCCCGGACCAACCCCATCGTCGTTACCGCGAACACCCGCGCCCTGATCAGCTCCATCGACCGCGTCTCCGTTGTAATCTCGGAAAAACAGAAAAGCCCCGTACAGTGCGTCTTTGACGAGGGCCGTGTCACCATGTCCGCCAAAACCGTCAGCGGAGAGGCCCGCGACATCTGCCCGGTCAGCGGAGACGGCGGCGGACTGACCATCGGGTTCAACAACCGTTATCTGACGGACGCGCTGAAATACGCCCCCGCGGATACCGTCCGCCTGGAGCTGAATACCAGCATTTCCCCCTGCGTCATCCTGCCTGCGGAAGGGGAGGAGCGTTTTCTCTATATGGTCCTTCCGGTGCGGCTGAAAAATTAGGAAATGGGTATACTTTTTATGGAAACAATTACCATTACGACCGAATATATCCGTCTCCAGGATCTGATGAAGCTGGCTGACATGGTTTCCTCCGGCGGCGAGGCAAAGCGGCTGATTCAGGACGGCCAGGTGTCCGTCAATGGAGAGGTCTGCCTCCAGCGGGGGAGAAAGCTCCGCCCCGGCGACACGGTTACCTATCACAACCGGACCTGTACCACCGCCTATGCGACTTGACCATATTACACTTGAAAATTTTCGGAATTACGCCGCCCAGCAGATTTCTTTCGACCCTGTCTGCAACGTCATATGCGGCGAAAACGCCCAGGGGAAGACCAACCTGCTGGAGGCCATGGTCTGTCTTTCCACGGGGAAGAGCCACCGCACACGGGCGGACCGGGAGCTGATCCGCTTTGACCAGGAGGGCTTCCAGCTGGAGGGGGCCATTTATTCCCGTGACCGGGAATTTGTCAGTCATATTGACGTAGGGCTCGCAAAAAAGAAACGGATCACCGTCAATCAGGTTCCGGGGAAGACGGCCTCTGACCTCAGCTCGATTCTGAACACGGTCTTTTTCTGTCCGGAGGATTTACAGCTGATCAAGGAAGGCGCGGCTGCCCGCCGCCGGTTCATTGACACGTCTCTCTGCCAGCTCCGGCCCCGCTACGCCGCGGCCCTGTCGGAGTATCAGCGGCTTCATGAGCACAAGACCCGGATTCTCCGGGACTGCGCGGACCGGCCGGACCTGATCGCCACCCTGCCGGATTTCAATCTCCGCATGGCGGAGACCGGCGCGATTCTGATTTACTACCGCGCCCGCTTTGTGAAAATGCTGTCCGCCTATGCCGCGGCCGCCCACAGCGAATGCTCCGGCGGCAGGGAGAAGCTGTCCATTCAGTATAAGACGGTCAAGAGCGTTTCCGACCCCTTCGGCGACCATAAGCTTCTGGTCATTCAGCTTTTGGATCACCAGCGGGAGCACCACTATGCGGAGGTTTCCAGCCGTCAATGTCTCTCCGGACCCCACAAGGATGATATAGAGGTGAACCTTGACGGTCTCAGCGCCCGCTCCTACGCCTCCCAGGGACAGACCCGCACGGCGGCTCTCGCCCTCAAGCTGGCCGCCCGGGAGATCCATAAGGAAATTATCGGCGAGTACCCCATCCTGCTGCTGGACGACGTGCTCAGCGAGCTGGACCCAAAACGGCAGGAGTATGTCCTTAACCGTATCGGAAGCGGGCAGGTGTTTATCACCTGCTGCGAGGAGGACCGGTTGCACGCACTTTTGAAGGGGAATGTGTACCGGGTGAAGAATGGGATAGTCACACAGCAGTGATGTTTGTCAGCTCCGGGGCCTGCGCGGCCCCGGGCCCCGCGGGTACTTTTTGTATGAACAAAAAGTACCCAAAAAGCCACCAAAACCATACGGTTTTGGATTCCCTTATGATTACGGGGGTTATTTATTCTGCGCGGGTCCTGTAGTCTGTCCGGCCTAAACCGAGCTGCCCTCCGTGTATTGGGCGAAGCGTCTGTTTCAGGATGTTGTCGGCAGTCCCTACCGTTTCGCTTCGGGTTCTCCCGGCGGTGGTGGGCACCCGGGGCCGTCATTGGCCTTCGGCCAACGACCGGCCCGGCAGTGTTGCTGACGCACCACTGCCTAGCAGCGGCTGAGCTTCCTCTGGGTACGTTAGAATCCGTGGGTAGACGAACAATCCGGCGCGTTCTGATCGGTGCTGCCGGTAGAATCAAACCCGTTAGGTCGTAGCGCAAATAAATAAAAAAATTAGGGGTCCTTAGGGCGGCGAAGCCCCCTAAGCCGCCTTCTTTTGTTACTTTTCTTGACGGAGCAAGAAAAGTAAACATCACCCCGCCGCCGGCGAGGCGGCAAATCCAATTTCAGCAGAGAGGCGGAATCGGCGCGCGGCGCCGCAGAAACCATGTATCTTCATTTAGGCAATCATATTTCCATCCCAACCGACGATATCATCGGAATCTTCGACATCGACAACGTAACGACAGCCAGGTCAACCAGAGAATACTTAAAATCCGCAGAGGATGAGGGCATGGTCATCGCGGTAGGCGATGACCTGCCCAAATCTCTGGTAGTCTGCTGTCCGCGGGGCAGCTGGCAGCGGGTCTACGTCTCCCCGCTGACGCCTCAGACGCTTCTGGGCCGGGTGGAAACAGGACATATTTGAAACCAGTCAAATCAAGAAGGGATATAGGAGGAATGAACATGGAAGAAATCAAAATGCTGTGGAAGGACCGCCGCCGCCGTCTGGGACTTCCCCTGTCCTTCACCAGGTATCACCTGAGCGAGGACCGCATTTTCTGTGAAAAGGGTCTGCTGAATCTTCACGAGGAGGAGATTCTGCTCTACCGGGTCCGTGACCTGGAGCTGAAGCGTTCCCTTGGCCAGCGTATTTTCGGCGTCGGCTCCGTCATGGTTCATTCGTCCGATAAGACCATGCCCATTCTGGAGCTGAAAAACATCCGTAATCCGAAGGGAGTAAAGGAGCTGATCTACCGCCAGACGGAGGCCAGCAAGGACGCCAGACGGATGCGCGCCATGGAATTTGTAGGGAACGGTCACGACTGCCATCACGATGGAGCCGGGGATGACGACCTGGATCTTGACGATATGGGTTCGTAACTTACGCCAGTTTAGGAGGAAATAAAAAGAATGTCTGAAACCATTCAGGTGAACGAATTGAATGAAACGATCACTCAGGTGGACCACGCCTACGGCGCCAGCGAGATACAGGTTCTGGAGGGTCTGGAGGCCGTGCGCAAGCGTCCCGGCATGTATATCGGCTCCACCAGCGAGTCCGGCCTGCACCATCTGGTCTATGAGATCGTGGACAACTCCATTGACGAGGCCCTGGCCGGCTTCTGCGATGAGATCACCGTTACCATCAACGAGGGGGACACCATCACCGTTACCGACAACGGCCGCGGCATCCCCGTGGACATCCAGCCCCAGACCGGTCTGCCTGCCCTGGAGGTGGTTTTTACCGTCCTGCACGCCGGCGGAAAGTTCGGCGGCGGCGGCTACAAGGTCTCCGGCGGCCTCCACGGCGTGGGCGCCAGCGTGGTCAACGCCCTGAGCGAGTGGCTGGAGGTCCAGGTCCACAAGGACGGACAGATTTATGAGATGAAATTTTCCCGGGGCGACATCACCCAGCCCATGACGGTCATCGGGACCACGGACAAAACCGGTACCGTGGTCACCTTCAAGCCGGACCCGGAGATGTTTGATATCACTACCTACAGCTATGAGATCATCCATACCCGGATGCAGCAGCAGGCGTTTCTGAACGCCGGGCTGAAAATCTCCACCTTTGACAAGAGGGAGGGGCAGGAGGCCTCCGACTCCATGTGCTACGAGGGCGGCATCCGGGAGTACGTCACCTGGCTGAACCAGAACAAGACCCCCATCCAGGAGGACGTCATTTATATGCGGGGCATGAAGGACGACGCATCGGTGGAGGTTGCCGTACAGTATAACGACGGCTATAACGAGACCATCGTGTCCTTTGCCAACGACGTGCGCACTCCGGAAGGCGGTATGCACGAGGAGGGTTTCCGCCGCGCGCTGACCACGGTGCTCAACGCCTACGGCAAAAAGGCCAACATCATCAAGGGGGAGGACAAGGTCTCCGGCGAGGACTGCCGGGAGGGCATCACCTGCGTCATCTCCGTCAAGCTTACCGAGGCTCAGTTTGAGGGCCAGACCAAGGCCAAGCTGGGCAACGCCTCCATCCGCGCCCTGACGGCGGCGGTGGTCAGCGAGAAGCTGGAGGAGTATCTGGAGGAGAACCCCAGGACCGCCCGGCTAATCCTGGACAAGGCCATGATGGCCAACCGGGCCCGTGAGGCGGCGAAAAAGGCCAGGGAATCCATCCGCCGCAAGACGGCTCTTGGCGGCGCGGCCATGCCGGACAAACTCCGGGACTGCAACGAGAACAACCCCGAGCTGACGGAAATCTATATCGTTGAGGGCGACTCCGCAGGCGGCTCGGCCACCCAGGGCCGGGACAGCCGCTTCCAGGCCATCCTTCCGCTGTGGGGCAAGATGCTGAACGTAGAAAAGGCCCGCGTGGACAAGGTCTACGGCAACGACAAGCTCCAGCCGGTCATCACGGCTCTCGGAGCGGGCATTGGCGATGACTTTGACGTCAATAAGCTGCGCTATCATAAGGTCATCATCATGGCCGATGCCGACGTGGACGGCAGTCATATCCGGACCCTGCTTCTGACCTTCTTTTTCCGCTTCATGCGCCCTCTGATCGAGCAGGGCTACGTCTATTCCGCGGTCCCGCCCCTGTTCAAGCTGACCCGCGGCAAGACCACCCGTCTGGCCTTTTCCGAGGAGGAGCGTGACGCCATATCGGCGGAGCTTCGCGGCGACAACCCCAACGCCAAGGTAGATATCAACCGTTTCAAGGGCCTGGGTGAGATGAACCCCCACGAGCTGTGGGAGACGACCATGGACCCGGAGCGCCGCACGCTGCGCCGCATCGAGCTGGACGACGCCATCGAGGCGGACGCCATTTTCACCGTCCTGATGGGCGAGAAGGTGGAGCCGAGAAAAGAATTCATTGAGAAGAACGCAAAATACGCGGTCAATCTCGACTATTAACAGGAGGATCGTATGAGCAAAAAACCGCAATACGACCCGGAAGAGATCCGCTTTCCGGAGCAGAAAATAGTCACCTCCCCCCTGGTCCCGGAGATGACGAATTCCTATATTGAGTACGCCATGTCGGTGATCGTGGGCCGGGCCCTGCCGGACGTCCGGGACGGTCTGAAGCCGGTCCACCGCCGCATCCTCTACGCCATGTACGAGGACAATCTGACCAGCGACAAGCCCTTCAAGAAATCCGCCACCTGCGTGGGCGACGTGCTGGGCCGCTACCACCCCCATGGGGACCAGTCGGTCTATGACGCCCTGGTCCGTCTTGCCCAGGATTTTTCCACCCGCTATCTGCTGGTGGACGGCCACGGCAACTTCGGCTCCGTGGACGGCGACCCCCCGGCGGCCTACCGTTATACGGAGGCCCGTCTCTCGAAGCTCTCCAACGAGATGCTGCGGGACATTGAGAAAGACACGGTAGACTGGGACCCCAACTTTGACGAATCCCGCAAGGAGCCCCGCGTCCTGCCCAGCCGTTTCCCCAATCTGCTGGTAAACGGCTCCTCCGGTATCGCGGTAGGCATGGCCACCAATATCCCGCCTCATAACCTGCGGGAGGTCATCGGCGCCTGCGTCCACGTTCTGGACGACCCTGACGCCACCCTCAGCGACCTGATGGAGTACATCAAGGGCCCGGATTTCCCGACGAAGGGCATTATTATGGGCCGTGCGGGCATCCGTCAGGCGTACGCCACGGGCCGCGGCCATATCAAGGTCCGCGCCCGGACGGAATTTGAGGAATTCGGCCAGAACCGCACCCGCATCATCGTTACCGAGATTCCCTATCAGGTCAATAAGCGGATGCTCATTAAGAACATGGCGGACCAGGTGGAGGACAAGCGCCTGGAGGGCATTTCCGACATCCGGGACGAGTCTGACCGCAATGGTATGCGCATCGTCATTGAGCTGAAGCGTGACGCAAACCCCCAGGTGGTCCTGAACCGGCTCTTCGCCCAGACCCAGCTGCAAACCACTTTTGCCATCAACATGCTGGCTCTGGTGGACAACCAGACCCAGCCGAAGATTCTGTCTCTGCGGCATATCATCGACGAGTATCTGAAGTATCAGGAGGAGGTCATTCTCCGCCGTACCAGATTTGATCTGAAAAAGGTCCAGGAGCGGGCCCATCTGATCGAGGGCCTGCTGATTGCCCAGGATAATATTGATGAAGTCATCCGTATCATTCGCAGCAGCTACGACAACGCCAAGGAGAACCTGATGACCCGTTTTGGTCTGGACGACGTACAGGCCCAGGCCATCTGCGACATGCGTCTCATTTCCCTGCAAGGGCTGAACCGTGAAAAGCTGGAAGCGGAATATAAGGAGCTGGAGGAGCGTATAGAATATTATAAGCGGCTTCTCTCCGACGAGGCTCTTCTCCGCCAGGTGCTGAAGGACGAGCTGAAGGAGATAGCCAATAAGTACGGGGACGACCGCGTGACGGAGATTGGTTTTGACGAGGACGATCTGGACGTAGAGGACCTGATCGAGGAGGAGCAGTGCGTCTATACCCTGACCACCGGCGGCTATATCAAGCGCACTCCCGCCAGCGAGTACCGGCTTCAGGGCAAGGGCGGCAAGGGCAATAAATCCATGTCCACCAAGGAGGAGGACTCCGTGAACACCGTGTTCACCGCCTCCACCCATGATTATATTCTGTTTTTCACCAATACCGGCCGGGTCTACCGGCGCAAGGGCTACCAGATTCCCGTCTCCGGCAAGACGGCCAAGGGCACCAATATCGTCAACATCCTTCCCGTGGAGCCCGGCGAGGGCGTCAGCGCCATGATCCGCACCGACGATATCACCACCGGCGAGCGGTTTTTGGTCATGGTCACCCGCAACGGCACGATCAAGCGGCTCCCCGGCGAGTCCCTGAAGAATCTCCGCAGCAACGGCATCCGTGCCATTACGCTGGAGGAGGGTGACGAGTTGATTTCCGTCCGGGAGACCAACGGCGGTATGAGGATCCTGATCGCCACCCGTGACGGCTCCGCCGTCTGCTTCGACGAGACCGACGTACGGCCTACCGGGCGGGGGTCCATGGGCGTCCGGGGCATCCGGCTCCGGGATGGCGACTATGTCGTCGGCGCAGCCCGGGCCCTTCCCGGCAAGAACGTCCTCACCATTACCGAGCTGGGCTACGGCAAGCAGACCCCGGTGGAGGAGTACCGCGTCACCGCAAGGGGCGGCCTGGGCATCAAGAACTACGGCCTCACCGAAAAGACCGGCAGAGTGGTGGACGTCAAGGTGGTGGACGGCAGCGAGGACCTGATGGTCCTGACGGAGAAGGGCATTCTGCTGCGTACCGCCGTGGATACAATCAAGACCTGCGGCCGCTCCACCCAGGGCGTCATCGTCATGCGCTTCAAGGAGGCGGACGATAAGGTCATCTCCATCGCTCTGGCCGAGCGGGAACCGGAGGAGGAGAATATGGGGACGGAGAATACCGGGTCAAAGGAGTAGAATAACATGGCTGGTTCACTCATGTCCGCCTTTATGTCCTTTTTTCCACAAGGTACGCAGTGGTTTTGTATGATTGGCTTGTTCCTCTTCTTTTGGGGGATTTACGTTCCTTACGACAAATATAAGAAGAAAAAGAAGAAGGAAGGGAAATGGCCTCCCGGACTGTTTGAACAAAAACCTGTGAAGAAGCCAATGGACCGGAGGCAGGCCGAGCAGCTGAAGACCCTGCGGGAGGCTGGTCTTCTGTCCGAGGAGGAGTATCAGGAGAAAAAGCGGGAGCTGCGATAATTTATGAAATACATGACCTTCAACTCCTCCTGCTCTTACGCGGGGCTGGCAAATCTCCTGTCCTTCTATGGTGTCGATACAGAAGACCGAAGCATTGCTCTTGAAATTCATTTACCGTATCTCTTCTCATGTGAGGACGGCCAATATCTCGCCGGACCCATGCTCCAGGGCGCAAAGTGGTTCAATCTGTATCTGCACCCCATTGGCTTCACCTTCACCGAACGCCGGATGAAAAGGGAGGATGTCTGCTCCTATTTGAGGAGCCGTCATCCTGCCATGCTGGGTCTCCATGTCACCCCGGAGTCCAGGCACGCCGTCATCTATACCGGCGGCGGGGAAGGGGAATACCACTTCCTCAACAACAGGCATGAAAGCTCCCCGGAACCTGCGGACCTGCGTTTATCAGAAAAGGAATTCCTCTCCCGTCTGGATGAGACAGTTACTGTTGGAATGTTGAAAATAGCCGATCCTGTCCCCGTTGCGCTCCGTCCTTATCTGGAGGAATCTCTGATCGCGCTTCGCAGCCTGGAGGAAGAGATTACTGCTTTCTGCTCCCGGGAACAGCCGGTCGCGGCCCTGCGCGAAGCCCGCGGCACGCTATTCCGCCCCATTCTGTTGGACGGTGTGACCATGCTGGAGCTTCTGATGGAAGAACAGATTGCCGCCGCTCTGCGGACTGTCCGCGCGCAATTGATGGCGGCGCTGCGGGAGGACCGCCCGGTAATACCGGCCCGGCGGCTGGACATGGCTCTTCTGACGAAAGCTATGACCGAATACGCCGGCCTCATTGAAAAAGCCGCAGAAAGGGAAGACGAATGCCCATGAAAACAGTAATCATCTACACCGACGGCGCCTGCTCCGGCAACCCCGGACCCGGCGGCTGGGGGGCCATACTGCGGTATGGCGAGCATACAAAGGAGCTCTCCGGCGGCGATAAGGACACCACCAATAACCGTATGGAGCTCACCGGCGTGATCCGGGCCTTGCAGCTTTTGAAAGAGCCGTGTATTGTGGAGCTGTACTCCGACAGCAAGTATGTGATCGACGCTCTGGAAAAGGGCTGGGCCAGGGGCTGGCGTGCCAGGGGCTGGGTAAAGGGCGACAAAAAGCCCGCTTTGAATCCGGACCTGTGGGCCGTGCTTCTGGACTTGTGCGAGTACCACCAGGTCCATACCCATTGGGTGAAAGGCCACGCCGAGAACCCCTATAACAACCGCTGCGACCAGCTGGCCGTCAGCGAGTGGCAGAAGCTGAAATGAAAAACAGAGGACTGAGCGGATGTCTCAGTCCTCTGCTTCTTCTATATTGATTTCCCCAACCTTATGCTCAAAGGCGCTGATGCGGGCTTTGATCATCTGCTCCAGTTCCTTATTCTTTGTCCGTCCGTTATATGCCGCAATGTAACCAAATTTTTCCAGCATTTCGTGCGGTATGCGCAGAGTGAACCGCGCCAGCTCATCCTTCGCCATAAAAACACTCCTTTGACTACCTATTGACATCATTGTAGCGTCATGGTATCATTAAGTGAAAGTTTGACGCAAAATTGACGCAATTTGAAATGGAGGATATTTTATGGGCAATTATAAAAAAGCGTACGCTCTTCTGCTGGGTGAGATAGACAAGGCGCTGACTCTTCTCGATACGGACAATCTTCTGGAATTTGACCATGTCCGTGAGATATTGCTTCATGCCGTGCAGAATGCGGAGGAAATATTTGTGGGTGACGAAAACTATTGAAATTTCCCCGAACGTTCATAATTTGTTTACATGGCGTACATGATTTCTTATTATTCATAGGATAATATCATAATCAGCAAAGGGGTAACACCCGATGCGATTTCTCCCTCCTAAAACACACAACACACACCAGAAAACCCCGTCGTAAGACGGGGTTTTCTGGTTATCCGGCGATTTGCGCGAACAGCGGCGCTGTCACGACGGTCAGCAGTCCGGTAACGACAATGGCCAGACTGCTTGCCGCGCCCTGTATTTCTCCCAGCTGTACGGCTCTGGACGTTCCCGCCGCGTGGGAGGATGTTCCGATGGCCAGCCCCTGGCTCACCGGGTCCCGCACGCCGAACAGTTTCAGCAGGGGAGGGGCGGCGACCGCCCCGAACAGCCCGGTCAGCATGATGATTGCCATTGTGATGGCGGGATATCCGCCCAGCTCCTCGCTGAGCCCCTTCCCGATGGCGGTGGTAATGGATTTCGGCAGCAGCGAAATGTACTCCGCCGCCTCCATTTTGAACAGGACCAGCATCAGGACGCAGCCCGCCATGTGCGCCAGCACGCCCGCCGCGCATCCGGCCAGTACCGCACCGGCGTTTTTTTTCAGCAGGGCAAACTGCCTGTACAGCGGGATCGCCAGACAAATGGTAGCCGGCGTCAGAAAGAATTCCAGCACCTGTCCGCCGTTCTGATAGAAGACCTCGTACTCCGTTCCGGTCCCCAGCAGTACCGCTCCGCAGAACAGCGTGGCGAACAGCAGGGGATTGCAGAGCTCTTTTCCCATCCGCCTGTTGATGACCCGCGCCAGCTGATAGCTTCCCATGGCCATCAGCAGTCCGAAACAGGAGCATCCCGCGAAGATCTCACTCATGCCCCTTCTCCTTTCTGCGGATCATCCACTGGGAGACCCGGCCGGTTATGATCATTACCGCCGTCGTTCCCGCGAATCCCATGACGAGCACCGGCAGCAGCATTCCCTGAATGGTGTCCAGTACCGTGAGGAAGCTGACCGAGGCCGGGACCAGCAGCAGCGGCATCAGCTCCAGCAGCAGCCCGCCCACGTTTTCGATCTGCTCCAGCCGCAGGAGCCCCGCTTTCAGCAGGGAAAACAGCAGGATCAGTCCATAGATGCTTGCCGGGACCGGGAGCGGCACGAAATACTTGATAATCTCCGCGGCGAAGGTGATCCCGGCGATAATAATTGCCTCATGTAAATATTTCATCCTGTCCCTCAATGAAAAAAGTCCTGGATTTCCTGCCGGGCGGCCCGGACGCTGCCCTGGACAAATTCCGGTTTTCCGCCGCCCCGTCCGTTGAGCGCGGCGTTCAGCTCCTTCGCCAGTCCCCGCAGATCCCCGCCGTCCTGGGCGATGGCGTACTGGTACGCCCCGTCCGCTCCCGCGAACACGGCGCACCGTCCCAGGCATCTGTCCTTCACCATGCCGCACAGCTTCCGCAGGGAATCGGCGGACATGGTTCCCTCAATGAGCAGCGTGTCGCCTATTCCGGCCAGCGCCTCCGCTTTTCTGGCAAAGTCGCTCTCCTCCAGTTCCGCCACACGGCCCCGGAGGGTGTACGTCTCTTTTTGCAGCCTCTCCACGGCGGCCGCGGTTTCTCCCGGCCTGGCGGACAGCAGCTGGGAAACTCTGGTGTTCTGTCCGGCGACGGCATTCATCCAGCGCAGGGCGCGGGCCCCGGCGGCCATTTCGATACGCACGCCGTCCCGGAATTTCTGGCAGGAGATCAGCTTTACCATCCCCACCTGGCCGCTGCTGTTTACGTGGGTCCCGCAGCAGGCGCAGCAGTCCGCCTCCGGCCAGCGCACGATCCGGACCTGTCCCGTCAGCGCCTTTTTGCTGCGGTATTCCAGTTGTTCCAGCCGGGCGGAGGACGGGTAATCAAATTGTATCGGATGATCCTCCCAGATATACCGGTTCGCCAGGTTTTCCACCATTTCCACGTCATTTGTGGATAACGCGGCGTTAAAGTCGATGGTCACCAGCTCGTGCCCGATGTGAAAGCCCACGTTGTCGCAGCCAAATCTTCCGCACAGGATTCCGCTGACGATGTGCTCTCCGCTGTGCTGCTGCATGAAGTCGAACCGTCTTTCCCAGTCGATCGTGCCATCCACGACCGCGCCGATATCCACTTTTCCGTCGCAGAAGTGGAAAACTTCTCCGTCCTTTTCCCGCGCGTCAAGGACCGTCACGCCGCCCAGCGTCCCGTGGTCCGCCGGCTGGCCGCCGCCCTCCGGATAGAAGGCGGTGCGGTCCAGCGTCACCGCCCAGCGGTCCTTTTCCTGGGTGCAGGAGGTGACCACGGCGGTGAACGTCCGCATCATGGAATCCTGGTAATATAATTTTTCTGTCATGGGACAAAACGTCCTTTCTTATTACTTCGGCGATTCAATAATCGCCGAAGTAATAACATATGATTAAATGCCGTTTTGCTCGTCCCTTGCGGGACAACCGCAAAACATGGCACATATTACTTCCGACCTTTCAGCTCGGAAGTAATATTCACTGAATCAGCCCCAGGTCATACTTCCAGCCCAGAACCCGGCGGACGGCGGCGTCCACCGTGGATTCCTGGATGATGCCTGTCTGGATCGCGTCTATGACCAGGGGGATCTGCGTCTCAAAATCCGTGGTGACGATCATGTCGTTGCCGGCCAGAACCGCCAGGACGGCTGCGGAGCCGTCTTTCGCGTAGGCCTTCACCGCGTTCATGGCCAGGTCGTCGGTGAGGATCACGCCCTCAAAGCCCAGCTCCTCCCGGAGGATGCGGTGGACCTCCGGGGAGAGGGAGGCGGGGAAGTTTTCGTCCATGCACTTGACCACGTTATGGCTGACCAGAACGGCCCCGGCCCCGGCTTTGATGCCGGCCTGAAAGGGCAGGAAATCCTCCGCGGCAAACTGCTCATAGGGCCGCTCGTCGATGGCGATGCCGGTATGGGTGTCCGCGTTGTTCCCGTAGCCGGGGAAGTGCTTGAGGACACAGCCGATATGGTAGAGAGGGCCGTCCGGAGTCCCGTCCTGAATGTCCCGGACAGCGGCCTTTCCCGCTTCTGACACCACAAATTCCACATATACCGCGGTCATTTTGGCGTCCTGGCCGAAGGCGCGGTCATAGATGAAGTCCGCCGGGTCGGTGGATACATCCGCTACAGGAGCGAAGTTGACGTTGATGCCATAGGAGAGAAGATCCCTGTTTTTATAGATGGCGTCATCTCCGATGGCAGTCCACTTGTTTTCCGCAAACAGCTTTTGAGGCGATTTGCACTTCTCCTTAAACAGGTTTGGATTCCGGCTGGCCCGGACGACGGCGCCGCCCTCCTCGTCCACGCCGATGAAGAGGGGAATGGCGGACGCTTCCTGATAACTGTCCAGCCTGCTCATGAATGCCTCGGCCGTCAGCCATCCACCGAAGATGTCCTTAAAATCTCTGGTAAACAGAAGATAGCCTCCCAAGCGATAGGCGCTGATCTTTTCTTTGGCATTGACCGCCGGGCAGCGAACGAAAAACATCTGGCCCACCTTTTCCTCCAGTGTCATGGAAGCGAGAAGAGTTTCAACGGCCAGTTCCCTGGGGTCCGATTCCAGTTCCGGCTCTGGTTCCGCCTCCGGCCGGGGGTCCGGAGCAGCGGACGCACCGGGTTCCATATCCGGGACGGCAGGGAGGATCATCCCGGCATCCGGCGGCTCCGGTTCCGGAGCCGCCGGCGTCTCCTCCCGTCGTGCGCAGGCGCACAGCAGGAGGAGAAGAACGAATCCAAACAGTAAAGATTTCAGAAAAGCTTTCATATAGCAACCAAGTCCTTTAGACGGGCCCTCCAGCGTGGAGTAATCCACGCGGCCGACGATAGACCGCTGCTTACCGCGCAAAGCGAACGCTTTGCGCCCGGGCAGTCTCCCTTCACAAAAGAGGCCCATCTGGAGCAGGCACCCCGTGGGACGTCATTGTGCCTGCGGCCCAACGACTGTCCCGGAAGTGTCGCTGCGCGCCGCTTCCTATGGCCCATCGGGCGAATAAAAAGTTTTTCTTTTGATACTTTTCTTTGTTCACAAAGAAAAGTATGATAACCAATTCCCCAAATTACTCCTCTTCCACCGCAGTCACAGCGATGTGCAGCTCGTCCAGCTGCTTCTGTTCGACGGCGGAGGGCGCGTTCATCATCAGATCCTGGGCGTTTTTGTTCATGGGGAAGGGGATGATTTCCCGAATGGAGTCCTCTCCGGCCAGGAGCATGACCATGCGGTCCACGCCCGGCGCGATGCCGGCGTGAGGCGGCGCGCCGTAGCAGAAAGCGTTATACATTGCCGGGAACTTGCTCTTCACGTCGTCCTCGCCCAGGCGGACCATCTGGAAGGCCTTGACCATGATCTCCGGGTCGTGGTTCCGGACCGCGCCGGAGCTGAGCTCCACGCCGTTGCACACCAGGTCGTACTGGAAGGCCGTAATGCTCAGGGGGTCGATTTCCCCGGCAATGGCCTTCTCCAGAATTTCCTTTCCGCCGTTGGGCATGGAGAACGGGTTGTGGCAGAACTCCAGCTCGCCGCTCTCCTCGCCTATCTCATACATGGGGAAGTCCACGATCCAGCAGAACTCATAGCGCTCCTTATCGAAGTGGTTGGGGCACAGCGCGCCCAGCTTGCCGCGGAGCACGCCGGCGGTCTTCTGGGCCGCGCCCCGCTTCCCGCTGGTGAGTCCCACAAAGCAGTTGGGGGTCAGTCCCAGCTTCTCAATCAGCTCATCCTTCTTGTCCGCCACAAACTTGGAGATTCCGCCAACGATCTCGCCCTTCTCATCCAGCCGGAACCAGTACGCCTTCTCACCCGCCTGGACCTCCACGTCGGCGCACAGCTTGTCGATCTGCTTTCTGGTGGCGGAGAAGTCCGAAACCACAATGGCCTTGACCACATTCCCTTCAAAGGGTCCAAACCCGCATCCGCTCAGCAGGTCCGTGGCGTCCTGCACCGTCAGGTCGATGCGCAGATCCGGCTTGTCGGAACCGTAGGTCTCCATGGCCTCCACAAATCCGATCCGTTTAAACGGCGCGTCCGAGGCCACGTTATACAGACCATACTTGGCAAAAATGGGAGGAAAGACGTCCTCGATCACACCGAACACATCATCCTGCGTGGCGAAGCTCATCTCCATGTCCAGCTGATAGAACTCACCCGGAGACCGGTCTCCCCGCGCGTCCTCGTCCCGGAAGCAGGGGGCGATCTGGAAGTAGCGGTCGAAGCCGGAGGTCATGAGCAGCTGCTTGAACTGCTGGGGGGCCTGTGGGAGGGCGTAGAACTTGCCTGGGTGCTTCCGGGCGGGCACCAGGTAGTCCCGGGCGCCCTCCGGCGAGGAAGCCGTCAGAATGGGCGTGGTGATTTCAAGGAACCCATGCTCCGTCATGGCCGAGCGCAGCGCGGACACCACATTGCACCGCAGGATAATGTTTTTCTTGACCTCCGGATTTCTCAGATCCAGGTACCGGTATTTCAGCCGCAGCGTCTCGTCGGCGTCGCGGCTGCGGTTGATCTGGAAGGGAAGCTCGTTGTACCGGCACTTGCCCAGCACCTCGATCTTCTCCGGAACCACCTCGATCTCGCCGGTGGGCAGGTTCTTATTCTTGCTGCTGCGCTCCCGGACCACGCCCTCCACGGAGATGGTGGTTTCCTTGTTGAGGCCGTGGATGATGTTCATCATCTCCTCGGTCTCGATGACCACCTGCGTGGTGCCGTAGAAGTCCCGCAGGATGACAAAGGCGAAATTCTGCCCCACCTCCCGGACATTCTCCATCCATCCGGAGAGCTTGACCTTCTGCCCCGCGTGTTCCAGCCGGAGCTCATTGCAGGTATGCGTTCTGTTTTGCGTCATAATTAAACACCTTTCTTTATATTTTTGTATAATTGAAAAACCAGATTACTATTTGTATTATATTTTCCACCCAAACTCCTGGGCGAAAGCCAGCAGCTTTTCTGAAATGCTTTTGTCCGATGCCTGGATCACCATTCTTTTATCAAAATCCAGCGTAGCCGTTGCCCCCTTATAATTCCCGGTAAAAAAGGACCCGTCATCCATGACAGCGGCAATATTGATAAGAATCTCACCCTTCCCCGGAATATCATAGACGGATGGAAATGGGAACAGACTTCTGAGGGATACCCGGTACTTGCAGCTCTTCAGAATATCTTCTATCCCGCTGTTCACATAGTCGCGGTCTTCCTGGCTGTCTACCGTCCAGACATTGATATAGGGCTCGCCAGTTTCTATGCCGGGGATTTGCGCAATCACGCTGATGGATGTTATGTTTCCCTCCCCAGCCAAGTCCTCAAAGCTCCTGGGTCTGGTGTACCATAAGCAGAAAATCAATGCCAGAACCAAAATGGCAAGCGTCGCTTTCCTTCTCTTCGTCATAGCATCCTCCTTATGATGAAACAGCGGAAGGTCCCAATTCCAAAATCACGCTGCCCTCGTTCCTCTTCGCCAATCCTTCCCGGACCCGTTCCAGCGTCTCCTCAAATCCCAGCTTTGTCTGTTCCCCGGATTTCATATCCTTGCAGGCCACCACGCCGTCCCTGATTTCGTCTTCCCCCAGAAACACCACATAGGGGACCCCGATCTTGTCGGCGTAGTTCATCTTCGCTTTAAACTTCTTCTGTTCACCGTACAGCTGCACCCTGACCCCGGCGTTCCGGAACCTTGTGGCCAGTTTCACGGCAGGGGAGAGGTCCTCCGTCATGGGCAGCAGCAGCACGTCCGCCGGGGCGGTGTTCTGTTCCTCATTCAGCATGTCCTGTTCGTTCAGAATATAGAACAGCCGGGTCAACCCAATGGAAATTCCCACACCGGGGAGTAATTTATCCGTGTAATATTCCGCCAGGTTATCATACCGCCCGCCGGAGCAGATGGAGCCGATCTCTGGGTGATCCAGCATCATGGTTTCGTAGACAGTGCCGGTGTAGTAATCCAGGCCGCGGGCAATGGTCAGGTCCACGACAAAATTCTCCTCCGGAACGCCGAAAGCGCCCAGATACTTGACCACAGTACCCAGCTCATCCAGGCCCAGGTCGAAGATATCATTCCTGCCCCGATAGCCGTTCAGCGCCTCCAGCACTTCTTCATTGGTTCCCCTGATCCCGATAAACTCAAGGATTTCGCCCGCTTTTTCCTCGCTGACGCCCAGCTCGATCAGCAGTCTTTTGACCTTCTCCGGCCCGATTTTCTCCAGCTTGTCCACGGTCCGCATGATGTCGCCGGACTGCTCCTGAAGGCCCAGCATGGCATAGAAGCCATTGAGGACTTTCCGGTTGTTGACCCGGATCTGGAATTTTTTCAGTCCCAGCTTGGAGAAGGTCTGATAAATGATGGCGGGGATTTCCGCCTCATTGGTAATGTCCAGCTTGCCGTCGCCGATGACGTCGATGTCGGCCTGGTAGAGTTCCCGGAACCGGCCCCGCTGAGGCCGCTCGCCCCGGTAGACCTTCCCGATCTGATACCGCCGGAAGGGAAAGGACAGCTCGTTGCAGTGCAGGGCAACATACTTTGCCAGCGGCACCGTCAGGTCGAACCGCAGGCTCAGGTCGCTGTCGCCCTTGGTAAAGCGGTAGATCTGCTTCTCCGTCTCGCCGCCGCCCTTGGCCAGTAATATCTCGCTGGCCTCGATGATGGGGGTGTCCAGCGGCGTGAAGCCATAGAGGGAGTAGGTCTCCCGCAGGGTCTGCATGATTTTTTCCATCAATACCTGTTGTTTTGGCAGCAATTCCATAAAGCCTGATAAGGTTCTGGGTTGGATCTTCATAAGTGAAACTCCTCTATTTGATTAGATTAGTGCCCTGCCGGGCGGGAGGGATGTACTTTTCGTGCTTCGCCAAGAAAAGTACCAAAAGAAGGCGACTTAAGAGACTCCGTCTCTTAAGAATCTCTAATTTGTTTGTTTCGTTAATCTACGACCTAACGGGTTTGGTTCTACCGACAGCACCGATCAGAACGCGCCGGATTGTTCGTCTACCCACGTGTCCTAACGAACCCAGAGGAAGCTCAGCCGATTCTTGTTTTACTTCCTGGCCATCGCCAGAACTGCGCAGATTACCGCTTACCGCCGGGAGAACCCAAAGCAATGCGGTAGGGGCCTGGTTCACATTTTATAATAGACGCTTTGCAGAGGAAACTACACCGGAAGCCCGGTTTAGCCCGGACAGACTACAGGACCCGCGCAAAACAAATCAGCACATTCGGGATTCTTAAGGGGCGTAGCTCCTTAAGTGGCTTTTTGCCTACTTTTTGTCCACACAAAAAGTAGGCCCCGGGATCAGGCCCCGAAAATAAAAACAATGCTCCCGTCCCCTGTCCAAGCGGGACGAGAGCATGACGAATCTGTCATACTTCCGTGGTGCCACCCACATTCAGCCGCGCCGCGCATACGGCGAGGCCCTCCATGTCCCATTTCTGCTGCGGCGGGACAGACCGCGGACGTCTCCGTCCCCGCTCCGGCGCTGTCGTTCCCCGACCCTGAGACCGCGGGCCGCTTCCAGCCGGGAAGAAAACTTCCCGACGGCCCTCTCTGTTCGGCAGGGAAGGGTACTCTGTCGCCCTCCACGCGGTATCTCAACCTCAGGTATTATAACCCAAACGCTGAAAAAGTCAATAGAAAACTACTGTCTGTTATATTTCTGCTTGGGGTTCACAATGTTCCGCCAATCCAGGTCGCCCCGGTCCATGCCCAGCACCAGCATTTCCGCCGTGGCCACGTTGGAGGCGAAGGGGATGTTGTTCTGGTCGCAAAGCCGGGAGATATACAGCAGCTCCTTCTCCATAGAGGAGTCGTTGGGGTCCACGAAGAACAGCACCATGTCCATTTCATTGTAGGCGATCCGCGCGCCGATCTGCTGGCTGCCGCCGTGCTGGCAGGTCAGGAAGCGATGTACATGCAGTCCCGTAGCTTCCATTACCATTTGACCGGTGGTGCTGGTGGCGCAGAGGTTGTGCTGGGACAGGATCCCAGCGTAGGCCGTACAGAATTGAACCATTAAATCCTTCTTGTTGTCATGGGACATCAATGCAATATACATGAGTCTCTTTCCTTTCTCCGTTGCCTTCTCGTCTATACAGCCCTAAGGGTCCAGGCGGTATTCCCTGGCAAAAGATGTTTCAATAAAAGTTTATCGGATCCGCATCAGCGGCGCCCGCCGCCCGTCGATCCGCTTGGCGATATTTCGGTAGGCTTTTGCGGCGCAGTTGTTGTTGGTGCTCAGCAGTGGTACGCCTCTCCCGGCGTACAGAGGCATGGTCTCATCCTCGGGGACCACCCCCAGCAGGGGAAGGCCCGCGCTGTCGATTGCGTCGTCAATGGTCTGATGCAGGGACATCATCAGCTTTCGTTTGCACCGGTTGACCACCAGATGGACCTGTCCCCGGCCCAGCCAGCCCAGTTCCATGACGGTTCTCTGGGCGTCCCGCAGGCTGCTGGCCTCCGTGGTGGTGACCACCACCGCCCGGTCCGCTCCCGCCAGCGCCAGCTGAAATCCCCTGCCCAGGCCCGCCGGCGCGTCCACCAGGCAGTAGTCGAACCGCTTCCGGATTTCCGGAAACAGCGCCTGGAAAGCTTCCCGGTCCACGTCGCTGGGCTCCATCTGAGGCGGTGCGGTCAGGAGGTAGAGATTTTTCTGCCCCGGGTGCCGGACGGCGCTTTCCTCCAGTGAGCATCGCCCGCTGATCACGTCGTTGAAGTCCATCATCGCCCGGTCGGTCATGGCCAGCGCGATATCCAGGTTCCGCAGTCCCACGTCGCAGTCCAGGCACAGCGTTGGGTGTCCCAGCTGGGCCAGTGCCATGCCCACGTTGGCGGTAAATGTTGTTTTCCCCGTGCCGCCCTTGCCGGACACCACGGTGATGACCTGACCCATGGGAAACGCCTCCTTTCTCTGCCTTGCGGATGGTTGGTTAGAGCGGCTGCTTTTTGATCTGCGCGAACCGCCGGGGATATTTTGCCGGAGTGGGGGATACCTTTCGGATGGTGACGAGGGTGTGAGAGACGTCTGTGGTGGGGATCGTGTAGGTCTGAACTTCAGCGGTCTCTCCGCCCAGGAGCCGGATGGCCCTTTGGGCGCTTTTCAGCTCCTCCGAGATGCCGGTGGATTTCATGGCCAGCATTACGCCGCCCACCCTTACCAGCGGCAGGCACAGCTCGCACAGGACGGGAAGGGAGGCGACGGCCCGGCTGATGGCCACGTCGAAGGTTTCCCGGCGCTCCCCGGCGAACTCCTCCGCTCTGGCATGGACGCATTCCACATGGTCCAGCCCCAGCTGTCCGCAGGCCTCCCGCAGGAAGTCGATCCGCTTTCCCAGGCTGTCCAGCAGCGTGACCTTCAGTTCCGCTCCGGCGATGGCCAGCGGCACGCCGGGGAATCCGGCGCCGCAGCCCACGTCTATCACGCTTTCCCGCTCCAGCCCCGCCAGCTTCAACGCTTCCAGGCTGTCCAGCAGGTGCAGCGCGGCCACATCCCTGGGTTCCGTGATGGCGGTAAGATTCATCACCTGATTCCGCTCCAGCACCATCTCCGCGAAGCCCGCCAGCCTGGGAATGAGATCCGTTCTCATCCCCAGCTCTGGCAGACCATGTTCCAGCGTCTCTCTCATTTCTGCTGTGCTTTCAACAGATCCCGGATCTCGGTCAGCAGCTTTTCCTCAGCGGAGGGCGCCGGCGGCGGGGGAGGGGCCTCCTCCTTCTTCCGGAAGATCCGGTTAATAACCTTCACCAGACAGAAGACCACGAAAGCCATGATGATGAAGTTCAGGACCGCGTTGAGGAAGCTGCCCAGCATCAGCTCTCCGCCGCCGGGCAGATGGAAGGCGAGGGATTCCGCCAGTGCGGTGCCGTCTCCGGCAAACATCCCCAGGATAGGATTGATGATGTCGTCAATCAGGGAGGTGGTGATGGCGCTGAAGGCTCCGCCGATGATGACGCCCACCGCCAGGTCCATTACGTTGCCCCGCATGGCGAACACTTTGAATTCCTGTAAAAATTTTTTCATAGCGCATCTCTTCCGTATACTGGAATATGTGTCCGGAGCTTACCAGTGGCCCGACTCGCTCCGGACGTGGGTCTTTTTGATCCCCATTTGCAGATTGTACAGGGTCTTGTTCAGCGCGGTGATCTCCTGTTCTGTCTGCTGGGCGAAGAGAATGCCGTACCGGTACTGCCCTGGGGTGTGTTCCACGCACCGGACCACCTGCCCCAGGAAGCTCAGCGGGGCGTAATCCTCCAGCTTGACCCGGATGCGCAGCACCTCGTCCTCCACATGGACATATTCCGACTGCACACAGCACCCGCCGGTGCTGATGTTTACCAGGGTGCACTCCTCAGGATTGCGCAGCCGCTCATCGGAGAGGCGGTAAAGGGACACGGGGGCAGTAAAGGGAAGCCGGAAATTGTCCCGATGCTCTGCAAGATGCTCGATCTTCAGGTTTTTCAGCCGGAGGATGGTGCGTCCGGACTCCTCAACAACGCCGCTGAGACAGATGGGCATGAGCCGCTTGTCATAGCCGATGAGGCTTACGGCGGTCTCCGCCGGGGTGACCTTGAAGGACAACTCGCCGGGCAGACGGCCCAGCGTCAGCGTGTCGGAGGAGAACTCGGTCACCCGGCCGGAGAGCAGGGGCTCGCCCTCCTTGGTTGTGACGTCCAGCTGCATCCCCTCATACACATCCTCGGTGGGAGCGGTTTCCGGCTGAAAAGGATCCTGCTGGGACTGCTGGTCTGTCTCCTGGAGCGGTTTCTCATCGTCCTTATCGTCCCGGGAAAAGAATGAAAAAATACCCATAATGGCTTCTCCTTGTTGATCTTATTTTTGGGCCCCATCATCTCCAGGCCGTCCATGTAAGGCCGGAGCGCTTCTGGAATGATCACGCTTCAGTTGATTTATAGATTGCTTTCCGGGAAGGTGATCAGCATCCGGGGCGGGGCACGGCAGTGCGGTCCGTTCTTGAGAGTCTATCCGCAAATCGTCCGCATACAATTTGATTTGAGCCGTTTTACTCGCCGCCATAAACGGCGGCAACCGCAAAACATGGCAGATATTACTTCCGACCTTTCAGCTCGGAAGTAATATATTTTCCGTCAGACAGGGCCCGGATTTCTTGACGGGCGTCGGTCTGTCTGACGAAAAATCTGACGGCGCAATCTGCGCGCGTCCCGTTTACGGATGGGCTCTTACTCCGCCTGGGGCTCCTGGGTCTCCTCCGGCTCCGCGATTTTTTCTACAGCCTCTTCCACGGCCTCGACGGTTTCCTCCGCCGTCTCGACAACGGCCTCTTCCACAGTCTCGGCGGCATTCTCCGCCGCTTCCGCGGCTTCTTCCACGACCTCGGCGGCCTTTTCCGTGACTTCCTCCGTCGCTGCGGGCGCGTTGTACTCCACGCTCAGCTCGTCGCTGAACAGGTGGGGCTCGTGCTTCTTTCCGACGGCCCCCATGATCTTGCTGGTCAGAGCGCCCTCGCCCAGATTGACGCCGATCTGCTTCTCACCGGCCTCATCGACCTTGCTTGTGGCCCGCCACAGGAGGGCCTGATAGCTGTTTTCACCGGTTTCCTCATTCTTTTCCACCTTGTAGGGGGTCAGACCGACCGCCAGTGCGCCCAGACCCAGAATTTTCCAGAACTTTTTCATATCATGCTCTCCTTTACAATTTGATTTGGTACATATTCTTTTTCTTGCGCGCGTCTGCGCCCTCCAGAGGATGGCGCGCGGGGAGAAAAAGAATTAAAAAGAACTTATTTCAGGGCAGCTCCGGCTGCCTTCGGGATTCTCCGGTTACCGCTTGGGGGCGATGACTTCCATCCCGCCCATGTAGGGCCGCAGGGCCTCCGGCACTTTTACGCTGCCGTCGGCCCGGAGGTTGTTCTCCAGGAAGGCGATCAGCATCCGGGGCGGCGCCACGACGGTGTTGTTCAGGGTATGGGGCAGGTAGTTCTTGCCATCCTCGCCCCTGACCCGGATCTTCAGCCGCCTGGCCTGGGCGTCGCCCATGTTGGTGCAGGAGCAGACCTCAAAATACTTCTTCTGCCTGGGACTCCATGCCTCGATGTCGCAGCTCTTGACCTTCAGATCCGCCAGATCGCCGGAGCAGCACTCCAGCTGCCGCACGGGGATATCCAGGCTCCGGAACAGCTCCACGCTGAACCGCCACAGCTTCTCGTACCACGCCATGGATTCCTCCGGCTTGCAGACCACGATCATCTCCTGCTTTTCGAACTGGTGGATCCGGTATACGCCCCGCTCCTCGATGCCGTGGGCGCCCTTTTCCTTCCGGAAGCAGGGGGAGTAGGAGGTCAGAGTCTGGGGCAGCTGGTCCTCCCGGAGGATCTGGTCGATGAATTTGCCGATCATGGAATGCTCGCTGGTGCCGATGAGGTAGAGGTCCTCGCCCTCAATCTTGTACATCATGGCGTCCATGTCCGTCTGGCTCATGACGCCCTCCACCACGTTGCCGTGGATCATAAACGGCGGGATGCAGTAGGTAAAGCCCTTGTCAATCATGAAGTCCCTGGCGTAGGCCAGTATCGCCTCATGGAGCCGCGCGATGTCTCCCATCAGGTAATAGAACCCATTTCCGGAGACCCGCCCCGCGGCGTCCATGTCGATGCCGTCGAACCGCTCCATGATCTCGGTGTGATAGGGGATCTCAAATTCCGGAACCACCGGATCCCCGAACCGCGCCAGCTCCACGTTGGCGCTGTCGTCCGGCCCGATGGGAACGGAGGGGTCGATGATGTTGGGGATCACCATCATGATTTTGTGGATCTCCGCCTCCAGCTCGCTTTCCAGCTTCTCCAGCTCCGCCAGCCGCTCGGCGTTGGCCTTTACCCTGGCCTTGGCGGCCTCGGCTTCCTCCAGCTTGGAGGGGTCCTTCTTGGCCTGCCCCATTAGCATGCCTACCTGCTTGCTGAGGGTGTTCCGCTGAGCCCGCAGCTCGCTGGCCTCGGTGATCGACTTCCTGTTTTCCGCGTCCAGCTCCAGCACCTTGTCTACAAGGGGGAGCTTTTCATCCTGGAACTTCTTCCTGATGTTTTCCTTTACTGCGTCCGGGTTCTCCCGGATGAATCTGATATCAAGCATCTTTTCTTCCTCCTTTTCGCCGCTTCGCAGCGGTATGGGAATTTATTTCTGAATCTTGCCACTGCCGCAGCGTGAAGAAAATAGGCAGAATGTTTCACGTGAAACATTCTGTTTCAATGCCTACTTCCCCAGCCTCTCCAGAGCTTCCAGCAGATCATTGAGATCATCCACGCCGTAGTACTCGATCTCAATCTTCCCTTTCTTTTTCCCGTGGGAAATATGGCAGGCTCTGCCCAGTCTGGTAGAGAGGGACTTCGCCGCCTCGGCGGCGTAATCCACTTCCTGAGCGGTCCTTTCTTTGGCGGGTTTGTCGCCCTTCCGTTCTTCGATCTGGATATGACGGACCAGCTGCTCCGTCTGCCGGACGCTGAGGTGCTTTTTCTGGATTTCCTCCACCGCCTTTACCCGCTGGGGCGGGGAGAGGGGGAGGATCGCCCGGGCGTGCCCGGCGGAAATCTTTCCGTCTTCAACCAGACGCTGGATGGAGACATGGAGCTCCAGCAGCCGCAGGGCGTTGGTCACGGCACTTCGGGACTTGCCGACGCTGTCCGCCGCTTCCGCCTGGGTCATCCCGTAGGTTTCGGTCAGCGTCCGGAAGCCCTCGGCCTCCTCAATGGGGTTCAGGTCTTCCCGCTGGAGGTTCTCGATCATGGCCAGCTCCATGGCCTTCTGGTCGTCGGCCTCGATGACCACCGCCGGAACCTCGTCCAGCCCCGCCAGCCTGGCGGCCCGCCACCGGCGCTCCCCGGCGATGATCTGATAGTACCCGCTGGCCAGCTTCCGCACCGTCAGGGGCTGGATGACGCCGTGCTGCCGGATGGATTCCGCCAGTTCCTCCAGCTTATCCTGGTCGAAACATTTTCTGGGCTGTCCCTGACAGCTTTCAATCTGCGAGATGGGCAGGGTAGAGGATGGTGTGGAAAAGTCAACGGAAAAATCCTCTCCCAGCAGGGCGCTGAGGCCCTTGCCCATTCCTTTTTCTTTTGCCATAGGGATGTTCCTCCTTCCGGCTTACTTTTGATTCTTTCTCAAAAATTCCTCCGCCAGGGCGGTATAGGCCTCACAGCCCCGGCTGCTCCGGTCGTAGGCGCTGATGGGTTTCCCATGGCTGGGGGCTTCGCTGAGTCTGACATTCCGGGGAATCACGGTGGAATATACCTTTCCGGGGAAATAGCGCTTGACCTCCTCCGCTACCTGCACCGCCAGGTTGGTCCTGCTGTCATACATGGTCAGCAGCACCCCTTCCAGCTCCAGGCCGGGATTCAGGCTCCGCCGGACCGCCCGGATGGTATACATCAGATCGCTGAGACCCTCCAGGGCGAAGTATTCGCTCTGCACGGGCACCAGCGCGCTGTCCGCGGCGCACAGGCCGTTCAGCGTCAGCAGCTCCAGAGAGGGCGGACAGTCCACAAATATGTAGTCATACCGGGGGGCCAGCTTCTCCAGAGTCCTCCGCAGCAGATGCTCCCGGTTTTCCACGCCCACCAGTTCGATTCCGGCGCCCGCAAGTCCTTTGGAGGAGGGGAGTACGTCGCCGTACCGGGTGGACACCACCCGCTTCTCCGGGTCCACGTCGTTCAGGAGTACGTCGTAGACGCCTTGAGACAGGGATTTGTCCACACCCATGCCGGAGGTCGCGTTGGCCTGGGGGTCAAAGTCACAGAGCAGGACCCGCTGGCCCATCTCCCGCAGGGCGGCCGTCAGGCTGACGCAGGTGGTGGTTTTTCCCACGCCGCCCTTCTGATTTACGATGGTTACGATCTTGCCCATAAAGCGCCTCCGAGGAGAGGGGCGTGCCGCCCCATTATTAGGATGATATATAATGGTAGTATAACACAAAAGGGCAACATTTCAACAGGGAAAAGAAAATTTTTTTATGAATTTTCCAATCTTCTCTGCTGGCTGTGCTGCCAGTGGGGAATTTTGGCACTGTAGAAAGAATGGAAGAAGCACAAATTGCGCTTTTTCAGGTGACCTGAGGGCAAATTTGAAAGTGGTTGTTGCATTGTTTTATATAGTCGAAGCAGTTGAAAAAGAGTAAAGTTCGACGGGAAAAATGAGGCGCAGCTTCGTTGTCGTCCTTGACGAGCGTCAGCCCGCCTGCGTCCTCCGTCTTGCTGCACTCCATTTTTCCCTGCCTCCTTTTTACCCTTTCTCAACCGCGTCGACTATAAAATGCTTGATTATGAACAAAGAGGGAGGATGTTTCACGCCGCAGCGTAAAGAAAACGTGCCGGTGGCACGTTTTTAGCGCAGGCTCCGGCAGCTGTGCTGCCGGAGAGGCAGTCCGATAGACGCAGGGGGGGCGGAATGTTTCACGTGAAACATTCCGCCCCATTACATTTAACAACTCCTATTTTTTCCCAATCAGCAGATACCGGTGGATTGTTCCTTC
>JAAVHC010000074.1 GCA_014799925.1 Oscillibacter sp.
ATGTCTGTCATAAGGCATTCCTCTTTTGGTTTGTGGTCTTGTGGTGACTCGTCATCCCACATTTTACCACTTCCGCTGAGGTTTGCCTTTGTTTATTTTTCTGATTTGCTCATTTAGAGTTATGGGATATTAGTATGATACGGTAATTGCGCAATCCGTTTGCTCTCCATAAAAAGACAGGACCGGGGGATATTCCCGGTCCTGTCTTTGCAAATCAGATCTTGCCGATCACTGCGGTAATCAGCTCCTTGAACTGGGCCGACACCCGGTCCGCCGTCTCCTGGACCTCCTTGTGGTCCAGGGGCTGCTTGGAAATGCCGGCGGCCATGTTGGTGATGCAGGATATGCCGCACACCTCCAGCCCCATGTGCCGGGCGGCCATGGCCTCGCAGGCGGTGCTCATTCCCACCGCGTCGCCGCCCCAAAGGCGGCACATCCGTACCTCGGCGGGGGTCTCGTAGGCGGGGCCGGTAAACTGGACATAGACGCCCTCGCGAAGGGGGATGTCCAGTTTTTCCGCTTCCAGTTTGATGATTTCCCGCATCCGCAGGCTGTATACCTCGCTCATGTCCGGGAACCGGGGCCCCAGCTCTTCCAGGTTGGCCCCGATCAGGGGACTGGGGATGCCGGTGGTAATATGGTCCGTCAGCAGCATGAAGCAGCCGGGCCGGAAGTCCGGATTCACGCCCCCTGCCGCGTTGGTAAGGACCAGCTTTTTTGCCCCCATCAGGCCCATCAGCCGGGTGGGCAGCACCACGTCCTGCATGGGATAGCCCTCATAATAGTGAACTCGTCCCTGCATGACGACCACGGGCACATCCTGTACATAACCAAAGACGAACCGGCCCTTGTGCCCCGCCACCGTGGACGTGGGGAAGCCCTCGATTTCCGTGTAGTCAATAGCGGTTTCTATCCGGATGCCGTCCGCGTAATCCCCCAGGCCGGAGCCCAGGATCAAAGCGGCCTCCGGCTTGAAATCCGTCTTTGCCCGGACGCTCTCCAGGCAGGTGGTCAGCTTGCGATAGGTATCGTTCATCACGTATCTCCTCTCTCAGGTCAGCTTTTCCAGCAGGGAGCTGCCGATGGTTCCCTCCGGCATAGCCACGCCGAAGTTGTCCGCAATGGTGGCGCCGATGACTCCGAAAGTGTCCGCCGCCTCCAGGGCGCCTCCACCCCGCATCCTCCGGGAGTAGGCCAGGAAGGGCACATACTCCCGAGTATGGTCCGTGCCGGTGTAGGTGGGGTCGTTGCCGTGGTCCGCCGTCAGGATGAGCAGGTCGTCCTCCCGCAGCTTCTCCAGCAGGACCCCCAGATTTCTGTCAAATTTCTCGATTTCCTCCCCGTAGCCCCGCACGTTTCGGCGGTGACCCCACAGGGCGTCGAAGTCCACCAGATTAGTAAAGCACAGGCCGTGGAAATCCCGCCCGCAGATCTCAATGGTCTGCTCCATGCCGTGAACGGAGCTGTTGGAGTGATGGGTCTCCGTGATGCCCTCGCCGCAGAAGATGTCGTTGATCTTCCCCACGCCGATCACGTCCAGCCCCGCGTCCTTCAGGGCGTTCAGGGCTGTGAGGCCGGTGGGCTTCAGGGCGTAGTCGTGGCGGTTGCTGGTGCGCTTGAACTCGCCCTTCTTCTTTCCCACGTAGGGCCGGGCGATGACCCGCCCTACCCGCCACTCGTCCCGAGACAGGGTGATTTCCCGGGCGATCTCGCAGCAGCGGTACAGGTTGGCCAGATCGAAGGTCTCCTCGTTGCCGCAGATTTGCAGCACCGAGTCTGCGGAGGTGTAGACGATCATGGCGCTGGTGTTGATCTCCTCTTCCGCCAGCTCCTCCAGAATTTCCGTGCCGCTGGCGCTCTTGTTGCCGATGACCCGCTTGCCGCAGCGCTTCTGCAGCTCGGCGATCAGCTCCGGAGGGAAGCCGTGGTCCGTGAAGGTGCGGAAAGGGCTGGTGGTATGGATGCCCATCATTTCCCAGTGACCGGCCATGGTGTCCTTGGCGTTGCTGGCCTCGCCCATGCGCATGTACCGCCCCAGAGGCCGCTCCACGCCCGTCATATCCCCGCCGGGATGCAGATTCAGCATTCCCAGCCTGCGCAGGTTGGGAATGTCCAGGGTTCGCATTTGCTCCAGAATGTGTCCGAAGGTATCCACATCATGGTCGCCGAACGCCGGGGAGTCGGGCATGGCCCCGATCCCCAGGGAGTCCAGGACGACAACAAATACTCTTCTATACTCGTTCATCGTTTACCTCGCTTTTCCATCAAAAGAAAAATTGTTCTTTATGAAGTCCGGGGCTTATGCAGCCCCGGACGCCCCGCAGGGGGTAACTCAAGCCAGGTGAGCGGGTCCGAAGCCCAGCGGCAGAAGCTCCTTCAGGGTGAAAATATCATATTTCTCCCGGCTGACCGCCAGAATGATCCGGAAGCTCTCCGGGTCGCAGAACTCCATCATGACCTGGCGGCACACTCCGCAGGGAGAGGCGTACTCCGTCAGCGCGCCGTCTCTGCCGCCCACGACGCAGATGGCGTCGAATTCCCGCTGGCCTTCGCTGACGGCCTTGAAAAAGGCGGTGCGTTCGGCACAGTTGGTGGGGCCGTAGGCGGCGTTCTCGATGTTGCAGCCGGTGTAAATCTTTCCGTCCCGGCCCAGAAGGGCCGCTCCTACCTTGAAATTGGAGTAGGGCGTGTAAGAAAATTGCAGCTGTGCGATCGCTGTGTCGATCAGTTTCTCAACAATCGCTTTTTCCATCGTGCCGCTCCTTTCTCAATAACCGGAGGCCTCTTCGCTTTTCACGATCTTGACGATCCGGCTGGTGCCCAGCCGGTCCGCGCCCAGGGCAAGGAACTTCTCCGCGTCGTCCAAGGAGGAGATGCCGCCGGCGGCCTTGATTTTCACGTTGGGGCCCACGTGCCCGGCGAACAGCTCCACGTCCGCGAAGGTGGCTCCCCCCTTGGAGAAGCCGGTGGAGGTTTTGATATAGTCCGCGCCGGCGTTGGTCACCAGCTCGCACATTTTGACTTTCTCCTCGTCGGTGAGCAGGCAGGTCTCGATGATGACCTTGAGGATCCTGTCCCCGCAGGCGGCCTTCAGCGCGCGGATCTCGTTCTCCACCAGGTCATACCGCTTGTCCCGGAGCCAGCCGATGTTGATGACCATGTCGATCTCCGACGCGCCATTGGCAATGGCGTCCCTGGTCTCGAACTCCTTGACGGCGGTGGTCACATTGCCGTTGGGGAAGCCGATGACGGTACACACGGCCGCTTTGCCCTGCAAATAGTCAGAGGCCTCCTTCACATAGCAGGGGGGAATGCACACGGAGGCGGTGCCGTATTTCACCGCGTCGTCGCAGATCTGCCGGATCTCCGCCCACGTGGACGGCTGGAGCAGCAGCGTGTGATCTACATGCTTGAGGATTTCTTTGACGTCCATATATTCAGTCCTCCTATGACCTATTTGTTCTGCTGATCCGTTCGGATCATGCTCCGGATGGCTTCCACGGCCACCTGGATGGCCCCGTCGGTATCGTGGACCACCGGGTTCTCCATGTTCAGCTTCTCCCGCTCCTGATTGGCCACCACCAGGAAGCAGGACCCGCAGCGCACCCGCAAAGCGCTGGCCGCCACGAACAGCGCCGCCGACTCCATCTCGCTGGCCAGGCAGCCCAGACGCTTCCAGGCCTCCCACTTGCTGAGCAGCTCATAGCTCACCGGCTTGACCTCCGGCTCATGCTGGCCGTAGAAGGAATCCTTGCACTGGACCACGCCGGTATGGAAGGGGAAGCCCTTTTCCCTCGCCGCGGCCACCAGGGCGTTGGTCACCTCCAGGTCCGCCACGGCGGGGAACTCAATGGGGGCGTACTCCCGGCTGGTGCCCTCCATACGGATGGCGCCGGTGGCGACCACGATGTCGCCGCTCTTTACCGGGAGCTGCATCCCGCCGCAGGTGCCGATACGGACAAAGGTGTCCGCGCCGCAGCGGACCAGCTCCTCCATGGCGATGGAGGCGGAGGGTCCGCCGATGCCGGTGGAGGTGACGCTGACCTTCACCCCGTCCAGAGTGCCGGTGTAGGTCACATACTCCCGGCTGTCGGCCACCAGGACGGGATCGTCAAAATACCGGGCGATCTTCGCTGAACGCTTGGGGTCGCCGGGAAGGATGACATAGCGCCCCACCTCGCCGGGGGCCGCCTGGATGTGATAGAGGCGGCTGGCATCCTCGGAATAGTTTTTCATCGTTTTTGATCAATCCTTCTTATAAAACTAAACGATCCCACATGAAGATGTGTTTCTCGTTACCGTGCGGCAGAGCCGGATTCTCTCCGCACACCGGGGCGTATTGGCCGCCCGCCCAGGGCCAGGGCTACCTCTGCCCCTTGTCGTACGGGATGCCCTCCGCCTTGGGCGCCTTGCTGCTCTTGGAGACGAACACCAGCACCACCAGGGAGATGATGTAGGGAAGCATGTTGTACACCGTGCTGGGCAGGTTCAGGTCCCGCAGGGCGGGGAAGCCGGTATACACGTTGGACAGGGCGCGGAACAGGCCGAACAGCAGCGCCGCCAGACCAATATTGACGGGCTTCCACTGACCGAAGATCATGACCGCCAGGGCCAGGAAGCCGAAGCCGGCCACGCCGTTTTCAAATTTCCACTCGCTGACGCCGGCGGTGATGTAGACCAGACCGCCCAGGCCGCCCAGCGCGCCGGAAATCAGCACGCCCGCGTAGCGCATCTTATACACGTTGATGCCCACGGAATCCGCTGCCTGGGGATGCTCTCCGCAGGCCATGAGCCGCAGGCCGAACTTGGTCTTGTAAAGGACCACATAGGAGGCGACCAGCACCAGAAGGGCAACCAGCATGAACCAGTTGAACTCAAACCGGCCGATGTTCATGAGGAACGCCTTCTTCGCCTGGCCGTAGGCCACGGTGGAGGACACGTTGTCCGCGCTCTCCGCCATGTTGATGGCCCGCACCAGCACCACGGCGGCGGCGGGGCCCAGCAGGTTCAGCGCTGTGCCCACCAGGGTCTGGTCCGCGTTGAACCGGATGGCCGCCACGCCCAGCAGCAGGGAGAAGAGCATTCCCACCAGGACGCTGGCCAGGACCACCAGCAGGAACATCACGATGGCCGGCGCGCCGGTGGCGTACTTCATCATCAGCGCGCCGCCCAGGGCGCCCATGACCATGATGCCCTCCAGACCGATGTTGATGACGCCGCTGTGCTCAGAGAAGCATCCGCCCAGAGCCACCAGCACCAGCACGGAAGCAAATATCAGAGTATACTGCATCAGAAGGACCATTACGCTTTGCCTCCTTTCTTCGCTTTCTCGTCCCGCTTATCCAGCCAGCGGTTGAGCCACAGCCGGAAGAACAGGACGAAGCCGCACAGGTAAATGATGAACGCGGAGATCAGATCCGAGATCTGAGCGCAGTACATGCTCTTGTCCACGTACGTGCCGCCGCTGGTGATATGCTGGATGAAATAGGAGGAGAAGATGGTGCCGATGGGGTTCAGACCGCCCAGGAAGGCCGCCGCGATGCCGTTGAAGCCCATGGCCGGCACGCTGGTCTGCTGCACCATCCACTGCTCGATGCCGGTGAGGTAGTAGATGCCCGCCGCGAAGCCCGCCAGGCCTCCGGCGATCATCATGGTCAGGATGATGTTGCGCTGCTCCTTCATGCCGCAGTACTTGGCGGCGTTCTTGTTCAGGCCCGTGGCCTTCAGCTCATAGCCGAACTTCGTCTTCTCCAGCACCACCCACACCAGGATGGCCATGATGACCGCCAGGGGCAGGCCAATGGTGGCGAACTCGTTGTTGGAAAACAGCTTGTCAAGCCCCAGATTAGGGAGCAGAGCGCTCTTGTTGCCGGTGGACAGGGGGATGGTGTAGGGGGTGGACTGCTCCTTGACGCCGGTGAGCAGCATGTTCACGCAGTACAGGGAGATCCAGTTGAGCATGATGCAGGAGATGACCTCGTTGACGTTGAAGTACGCCTTCAGCGCGCCGGAGATGCCGCCCACCAGGGCGGCGAACACCATCGCCGCGATAAGGCACACGATCCAGGGCATCTTCAGCGCCAGGCCGAAGTACAGGCACGCGCCCGCGCCCACCACGTACTGGCCCGCCGCGCCGATGTTGAACAGGCCCACCTTGTAGGCGAACAGCACCGACAGCGAGCACATCAGCAGCGCGGAGGCATTGACCAGGGTGGTGCCGAAGTACTTGGTCGCCGCCGCGGCGCTGGGGTAGTAGAGGAAGTTTTTCAGAATGGCCGTAATGGCTCTCGCCGCGCCGCCGGGGTTGATGCACAGCAGCACGATGAAGCCGATCAGCAGGCCCAGAACAATGCACAGCAGGGACGCCAGAATGGTCTGAAAGCCCGCGTTGCGCAGAATGCTCTCTTTCTTGCGCAGGTCCTGACTCATGATGCAGCCTCCTTTCTCTTGGAGCCGGCCATGTAAAGGCCCAGCTCCTCCACCGTGACGGTCTTGGGATCAAACTCGCCCACGATCTCGCCCTCGTACATTACCAGGATGCGGTCGGAGACGTTCATGACTTCGTCCAGCTCCAGGCTCACCAGCAGCACGCCCTTCCCGGCGTCCCGCTGGGCTACCAGCTGCTTGTGGATGTACTCGATGGCGCCCACGTCCAGGCCGCGGGTGGGCTGCACGGCGATGAGCAGCTCCGGGTCCTTGTCGATCTCCCGGGCGATGATGGCCTTCTGCTGGTTGCCGCCGGACATGGCCCGGGCCTTGGTAACGGGACCCTGGCCGGAGCGGACGTCGTACTGCTCGATGAGGCGGCTCGCGTATTCCCGGATGGACTTCCGCTTGAGGAAGCCTGCCTTGCTTGTGAACTGGGGCTCAAAGTACCGCTGGAGCACAATGTTGTCCTCCAGGGTGTAGTCCAGCACCAGGCCGTGCTTGTGCCGGTCCTCGGGGATGTGGCTCATGCCCATGGTCAGGCGCTTGCGGATGGGCGCGTGGGTGATGTCCGTGCCGCCCATGGTGATGGAGCCGCTCTTGAGGGGCTCCAGGCCGCTCAGACCGTAGACAAACTCGGTCTGGCCGTTGCCGTCGATGCCCGCGATGCACACGATCTCGCCCCGGCGCACCTGGAAGGACACGTTGTTCACGGCGTTGTTCTTATGCCGCTTGGACGCCACGGTCATACCCTTGATGTCCAGCACCACCTCGCCGGGCCGGGAGGGCTCCTTCTCCACCACGAAGTTCACGTCCCGGCCCACCATCATGGCGGACAGGCTCTCCGGCGTGGAGTCCTTGATGTCCACGGTGCCGATGTACTTGCCCTTGCGCAGCACGCTGCACCGGTCGGCCACCTGCATGATCTCCGCCAGCTTGTGGGTGATGAACAGGATGCTCTTGCCCTCGGCGGCCAGGTTCTTCATGATGGTCATCAGCTCCTGGATCTCCTGGGGGGTCAGCACGGCGGTGGGCTCGTCAAAAATAAGGATCTCGTTGTCCCGGTACAGCATTTTCAGGATCTCCGTGCGCTGCTGCATGCCCACGGTGATGTCCTCGATGATGGCGTCGGGGTCCACGGCCAGGCCGTACTTCTCGGACAGGGCCAGGACTTTCTTCCGGGCCTCGTCCTTCTGAAGGAAGCCGCCCCTGGTGGTCTCCACGCCCAGAATGATGTTGTCCAGGACGCTGAAGCACTCCACCAGCTTGAAGTGCTGGTGTACCATGCCGATGCCAAGCTCGTTGGCGTCGTTGGGGTCGTTGATGGTCACTTTCTTGCCGTCCTTGTGGATTTCTCCCTCCTCCGGCTGGTACAGGCCGAAAAGCACGCTCATCAGCGTGGACTTTCCGGCGCCGTTCTCGCCCAGGAGGGCGTGGATCTCGCCTTTTTTCAGCTGTAAGGTAATGTTGTCGTTGGCAATGATGCCGGGGAACCGCTTGGTGATGTTCAGCATCTCGACCGCGTACTCGGCCATGGCTTACACGCCTCCTTTATTCGTTATTCCAATGACGCGAAAAAATCCCTCCGGGAACAGACAACGGGAGCGCGGGCGCTCCCGTTGTCATTCGCGTTTGCTGTGTACGCTTCTGACGGAATTACTTGATGCTGCCGTACTCGGTGACGTTGACGACGGTAACGGGCATGGCGGAGATGTCGTCGGAGATAGCGATCTTACCGGCGTGGATGTCCTTGACCAGCTGGAGGTAGTCGTCCTCCCTGAAGCTGTCAGTCCACTGGGTGGTGGCGCGGGGCAGCTGCACGTAGTTCTGGGCGGGATCGTCGGAGATCAGGCCCAGGCTCTCGATCTTGCCCACGTGATCGGCCCACTTGCCGTCCTTGATGTCGGTGAGGACCATGTTGACGGTGGCGTCCAGGCCCTTCATGGCGGAGGTCACGGTCATGTTGGAGCCGTACTCATTGATCTTGGAGGACTGGTCGGAGTCCACGCCGATGACCTTGCCGTTCACCTTGGCAGCGGCCTCGGCAGCGGAGGTGTAGATGCCGCCGCCGCAGGCGAAGACCACTTCCACGCCCAGGGTGTTGTACCAGGTATCCATGGCGGCGGTGATGTCGGCGTCGCCGTAAAACTGGCCGCCGTAGACGTACTCGATATTGACGTCGCCGGAAACGCCCAGCTCCTTAGCGGCAGCGTCCGCGCCCTGGACATAGCCATAGCCGAAACGCATCACGGCGGGGACGGCCATGCCGCCCAGGAAGCCCAGGTGGCGGTAGCCCAGCTTGACGGCGGCGTAGCCGGCCATGTAACCGGAGATCTGCTCCTGATAGACGGCGCAGTAGGTGTTGCTGGTGTTGTAGTAGTCGGCTACCTTCCAGTTGGCGGGGTTGTAGTCATAGCCTTCGCCCACGCCCTTCTCGCAGATGTCGCCCTCGCCCACGTCCAGAGCGATGAACTTCACGTCGGGATAGTTGTTGGTCTGGGCCACCAGGGTGGCGGCGAACATGTAGCCGGGCATGATGATGATGTTGGCGCCGTCAGCGGCAGCCAGATCAACGGCGGCGTTGCGGGCCTCGTCGGAGTCCTTCTCGGGCTTGTAGTAGGTGAAGCTGGCGCCGTTGGCCTCGCTCCAGGCCTTGGCGGTCTCGTAGGTGGTCTGGTTGAAGCTCTGGTCGGTGATGTCGCCGGAGTCGGTGATCATGGCGATCTTCATGTCGCCGCTGCCGCTGCTGGCGTTGTTGCTTCCGCCGCCGCCGCAGGCGGCCAGGGACAGGATCATCAGACTTGCGAGAATTGCTGCGATGAGTTTTTTCATTGATTTTCGTCCTCCTTAAAATAAAAACGTTTCCTTGGGATCTGCCGCGCTTTTCCGGGGGCGCGGTGTTAGAGATATCCGCCCCGCCGGCTCTGTTCCAAGGGAATCGAAGCAATTTTTGTGACTTCCTCTTCTTTCCGATCCTCCGCTTTTCCCAGTGCCGGTTTGACGAGCCGATTATAACACATGTCCCTCCAATAATACAGGACCAAAATTCCTTTTTTTGCAAAGTTTTTACATTTTGTCTCAATCACACAATTTTACGCTTCTTTTTTTGTGCGGTATCCCTAATGCCCCGCCGGAGCGCATGGCCCAAGCGCCCCTGCCGCTATCCGAGGTCCGGCGCGCGCAGGGGCCGCGGGCAGAAGTCCTGGAACAGCAAGGGGCTGAAGAGCGAAAGCATCATTTCCACTCTCTGGGGCTCTTTCCATAGGCCGCCCGGAAGGCGCGGAGAAAGACGGAGTAATCCCCGAAGCCGGCATCCTCGGCGGCTTTCAGCACGGGTACGTCCCGGCGGATGGCCTCGGCGGCCCGCTGGAGGCGTTTCTGCCGGATATACTGGTGGACGGAGCAGCCGTAGACCTCCTTGAAGCGGTGCATCAGGTAGTACCGGCTGAGGAAAAATGTCCCGGCCAGATGGTCGATGGTCAGCTCCTCCGCCAAATGGTCCATAATGTACCGGGTGACCTCCTCCATTTTGGGGTCGAAGCGGTAGGAGGCCGGACCCGCCTCCTCCGGGGCGGCCAGGACCGCCCGGTTCAGCTCCACCAGCAGCCGCAGCACGCAGACGTCCCGCAGCAGTCCGGCGGCAAAGCCGCTGTCCTCTCCGCTGTCCTCCACCTGCTCAAAAAGGCTCCTCCAGTGGGTCCGCTCCTCGCCCCGCGGACGGTAGAGATGGACGCCCCGCCGGGCCGTCAGATGAAAGCAGTCCGCCAGGTCCGCCCCCGGCCGGCTGAACCGGGCCATGAAGTCCCTGCCGATCCACAGCACCATCCGCTCATAGACGGGGCCCTGCTCCACCACCGGCAGGTGGATCAGATTCCGGCTGACCAGCAGCAGGTCCATGGGCTGGAGGAGGTAGCTCTTCCCCTCGATGTGATAGACCACCCGCCCTCCCAGCAGCAGCACCAGCTTGTCAAACTCGTGATAGTGGTAATCCAGCGTCAGCGCCCGGTCGTCCCTCAGGTGAAACAGCCGGTAGGGCTCGTTCAGATAGCCCCGCTTTCCGATTTCGCTCCTGTCCAGCATAAGCGTCCTCCATTTAGAAAATGAGGAGCCGGAGGCTCCTCATTTTTTATGCCGCGCTTTTTACGCCATGTTTTATTCCATCGGCGCGCCGCAGTGGGGGCAGAATTTGGTGTCGCTGATCTTCCCGCAGACGGGGCAGACCTTGCCCTCCTCTTCCTCCGGGGCGGCGGCTTCGGCGGATTCCGCCGCCTCCCGGCTGGCCTGCAGCTCGGCGATCTTCTCCTGGGAGGCGCGGACGGCGGCGATCACATCGGCAATCGCTTCCGGAACCTCCCCATCGGCGTGCTCGCAGGCGTACCACTGGCCAATCGCCCGGTAACTCTTGTCCATCTCCCGCTTCTCCGCGATGATCGCGGCGGAAATCTTGGCGGAATCGGCAACTCCCTTTGCCTTTCCCGCGGCGGTGGACATGGCGGCTTTCGCCTTCTGGGTCATCTCCTCAAAATAGCTCATAGACTTCTTCCTTTCCTTACAGCATGTCTGACAGGTCTCCTGGGTTGCTCCATGGCCCCTATTATAGATGATTTTTCCCATTCCTGCAAGAGGTTTTTGTCCACTTGCCGCTTCAGTCCTTGCCAAGTCGGAAAAGATGTGATATAATACCTGTAAGTTGGATATTATATCCGATCTTATGCCATTTTGCTCCCGCCTTTGGCGGAACCGCAAAATATGGCGCATTCCACTATAAAAAGCTTCGCTTTTATGGTGGGATGAAACATACCGTCCGGCGGCCCCGCCGGATCAGACTGATCACGTAAAGGAGAGGAACATAATGGGTTTGTTTGGGAGACAAGGACGAATGGACGAAGAAGAAACTGGCAACATCCAGGAGCAGTATGAGGACCTCCCCGCTTTGCCTGAGCCGCCCACCAGCACGGTGATTGCCGCCGGCACCACGATGTCCGGCACTCTGCAGGGCGAGGGCATCATTCAGGTGGAGGGCACGGTGGACGGCGAGATCGGTCAGGCCGGCGCCGTCATCATTACCCCCACCGGCCTGGTAAAGGGCCCGGTTACGGCAGACGTGGTCCGCGTGGCGGGCAGGATTGAGGGCGTCGTTACCGCCAGGGAGCGTCTGCTCCTGCAAAAAACCGGCAGTATTGAGGGCGATATCACCACCCCCACCCTGGAGGTGGAGGATGGCGGCCGTCTGAATGGCCGCAGCACTATGCCGCCCAGGCCCCAGCCGCGCACGCCCCAGCCGGAGGCGGATCAGAACTGACCATATAGTCAGCACGGTACTGCGGCCACTATAGAAAAGCGGACCGGGCAGATGGCCCGGTCCGCTTTTCCGTAAGCGAGGCGGCGGGGAGAACCCCGCCGCCTCGCTCGCGCGCTTCCCGCGCATTACTGGATGCCGGTGACCGTATAGCCCGCGTCGGTGACCGCCTTGGTCAGGAGCTCGTCGCTGACGTCTCCATTTACCGTGGCGGTGCCCGCCGCCAGATCCACTGAAGCGGTCACGCCGGGCAGATCGTTGAGGGCCTTTTCCACTCTGCCGGAGCAGTGGGCGCACATCATGCCCTCGATTTTCATGGTCTTTGTCATAGCTGTATTTCCTCCTTGTTTTTGATTGATATCTTCTTCCCGGGGCGCCGCGGAGCGGACGCTCCCGATTTCGCCGGAACCTGCGGCCCCGGAGGAGAACCTGCTCCGGAAGAACCGCAGCCGCAGGGCGTTGCTCACCACCGTCACGCTGCTCAGGCTCATGGCGGCGGCGGCAAACATGGGATTAAGCTGCCATCGCAGCAGCGGGAAGAACACGCCCGCCGCCAGCGGGATGCCCAGAGAGTTGTAGAAAAACGCCCAGAACAGATTCTGCCTGATATTCCGGATGGTGGCGCGGCTCAGCTCCACTGCGGCGGCGGCGTCCATCAGGTCCGACTTCATCAGCACGATATCCGCGCTCTCAATGGCCACGTCCGTCCCCGCCCCGATGGCCAGGCCCACGTCCGCTCTTGCCAGGGCGGGCGCGTCGTTGATGCCGTCGCCCACCATCGCCACCTTTTTGCCCTGCTCCTGCAATCCGGCAATCTTCCGCTCCTTGTCCTGGGGCAGGACCTCCGCCATGACCTCCGTGACCCCCAGCTCCCGGCCAATGGCGTCCGCCGTCCGGCGGTTGTCGCCGGTGAGCATGATGACGTCAATGCCCAGACTGTGGAAGGCGGCTACGGCGTCCCTGCTGGTGGGCTTGGGCGTGTCCGCCACGGCAATCACGCCCAGCAGCGTGGTGTCCCTGGCAAAATAGAGGGGCGTTTTCCCCTGGCCGGCCAGGGCTTCCGCCCTGGGAAGCCAGGGAGACAGGTCCACCCCCGCCTCCTCCATCATGGCCCGGTTTCCGGCCAGGCAGACGCGTCCGCCCAGCGCCGCCCGGACGCCCCGGCCATGGACGGCGGTGAAATCCTCCGCCGGCTGGTGGGGCAGCTGGCGGTATGCCGCCTCCTCCACAATGGCCGCGCCCAGCGGATGCTCCGACGGGATCTCCAGGCAGGCGGCCAGACCCAGCAGGGCGTTTTCCGTCAGCCCCTCGGCGGGGAGAATGTCCGTCACCTTTGGCTTGCCCTGGGTGAGGGTGCCGGTCTTATCCAGCACCACGGTGTCAATGGTGTGCAGCGTCTCCAGGGCCTCGGCGGATTTCACCAGGATGCCGTTTTCCGCGCCCTTGCCGGTGCCCACCATGATGGCAACCGGGGTTGCCAGTCCCAGGGCGCAGGGGCAGGAGATCACCAGCACCGCCACACCGGCGGTCAGCGCGCTGGTAGCCGAGTGGGTAACCACCAGCCACACCACGGCGGTGACGGCGGCGATGATCATCACCACGGGCACGAACACCCCTGCCACCCTGTCCGCCAGTTTGGCGATGGGCGCCTTGGACCCCGACGCCTCCTCCACCAGCCGGATCATCTGGGCCAGGGTGGTGTCCTCCCCCACCCGCAGGGCCTCGAAGGTAAAGGCCCCGGACTTGTTGATGGATGCGGCGGCCACCTTGTCCCCCACGCTTTTGTCCACCGGCAGGCTCTCGCCGGTAAGGGCGCTCTCGTCCACGGCGGAGGCGCCCTCCACGATGACGCCGTCTACGGGGACGGACTGTCCGGGCCGGACCACGACATGGTCCCCCACCCGGACCTCCTCCACGGGGATCTCCACCTCCGCGCCGCTTCGCAGGACGCTGGCGGTCTTGGGGGCCAGGTCCATCAGGCGGGTGATGGCCTCGCCGGTCCTGCCCTTGGAGCGGGTTTCCAGGAACTTGCCCAGGGTGACCAGGGTAAGGATGGTTCCGGCGGACTCAAAGTAGAGGTCCATGTGGTACTGCTCCACCCGGTCCATGTCGCCGTGACCAAAGCCCCAGTTCATCTGGAAGATGGCAAAGACGCCATAGATGACGGCGGCGATGGACCCCACGGCAATGAGGGAATCCATGTTGGGCGCGCCGTGGAGAAGTGTCTTGAAACCAACCTTGTAGAACTTGTCGTTGAGGTACATGATGGGCAGGGTCAGCAGGAACTGGATAAAGGCGAAGGAGAGGGCGTTATCCATGCCGGTCAGGAATCCCGGCAGGGGAGCCCCCATCATGTGGCCCATGGAAATGTAGAAGAGGGGGATAAAGAAAACGAAGGACCAGACCAGGCGGTGCTTCATCTGCTTCAGTTCCCCGGCCGCCGCATCCTCCCGCCTGGGCGCGGCGGCTTTCCCGCCCGCCTTCTGCGGCAGGGACGCGCCATAGCCGGAGGCTGTCACGGCGGCGATGATCTTATCTGACGAAACGGCGGCCTCGTCGTAGTCCACCTGCATGCTGCCCGACAGCAGGTTCACGCTGACGGCTGCCACGCCCTCCACCCTGCTCACCGCCTTCTCCACATGGGCGGAGCAGGCGGAGCAGGTCATGCCGGTCACGTTGAAGGTTTGTTTCATAGAAGTCACCAGACTTTCCAAAAATTTCCCGCCGCCGGGGCGGTATGTATTATTTCCGACCTTTCAGCCCGGAAGTAATATCCATCCTCCTGCAATGAAATCATACCCGCAGGAGCGCCCGCATGGCTGCCGGCGCGCTATTTCATCAGCTTTTGCAGCACGCTCATCAGCTCGTCGATCACCTCGTCGTCCCCCTGACGGATGCGCTCCGCCACGCAGGTGCGCAGATGTTCGCTGAGCAGTTCCCTGCTGAAGCTGTTGAGCGCCGCGTTGACGGCGGAAACCTGGGTCAGGATGTCGGTGCAGTAGACGTCCTTCTGGAGCATTTCCCGCAGGCCCCGCACCTGCCCCTCGATCCGGCAGAGGCGGTTTGACAGCTTTTTCAGCTCTTCCTCGCTCCGCTTCCGCTTTCTCTGATTGTAACCGTGTTCGCTCATAGGTATACCTCCGGGGGGTATCGGCTTACGGGAGCAGTATATACCCCTCTGGGGTATTTGTCAAGAGGAATCTGCCAGGATTTTTTGCCGGCAGCTCGCCGGCGGCGGCGGAAGCCGGATGCCGAATTGTAAACTTTTATTAAGAAGAGGATTTACGGTTTACTTTCGCTTCCGGCTATGGTATCCTTTTTTCATGGCTCCCGGCTGAGAAACGGCGGGAGACGCATCAAAAAGAGATGGAGGTTCAACCTATGAAAAAGCCGGTTCTGGTCGTTTTGGCCGCTGGAATGGGCAGCCGGTACGGCGGCCTCAAGCAGATAGACAGCGTGGGCAGTTGCGGGCAGTGTCTCATTGATTATTCCATCTATGACGCCCGGCGCGCCGGGTTTGAGAAGGTTATCTTTGTAATCAGCAAGGGGCTGGAGGCCGACTTCCGGGAGATGGTGGGCAGCCGGGTCAGCCGGGGCATGGACGTGCGCTACGCTTTCCAGCAGCTGGAGGATCTGACGGGGGACATTGACATCCCCGACACCAGGACCAGGCCCTGGGGCACCGTTCATGCCGTGCTGGCCGCCCGGGATCTGATCGACGGTCCCTTCGCGGTGATCAACTCCGACGACTATTACGGCCCGGAGGCCTTCCGGGTGCTGTACGACTACCTGGCCAACCACACCGACCGTCCCGACTGCTTCCAGTACGCCATGGTGGGCTACCATCTGCGCAATACCCTCAGCGACAACGGCGGCGTCAACCGGGGCGTGTGCCGCACCAACCGGGACGGCCTGCTGGAGAACATCGTGGAACAGCTGGACATCAGGAAGGCGGACGACGGGGGCCGCTTCTCCACCGACGGCGGCCAGACCTGGAATTACCTGACCGGCGACACCCTGGTGTCCATGAACTTCTGGGGCTTCCAGTACAGCTTTCTGGAGGAGGCGAAGAAGCGCTTCCCCATTCTGCTGCGCCGCGCACTGTCCCTCCACCCGGAGGAGGGGGAGGTCCAGCTGCCCGTACTGGTGACGGACCTGCTGGACCGGGGCCGGGCGCAGGTGCGGGTGCTCTCCAGCGGGGACGCCTGGTTCGGCGTCACCTACCGGGAGGACAAACCCCATGTGGTAGCCGCCCTACGGGAGAAGACGGAGCAGGGTCTGTATCCAGAAAATCTGTGGGCATAGCCGCGTTCCCATGCAACCGCCGGGGAACTGGCTCATATCTTAACCATGGCCGGTCAGCCGGCCGGAAGGAGAACATCATATGATCTTTTATTTTTCCGCCACCGGCAACAGCAAATACGCGGCCGAGCGTATTGCCTCCGCCACGGACGATTACGCCATCTTTCTCCGCGACGCCGTCCGCGGCCGCAGCTACCGCTACGACGTCAGCCGCGACGAGCGCATCGGCTTCGTCTTCCCGGTCTACTTCCAGGGCCTGCCCAGCATTCTCCGGTTCTTTCTGAAGAAGCTGGAGCTGACGGGCTATCGCGGCCAGTATATCTATACCGTCATGACCTGCGGCCAGTGGACGGGCAAAGCGGCGGACCAGCTCAGCGATCTTCTGAAAGAGAGGGGTATGACGCTCTCCGCTGAATTCGCCATCCCGATGGTAGACAACTACATCGCGGCTTTCCGCGTCCCGGACGATGAAAAAATCCAGGAAATCCTGGATCAGGCGGACGACGTCCTGGAGGAATCCATCCGGGCAATCCGGGCAAAGGGCATTGGCGATTACAACCGCTGCCGCGGTCCTGTCCCCGCCCTGCAAACGGCCATGTACGCCTCCTACGCCCTCGGCCGCTCCACCCGTCCCTTTGTGGTCACGGACCACTGCATCGGCTGCGGCCTGTGCCAGGAGATCTGTCCCTGCGGAGCCATTCAGCTCTCCGGCGGCAGGCCGGCGTGGGTGAAGCCGCAGTGCGTGCGGTGTCTGGGCTGCCTTCACCGCTGTCCCGCCCAGGCCATCCACTGGAAGAAGGCGGACGAGGACCGGGGCCGGTACTACAATCCCCGCGTAAAGCCCTGACGGTTCCCTTTGCCCCCAGGCGAGGAAAAGATTTCCCCCCGGTTTTTCATAAAACGGGGTATACTATATGGTAAAGATGCGGAAAGGAGAGCGGAATATGGCGCACATTACGCTGACCAAGGATAATTTTGCCCAGGAGGTCCTTCACGCGGATCAGCCGGTTCTGGTTGATTTCTGGGCTTCCTGGTGCGGCCCCTGCATGGCCCTGGCTCCCACCATCGACGAGATCGCCGGGGAGCAGAGCGCCGTAAAGGTGGGAAAGGTGAACGTGGACGACGAGCCTGAGCTGGCCCGGCAGTACCGGGTCATGAGCATCCCCACCCTGATGGTCTTCAGGAATGGCGAGCCCGTCCGCCGGGAGGTGGGCGGCAAGTCCAAGGAGGAAATTCTGGAGATGATGGGCCTGGACCACGCGAAGGTGTAATACTTTTTCTCGCACAAAAGGCACCGTACCGGGGCGGTACGGTGCCTTTTTATACATACCCCTTCTCTATTGCAGCCGCCGCGGACCAGTTCTCATCCAGAGCCCTGACCCCGGCCTGGATGCGCTTTTTGATCTCCCCGTCCGACAGGGTGCACTGGTAGGGCACCTGGGCGTCAAAAATCAGCTTCGTATGGGTCGTCCCCGGCACCATGCGGAAATCATGGATGGTAATGCCGGGGTCGATCATCTGCACCACCGCCGTCACCCGGTTCCGGGCCTCCTCGGTCTGCCCTCCGTCGTTGACCACCGGGTCCATGTGAATGGTGGCCAGACACCCCAGCGACTCATTCAGCTGCCGCTCCAGCGCGTCCACCACGTCGTGGAGCTCCAGGATGTCTCCGCTGGCGGGGACCTCGGCGTGAAGGGAGAGGATCCGCCGTCCGGGGCCGTAGTCATGGACGATCAGATCGTGGATGCCGATAATCTCCGGACGGGCCCGGACCAGCTGATGGATTTGCTCCACAAACTCCGGCGAGGGCGGCTGGCCCAGCAGGGGATCGATGGTCGCTTTGGCCGCGCCAAACCCGGACCAGAGGATAAAGGCCGCCACGGCTCCGCCGCACCAGCCGTCGATATGCAGGTCCCAGAAATGGCCGGCAAGGGTCCCCAGCAGAACGGCCGTGGTAGCCAGACAATCGCTGAGGCTGTCGGAGGCGGTAGCGGCCATGGCGGCCGAATGGATCCGCCGCCCCACCAGACGGTTATAGCAGGCCATATAGAGCTTTACCAGAATGGAAACGCAGAGGATGGCCACCGCCAGCGGGCTGAACTCCACCGGCTCCGGGCGGAGGATTTTTTCTACGGAGCTCTCCCCCAGCTCCACGCCCATCAGCAGGATGACCATGGACACCACCAGGCCGGAGACATACTCCAGCCGCCCGTGGCCAAAGGGGTGGTCCCGGTCCGGGGCCTGGGCGGCCAGCTTGAAGCCCAGGAGCGTCACCACCGAGGACCCGGCGTCGGAGAGATTGTTCACCGCATCGGCGGTAATGGCGATGGAGCGGCTGACAAGCCCCGCCAGCAATTTCCCGATAAAGAGCAGGAGGTTCAGCGCAACGCCCACGCAGCCGCACAGGATGCCGTACTTCCGGCGGACCGTCTGATCGTCCAGGTTCCGGTAATCCCGGATGAAATGTCTGGCGAGGAATTGGATCATGGTTCACCTCAAATCGTCAGCAGACCTGAAAAGGATTCCCTTTCAAGCGCTTTGATGATAAAACTTTCTCTTGGTAAGGAGATAGCAGGCCGGAATCAGCCACAGGAGAAAGGCGTACAGAATGGCGCCGTTTCCCGCGCCCAGCATCGCCAGGGGAATGCTGCACGCAATGGACCACGGAATCAGTCCGGCAATCAGAATACCGGAGTTCTCAATATCCATGGCCAGCTCCTCCCGATCATCATATGCGCCCTCCAGCAGCTGCGCCCCCATCATGCTGGTCACCGCCTGATTGCACAGCGCCGCCGCGCACAGCGTGGAGACCACGATCATGGCCGGAAACCGGCCTGTCCTTTTTGCCAGCGCCTCCGCCCGGCCGCTGAGGGGCCGCAGCGCCCCCGTCCCCTCCAGGATCCCGGAGTACAGTCCCGTCAGGGCGACGATGACATAGCTCACCGCCATGCTGGTGATCCCTCCGCCGGAGAGAACGGCGGCCAGCGCGCCGTCCTGCGGGTGGTAGCCGCTCCACGCGCTCCGCAGGACCTCGCCGGGCGTAAAGCCCTGGAGCGCCACGGCCAGAACGGCCGCCGCCGCCGCGCTGGCCATGATGGTCCAGTGGATGGGTACCCGGCACAGGGGGAGCAGGAACATGACAGCCGCCGGGAGCAGCGTCCACCAGGACAGGGCGAACCGCCCCTCCAGCGCCTCCAGAACGGCCCCGTCCATGCGCTCCAGCGGGTGGCGCAGGGACAGGAACAGATAAAGCCCCAGCGTCAGCAGGGTGGGCAGCAATCCCGTGCGGAGCATCTGACGCACGTTCCGGTAAAGATCCGTATCCGTCACCGCCGCCACCAGACTGGCCGCCGAGGAGGCGGGAGAGCAGCGGTCCCCGAAGTACACGCCGGAGAGGACCACCCCCGCGGCGACGGCGGGGTCCACGCCGCCGGACCGGGCCAGCGCCATGAGGATCACGCCCAGCGTGCTGCTGACGCCGTAAGAGGTCCCCAGCACGTAGCTGAAGGCCGCGCAGAGCAGAAAGGCCAGCAGCAGGAAGAGCGGGGGCGTTACCAGCCCCACTCCCCAGACAATACAGCTGGCGATGGTCCCGCCGCACCGCCATACGCCGGTGATCACCCCGATCAGCACAATGATCCGCACCACGATCAGCGATTTTTTGCACCTGGTCCAGGCCATCGCCCACAGCTGCCGGTGCGTAAACCCCTGCCGCAGGCCAAAAATCCAGAACAGGACCACCCCGCCCAGCAGCGCCCAGGCCACCGACCACCCCGTAATCAGGCAGACCGCCACCATGGCGAAAAAAAGCAGAAAGCAAACAGTCAGCATATTACTTTTTCCCCGGAATGGTCAGCGTATACTGACAGCACAGCCGGTCCAGGTCCTCATCCGTGGCGGCGGGCAGCCGCAGCCGCCCTCCGCAGGCGGGACAGACCAGATCCACCGCCGAGCCATGGACCTCCAGCGAGCAGCCCCCGGCTCCGCAGGCGCAGGATATGCCGTTCCGGGCGGCGATGTCCTTTAACTCGGACAGCACCTCGTACATGATCACGTCGTCCACAAAGGAGCAGTCCTCCGCCTCTGTTTTCTTCTGCACCGCGATCTCCAGCTCCCGCAGGGCCCGCTGAACCTGATAGACGTCCCCGATGTAGCAGCAAAGCTGCCGGCTGTCCGGGCAGGCCAGCCCCACGCCGGGGCCCTGGAGCAGCTTCCCGGCGGGAACCTCCGCCCGGTGCTCTCCGCCGCAGACGCCGCAGGGAACGGTTACACGGTAGTGGCCGTTCATCGGCTCCGCCGTCAGCTCGCTGCGGCCGCAGTCGCAGACCAGGCCGATTGCCGCGGCGCAAAGGGCAAAATGCGTGCGCTCCCCATAGACCGGTTTTCCGCAGGAGGGACAGATATAGCCAAAGGCTCGGATGGATTCTGACATAACGAAATTTCCTTTCGCCGCTGTTTCGCAGCGTCACCGCGCCTTTGCGGACGCTGGCCCGCCGGCGCGTGCGATACGCGTTATTTTTCGGTTATTGTATCACATCTCACGGGCAGGGGCAAGATTCTGCCCGGGTTTTTTGTTTATTTTTTGCCAATCTGCCCCAACGGTTCCAGGCGCGGCCAATCGCGGAATCCGCCGCCAGGTCCTCCCCCGGTCTGGCGCCGATTCCGGTTCCTGCGAAAAGCCCCACGCAGACCGGCAGGCCGGTCAGACTCCCCCGAAGGGGCCTCCAACCGGCCTGGGTTTCCTGTTCTGGACCATACAGCAAGTCGCTTCTTATTCCTTCCGAGCGAAAAGGGCCGGAAGTAATATGTGCCCTGTTTTGCGGATTTCGCAATGACCACATCGAGTGGTCATGCGAAATTCAATTCTGCACAGCCGCTTGATGCGGCTGTGCAGAATCGCGGTTGCCGCCGTTTACGGCGGCGAGCAAAACGGCTCGGATCAAATGTTATTATTTCCGAACTTTAAGTCCGGAAATAATAACATTCAAATGGATATTCCCAGCTCACGGGCATCCTCCAGCTCCCTGCGGCCTTCAATATCGCCTATGGCCATCACGCCGCCGCACAAAATCTTGCCGATGCTTTTCCAACCCATATGCTTTTCCAACCGGTCGTACCAGTACAGCGTCTCCTCAAAGCCATGCCCCTCCGCCGCCATCAGCAGGGCGCACTCCTTTTTCGGGTTGCGATAATCGGGGTCGCATTCCGTTACGGCAAACAGGCGGTCAAAGGCGCATTTCAGCTGGCCGCTGATGCTCCAGTAGTAGAGGGGAGTCGCCAGGACAACCACATCGGCATCCTTGTAAACAGGGTAAATCTTCTCCATATCATCCCGCTGAACACAGGGATGCTCCGGATCCTTCCCACCGCCGAAGCAGCCCCTGCACCCGTGGATGTTCATGCCGTCCAGGAAAAATTCCGTTACTGTGTTCCCGGCGCTCTCCGCGCCCTCGGTAAACGCCCTGACCAGCGCGGAAGTATTGCCCTTCCTGCGGGGGCTGCCGTTCAGGATCACAATTTTCTTGGACATATGTCCGATCCTCCCTTAAAATTTCTCCGCCAGATCCGCGGCCTGTTTGCAGCCGTCGGTCTTCTCAATATCTCCCACGTTCAGTACGCCGGGAACCATGACTTCGCCCACCATCTTCCACTTCAGCAGCGCGGCGGTACGCTCCATGGGGACGCGCACGCCGTCCAGGACGGACATATCCTCTTCCTCGCAGCAGGCGATCACGGCGCACTCCTTGCCCGCAAAATCCTTGCCGCCTACCACCAGGGAGAACATCTTGTCAATGACGCCCTTGATCTGAGCGGGGATGGAGTACCAGTAGACCGGCATGGTAAAGACCACCGCGTCCGCGTCCAGAATGGCGGGGGCAATGGTGTTGAAATCGTCGTCAAAGGAACATGCCTTGCCGGTCTTGTAGCACGTCTCGCAGGCGTGGCAGCCGCCCACGTTCATCATCGCCGCGTCAAAGCGGGTAATCTGGTGGCCCCTGGCCTGGGCCGCCTGAATGAAAGCATCCGTCATGGCAAAGCTGTTGCCCTTCTTGCGGGGGCTGCCGGTAACGACTACGATTTTCTTGCTCATATTAAGTACCTCCTTAATTTGCGGGATTGACTTTTCCCGCGTCTGATAGTATCATTGTAGCGAAAGCGGAACAAAAATCAAGTACGCACATTCAGGTATGATACTTACCCGGAGGATAGTATGAAATGGAAGAACACTGCATTTCACAGGAGCGCCTTGGCGATACCGGTTTCAGCTACACTCTGTCGCTTATCAACGGCAAATATAAAATGACAATTCTGTATACGCTGATGGAGTTCGGCGTAGTACGGTTCAATGAGATGAAACGGTATATTGGCGATATTTCTTATAAGACCCTCAGCTCCGCCCTGAAGGAATTGGAGGCGGACCAGCTGATCCACAGAGAGGAATATCCGCAGATTCCCCCAAAGGTGGAATACAGCCTGACGGAGCGCGGGAAGTCTCTTATCCCCATATTAGACGGGATGTGCGAATGGGGCAGTCAGAATCGTCTTTCCCCACGGTAAGGACCGGCGCGGCTGCGCCGGTCCTTACCGTTCCACAGAGCGGAAACGCTTGGCTGAAGTCCTTCCTTCACGCGTTACCGCATATGTCCTCGGTTTCCTTCGCCGCCCTGATAAACTCCCGGAACAGCGGATGGGCCCGGTTGGGCCGGCTCTTCAGCTCCGGATGGAACTGCACCCCCACAAACCAGGGGTGATCCGGCAGTTCCACGATCTCCACCAGCCGTCCGTCCGGGGACTGGCCCGTCAGAGCCAGCCCGGCCTCCGTCAGCGCCTGACGGAAATCGTTGCTGAACTCATACCGGTGGCGGTGGCGCTCATTGATTTCCTCCCGGCCGTAGGCCGCCAGGGCGCGGCTCCCTGCCGCCAGCACGCAGGGATAGCTCCCCAGCCGCATGGTGCCGCCCTTGTCCGTTACGTCCGCCTGGTCCGGCATCAGGTCGATGACCGGATATTTCGTACTGGGGTCCAGCTCGCTGGAGTGGGCCCCCGCCAGGCCTGCCGCGTTCCGGGCGAACTCCACCACCGCCATCTGCATCCCCAGGCAGACGCCCAGGAAGGGAACCTTATTCTCCCGGGCGTACCGGACGGCGGAAATCTTGCCCTCCGCGCCCCGGCTTCCGAAGCCGCCGGGGACCAGCACGCCGCCGCAGCCCGCCAGCAGAGAGGCGGCGTTTTCGTCCGTCACCGTCTCGCTGTCGATCCAGCGGATCTCCACCTTCACGCCATTCTCGATCCCGCCGTGGGTCAGGGCCTCCACCACGGAGAGATAGGCGTCATGCAGTGCCACGTACTTGCCAACCAGGGCGATTTCCACCGTACCCGTGGGATGCTTCGCCCTGTGGACCATGGTGGCCCACTCGGTGAGGTCCGGCATGTGGCAGATGAGTCCCAGCCGCCGGACCACCACGTCCGCCAGGCCCTCCCGCTCCAGCATCAGCGGCACCTCGTAGAGCAAATCCGCCGTCAGATTGGGAATGGCGTGGTCCACGGGAATGTTGCAGAACAGCGAGATTTTTTCCAGGATCTCCTTGGGCACCGGCTGGTCGCAGCGGCACATGATGACGTCCGGCTGGATGCCCAGTGAAAGCAGCTCCTTGGCGGAGTGCTGGGTGGGCTTGCTTTTCAGCTCCCCCGTGCCGGGGATGGAGACAATGAGGGAGACATGGATGAACATGACGTTGTGCCGTCCCCGCTCCGCCGCCACCTGACGGATGGACTCCAGGAAGGGCTGGCTCTCAATGTCGCCTACGGTGCCGCCGATCTCCACGATGGCCACGTCCGTGTCCGGGGTGTCCAGCTGGTAGATGCGGCGCTTGATCTCCCCGGTGATATGGGGGATGATCTGTACCGTGCCCCCCAGGTAATCTCCCCGGCGCTCCCGGTTCAGTACGTCCCAGTACACCTTGCCGGAGGACACGGAGGAGTTCACGTCCAGGTTCTCGTCGATGAACCGCTCATAGTGCCCCAGATCCAGGTCGGTCTCCGCGCCGTCGTCGGTGACGAAGACCTCCCCGTGCTGGTAGGGATTCATCGTGCCGGGGTCCACGTTGAGATAGGGGTCCAGCTTCTGGACCCTGACCCGCAGGCCCCGCTGCTTCAGCAGCCGCCCCAGGGACGCCGCGGTGATGCCTTTTCCCAGCCCGGACACCACGCCGCCGGTGACGAAAATGTACTTGACGGACACAAAAACCCCTCCTTGTTTTCGCCGGCGCATCCCGGCCTGTAAAATAAAAAATCAATACTTTTTCCTGAAAGAAAAAGTATCAAAAGGAACTTTACTGTTCCCTGCAATTCCTGGATTTTCACAATTGCGTTTTTTATCGAGGAATTACACAGGGCTAATAATAGACCCCTCCGCCCAAAAAGTCAAGGCGCCGAAAGGCAAGTCGTTCTTCTTATTGTTTCCGAATGAAAAATTCGGAAACAGCAATGGCCGCCGGGATAAAACTCCAACAGTTTCACCAACTCATGTTGAATTTTCCGGAGGCTTATGATAAGATGCAAAGCAGAAAACCGGAGTTCGCGGAGGAGTTTTGTGATGAAAGTTACTATAGAGGAACTGGAAGCGTATCTGTCTGACCATTACGGCAATGGTGGAATTGACCAGAGCCTGTTTATGAAGCTTGTCGAAGAAATCGGAGAAGTCGCTGAGGTCCTGAACAAAAAGGCAGGCAGAAAATCATCCGGGAATGAAGACTTACAGGCTCAATTGGGCAATGAATTGGCTGATGTAATACATTACGCTGTAGCCATTGCCGCACTAAACGGGCTCGATATGAATGACATTATCATTCGCAAGGATAAAACAGCCTCCGTAAAATATAATCACAGAACAAATTTAGAACAGTTCGTCTTGGATAAGCGAAATGCCAATGCCTTTATAGAACATGCAACGGATGGTGACATATGAAAATATCTCCCGCCAGCAATATGGATGTCAAGCGCCGCAACCGTGCCAATACTTTGCGCTGCATTTTGTCCTGTGAGCGAATTTCCCAAATGGAACTGTCCCAGCAGCTGGCATTAAGCTGGCCGACAATTTTGCAGAATGTCAAGGAATTGCTTGAAATGGGGTTAGTACAGGAAGTGGGGCAGTACGAATCCACCGGAGGCCGCAAGGCCAGGGCATATGCCCCGGTGAAGGACGCCAGGCTGGCAATTGGGCTGGATCTGACCCGGAACCATGCGAGCGTCGTACTGGTGGACTTGAGCGGCCAGGTGGTGCGCTATCAGCGGAGATCAAGGCCGTTTTCCCTGGATGATGCCTATTTGCAGGAATTAGGGATGATGACCCAGAGCATTATGGAGGGTGCGTGTACCGGTGAAGCAATTCTGGGCGCGGGGATTTCTTTACCTGGCATCGTGGACAGTGAAGCGGGCATCCTGCGGTATTCTCACATTTTAAACCTGCGGGATGTGCCGCTCAGTACGCTGAGCCGCCATATCCCCTACCCCTGCGGCTTTATCAATGATGCGAACGCCGCCGGACTGGCGGAAGTCTATGGGATTTCCGCTGCTGAAAATTTGATCTATCTTTCTCTCAGTAACAGCGTGGGCGGCGCGATTCTGACGGACGGGGCGCTATACATGGGCAATCACCTCCGAGCCGGTGAGTTTGGCCACAATACTTTGGTCCCGGGAGGACGGCGGTGCTACTGCGGGAAAGACGGCTGCCTGGACGCCTACTGCTCCGCGCGCCTGATATCGGAGCAGGCGGACGGAAATTTAGCGGCCTTTTTTGATTCCCTCCGCGAGGGAGACGCGGAAAAGCAAGCGGTCTGGCAGGAATATTTGGAATACCTGGCAATCGCGGTCAACAATCTGCATATGAGCTTTGACTGTGATGTGATCGCAGGCGGGTATATCGGCGCGTTTCTTGAAGAGTTTGGCGGGCCGCTGCTGCCGCTGCTGGAGGCGCGCAATACATTTCAGCCAGACGCCTCCTATCTCAAATTCTGCCGCTATAAACTGGAAGCATCCGCCGTAGGAGCGGCCGTGATTCAGGTAGAACGATTTTTACAGAGTTTTTAAAGAAAAGAACTGCCGCTGTTTTTTGGAAGCGGCAGTTCTTTTTTGCACAAAATACATCCGTCAAAAGTGTGCGAAACGCTGAATTTCATTTTCTATCTTGACTTTTTCCGTGGTCGGCGTTTTAATATAGATACTTACATAAAATATTTATAAAAGTATAATCAAAACAAGGAGGTCACAACAATGGACGGAACAATGAGAGTAGCGGTCATGGAAGGCATCGGAAAAATGGGGTACACCCGGCGGCCCATCCCCGTCCCCAAGGCGGACGAGGTGCTGGTGAAGCTGGAGTATGTGGGCATCTGCGGGAGCGATATGCACTACTACGAGACCGGCGCCATCGGGGACTACGTGGTGAAGCCCCCCTTTGTCCTGGGACACGAACCCGGCGGCACTGTGGTGGAGGTGGGCAGCAATGTCAAGCACCTCAGGGTGGGCGACAAGGTGGCATTGGAGCCGGGCAAGACCTGTGGTCACTGTGAATTCTGCCGCCAGGGCAAATACAACCTCTGCCCCGATGTGGTATTTTTTGCCACGCCCCCGGTGGACGGTGTGTTCCAGGAGTACGTGGCCCACGAAGCGGCGCTGTGCTTCAAGCTTCCCGACAATGTCAGCACCCTGGAAGGGGCGCTGATCGAGCCGCTGGCGGTGGGGTTCCACGCGGCCAACCAGGGCGGCGCCCATGCGGGACAGACCGCTGTGGTGATGGGCGCGGGATGCATCGGCCTGGTGTCCATGATGGCGCTGAAGGCCCAGGGCGTCAGCCGGGTGTATGTAGTGGATGTGATGTCCAGGCGGCTGGACAAGGCCCTGGAACTGGGGGCGGATGGCGTCATCAACGGAAAAGAGGAGGACGCCGTTGAAGCGGTACGCAGGCTGACCGGCGGCGCTGGCTGCGATCTGGTCATTGAGACCGCCGGGACTGAAATCACTACCCGGCAGGCCGTTCACATGACCAAAAAGGGAGCCGCTATTGTCCTGGTGGGTTACTCCAAAACCGGCGAGATCACCCTCCCCATGAGTCTGGCGCTGGATAAGGAGCTGACCTTCAAGACGGTGTTCCGCTACCGTCACATCTATCCCATGGCGATTGACTCTGTCGCCGCCGGGAAAGTCAATTTAAAGGGCATTGTAACGGATATTTTTGACTTTGACGACATCCAGAACGCGATGGACCGGAGCGTGGCCGACAAGGCCAACATTGTCAAGGCGGTGGTCCGCATCGGTAAGGAGGGCTGATTATGGAATCCAATCCGTCAAAGCAGGACTTGAATGTAAAGGTCCCCCTGATCAGCAAGATCGCCTATGGCTTTGGAGATGTAGGCTGTAATTTCAGCTGGATGTTCGTGAGCAACTTCCTCATGATCTTCTATACGGATGTGTGCGGCATCCCCATGGCGGCCGTGTCCCTGCTGATGTTGATCTCGCGGTTCTGGGACGCCATCAACGACCCTGTCATCGGCAGTCTCAGCGACCGCACCAAGACCCGCTGGGGCCGCTACCGTCCCTGGCTGCTCATTGGCGCGCCGCTGACGGCAATCGTCCTGGTATTGACCTTCTGGGCGCACCCCACATGGTCCGACGGATCAAAAACGGTCTATATGTACATCACCTACTGCCTGCTGGTATTTGGGTACACCTGCGTCAATATTCCCTATGGCACGCTCTGCGGCGCGCTGACCCAGAATATTGAAGAGCGGGCGCAGATCAATACCTCCCGCTCGGTATGCGCCATGGTGGCCATCAATATCATCAATATCGTTACGCTGCCCCTGATTGCCGCCTTTGGCGGAGAGAATCAGGCGCGCGGCTACCTGCTGGTAACCATCCTCTACGGGTGCATCTTCACTGCCTGCCACTGGTTCTGTTTTGCCAAGACCAGGGAGGTCGTGACGCCGCCCGTCAAGGAGAGCATCTCCTTGAGCGTCCAGCTGAAGGCCGCCGTGCAGAACAAGCCCTATCTGATCGCCCTGGTCGGGCAGCTTCTCTTCGGCGTTACCCACTATGGGCGCAGCGCCAATCTGATGTACTACTTCAAATATGTAGAAGGGAATGAGGCTCTGTTTACGACCTATTCCATGGTGCTCATGATCCCCTCCATCATCGGTGCGGCGGCGTTTCCCTTTGTATTTCGGTGGCTGGGCAACAAAGGCCGGACTGCCGCGCTGTTCGCCGCCGGAACCGGCGTGTCTGTGCTGGCGCTGTACTTTTTCAGTGCCGTAACCGATCCCATTCCCTTCTACGCCTGTGCGGCCCTGTCTCAACTGTTTTTCTGTGGATTTAACACGGCCATCTACGCCATTGTTCCCGACTGTGTGGAGTATGGCGAATGGAAAACCGGCATCCGCAACGATGGCTTCCAGTACGCGTTTGTCTCCCTGGGCAATAAGGTGGGCATGGCTATGGGGACCGCCACGCTGGCTGGCATCCTGGGAATGCTGGGCTTTGAGGCGAATCAGGTGCAGGGCAGAGCCGTTCAGGCGGTTATTCATCACGCATTTTCCACAGTGCCCGGCATCCTGTGGCTGATCACGGCGGCGGTGCTGTTCTTTTATCAGATCAATAAGACCTCCTATAACCAGATCGTTGCGGAGCTGGCCGCAAGAAAAGAAGGCGAAAATACCTGACTCTGCTGCGCAATTCTTAGAAAATCTGCGGAGGCTTTCCAAGAGAAAGTCTCCGCAGATTTTTTGACAGGTTTGATACTTTTTCTTTTAAGAAAGGGTATGAGAGATGGATACAGCAGAAGAATACTTAACAGGAGTGAAGGCCGCATCGCGGAACCCGCAATACAGGACGGCATAAGAGCCGCTGGAGATTTGCCGGACACCCTGGCCGCCCTCAGGAACGGCCGCGTGGGCATGGCGGCCAACATGATCGGCGTCAATAAGCGGATTATATTTGAAAGAAAAAGCATAAAGAGGACCGGGCTGATTGCCCGGTCCTCTTTCCGTCCGCAGAGAGCCTTACAGGTTCTTCTCGTAGGACTCGATCATCTTCTTGAACGTGTGACCCGTGCGACGTTTGAGCTTCTGAAGGTATTTGTCGGTAGAATCGCCAGTAAGGACCTTGATTTGCAGGCGGAGGGAGCCGTCCTCCTCGGGGGTGACAAAAATCTTGTCGATATACTTGTCCACAAATTCCTTGCTGATAAGCCCTTGGGCGGCATCCCGGCGGGCTTCGTCCAGTACATGACGGATGGTGTCAATTTTCTTCCGGAACTCATCCTTGGATAGCTGCTGCTGTTCCAGATCGTAGATCTGCCGCTCGGCGGTGTCGATCTCCCGGTCGCAGTCTTTGTTCATGGAAAGGAAGTCCCGGTCGGAGAGTTGGCCTGCGGCATTGTAGCCCAGGAGCTTGCTTTTCTTCTTCTGGGCTAAGTCGATCTGTTGGCGGAGGGCTTCGATCTGAGCCGCTATGCCGCTGCCGTCGCCCAGGGATTTATACATCTCAACGTATTCCGCCACCAGGGCTTCGGCATCCGCCTCCGTCTCGCTGAATACCTGGAACAGGATCGGCTTTAACTCCTCCTCATAGATTGGGAAGGATGCGCAGGAATCCGCGCCGTTCTTGATCTTGCCAGAGCAGACCCATTTGCTGTTCTTGTTGCCGTTCTTGTCCTTGGATTCCCGGCGGTAGTAGGCCGCGCCGCAATGGGTGCAGTAGAGCTTGCCGGTCAAGAGGTTTGCGTGGTTGCAGATGCCCTGGCGGCCCTTTACGTCCTCACTGCGCTTTTTCAGGACGGCGTTGGCTTTGTCCCATAGCTCCTCGTCTACAATGGCTGGGACGATCTCACCGGTTTCATCCTTGAACATGACCCACTCCTCCGGCGGGAGGAATTTTTGCTTCTTGGTGAACAGGTCGATGACTTTTACCTTGTTGCCCACATAGTAGCCCTTGTACTTGGGATTGGAAATCATACCCGACATGGTGGTGTGGGCGATCTTTTTCCCGTTGTGATTGCGGTAGCCCTTGTCCCAAAACAGTGTCTCAATCTGTTTCATGCTGTATTCGCCGGTGGCGTAGAGCTCGAACAGTTCCCGCACCATAGGGGCCTCGCTCTCATCAATGACCAGCCGCCCGCCGTCCTTGACATAGCCGAAAATGCGGCTGTTACCCAGGACGACGCCATTTTTGATAGCCTGAGCATGCCCGAACTTTACACGGCCTGAGATCTTCCGCAGCTCATCCTGGGCAATACCTGACATGATAGTCAGACGAAGCTCACTGTCCTCATCAAAGGTGTTGATATTGTCGTTCTGGAAGAATACCCCTACCCCGGAGCCCAGCAGCTCGCGGGTGTAGAGAATAGAGTCAAGGGTATTTCTGGCAAAGCGGGTGATTTCCTTAGTGACAATCAGATCAAACAGCCCCGCTTTGCCGTCCTCCAACATGCGGTGGAAGTCCTCTCGGTTTTTGGTGGTAGCAGCTGACAGGCCCTCGTCTACATAGCCCTGCACATACTCCCAGGCGGTGTTCTTATGGATAAATTCCTCATAATAGGATACCTGGTTGCCCAGGGAGTTGAGCTGCTCGTCACTTTCTGAGGACACCCGTGCGTAGAAAGTGACCCGCAGGGGAATGTCATAGATGGGCTTAGTCCGCAGGGTTTGGCGGATAGTGTGGATGTCCATATTTTCCTCCTTTGATTTGTTTTATCATGTTCTACATGGACTATATCACAGAGAATGAAATAAAGCAAGGGGACCACGAAACTTTCGCGGTCCCCTTGTCCATATCAAAGCATCTGTGAAGGCATCTGCCACTTGTCGATCTTCAATTCCATCCGGTTGCGTTCCCGCTCTGTGATAATTCCCTTCTCGTAGAGAACACGATTGTAGTAAGACAACCAGATTCGTGCCGCCTCCTGCTTTTTCTGTGTATTGGCGGCGGGTTTATTTTCAGACATGGACGACACTCCTTTCTTTGATATGGTTTCCAGTTTCTTCTTTCATTATACAAAATTTGATAGGCGGCTCCTTTCCCCTGCGATGCAGGAAATCAAAAAGCAGCAGACCGTCACATGGTTTGCTGCCAGGTTGGTTCGTCTGCATGGTCATCTTCCTTATGTCCGTGGGCAATCTTCTTTTGGCGCTCTGCCCGGAGCGTCTTGCTGTCGCCGTGCGCATGGGTCGTGGTTGCGTCCCTCACGGGAGCAGTGTCGCCAGCCCGTTCCAGAACGCGGCCCAGCCGTACCACAGCGCCCACAACCCCAGCAGGGCCGCCGGAACTACCAGCCATGTCCATGTGGGCTGCGGCAGCTGGAACCTGGGCAGTGAAAAGCGCCGCTCTTTCTTCTTCCCAGCCTGTTCCAGCAATCTGTGGATCGCTTTCATTTCCTGAAGCAGTTCCGTGATTTGCTTCGGAGTCGGGCCAGGATAGGAACGTCTGGACAGATCTTCCAGCGTTAGATTCTGCTCCGCCAGGAGTTCTCCTATGGCCCCCAACGCCGCTGACAGCTCCGGCCAATCCGTTGCGGCAGGATACTGCTCCGGCGGAAGCTGCTGGGGCATATTCATCTGCCGCAGCTCCTCCAGTGACAATTTCCTCTCGGATTCTGAACTCATATTCCATGTTCTCCTTCAAATATTTTCTGTCGTGCAGCCGGTCATCCCGGCATCGTTTTCCGCCAGGCGTGGTGTAGGTGATATTTTTCCTGCTGTCCGTCCAGCGGACGTCGTAGCCTTCACTTCGCATCAACGCAATGGATTCCTGGCGGTTATGTGCGTACTTCATGCACTCGTCAATGGTGTTCATGAGACGGAATTTCCAGCTATCCCCTTTGGCAGCGGCGTGGTACTCTGCGTCAGACATAGCTTTGGTCTGCTTTTTCTTCTGCGGTTGGAAAACGGGCAGGCCGAACTCCATGCACACCTGATCGTTACGCTGTCGCAGCTCTGTCAGCTCCGGCTCACTGACATGCAACTTTTTCCCATTCTCGAAGCTGACACTGTTGATGAGAAAATGGGAGTGGATATGGTCACGGTCTATGTGGGTACTGACCAGCACCTCGCGGTCCTCAAAATACTCCGCCAGCTTCAACGCAGCGGCATGAGCTGCGCGCGGATCAACATTTTCACCCGCAGGGAAGGACTGTACCATGTGGTAGAACAATGTGCCATCATCCTTGTGATAGAGCAGCTTGGTACGGAGAAAATCATCGTAGACGCTCTCCGGGCGGCAGTTGATACCAGTCACCAACTGCTGACCCTCCCACAGGGTTTTCGCCTCCCGCATGGTGTATTTCATGACCGCCGACATGCAGGAACGGGTCTGGCCCCTGGGATAATTGGTAAAATGAATGATCGCTATTTCTGCCACCTCCCGCGCTCTTGAAGCTCACGCAACGCGGCACTGACAGCGGCCAACTCCTGCGCCATGCTGTCCAGGTTGGCGGCATCGACGCGCCCCATGTTGGCAAGCACGGTCAGACGGTTCAGATTGTTGCCGATGCTCCGCAGCTGCTTTGCGGTCTCTTTCAAATCCTCAATGACCACCACTTGCCGCCCCAAGCAGCAACGGGTAACGTAGTCACTCTGAGACATCCGGGCTTGCTTTGCCTTGCGCTTGATGGTATCCAGATCGGCGGAAGAGATTCGGATACTGAATGTTGTGTCTTTTTTCATCTGCGCCCTCCGTTCTTAAAGTGGGTCCGGGCTTCTGCCCGGAAAAGGCGTTTGGCGGGGCGAGGGCGGAAGCCCGCGTCCAGACAAATGCGATGCTGGCTCCCTCCTCAAGGAGGGATTTTTTCGCGGTCCCGGAGCCTGAACACAAAAAGAGCCCCCACAAAAGTGGGAGCAGTGTTTATATTGCTTTTGGAAGGTTCTGTGATATAATAAAACCATCTGGGGGGTGAGCAGATGACCAAGTATCGAATCTATGA
>JAAVHC010000075.1 GCA_014799925.1 Oscillibacter sp.
ACTTGAGCCAGAAAATTGACACTCTTATTGATCTTCTCGGCAAAAACCTCTTGTGTATAACCAGCTTTCTTGCGGTAATACGCGATTTTCAAGCCCAGAATTTTGTATTTTTCCGGATATTCAGTCACCATATAGCATCACTCCCTAGTAGTATGCTATCAATTCCTGAATACAATTAAAATTTCTTTAAATTAAATGATTATTTGCTTTAACTAAAATATCAGTTATAATAAGACATGTACGAGTCGTGATATAGGAACGGAGATGTTTTAATCGAATGGAAAGAAGGATACTGCGCCTCTCTTGAAACCACCAGCGAATGAGATGTTCGTGTAAATATATATTCTTACCATGTATTAGAAACCTCCCCGCGCCACAAATGGCGCAGGGAGGCGAATTTGCTTACGAAAAAAGAGGTGAGAAAAATAATAAATCATAGCTACAGAGCACATTATCATTTGACCGGAGCAGCCAGAGGATCTAGCCCATAGTGTTCTAACTGGGTGTCAACATCTTCCAGGGACATTCCACGCTGGATAGCGTACAAAAACAAAGCATCGCGCTCATCCCTGGGCCACAACTCTCGGTGGCCGGACAGCTTGAGCATTCGCTGTTACAACATCCGATCGTTTCAGGCCCTTTTTATCCAACAGCATACACAGATACTCAGATAAAGGCTGGTGAACAATTTGCTTCTTGTGACGTTCCCAGAACTCTGAAAAACTGCTGGCTGCTATAATTTGCCAGCGCAGTCTCGCCGAGCTGACGTCTAGTATCAGGGATGACTTGGACGCTGGAGGGTCGAACTTGCTGTAATCTGTAGGTGTTGATTTTGATGAGTGGCGAAAGAATGATTTGTGCTTCATACAGCTTGCTCCCTTGCTATATCTGATGACATTATAGTGACTTCTCGGATGAATAGCAAGAGAAAAATTTCAAAAGTCTGCTGACAGTATACCCACAGCAGCAAAATTTAGCTTACAATACGATCTATGAAGAATTGGAGGGAAGTTATAATGCTTGAGAATGAAACCTTCTCTGTTCAACTCACAGATCCCATGCTGTACGACAGGCTACATACACTCTCGGCCGAATACTCGGTATCGGCCGAGTTGCTGGTCAACATAGCTGTCAAACGGCTGGTGGATGACGTTGACTTTGTGAGAAGTCTCCGCACGGGAAAAATAGGAGGGGCGTAGATCGCTACGCTCCCTCCTGATTGAAGTACGAAAAGATGGTTCGGAGTACATTGATCGCCATTTGCTTGCGCTCCAATGACTGCTGATCTATGATCTGCTTGAACTGCTCCATAATGTTGGCATCGCTGTCGGTCACAGAATCTGCCAGCAGGTAGTCCACAGTCACACCCAGTCTGTTGACGAGCCGCACCAGAGTATCCAGCGTAAGGCTGCGTTCCCCGCGCTCGATAGCACCCATGTAGGTATCCGATATATCAACAGCCTCCGCAAGCTGGGCTTGGGTAAGATGCAGCCGCAGGCGTTCTTCCCGGATTCGCTCCCCTAACCTCTTATAGTCCATACGATCACCCCCTAACTATTTTAACGGGGGAAGCCTCTGTAACAAAACATCTATAAGAGGTATTTATGTTGACAATAAGTGGTATTTATGATATGCTACTTGGGTCAGGTGCTGATCCACAGGGAAACGCTATCAGAAAGTTTATAGCGATTTCATTGGAATAGCCGCCGAGACAAATACAAATTTATGATATCCGTGCTGCTGTTCCTGCTGCGGCCCAACAGTATCATTCCTCTGCTAGTCCGTGTTCCGGTGACCAGCAAGCCCAGGTTCCTGAAATACTCCACACGGCTGCTGAGCACCCTGACGCCGATTTCCAGCGTGGTCACGAAAATCACATTGGAGAAAGCTACCAGTAAGCAGGGCAAGCCTTACGCACTCTTTAATTTCCAGTCAGTTGCTACTCTCAGCCCGGAGGAAGCTGCCCAGGCGAGGGCTTTCGGTCAGCAGTTCATGGAGATCGTGAACGCTACCCAGGTGGTGCCGGAGTTGGCGGAGGCCAGCTAAGATAGGATACACTATGATGGCCCGGTGTTCCTGCTTTGCAGCAGGGATGCCGGGCTGTTTGCTTTTGAATCAGGAGGAATCACTATGACTTATAGCGAACTGAAAGAAACCTTCCAGAAATTGAAACGCACTTCGCCGAGGGAAGACCTGACCGCACACATCATCTTCACAGAGGACAGCTTTGATAAACCCTACGATTTACTGAGCCGTACCTATCGTGTCAGCAGTGACAATAAGGTTTTCTATCCTCATATGTTCAGCAAATCCATCTTTGCCTACTGCCTGGATGTGACCAGCGATCAGGGTGTCCGTCTGGACTGGTACATGGAGGAAGAAGGGAATCCCGGCGGTTGGAAGGTAGAGACCTGCTATATCTTAGAGCAGCTGCGGGATGCAGATGCCATGTCTGATCTCACCCGGATTGAGTTGGAGGATGATACGATCTGTTACGGCTTCGGCAGCAGCAGCACCTGTATTCGGGTTTGCGAAACTAAGGAAAACGGGAAGATTCGATTGGAGCCGTTGGCTGGGAACCAGAGGATTGATGGAAAGTGGGTGGATCTGCCCATCGACCGGGTATATGGCTACTGTACGCTGCTGGAGCGGCAGTTGAATAAGGAGACGAGTCTATGAGCCGGGAACCTCTCCCCGCAGCCAAGTTTGAGCCTTCCACGACTACAACCGTTGAGATAACAGAGATCGACGGTATGGAGCCAGGAGCTATCCTCTGCTTCACCGATGTTGGCAAATCTGGACAACTCAGTGAAGCCAAGGAGCTCTATACTTGCTATGGTGATCTGTATGTGATCGTCAATGCTCTCCGGGACTACGCAAACCTGTTGGAGAGTGTGATCCCCGAATGGGGCCTGACCGGATTCCATGCTGCCACCTACGAACTTCACGCCGCCCGATGCCGGAAAATTGCCGGAGCGTATGCTGCTGCAATCGGCTACGACTATGACAAGGCTGTAGAGCGATGCGAAAGGCGACGGGCCAAGGGTGAGCGGGATAACGATACGGGCATGGACGGGCTGGAAGCATTCATTCGCAAGCGTGAGCGATAGGAGGATGGAAAACCATGAGGAAGAAAAAGCATGGCGGTAGAAGTGGCGGACCGAGGTCCAAGAGGCCTGTGATCCTGGCGTTTGCGACTGCTGCCAGTACATCGGCGAAGGTAATTTCTTGTGTGATAAACATATGGAAATCGTGGTTTCTGATTGCCGCTGGCGTTGGCTCAGAGGAACTGCGTCACATGGTTTTCATAGGGAGGAAGTAAAGGAAGGTGTTGCTATGCGTGTATTAGTAGTGGAACCTGAACGCAGGCCGGAAGTAAAAGAAATTAACGGTTCTCTGGAATCCATGCAGGAGATCGTAGGCGGCTTGATTCAGCCCGTCTATCCTTTTGATGATCCCGTAGCCCTGGTCTGTAACGACGAGGGCAAGCTCATAAATCTGCCAGCCAACCGTGGACTGCGGGACGACGATGGACAGATATACGATATAGTCTTCGGGACGTTTTTCCTGTGCGGCGCTCCTGGAGACAGCGACCGCTTCACCAGCCTGACCCCAGGGCAAATTGAGCAGTATCGGAAACGGTTCAACACTCCGGAAATGTTCTGGGGGATGAATGGCCGTATTGTCTGCATACCAATGGAGGATTGAAACATGAATCCTGATAACCCATTCTGCGGGAAGTCCGTAGCTGTCACTGGCAAGCTGGACAACTACACCCGTGACGGCATCCAGGCTCGGTTGAGGGAGTTGGGAGCCAGACCTGTATCCGTGGTGAGTAAACGGACTGACTATCTGATTCTGGGCAAGCGGCCCGGCAATAAGCTGGTCAAGGCTCTGTCGCTGGGGATCGCGGTCCTGTCCGAGCAGGAATTTGAGGATATGGTCAGCCAGAGTAAGGGCAGCGAGGCGGGCGACCGCTCCGCTGCCTCCTTATATATGCAGCAGGGGAGTAGACTATGAAAGTCAAAGCATACATACACAGTCTGAAGGACCACGAGCATGACCGTCATGTACTGGGCGAAGCTGAGATCATCCGGTGCATTGGCGACAACCGCTATCTGGCCGAGGTCAACGGTGTCCGCTGTACGGCGATCTTCAACTGCTTTACAGGTCGTTATTACGTGGACGATGTGTACGGCATTCAGCAGGAGGCCACCCATACGCAGGCCGAAGGAAGCGAGTTCGGATAAGATGGAATAGGAGCGATGATAATATGCAGCGATTCAATATCAACTGGACGGCGAAAGCCCTGGTCAATCAGATGGAAAAAGGTAAAGTCAACTACGACAACGCCGTGCAGCGCAATCTTGTGTGGGATGTTGAGAAAAAATCTCTCCTGATCCACAGTATGATCTATGGTTACGCGATACCCGCCATGTATTTTACCCGTGACGAGAGCGGCGTTTATGACAGCCTGGACGGGAAGCAGCGGTCAAATGCCATCAGCGAATTTCTCCATGATGAGTTTGCGCTGTCCATCGACACCCCTGCTGTCATAGATGACAACGGGTGTGTGGAAGATGTCAGCGGATTGTATTTCTCACAGCTGCCCGAATGGGCGCGGGATCGGATCAAAGACTACAACCTCACGATCTACTATTACGAAGGAATGACGGATACAGAGATCCGGGAGTTCTTTCGCAGGCTGAATAACGGCAAACCTCTGACCGCCATCGAGTTGACCCGCGCCAACGTCCCCAGCCTGACGATCTTTCAGCAGCTTGCCAGGCACAAGGCAATCCAGTTCGTAGTCTCGGAGGCTGGCAGGAAACGGTTCACTGACGAGATGATCGCCATGCAGCTTTACCAGCTTATCACAGAGGAATCCCCCGACTTCTCTACCAAGCCCTTCCGGGAATGGGTCAGTAAGGTTGAGGTCAACAATGAAACGCTGGACACGATCAACTCCGGGCTGGATGCCTACATGGTGTTTGCCAGGAACCTGATGGATGTCAACAACAAGGTTCTCCGCACTGTCAAGGGCAGAACGCACTTCATCAGCTGTGCCTATTACTGCTGTCTGGCAGCCGAAAGTGGCGTGGAGCGGGACGAGATCAACCGCACCTTGACCGAGTTCTTCAGCTGACATCCCTCCATATCGTCGGAATACAATCACACCGTATCTGCTGGCAGCGCAAAACCTACTTCGGTGCAGACACGGCGGGATGTTATGCGGTCGCTGCTTCCGGCAGCCGAGGAAGAGGAAGCCGACCTGGAAGAAGTCAATCCTAATGATATGGATGATCCAGAGCGATTAGAGGAGGGAAACCATGCGGTGTAAACATTGCGGCGCAGAGATTATCCGTATCCATACCATGGGAGGCCCGGCGATTTGCTGGGCCTCCCCAACTACCTATTGGCCTGCGCGGGATAGCGAGGCCCTGGAACTGCTGACACCCAACGGGGACAGCGTCTATGGCAATCTGACCGGAGAGCTGCAAGATGCCGTTGGTGTGGGGTATCTCCCGCATACCTGCCACCAGATGCTCCTGATCCTCCAGGGGCACGATAGTTGGGATCGCCCCGTCTACAAAGGACCTGACGGAAATCTGTATGTCGATGTTGACCCTCGGAAGGGGTGGGGGCCAAATATCTGTACCAAATACCAGAACGACTTTGACGGAGAACCGGATGATTCTGTGAAGGGCGTCGACTTCATCTTTACGCCGTTCCGGGATGTCTGGTAAAGGAGGCTGAAACCATGAGTCATGAGTGGGGAAACTACCCGGAGAACTTCACCCCGAAGATGTACTGGGGTGCCAGGGCCATCCTTGAGCGAGAGCGTGGCCGCCCTGGAAAGGCATTGTTCCTTCTGCCGGACCGCCAGAGCTTTGAGCGGTTGGTTGGGAGCCAGAGGGACCCGGATACGTTTATCGACTGGATCAATAAAAAGGTCCTGCCCGAACTGAGACGCCTTGCCAGAGATGACCGCTTCTATGAGTGGAACGATCTGGTGACGATTCAGTCTGCGGATGGTGCTTTCTTGTGTCAGGCAACACCAAAGAACAGCGGAGGGGAGTACCTCTATATCGGCTGCTGGGAGGTCGAGCGGAGATGAAGTATACTCTTATTGAAGAAAAAGGGCAGTACGCTCTTATCCTGCGAGGTGAGGGCATGACGCAGTACGCCGTTGTGAGTGGCCTGGACAAGAAAACCGGAAGCTGGGACTGGACATGCTGTTACTATGATTTTGGCAAGTTTTCTGGCCTGACAAAAGCGGACGCTCTTTTCAATGCGTTGGACTACTACCTGATGCGGACAAGCGAAAAGCATATTCCCTGGGTTAGAATAAGTGAGATTACTACGCTCTTGAAAGATGGCCTGATCGAAGATGGCGAGGAAGAAGCCTACCGCTACATGGCTGATGCTGTCGAACTGTCGGACGCAGAGGCTGAATACTTTGGACTGGATATGGAACGGTACAGAGCTACCACAGGTGAAGATACAGATAGTGATACGATCCCCTCCAGCACAGGCGGCGATTACAGCCCTGCCAATCCGTGGGATGCACCTGGAATGAGTGTGTCCGATTTCGTATAGCTGTCCCGTTAGGGTACACTCAAACGGGACGGTGAAAAAGCGTTCCATTAGAGTTGGTTTTCGAGTTCTGGCACGTTCCAGATTGAGAGCCGACCCTAATGGGACGTTTACTTTGATATGAGGGGGCTGAATATGAAGATCGGCTATATCCGGGTCAGCACACAGGGACAGAATACCATCCGGCAAGAAGTTCTCATGCAGGAGCTTGGAGTGGATGAAGTCTACATTGACCGCATGAGCGGCAAGAACACTAATCGCCCAGAGCTGCAACGGATGATGGAATATGTTCGCCATGGGGATACCGTGATCGTGGAGAGCATCAGCCGCTTCGCCAGGAACACCCGTGATCTTCTGGAGCTGGTGGAGCGCTTGACGGCAAAGGGCGTTGAGTTCGTCAGCAAGAAGGAGAGCATTGATACCACCTCACCTACAGGGAAATTCATGCTCACCATTTTCGGGGCCGTGGCAGAGCTGGAGCGTGAGTACATCCTGCAACGTCAGCGAGAGGGGATCGCCATTGCTAAGGATCAGGGGAAGTACACCGGGCGTAGGGCTACACAGCCTCCGAATTTTGATCAAGTAGTTGCCCAGTGGCGCAGCGGGGAGATTACAGCGGTTGAAGCCATGCGGACATTGAAGGTGAGCAAGACTACATTTTACAGGAAGGTAAAGAAGCTATGAAATTTGTTTGCCACATACTTGCATTCTCTGCTCTTTTATGCTGTTTTTCTCCTTCACATTGTTAAAAAAAGACATCTGTATGACTGAAAAACATACAGATGTCTTTCTGTTTATACTCTTAGCTGTCCCCAAACGGAAGCTGCGGCAGAGCGACCCATTTGGCGATCTTGTTGTATTTTCCGGCCAGATCTTTTACAATCCCAGCGGCATATTTAACGCCAGACAGCAGTTTTCCGGTAGAGCTTTCAGGATCCTGGCATTCTTCCAAAAAGCGGCGTATCTTATTCATGGCACCGCTTTTTTGAATATCCTCCTTCGTCTCGCTCTTTTCTAATTTTTCCAGAGCAGCTGCGGCTTTTTTCAGCTGTGCGTCCAGCTCTTCGGACTGACTGCCGAGCTTTTCTTCGAGCTCATCCGTCAGATCGTTCAAGCCACCCTGCATTTCACAGATCCATCCACGGACTTCCGTCGTGACGGCGACTGTATTGGAAACAGAAGAAACGGTTGAAACAGTGGTCGTGTTGGAAAAGTTGGGGTTATTGTTAAAGATGATTGGTCCATATTGACTTTCCATTTTTAATTCCACTCCGTCTAATAATTTGCTGATGGATACGTCCTCCAGAGAGTCAAGACATATAATGGTTGACCTACCCTTCAGTTCCGCTTTCAGTAAAGTTTTGAATTCGAACATAAAGCGGCAATCTTTACTACAGATACAGGGAATGCGTTCCGTTATCTGGATCTTGCTGAATTGGCCGTTGATGTCCTCAAAGGCCATGCGGATTTTCGTAAGCAGATCCCGCCGGTCGCGGGGGTGGTCGCCGCCGACCTTGATCTGGATATAGCGGTCCGTTATGTTGTCATAGAGCCGGACCAGAGCGTAAGCGGTTTTGTAGCGCAAGTAAGCGCCCTTTCTCCAACACTGTTTGACCCCATCAATGGTTTCCAGATACGGATTGATTGCGACAATAAAGCGCGTCATCACGCCGGCAGGGATAAAGTCGTACTCATACTGGAAGGAAAGAGTCTTCCCGTAGGCAAATTCCCACCCCAAGTCAATAGCCTTGTTATCCAGCAACTCTGCAACCAAGTAGGTCGGAGGCGTGGAATGGATCCGGAAAGTTAATTGAAACTTTTCCATCAGATTCAGCAGATAGGGATGGAGCCTCTGCGGATATCGGGTTGTGTCAGTCCAGATTTTAGGAAGGTCCTCCATCCGGAGGATTCCGTTTCTACCCTTTAAGAGCTGCTCCTGCTCGTCCAGAACCTTGTATACGGCGTCCGTGCCCCATTCGGAGGAAAGAATGACCAGGTTTTTGAGCAGAGGATCGTCATGGTAAAAAAGAATGATTCCAAGGTCATGCAGATATTTTGCAAGACTGAGGGCTTCATCATCACCAATGTCTTTTGATGCACAAATTTCCAGGTATGTCTGATATGGAATAAAGTTTTCATGCCTCGACCGTTCTTCCAGTGCCTGGCGGACTGACATCCAGGAGGAGAGCCAGGTGGTCTTCATCAGCGGAAGACTGATAGCAAGTGATTCTATATATTTTCTCAGTTCTCCAATTCTAATGTCATCTTTGCAGCTGACATAAAATACATCTTTAATCTGTGGAAAACGACTCTGATAATCTTCTTTGTCAATTCGTCGAATCCGACCGATGTCATTGTCACATTTATTAACAACAATAATGATTGGGCTTTCGGCAGCAAAGCTCTGAATTGTTTTAAGCCAGTAGTCAATCCGACCATACTCCTCTTCCGCCAGCGCATCCCATACCAGTAGATATAAAGAGCGCTCTGTGAGGAAAAATTGATGGGTGGAGTGGTAAATTTCCTGTCCGCCGAAATCCCAGACGTTCAACTTGTATCCTTGATTTTGATCCTGGAAGTACCATTCGGATATATCGATCCCCTCTGTCGAGGGATTCTCTGCATATGTGTTGTTGATCAACCGGTTGAGAATACAGGTTTTCCCTACATGACCCTGGCCCACAATGACCATTTTAGATTCATTGAAGAATTGCTTTGGAGCATTTGACTGCTGCTTAAGGTAATACGAAATAATCTCTTTTGCGGATTGCTTCAGAATTTCCGGAGGAATTGTCTGTGCCAAGGGGGTCTCTTCAAGCTCCAGATTTGTCAACGAGGAGATCGCACTGAGAGATGCTGGCAGAGAACGGATATTACAATCGTACAAATGCAGTGTTTTCAACTGAGTCAATGCACCAATATTTTCTGGCAGAGCAATAATCTTGGAGTGTGTAAGGTATAGTTCTCTCAGTGAAGTTAAGGCTACAAAATTCTCTGGCAGAAATCTCTCTTGGCAATTAAAAGCAAGCCCCTGAAGAGTAGGAATCAGCAAAAAATCGGGAAACTGGGAAAATCCACCCCTAGCGGCATCCAGATGGATCAATTTTTTCATGGACAAAGGAGGCCCTCCTGTGTCCATTAAATGATTGCCCTCCAAGCTTAATACTTGCAAATTCTCCAGACGCTCAATATTCCTTGGGAGAAAAGCAATACGGTTGTCTTCGTATACCTGAGTTTCCTCCTCACAAGCAAGGGGAGACAACTCGCTTCCCAAGTATAACATTTGCAGATCCGGCAAGTCCCACAGCTCATCCGGAAGTTCAGATAGACTACAGTAGCTCAAGTCCAATGCCTGCCAGCGGTTGGTCTTTGCACATGCAATCAAATCCAGTAGTTGTGATTGACTCAGTTTCTTATATTTCCGATAATACGGTATAAAGTCCTCATAGTCCATCCCGCAAGTATCAGCAATACTGTGTTTTGCAGGATTAAAATGCTTGTAGTACTCTTTTTTCTCCCACAGCGGTTCCACAACGGCTGCCCCCTTCCCAAATATCTTTCCATATTTTACCATATTTGCCGACAAAATTCTACTCTTTTTGCTTTGTAAAATCAAAAACCCTTTTCAAGTGTTACGGCACATACTACGTAACAAGCAGCTTCCATTGGCTTTGGTTTGGGCTGCATAGTCAACTACAGCGTGTTTCTCACGCTGGTATGCCCTCTTTCCAAAAGCAGGAGGCTCCGCGTATAATGCCGTAACTGTTGGAACCAGCAGTCTTGTCCAGCTCAATAGCTGTCGTGGGCCGATTCTGACCATCTTTCAGGAGAATGCGGACATAGGACGTTGCGTTGTATGTCAGGATTGCCTAAGAATATCCATACTCCGGCTGGTGATAGCCGGAGTATGGATATTCTTTCAAGCAGATTAGAGTTCTAAATAGTCGTATATATTTCTCAGCCGGCTTATGTCCTCACGTTTGCTGATGGTTATAGGCGATACGTTCAGCTCCGCAAACCAGACCAGCACGGCATCCTTATCTCTCACATTCAACTCTTTGAACGCGAGATGGAGCGACTTCTTTTCAGGGACAAGCCTCATCAGCCTCAACATTTTATCTTTCCTCTTCGCCTTGAGATCAGATCTGCCGACAAGCTGTTCCGCATCCTTCAGTTTATAGAAATTTCCATAGGGAACAATGGCAGCAAAAGTAGTCCCGAAGATCTGTTTGCACTTTTTCGAGACAAGGGCAATCTGTTCTTCGGTCGTGAGGACATCCGGATTATCAAACTCACGCATCGCTGCCTGAACTGCCTTGCGCTTCTTCAATCGAACCTCCGCCCGTAATATCCCTTCTGCTTTCCTGGCCTTTTCCTTTTTGCCTTTATCCTTCAGATCAGCTTCCTTGTCATAAACTGTGAACGCTACCCCGTTGGTCTTCCCCTCCATGTCGAAACTACGTTCTTTCTTAATGCCGCCTGTGGCATAGTCGAGTACGTTGTACTTATGCTCAAATCCCTTTACCTTGTCGATTTTGTGCATGAGCCGGATGTAAGCCGGGACATTTTCCCTCCCCACGTTGAGATTAGCTGTAAATTCTACCCGACTGAGAATGAGGTCGTCCAGCGTATAGCTGGAATCAAAGTAATCATCAATATGCTCATTCAATCTGGCCTGACCTGGGACTGTGTGGACATGACGGCAGAGAGTATTGCAAACAGCACCGCTGGCGTCTATATCAACAAGGAGCTGAAACGCTGCGACAAGTCCAGTCTGGAGGATCTGAAACGGCGAGGCCGCTCCACAGTTCTCTTTACATTCCCTGATATGAAACAGGGTGCGAAGACATCCCTTGTCCTCAAAGACCCCAAGACAGCCAGCAGCGTCCGCACAGTCTTTCTACCTGATACAGTATCAAATGCCCTACAGGATATGAAAGACACTCAGGAGTCTGACAAGGAGCTTTTGGGAACTGCCTACGCGGACTACAACATGGTCCTCGCCCACCAAGACGGCAGACCCTACGAAGAGCATCAGATCGCTGACAAGCTGCGGAAGCTCATTCAAGAGAACAACCTTCCCCGTGTAGTCTTCCACAGCCTGAGGCATTGCAGCACCACCGTCAAGCTCCAGATCAGTGGTGGTAATATCAAGGCCGTCCAAGGTGACACAGGCCACGCCCAGGCCAGGATGGTCACCGACCTCTATGCCCATACCAACACCGAGGATCGCCGCCGTCTGGCCCAGCGGATGGAGCAGGACTTCTTCCAGAGCAGCAAGCAACCCGCCACCGATGATAAAGCACCAGCAGATGAAACGACCGAAGCCCTTCGGCTGCTCCAGGAAAACCCCGATATGGCAAAACTTATTATCGCTGCGCTAGGGCGATCATCGAGTAATTGAGTGGCTGTTGGAAAAAATGTTGGAAATTCCAATGGAGCGGCTCGTCCCCACAATGTCCCCTCAACAATTATCCATCAAAACACAAAGAAAAGTTCTGAAACCATTTGATTTCAGAACTTTTCTTGGAGCTGCTGACCAGATTTGAATTATTCATCACCAGTTTACGTATGTCCTTATCAGTTTATATAGTGCTGATACGTGGTGTGTTCTCTCCCGATTGCGCACAATATGACCCGGTTTAATCTGACCGCTAAAGGGAAAAAATAAGGGAAAACTTTTACAGGCCGGGGGCGCTTTTGCCCCCGGCCCTTTTGCGATGGGTATAGCAGTATCGTTTATAGACTCTCCCTCTTCTTGTACTCCAGACACTTTCCGGCTGCATTCTTCCGCCGTCTGGCGTCGACATCTAGCAGGAAGTGACAGGCGTACGCGTTGAAGCGATTGTTGCCGCTGGACAGTTTTTGCCAGTAGATGCACTACCTACAGCGTTTAATATCCAGCTTTTGATTCCCGCGCATTAAATCCACGATCCTTAAATGAAGGTTTTGCAAGTATCGGTGCATTCGGCGGCATAGGCCCGCGCTGATCAGAGCGGCAACAGCGCAGGCCGTGGCCCTACTTTGCAGGCCGTCCGTCATAGCTGCCGGTCCGGAACAGATTTATGAGCCCTTGGATTTCCTCGGGCGTGGTATCATGCTCCCGGCAATAGGCGTCCTTCTTATCGGCGGTATCCAGGGCCTCCAGCTCCTGGACAGTCTCCACAATGGAGCGGCTGATGAGGTCCAGGTCCTCCAGGGGCATATCAAAAAAACTGGTATCTCCCCCCGCTCCCAGGACCGCTTGCAGGGCCGCTATGCGGGCCTTTATGCTTAGCATATCCTCACCTCCTTTCCGCTACGGCTTTCTCCAGCTCTTGCAGCTTGGAAAGGATATCGTTCTGTTCGGTCAGCTTCAGACTGTACTCCAGAATGGAGCGGGCGGCGCTGATCCGAAACTGCGGCCCCCCTCCGCTGTCCTCCACTACTTCCCGCAGCGTGGACAGGGCGGGGGATATGGCCTGCTGGGCCTGCCGGGTGGCATCCTCCACCAGCCCGGCAAAAGCCTTCCGATACTCCGCCTGAAATTCCGGGTCCGCCAGATAGGACCGCAGCGTCTTGGACGTGATCCCGGCGGCTGCAGCGGCCTTTTCCTTTGTCGGATTCTCCAGCAGAGCCAGCAGGGCCTTTTGCTTCTTGGGTGTCATTGGATACCCCCTTTTTCATCGGTAATTTTCGGTAATTTTAGGAAGTTGGAATCCGGTCGGCGCTACGCTACCAGGCGATAAAGCTGCTCCCGGATCATAGTGCCGCCCCCTTCCCGGTCCGTTTAGGCTCCTTCCCGAATCTGAAGGGGTACAGCGGGCACAGCTTCCGTTGACACATTTTCACGTTATTGAGCGTGTTCTTGCACCACAGGCACCTTTCCCGGATTGCCTCAAGGGGCGTCAGGTCCCGGTAGGGATTTTCATATTTCATACTTTCACCACCTTCATAGCCTCCGCCTTCGCCGCGCGGTAGCCTTTGGCCCGGCCATAACAGAAGGCAAGAATAATGGTTCCAATAGGATTATGCTCTACATTTCTGGCGAGATCTTCTGCATCTTCCAAGCTCATAACGCGGCTCTCGCATCTCTTTGATGTCCGCTCAATGTACTTCTTGATCTTCTCAATTCCGCTCATTTGACATTTCCTCCATTTTCGATTATCATAGGAGGCGGCAACAGTCGTTCTAAACTGTCCCGCCCCCCTGCCGCCGTCAGCGTTCGCAGCACTGACGGCGGCGCTTCTTTACCACGCGCGTTTCGTGGCGTCAAATTCGTCCTCTGTCGGGACGTAGCCTGCCGGCCAGCTGCCGGTCGTGGCCAGACAGTACAGGGCGTCCGCCTTTTCCTTCAGCGCCTTGTACCTCTCCAGCCACTCCTTTTCCAGGCCGGTCAGTGCGGCGGGGTGCTTGTTCATCAGACGTTCAACCCCCAGGCTTTTCATTTCCCGGATTCTCATTTCAAGCATCTGACGTTCCTCCATCGCCCTTTTCGCTTTCAGACTTTGGGCCTGGGCGGCATACATTTTCTGATTACTCTGCTGCATGATATCCCTATCCATTTTCGGTTTCCTCCTCCTCGAATTCCATCGGCAGCTCCTCCTGTTCCCCCTCCAGCTCCTCAAACCGGCCAAGGTCCTGATAGTAGAAGCTGTGTTTCCTGCCGCCGTTGCCGCCCGTTGGGGTCGAAGCGTGAACAATCCCGTCATAGTCAAACAATGGCTTGTCCAGCGCCTTGATCTCGTGGCCCAGCTTGGTTGTATTTACGGCCAGATACGTCCGCGCTATGTACTTCCCGGCCTCCATCAGGTCCTTTGCCGTGCCGTCCCAGCGGCGGCCGGGGGACTGCTCCAGCAGCTTCCGGATGGTCCTGACAATGGGGCTGCCGTCATACTCCAGCCGCGCCCGCTGCTCCGCCAGCCAGTCCGCCGAACCCATGGGCTTCCATGTCCAGGTATCCGTGTCGAACCGGATCACGGTGTCGCTCTGGGCCACGTCCCGCCCGGTGACATGAAGCGTGGCCTCGTCGGCGGCGCGGCTGGCCTTTGTGATCGTCCAGATCGTGTCCGCAGCGCCCATGATGCCATTGGTCCCGGAGATCATATTGAACGGGTCGCCGTCGTCCTTCATTTTGCGGTTGTGGTGGACGAACAGCACCGACACGCCCCGCTTGTCCATGAAGCCCTTGATGGTCTCCATCTCCCGGTAGTCCTGGGCGTAGGAAGACTCCCGGGGGAGGGCCTGCCCGCGTACCTTCTGGAGCGTGTCAATGATGATAAGCCGGGTGTCCGGGTACTTCATCAGATGATCGTCCAGCGTGTCCAGCAGGCCGTTGTCCAGCTTGGGCGCTTCCGTGGCGAAATAGAACTGCCTGGGCGCAGGCTTGCCGCCGAGGATCTTATTCATACGGTCCTGGAGGCGGTTCAGGCTGTCCTCCAGCGCCAGGTACAGCACGCCGCATTGATTGCACTGTCGGCCCAGAAACGCCTTGCCGGCGGAAAGGCTCAAGCCAATGTCAATCACCATCCAGCTTTTGCCAATCTTGGAGGCGGCGGTCAGCAGGCTCGTGCCGTCCGGAAGTATGCCCTCTATCAGGAATTTCACCGGCGGCAGCTGCGCCGTCTGAAGCACGGGGGCCGGAGTGATGGCGAGAGGGCATATATCTTTCCGCTGTTCGCGCTCCGGCTCCGGAGGATCAGCGATCGGAAGCCCCCGCGCCAGCCGGCTTTCCACAGCGCTCCGCATTTCCTCAATGGAGATATCCTTCTTCCGCAGCGTCTGGATATCATCAAGGCTCCCACAGCTTCCATGGGCTCTCCCTGTACCGCAGGGCGTACCGCTTCACGCCCGTGCCCTCGAAAACGTTGCTCATCGGGTCACGTATAATGAAAACCATCCTGAAAGGGGTGGTTTTCATTATTTCTCTTTTCTTGGAAAAGTTATAGAGCGGG
>JAAVHC010000076.1 GCA_014799925.1 Oscillibacter sp.
AGGATGATCTGGCCCTCGGTGATATACCCGGTCAGGTCGGGGATGGGGTGGGTCTTGTCGTCCTCGGGCATGGTCAGGATGGGGATCATGGTGATGGACCCCTCCTTGCCCAGCTGACGGCCGGCGCGCTCATAAAGGGTGGCCAGGTCGGTGTACAGGTAGCCGGGATAGCCGCGCCGTCCGGGAACTTCCTTCTTGGCGGCGGAGACCTCACGGAGAGCCTCGGCGTAGTTGGTGATATCGGTCAGAATGACCAGCACGTGCATCCCCTTGTCAAAGGCCAGATACTCGGCGGCGGTCAGGGCCATACGAGGCGTGGAAATACGCTCGACGGCGGGGTCGTTGGCCAGGTTGGTGAAGAGCACGGTACGGTCAATGGCGCCCGTGCGCTTAAACTCGTTGACGAAGTACTCGGACTCCTCGAAGGTGATGCCGATGGCGGCGAACACCACGGCGAAGTTGCTCTCGCCGCCCAGCACTTTGGCCTGACGGGCGATCTGCGCCGCCAGCTGGGCGTGGGGCAGGCCGGAGCCGGAGAAGATGGGCAGCTTCTGACCGCGGACCAGGGTGTTCAGACCGTCGATGGTGCTGATACCGGTCTGGATGAACTCGTTGGGGTAGTCACGGGCAGCCGGGTTCATGGGCTGGCCGTTGATGTCCCGGTTGGCCTCCGGCAGGATGGCGGGACCGCCGTCAATGGGCTGGCCCATGCCGTTGAAAACGCGGCCCAGCATGTCGCCGGACACCGCCAGCTCCAGGGGGTGGCCCAGGAAGCGGATCTTGGAGTCCCGCAGATTGATGCCGGCGGAGGACTCAAACAGCTGAACCACAGCCTTGTCGCCGTTGACCTCCAGCACCTTGCAGCGGCGGATACTGCCGTCGGCCAGCTCGATCTCGGCCAGCTCGTCGAAGGTGACGCCGTCAACCTTCTCCACCACCATCAGAGGGCCGGAAATCTCGTGTATGGTACGGTATTCCTTCATCATAAGTCAGCACCCGCTTTCTCTACGATCTCGGCGATCTCCCGCTCCATCTCCTCGGTGATGGCGGCGTACTCCTTCACGTACTTGTCGACCTCCACGAACTTGGCGCGGCCGATCTTCTCCTTGGCGGGGATCTCCAGCATGGGGGCCAGAGGTGCGCCCTTGCCGATGGCGTCCCGGGCCAGCCTGTCGAAGTCCAGGATCATGGCCAGCATCCGCATCTGCCGGTCGTGGCTGGAGAAGCTGTCCACATCCATGAAGGCGTTCTGCTGGAGGAAGTCCTCGCGGACCATTTTTGCGGTCTCCAGAGTGAGCTGATCGTTGGGGCTCAGGGAGTCCTTACCAACCAGCTGGACGATCTCGTTGAGGCTGTCCTCCTCCTGGAGGATGCTCATGGCCTTGCCGCGGTTGATCATGAAAGCGGGGCCATAGTGCTCGTCAAACCAGGGCTTCATGTTGTCCAGATAGTTGGAGTAGGAGTTCAGCCAGTTGATGGCGGGGAAGTGACGGCGGTACGCCAGAGAGGAATCCAGGGACCAGAACACCTTGACGATGCGCATGGTGCCCTGGCTCACGGGCTCACTGAGGTCGCCGCCCGGAGGCGACACAGCGCCGATGGCGGTCAGGGAACCGGTGCGGTCCTCGCTGCCCACGCACTGCACCACGCCGGCGCGCTCATAGAACTGGGCCAGACGGGAGGCCAGGTAGGCGGGGTAGCCCTCCTCGCCGGGCATCTCCTCCAGACGTCCGGACATCTCACGCAGAGCCTCGGCCCAGCGGGAGGTGGAGTCGGCGATGACGGCCACGGCGTAGCCCATGTCGCGGAAGTACTCCGCGATGGTGATGCCGGTATACACGGACGCCTCACGGGCGGCCACGGGCATATCGGAGGTGTTGGCGATCAGCACGGTACGCTTCATCAGCGTTTCGCCCGTACGGGGGTCCACCAGCTCGGGGAACTCACGCAGAACGTCGGTCATCTCGTTGCCGCGCTCGCCGCAGCCCACGTAAACCACGATGTCCACGTCGGACCACTTTGCCATGGCGTGCTGCACCACAGTCTTGCCGGAGCCGAAGGGGCCGGGCACGGCGGCGGTGCCGCCCTTGGCGATGGGGAACATGGTGTCGATGATCCGCTGGCCGGACTGGAGGGGGGCCACCGGGTTGTATTTCCGCTTATAGGGACGGCCCACGCGGACAGGCCACTTCTGGACCATGGTCAGCTCCCTGACCTCGCCCTTGTCGGTCCTGACCTTGGCAATCACCTCGTCAACAATGTAATCGCCGGGCTTGATGGTCCACTCCACGGTGCCGGAGACGCCGTTGGGAACCATGATCTTGTGGAGCACAACCTCGGTCTCGGGCACAGTGCCCAGAATGTCGCCGGCCACCACCTTGTCGCCCACCTTGGCGACGGGGGTGTAGGCCCACTTCTTCTCACGGGTGAGAGCGGGGACCTCCACGCCGCGGGCCAGGTTGTTGGAATGGGTCTGCCTGACGATCTCCTCCAGCGGGCGCTGGATGCCGTCGTAGATGTTCTCAATGATGCCGGGGCCCAGCTCAACGCTCAGGGGAGCGCCGGTGGTGACCACAGCCGCGCCGGGGCCAAGGCCCGAGGTCTCCTCATAGACCTGGATGGAGGCCCGGTCGCCGGTCATGTTCAGGATTTCTCCGATCAGCCGCTGCTCGCCGACGCGGACCACGTCGGCCATGTTGGCGTCGGCCATGCCGTCAGCCACCACCAGCGGGCCGGAGACTTTGATGATTTTTCCTTGACTCATTGCTTCACTGCCTTCCTTTACAAAATTAAAGGCTATTTGCGGTCTTGCCGCTTTCAGCGGCAAGGAGAGTTGTTTCTGTTCGATAGCCCGTGGCCTGCGCGGCCCCGGACCCCGCGCCTACTTTTTGTGTGAACAAAAAGTAGGCAAAAAATCACTTAAACCCGTGGGGCGGCCATAGGCCGCCTTAGGGCTGGGGCCGCTTTCAGCGGCCTAACGCCTACGGTTTAAGAATCCCTGATTTATTACGGGGGTTATTTGTTTGGCGCCCGTGGCACAGCCTGGTTTTGTCTACCGTACTGCCGTCCGCTTCGCTCATCTTCCGCATCTGTTTCAGGACGTTATCCTGGCCCCTACCGTATTACGCGGGGGAGCTCCCGGCGATGGTGAGCAGTCCGACCAGAAGCGGCTTAGCCCCTCTGTCCTCCGTTAGAACCCGTGGGTAGACGCAGAAGTCCGGCGCACCAACGAAGGTATTGGGGTAGAACTAAACCAGACATCGTCGGAGCGCGAATAAACAAAACATGGGGGATTCTCAAGGGGTTCCGACCCCTTGAGCGTGCTTTTGGTACTTTTCCCACGAGGGAAAAGTACATACCGCTCCCGCCCCGGCAGGGGCGGAACGATCACCCGATGTCCGCGCCCACGGCGCGCTCAATGGCGCTCTGGAGCGCCTGCGCTCCCAGACCCAGGCTTCCGCCCTTGCCGGGGATCAGGATCACGGCCGGCGTAACAGAAGTCTTATATCTGCTGATATCCGCGCGGATCGACTGAGCCAGCTGCTCGGTGACATAGATGATGGCGTAGTCCTCCCTGGCCAGCTTGTGGAGCGCCTGACGGCCTTCCTCTACCCCCTCTACGGGGAAGATATCCAGCCCCAGGGCCTTGAAGCCCAGCACGCTGTCCCGGTCGCCCAAAACCGCGATCTTATACATACGCCTCACGCAGCCTTTCCCGGATGGTATCGCCGCTGATGCCCGCCATGCGGCCGGACATGATGATGCGAACCGCCGTAAACTCAATCTCCTTGGCCGCCAGATAGCTGATGACCGCCTCCACGCCGAAGGGCACGCTCTTGGCCCTGGCCGCCACGGCTGTCACCGCGTCGTCGCACGCCTTTTCAAAGGCCGTGAGACTGCCGCCGTTCACCGCCGCCGTGCCCAGTTCCGCGGCCTGCCGCAGATTGCCGGAGCGGTACAGGTCCTCCAGATTGCCGCCCAGGGCGGCGGCCTGGATGCTGTCGGGACGGATTGTGCCTCCCTCCACCAGCACCCGCCGGAGCATGTCCGCCCCCTTCTTCATGCGAAGGGTGCGCACCGCGCTGCGGAGGTTGGCGGAATCGATGGTGGCCTGCACATAGCTGACCAGGAAGCCGCTGCCCGTGTCCCGGGCCGCGGAAAGCATCTCCGCGTAGTAGGCCCGGTCCAGCAGGAAGTCCGCCAGCTGGGGATCGCCGGAGGCGCTGAGCACCTCCACCGCTTCTCCGGCGGCCTGGCGCAGAGCCGGGGGCAGGACGCCGTAGTCCCCCTCCCATACTGCCCGGCGCATCTCCTCGGCGCTCACCCGTCCCGCGTCCAGCAGAAGCCGGTCATAGCCGTCCGCGCCGGTGGCGCGGGCCTTGATGAGGGCCTTGAGGTTGTGATAATCATACTTGACCTTGAACACGTCCACCACCGCCTTGTCGGGAACGAAGCGGTAGAGATCCTGGAACAGCTTCTCCTGCTCCTGAGCCAGAACGGCGCCCAGCTCCCGCTGGCTGGAGGCGTCAAACTCGCCGTAACCGATTTCGCTGAGCACCTTGGCCGCCTCCGCCGCCGTGGGCGCGTCGATCATGCGCTCCATCCGCGCGGCGGTGAGCAGGTCCCGCTCCCGGCTGTGCAGGTAGGTGGAAATGAACAGATAGTCGGTGTCTTTCATTTTCTTTGCCAAAGCCATCCTCCTTTCTTGCCCTTGCATGCATTGGATTGGCTTTGCTTAAGAGAAGAGAATTCCGGCCACCTGGGCCGCCATCTCCTCCCGGAGCACCCGAAGCTGGGTCTCAAAGGCGCAGTTGACCTCCACGTTGCCGTCCCGCAGGGTCAGGCCGCCGGCCATCTCCCGGGTCTCCCCGGACAGGGTCAGGGCCGCGCCCTTTTTGAGGGCGTTGGCCTTCTCGACCACCTGCGCGCCCACCCGCTTGAGGTCCCTGGCGTTCAGGAGGATCTCCTCCTTGCCGGTCCTGGAGGCCTTCACGGCCATCCTGGCCAGAAGCTGGGCGTACTCGCCGTCGGGAAGGGCCAGCAGCTCCTTCTGGGCCTTGTCAAAGGCCTCGTTCAGGCAGGCCTGCTTGACGGCCAGCAGCTGCTTTTTCGCGTCCATCTGGGCGGCGCTCTCCAGCCGTTCGGCCTGGCGCTTGGCGGCCTCCCGGCCCTCGGCCTCGGCGGCCCTGGCCTGAGCCGCGGCCTGGACCTTGTACTGCTCGCGGATGGCGGCGGCCTTCTCCTCCGCCTCGCGGAGAATCGCGGCTGCCTCCGCCTTCGCGTCGGTTTCGATGCGGGCGGTGATTTTTTCAATTCCGTTCATATCGAATCCCCTTTTCCTGCGGGATAATTAATTGAATTGCAGAAGCATCAGCATGGAAGCCAGCAGGGACAGAATGGCGTAGAACTCGACGATACCGCACAGCAGCAGGCCCTTGGACCAGTCGTCGGGCTTCTTGGCCAGGATGTTGATGGAACCGGCGGCCACGCGGCCCTGGGCGATGGCGGAGAGCAGTCCGCCCAGCGCCATGGGCAGGCAGGCGGCAAAGTAAGCCATACCGGTGGTGGTGGTCATATTGACCAGGCTGCTGAAATCACCGCCCATCAGGCCCATCTTGGCGATGGCGAAGAAGAACACCACCATGCCGTACAGACCCTGTGTACCGGGGAGCAGCTGAAGAACCATGACCTTACCGGACTTGCTGGGGTCCTCGCACAGAAGGCCGGTACCGGCCTCGCCGGCGATGCCGGTGCCCTTCGCGGAACCGACGCAGCTCAGACCAACCGCCAGGCCCGCGCCCAGCAGAGCCAGGGCCAGACCACCAAAGGAATCAACAAAACTCATGATAATTTCCTCCTTGTTATTTCTCGACGTCTACATATTTTGTATTGATGTTCAGAGGCCGGAAGGGCTTGCCGCCGTCCTCGTAGAACCTGCCAAAGAACTCCAGGCACTGCAAACGCATGTCGTGGACATAGCAGCCCAGGATGTTCAGCGCGAAGTTCAGCGCGTTGCCGATGAGGGCAATGATGATAAAGGTGACGATATTCCCCGTCATGGCGCCCAGCTGGTTGAACACCTGGGCCACCACCGCGCCGGCCAGCATCAGGGCCATCAGGCGGGAGTAGGAGAGGATATCGCTGAAATAACCGGTGATGCCGTTATAGAGGGAGCCAAAGATGCCGGTAATGATGCCGAAGCCCTTCTTGCCGTATCCCTGGGCGACGACCAGCACCGCCAGGGCGGCAATGACGCAGGGAACGAGCTGCCCGATGAGGTAGCCCACCCCGGCCAGAATGAACACCAGGAACCACGCGCCCTCGTTGCACAGGGCGTCCATAGCCTGGCCCCGCCTGAATTTCATATACATGCTGACGATCATGCCGGTAAACACCTGGATAACGCCCAGGACCAGGGAGAAAATCAGCACGTTCACCGCGTCGTCCAGCGGGGAGAACAGGGCCGGAAGCTCAAAGGTGCTTGCGGGGTTGAAGAGCCTGATGATCTGGGGAATGAGGTCGCCGAAGAAGCCTCCGGTCAGCGCGCCCCAGATGAAGGTGCTGACGCCGCAGAGCCCCATCAGAGGCATCATGTACCGCATGGTGGGTCCGTTGGGCTTGGCCTTCCAGATGACGATCGCGGCGAGGATCATCATAATGAGGCCGTAGCCCATGTCCGCCATCATCATTCCGTAGAAGACGATGAAGAACGGGGCCATCAGCGGGTTGGGGTCGACCGAGCCGTAGGCCGGCAGGGAGTACATATCCGTCACCATGTTCATGGGGCGGACCAGCCTGCCGTTGCGCAGCTCCACCGGCACCTGGGAATACTCCTCCTCCGCGGGCTCGGTGAGCTCATAGGCGCAGTCGAATTTCTCCAGGGCCTTCTCCAGCGCCGGGATCTCCGGCACGGAGGCCCAGCCCTCCAGATAGAGGATGGAACCGCCGGTGAGCAGCCGCTCCTTGGCGCTCTCCGTGGCGATGACCTGCTCCACCCGGTCCAGGCCGGTCTTCAGCTCGTCCACGCAGGGACCCATCTTAACGATGGCGCCGATCTCGGCATCCCGCTGCCTGGCGATATCATCCAGCTCCCGGCCCAGCGCGCGGATGTTCTCCGAGACCGTGCCGGTCAAATCCTTCAGCTGGGCAAAGCTGAAGCCAAAGGAGCGCAGGGCGTCCAGCGCCTCCTGGCGGCAGTCCTTATGGACGATGACCTCCAGGTACTGCTGCTCCCGGTCGGCGGAGAGCCGCCGCACGTCCGCCGCCGCGGCCTCGACCAGAGCGCCGGCCATGGCGTCAAAGTCCGCCGTGGCGGGGATGACGCCCAGCAGGATATCGGTCTTTGCCGTTCCCTTCTGCTCCAGCGGCACGTCGCAGCTGCTCCAGGGCTCCAGAGCCAGCCGGTCGGCATGGATCCGGGTCTCTCGCGCGTTCAGCTGCCCGATAGTTCTGGCGTGGCCGTTGATGGTCTCCGCCTTCTCCAGGGCGGCCCGGCGGGCGGCTTCATCCAGGAGGTCCGCCTCCCGCAGCTGGGCACGAGGGGTAAAGAGGCTCGTTTTCCGGGGAGCGTATTTGCCCAGCACCTCGATGGCGTGCTGCAGCTGGGTCAGATCTCCCCTGGCGTCCGCCAGATGAGACGCGTCCCGGCGCAGCAGGGCGTCGCGCTCCTCCCCGGCCGGATTGTCCTCCGGCTCGCGGATCTCCACGCAGCCTACATGAAGCAGACTCGACAGCAGCGCGTCCCTGTCCTTGGCAAGGGCGATGAGTCGAATCCGTTTCATTTTGACAATAGCCATTTAGTTTCCAACCACCCTTCCTAAGATCGCCTGCGTCGCTTTGCCCATGCGCGAGCCGGCCTCCTTTTTCAGTGCTTCGCAGTCCCGCTCCGCCTGGGCAAGGATCTCCTCCCGCCGCTTGGCGGCGGCGGCCTCCGCCTTTTCCATCTCGGCGGCGGCGGCCTTGGCGGCCTGTTCCTTCCCCTGCTGCAGCAGGGCGCGTCCCTCACGCTCGGCTTCGGCGGCCAGTTTCTGGGCGCGGGATCTGGCGTCGGCTCTGGCCTGGTCCATCTCCTCCTCCACTGAGCGGATCCTGGTTATGGCTTCCAGTGACATTGTCTCACCCCTTTTCTACCGGTCTGATCGAAAATGTTTTTGCGCGCTGCGTCACTGCCGGCGGGGCGGAAAATCCCCCTCCCCCGACTCTGACGACAGCATGGGTATTGAATAGTATAGCACAAACCCCCGGACAATACCAGCGATTTTGTCAAGATTTCCACAATTCGGCAAAATCATACAGAATCTCACCCGCCGCGCCCTCGGTTTTGTTGGATATATCAATCTTCCTCCCGCCGCAGTTTGTCTGGTCCCTTCATCAGAATGTTTCCTTCTCTGCCGCGCGAAAATCCAGGAATTGCAGGGGATTGAAGGACGACAGCAAAGTCCTTTTTGCTGCTCCTTCTTTACGGGAAAAAGTAATGCGGCGAAAAAAGCGGGCCGCGGACGGTTCCGTCCGCGGCCCGAAAAATCCATTTTTCCTCCCGCCGCCGTTCCCTGTCAGCCTGCGGGAGCGCGCCCTGCGGCGGCAAAGGAGTGCGGAATGCCGCTGTCTGCGTGCCGCTGCCGGGCGGGGATTTACGAAAAGGTTGGGTTGTTGTAAAGGGGGGATTTGCAGGAATGCGCAAGCCGCTGTCAGCCGCTTTTGATGGAAATTTGCTGGAAGCACTTGCAATTCCTGTCAAAATGCAGTAGAATGAGGATGAAAACATGAATTGCGGCAGGCCGCAGGGCGGTACCAACACCCTGCGGCCCTGTACGAGTGACAGCACCACTCAGCACAGCAATCTAGGATTGCACCACGCGGTCATTATAGCAGTTCCCGTACTTATTTGCAAGCGGGAGCTTTGATTGTCGTGCGTTCGCATGAAAATAAGCGGTGTTGAGGGAAGGAACTCGACATCGCTTTTTGTGTTTTCGGTGACGGCCCGGGGCGGGGGAGCTTATTCCTTCCCTTCCCCCCGCCCCGGGTGCGGTACGCCGATGACCATTTATATTTTAGGAGGTACGGGAAAAATGCGAAAACGATTACTTGCGACCCTGTTGGCGCTGTGTATGACGCTGACGCTGCTGCCGGGGAGGGCCTGGGCAACGGAGGGAGTCGAGGACAAGTCCGAATCATATGACACAGCGGAAATGCAGCCAGATGATTTGACTGCTCCCTCAGAAGATGCCGAAGGGGAGTCAGATGGTGAACCGGCGATCGATGAAGTGGCAGATACGGATGACATCATACCGTTGGCCGATACTCCAACCTATGGAACCTACGGAAGTTTGTCATATGCGATCAAAGATGGAGCAGTTACGATCACAGACTGCAAACACGATGCTGAGAGCGTCAGTATTCCTCCGTCAATTGATGGTTTTCCGGTTACCTCTATTGGGGATGACGCATTCGATCTTTGTAGCAATCTGATAAGTGTGTCGATTCCAAATTCCATCACGTCTATTGGAGCATGGGCATTTAATAGTTGCACAGGTTTGACAAATATAGCCATTCCGAATTCCGTCACAACTATTGGAAGCGGGGCATTCAATAGCTGTGTTGGTTTGACAGATGTCACTATTCCGGATTCCGTCACTTATATTGGTTATGCTGCGTTTGCACATTGCAGCGGACTAACGAAAGTGATCGTCCCAAACTCTGTTACGAGTCTGTATAAAGTCGGTAATCTATTAGGGGTATTTGCGGATTGTATCGGTTTAACAACTGCTGGTCCGATTGGCGGAGGGTATTCCTATGAATTTGGCTGGACCGAAAGTATCCCTGCTAGTGCATTTGCCGATTGCAATTCCTTGATTAGCGTTACAATTCCAGATGGAATCACCACCCTTGGATATGGCGCATTTGAAAATTGTGACAAATTGGAAAAGCTGACCGTCCCTGCATCCCTTGACTCTATTTCAACCGACGCATTTGTGGGATGCACCAGTCTAACGACTGCCGGTCCGATTGGCGGAGGGTATTCCTATGAATTTGGATGGAGCGAAAGCATCCCTGATAACGCTTTCAGAAATTGCGGTAACCTGACGCGGGTAACAATGCCAAATTCTATCACTGCAATTGGGGAGTCCGTATTCTATGAATGTAGTAGCCTTGCAGAGATGGACATACCAGGGAGCGTTACTCAGATTGGAAAGTCCGCATTCAGTAGATGCACTGATTTAACTAACGTAACTATTCCTTATGGCGTTACGCAAATTATGAGCCACACATTTAGTGGATGCTCTAACCTGGCAAACGTAACTATCCCTGCCTCTGTCATTTCTATTGGGGATTCGGCGTTCCGCGACTGTGCTAATCTGACGAGCATAAACATTCCGTCCTCTGTCAAGGCTATTTCCAGTTATGCATTCTCTGGATGTGAAAACCTTTCAAAATTGGTGGTTCCATCTTCTGTGGAAAGTTTTGGAACATATGGCGATCCTTCCGGTCCGTTTTCTTCGGGTCATTCCAACAGCTTAAGTACTGCGGGACCAATCGGAGGCGAATATGATTTTGAATTTGGTTGGACAAGAGAAATTCCGGATTATGCTTTTGATGGCTGCCAAAATCTAACAAGCATAATTATCCCTGATACGATTGTCTCCATCGGTAGCAGAGCATTTTCAAACTGTGGCAGTTTGTTGGGTATAACTATTCCCGCTCCTGTCTGCCTGATTGGACATAACGCATTTGACAACAGTCCCTCCTTGAAAAGCATCGAAGTAAATACAGAGAATCGATATTTCAGCTCTCAGGATGGCGTCTTATACAACAACGATAAAACACAGCTGATTCGTTATCCTGAAGGAAAAACTGAGCCGTTTTATGAAGTTTTGGATTCCGTTACCACTATCGGCTCAGGAGCGTTCCGTATTTGTGTCAACCTGACCAGCATCGCCATTCCCGACAGCGTTACCGACATAGGGATTTGGGCTTTCGATGGTTGCAGCAGCCTGAGTGATGTTTATTACGCCGGAAGTGAAGCCCAATGGAAAGAGATTTCAATTGGAGATTATAACACTGATCTGACTAGCGCCACCATCCACTACAACAGCAGCGGACCGGGTACGGGCGGCATTGAGGAGGATCCCGCGCCGGATAAGCCGGATCATCCGGATCAGCCTGTACAAGACACCGATGACAGCGTCACGCCGCATACAATTGCTTTTTATTCAGGGATCTCTCAAAAATCGGTGCCAATTGACATTGAGTGGGGATGGCGACTGTTGCTCTACGGGTATTCGTCATGGTATGAGAACAGCCTGGCGGTAGCGGGATTGGCTTTGTCCGGAGCGGCGGAATATTGGGACGTAAGTGCAGAATGGACTCTGCGGAACTTGGGATTCAATACGGTAGCCTCCTACAATTACGATAAAAACTTGTTTGATTGGTACCATCCAGGTGTGACATTGGGATACCAGAAAATCATCTGTGGTGGAGAAACGAGACATATGTTTGCCGTTGTGGTTCGAGGTTCAACGGACCCAGAGGACTGGATTTCCGATTCCTTTGCCGATGGCTTTTATCAAAGTGGAATTAGTGTATATGCCCAGTTGCAGGACTTTATCGAACAAGAATGCGGCTTAACCTACAATGAAATTAAAAACAATTCAAGATTTTTCGTTACAGGGCACAGTCTTGGTGGCGCTGCCGCTAATGTTGCAGCACAATTTTTGAATATCAGTTATGGCAGGGACAATGTCTTCGCATATACATTTGCTTCGCCGAAAAACGTTAGTGATAAATCTGAGACTGAACTGCGTGCTGAAAATAATATCTTTAATATTCTAAATTCAGAAGACTGGATTACAACAAATTGGCACCCGGGTAATACGGGCCGATATGGGCAAGATATGCAGTTTTCGCGGATTAGCAGTATTCCTTGGGGGTTTAACACGCATTTCCAGACACTAACCGGAAAAAAGTTTAACAATGACAGTGCGCATGCGATAGAGGTCTATATGGCCTATCTAATGACAAGGTCCTCTTTGGCGGGGAAAAAGGCAGTCGTTATACATGTATTCTGTCCAGTGGATGTAGAGGTATATACTCCCACCGGACAACTAGCGGGAAGCATAACTGATAATGTAGTAGGCGATGCCATTGAAGGTAAAGTTTATATTTACATAGAAAATGATGAAAAATATCTCTACTTGCTGGATGACGATGAGTACACAATTAAATTGACCGGCACGGACGATGGTACCATGACCTACGCGGTGCAGAACATTGACGCCGAGATGGGAGAGGCAGCGGTTGAGCAGGTATTTGAAAACGTGGTGCTTGCCTCTGGAAAGCAGTTTGCCAGCGAGGTCAAGGTCGAAGGAGGAATTGCAGCCGGCGTTGAGACACAAGAGGTCAGGCTGTATGTCCTTGACGGCGATGGCGAACCGGAAAAGGAAGTCCTCCCCGATGGCAGCGGCACGGAGATCCCCATTGATAGGCCGCCGGCTCCGGCGCGGACCTACACCGTGACGGTCAACGGCGGTACGGGCGGCGGCGACTACGAGATTGGCGAAGACGTTACGATCACGGCAATTGTTCCCGACGGCCGGCGGTTCACCGGCTGGATCGTGGAAGAGGGCGATGTGACTCTTGCCGATCCTTACAGCGAAGTGACGACCTTCACTATGCCGGCGGGCGATGTTACGGTGACGGCGGCCTGGGCCCATAACAGCGACATCTTTGATGGGGATAACTGGTATCTGCCTGTTGACAGTACAACCCCAGCGACATATCGCGTTACGGTTCCCGATACACCCGGCGGGAGCGTGAGCGTCAGCCTCGCCAGAGCGGAAAAAGGTGATACTGTGACGATTACAGTAACGCCTGACAGTGGATATCGGCTGGACGAGCTGTCTGTCCTTGACCGCAGAGGGAACGGGCTGGAGCTGACGGACAAGGGCGATGGCAAGTATGCCTTCGCCATGCCCGGCAGCGCGGTCACGGTAAGCGCGGTATTCAGGCTGATGGAACATGAGCCGGCGGCCCCGGTTGTGCCCGATTGGACGAATCCTTTTGCGGACGTGTCTGTGAGCGCGTGGTACTACGACGCGGTAAAATTTGTCAGCGGGAACGGCCTGATGAACGGCCTCGACAGTACCGTGTTCGCTCCTGACGCAAATCTTTCCCGCGCCGAACTGGCGCAGATCCTCTACAACAAGGAAGGAAAACCCGCCGTCAGCGGCGGCAGCGCCTTTACGGATACAGCTGCGGGCGCGTGGTATGCAGACGCGGTGACGTGGGCGGCGGCAAAAAATATTGTCGGCGGTTACGGCAACGGCCTGTTCGGCCCGGACGACAACATCACCCGCGAACAGCTTGCCGCCATGCTCTGGCGGTATGCGGGAGAACCCATGTCCGTCCGTGAAATATCCTTCAGCGACGCAGACCAGATCAGCGGCTTCGCGCGGGCCGCTGTCCGCTGGGCTGTCGAGAATGGAGTCCTGAACGGGAAAGGCAGCAGCATCCTTGATCCCAGGGGCTTTGCGACCAGAGCGGAGGCCGCGCAAATGCTCAAAAACTACCTGGATAGCTAACTGATGCTTTTTCTTGAAAGAAAAAGGTCCTGGGCGGACGGCCAAATCCGCTCTTTTCTGCGCAGCTTAGCCTAGTGGTGCATCCGGCAAGAAATCAGACTCCATTCCAGGCTGGATTTGTGCCTGGCGGCGTTGTCGTCCTTGACGGGCGTCAGCCCGCCTGCGTCCTCCGTCTTGCTGCACCCCATTTTCCCTGCCTCCTTTTTACCCCTTCTCAACCGCGTCGGCTATACCGCCATATCCAAGCGAGACAAACAAGGCCAGCCGGTTGCCCGGCCGGCCTTGTTTTTTGCCTTTTCATTCTACTGCGCCGCGGGAACGCACCAGCCTTCCTCCGTCCCCGGTTCCGTCAGGAGGCAAACCAGAGCAGGCGCTTCCGCATCCTCTCCCACGGCGGCGCCCAGCAGCGCCCGCGCCGCCGCCTCGCTGGAAACCTCGGCGTACACCCCGTCCACCAGGGGCAGCAGCGTCGCCAGATCCACGCCGGAAGCCTCGTTGCTGCCCTCCAGCAGCTGCTCCTCCGTCAGCAGCAGGGAAACCCTGGTGCCATAGGGCTCCAGCGCCGTGCGGATCTCCGTCAGCAGCAGCGCCAGGGCTTCCCGCTTTTCCATGGTGTTATCGGCATAGTTGATTTTGTAGGTGTTGCCCCGGGTGGGGTAACACAGCTCCTCCAGCAGCAGCTCGTCAAAGCCCAGCTGGGCGCACTCCACCGCCAGACCCACCACGTACTGCCGGGCAAGTTCCTTCTCCGGCTCCAGCCAGTGGTAGGCGTGGTTGTCGTACCAGACGTAGCCGTAGTTGCCGTTCTGGCAGATGGCGGCGTCCTTCATGTTGGCGAAGGCGTAGTAGCTGTCGTGAAGGACGTTGAACCTGGCCACGGACAGGACGTCCTCCATCTCGCACAGGCCGCGCAGCAGCTCGGTCTCGGCCTCGCCGGTCTTGACCGCCTTGGACTGTCCGGTAGCGGAGGCCCAGAAGATCTCTCCCTTATTGTTCCGGACAGTGTAGACGAACCCGCTGGCCCCCCGGGCCGCAAGGGTGTCCTCCAGCGCCGCGCCGTCCGGGGGCAGAGCGGACAGCTCCACCAGATGGTGCTCGCCGTAAAGATCCACAGGCTCCGGCTCCGGCTCGGGTTCCGGCTCCGGCTCCGGCCGGTCGATGATCAGGTTGACCGGCGGCGGACCGGGATCGACCTCCGGTTCCGGCTCCGGCTCCGGTCTCGGCGGCGTGGGCAGATAGATTTTGCCGTAGTAGGGCAGCTCCAGATAGATCCTTCCATCATCCGCATAAGAAACATTTTGCTGTGCGTACATAAACACGCAGGCCGCAATCAAAATAAAAACCAGCAGTACAATGGCCACCCGGGCGCCGATCGAATTCCGGCCCCGGTAGCTCTGATATCCCCTTGCCACAGGCGATCCCTCTTTTCTTATCACGATCGTAAGCGGAAAAGCTCTTCTATTTCTTTACAATACCACATCCGGCGGGGAACATGCAACCAGATTTTGGGAAAAATGATAAAATTTAGGGAATCCGACACTTTCGCCTCCACAAACAGGAAAAAGTATGGTATACTCTTTATACCAAACCGCGAAGCGGGAAAAACCGGTTTTGCGGAGGCGGACGGCCAATGCGCTCCGTCCCGCGGCGAGTAACCAGGTCTGCCGCACGGCAGCGGAAACGGGAGGTTTTATGTTTCAAACAGTAGGCGTCGTGGGTCTCGGCCTCATCGGCGGCAGCATGGCCAAGGCCATTCACAAGTATACGGACTGCACCCTGCTGGGCTGCAACCGGAACAGCGCGACCCTCAGCCGCGCCCTGGACGAGGGCGTCATCGACGGCGTGCTGACGGAGGAGCGCCTGGCGGAGTGCGATCTGGTCATCATCGCCCTGTACCCGGAGGCCACGGTGGAGTACGTTACCCGCCGCCGGGACCTGTTCCGCAGGGGCGGCATCGTCATGGACTGCGGCGGCGTGAAGGGCGTGGTCTGCACACCCCTGGAGAGCGTGGTGAAGGACGCGGGATTCTGGTTCGTGGGGGGACACCCCATGGCGGGCATCGAGCGGTCCGGGTATGCGTTTTCCTTCCCGGACCTGTTCCAGAAGGCGTCCCTGATCCTCACGCCCTATCCGGGCACGCCCCAGAGCTGCCTGGACGACATCTGGGAATTCGCACGGAAGCTGGGCTTCGGCCGCCTCCAGCCCTCCACGCCGGAGGAGCACGACCATATCATCGCCTACACCTCCCAGCTGGCCCACGTGGTGAGCTGCGCCTACGTAGGCAGCCCGTCGGCCCCCAGTTTCGAGGGCTTTTCGGCCGGGAGCTTCAAGGACATGACCCGGGTGGCGAAGCTGAACGAGGACATGTGGACCGAGCTGTTTCTGGAGAACCGGGAGGCGCTGGTCCGGGAGATCGACACCCTGGTGGAGGAGCTGGCGGCCTTCGCCTGCACCATCCGCCGGGGGGACCGGGAGCGCCTGCGGGACATGCTCAGGCACGCCAGAGAAATCAAGGAAGCCATCGACAAGGATTGCTGAGGAAGAGACAACGCGCCCTGGGGCGCGCCCATTAAAGAAGGAGGAAAAACCATGAATACCAGCTTTATCCGAGACTACTACAATAACTACGACGAGGACAGCCGCACCCAGTCACGCCACGGCGCGGTGGAGTTCATCACCAACATGAAGTATATCCGCGCCTACGTGCCCCAGGGAGGGAAAATCCTGGATGTGGGCGCGGGCACCGGGGTCTACTCCATCGCCCTGGCCATGGACGGCTACGACATCCACGCCATCGAGCTGGTGGAGCACAACATCGAGCTCTTCCGCGCCAAGCTCCAGTCAAAGGGAGCAAGCCTCCCGGTGGAGCAGGGCAACGCTCTGGACCTGAGCCGGTACGCGGATGAGAGCTTCGACGCGGTGCTGCTGTTCGGGCCGTTGTACCACCTGTATACCAAGGAGGACAAACTGACCGCCCTGCGGGAGGCCAAGCGCGTGCTGAAGCCGGACGGCCACCTCTTTGCGGCCTACTGCATGAACGAGGCCACCATCATCCAGTACTGCTTCAAGGGCGACGGGAGCGAAATGCTGAGATGTCTGCAAAAGGGCATGTTTACCCCCGACTATCACTGCGTCTCCGAGCCGTCGGAGATTTTTGAGCAGGTACGGCTGGAGGACATCGACGAGCTGAACCGGGAGGCGGGACTGCATCGGGAGAAGATCGTGGCCTCCGATCTGTTTTCACGCTATATCCGTGACAGGCTCCCCGGCTTTTCCGACGAGGTATACCAGACCTATGTCAAGTACCATCTCTCCATCTGTGAGCGTCCCGACCTGATCGGCGCCACCAACCACAGCCTGGATATCCTGACCAAGGAGTGAGTCCATGCAGACCGTCATGGTAAACGCCTCCACCGCCTATCCCGTCCACATCGGCCCCGGCCTGCTGGAAAAAGCGGGCGGGCTGATCGCGGAGGTCACCAGGTCCCGCGCCTGCGCCGTCATCACCGACACAACGGTGGAAAAGCTGTACGCGGGGCGGGTCTGCCGCTCCCTCCAGGACGCGGGCTTTCAGGTGTTTCTCCACGCCTTCCCGGCGGGAGAGCGGAACAAAAACCTCACTTCCTATGGCAAAATACTGGAGTTTCTGGCGGAGAACAGGCTGACCCGCTCCGATTTCGTGGTCGCCCTGGGCGGCGGCGTGGCGGGGGACATGGCGGGCTTCGCCGCCGCCACCTACCAGCGGGGGATTGACTATATCCAGATCCCCACCACTTTCCTGGCCGCGTCGGACTCCTCCGTGGGCGGCAAGACCGCCATCGACCTGGCGGCGGGAAAGAACCTGGCGGGGGCCTTCCATCAGCCGAACATGGTCGTCTGCGACACGGACGCCTTCCGGACCCTGCCCCCGGACACCTTCGCCGACGGCATGGCGGAAACCCTCAAGCACGGCCTCATCGCCGACCGGGACTTCTTCGAGGCCCTGGCGCATCGGACGGTGGACGTTGACGGGATGGTCCGCCGGAACGTGGAGATCAAGGCCTCCGTGGTGGGCGAGGACGAGTTTGAGCGCGGCAGGCGCAAGCTCCTCAACTTTGGCCACACGCTGGGCCACGCCATTGAGAAGATCAGCGGCTTCACCGTCACCCACGGCCACGCGGTGGCCATCGGCATGGTGCTGGCGGCGCGGGCGGGAGAAAAAATGGACCTCAGCCCCGCCGGGACGCTGGAGGCAGTCATTGCCGCAAATCAAAAGTATAACCTGCCCGTTCAGTGCCCCTACACCGCCGCCGAGATCTACGCCGCCGCCACCAGCGATAAGAAACGGGACCGGGGGAACATCGACGTGGTGGTACTGGAGGAAATTGGCAGGGCAAAGACGGTCCGGCTGGACATGGAGGGCCTGCGGACCTTTGTGGAGAATGCCCTATGAACCTGACAATCACGCCGGCAAAACTCTCCGGGGCCGTCACCCCGCCCCCCAGCAAGTCCCAGGCCCACCGTCTGCTCATCGCCGCCGCTCTGGCGGGGGAGGGCAGCGTCGTCCACAATCTGGCGGACTCTCAGGACATCCAGGCCACCAGGCGGTGTATGGCGGCGCTGAAAGCGCCGGGAGCGGGTCTGCCCCGGCTGGACTGCGGGGAATCCGGCTCCACCCTGCGTTTTCTGATCCCGGTGGCCCTGGCCCTCCGGGGCGGCGGAGTCTTCACCGGGCACGGGCGGCTCATGGAACGGCCTCAGAAGCCCTACTTTGATCTGTTTGACGAAAAAGGCATCCGGTATGAGCAGAAGGACGGGGCGCTGACCGTGGAAGGAACGCTGACGCCCGGCGTTTACCGCCTGCCGGGAAACGTGTCCAGCCAGTTTTTTACCGGTCTGCTTCTGGCCCTGCCCCTGCTGGACGGCCCCTCGGCCATCATTCCCACCACGCTCCTGGAGAGCGAGAGCTACATCGGCATGACGCTGAACGCCATGCACGATTTCGGCGTGGACATTGCCGCCACCCTCTCCCTCCCGCCACAGTACCATGTCCCCGGCGGACAGCGGTACCGGAGCGCGGAGGTCACCGTGGAGGCCGACTGGTCCCAGGCCGCCTTCTGGTACGCCGCCAGATTTCTGGGCAATGACGTGGAGGTGCGGGGCGTCACCCGGTATTCCGCCCAGGGGGACCGGGTGATCGAGTCCCACTGTCTGGAGCTGTCCCGGCCCGGTGACACAGAGATCGACATGTCCGGCTGTCCCGACCTGGCCCCGCCGGCGGCGGCGGCCGCGGCGGTGCGGCGGGGGATCACCAGTCTGACCAACGCCGCCCGGCTCCGCCTCAAGGAGAGCGACCGGCTGGCCTCTGTAACCCGGACGCTGAACGCCATGGGGGCGCGGGTGATGGAGCATCCCGACGGTCTGACCATCTACGGGCAGGAGGAGCTGGCCGGCGGCTGCACGGTGGACTGCTGCAATGACCACCGCATTGCCATGATGGCCGCCGTCGCCGCGACGCGCTGTAAGGAGCCGGTAACGCTTACCGGCGCGGAATGCGTAGCGAAATCCTACCCCAATTTCTGGGATCATTACCGCATGTTGGGAGGCGTTTTCCATGAACACTCTGGGGAATAAGCTGAAGGTCACCGTGTTCGGCCAGTCCCACGCTCCGGCCATCGGCTGCGTCATCGACGGTCTGCCCGCCGGTTTCGCGCCGGACATGGCGCGGGTGTCCGCCTTCATGGCCCGCCGGGCTCCCGGTCAGAACGCCTGGTCCACCCCCCGGAAAGAGAGCGACGCGCCGGAGGTTCTGTCCGGCATCGTGGACGGCAAAACCTGCGGCGCGCCGGTTGCCATGGTCATCCACAATTCCGACCAGCACAGCGGGGACTATTCCGGCCTCAGGCGCACGCCCCGGCCCTCCCACGCCGACTACGCCGCCCTGGTGAAGTACGGGGACAGCTACGACGTTCGGGGCGGCGGGCAGTTTTCCGGGCGGCTGACGGCCCCGCTGTGCTTCGCGGGGGGGCTGGCGATCCAGCTGCTGGAGGAGAAGGGGATCACGCTGGCCGCCCATATCGGACAGATCGAGGCTGTTTTTGACGATGTTCCCGATTTTGCGAGGATTGCCAGGGAGGACCTGGAGGCCCTGCCGGGCAAGCCCTTCCCGGTATTCAGCGACGAGGCCGGGGAGCGGATGCGCCGGGCCATCGAGGCGGCGCGGCAGGAGCGGGACTCCGTGGGCGGGATGATCCGCTGCTTTGTCCTGGGGCTCCCGGCGGGCGTGGGCGAGCCCATGTTCGGCGGTGTGGAGAACCGGCTGGCGGGTGCGCTCTTCGGCATCCCTGCCGTGCGGGGCGTGTCCTTCGGGACGGGCTTCGCCGCCGCCGGAATGCGGGGCAGCGCCCACAACGACCCCTTTGTGATGGAAAACGGCGCGGTGCGGACCCGAACCAACCACGCCGGAGGCGTGCTGGGGGGCATCACCAGCGGGATGCCACTGGTGGTGAACGTGGCCGTCAAGCCCACTCCCTCCATCTCCCGGCCCCAGGACACGGTGGACCTGGAAGCAGCGGAAAACGCCCCGCTGACCATCCACGGGCGGCACGACCCCTGCATCGTACCCCGGGCCGTGCCGGTGGTGGAGGCGGTGACGGCTTTGACCATACTGGATATGCTCCTGGAGCATTAGACGGTTCGCGGCGGATTACGGAAGATAAGCGTATGGATGAAAAGGAATTATATGCGCAGCTCGGCGCTCTTACAAAAAACAAGGCGCAGTGGAAGGAAAATATACCTTTCGCAGCCTCGCTGCTGAAAGGGCAGTCCGTGAAAATAACGGGGAAATCTCTGTGGATGCTGGGCGAAATGGGGCTGCTGTATCCTGCGGGGGTACGGCCTTTTCTGGAGGAAATCGCATCGTTTCTGGACGCGGAAGACGCTTTTCTCAGAGAACGGGCCCTGAACGCCCTGGGGCGGATCGGTCGGGCGGAATATACGCTGGTCCGGCCATATTGGGAGAAACTGCTTTCGCTGGCGGAAGACGGGAGCCCCAATGTCCGCCTGAGCTTTATCTGGGCGTCCGAGAATATCGCGACGAACACGCCGGAGGCTTATGAGGACGCTGTCCCGGTATTCGAGCGCCTGCTGGACGATGAAAATGTCCGGGTCAGGATGGAAGCGCCGGAGATGTTCCGGGTGCTGGGCAAGCGTAAGCCGGAGTATGTGCGGCACTGCCTGGAGAAGCTGCGGCTTTTGTCAGAGCATGACGGGGATCGGGTGGTGCGCATCCACGCCGGAGGCGCGATCCGCGCGATTTCCGCCCATAGCGGATCATGATTTATGAATGAAATATCGGGAGGACACCAACATGGACTTGCAAGACTACCGGAACCAGCTGGACCAGATTGACGATCAGCTGGCGGCGCTGTTCCGGCAGCGTATGGAGACCGTCAGACAGGTGGCGGACTATAAGAAGGAGCACAACACTCCCGTCCTGAACGCGGGCCGGGAGCGGGACATCCTCTACCGGGTCACCGGAGCGTGCGGAGAGGAATTACAGGAGTACACCAAAATCCTGTACAGCACCATCCTGGAGCTGAGCCGGGACTACCAGGAGAACCGGCTGTCCACCGGGGACTCCGCCCTGTGCCGGGATATCCTGGCAGCGGCGGAGCAGACGGGCGAGTTTCCCTCCCGCGCCGTGGTGGCCTGCCAGGGAACGGAGGGCGCTTACTCCCAGATTGCCTGCACCAAGATGTTCTCCCTGCCCCAGATCATGTACTTCGGGCGGTTTGACGGCGTGTTCCGGGCGGTGGAAGCGGGTATGTGCCGCTATGGCATCCTGCCCATCGAGAACTCCTCCGCCGGGTCCGTCACCGAGGTCTACGACCTGATGGAGAAGTACGACTGCAAGATCGTGCGAAGCCTGAAGCTGAAGGTGGAGCACTGCCTGCTGGCCCGGCCCGGCGTAAAGCTGGACGACGTGAAGGAGGTCGTGGCCCATGAGCAGGCCCTGAACCAGTGCGGCGACTTCCTGAAGAGCAGCAATGTGAAGGTCACCGTCTTCGACAACAACGCCCGCGCCGCCAGGTACGTCTCGGAGAGCGGCCGCACCGACATCGCCGCCATCGCCTCCGCCAGCTGCGCGGAGCTCTATGGGCTGAAAATCCTCTCCGACCATGTGTCCAACTCCGACCACAACTATACCCGGTTCATCTGCATCTCCAGGAACCTGGAGATTTACGACGGAGCCAACCGGATCACCTTCGTCACCTCCGCCAGCCACCGGCCCGGCTCCCTCTACAGCCTCATCGCCAAGTTTGCGACGCGGGGGCTGAACATCTGCAAGCTGGAAAGCCGCCCCATCCCCGGCAAGGACTTTGAGTTCCGCTTCTACTTCGACGTGGAGGCCTCCGTCCGCGGCGCGGACACACAGACCGTCCTCAGTCAGCTGGAGAAGGAGGATTTCTTCACCTTCCTGGGGGCGTATTCCGAGGTGTTCTGAAATCAAAAAAGATGCTGACGCATCTTTTTTGAGCAGGAAGGACCGGGCCGAGTTCGGCCCGCAAAGTACTTTTTCCGTGGGCCGGCCAAGGGCCGGCTTAGCGCTAAAAGCGCCGCTATGCGGCGCTTCACGGACGTACACGCCGCCGAAAAAGTGATTCAAATTTTTTTGCGCCTGCGGGCGCAAACTCCTGCGGAGGGCCTTCGTAAACGGTACTATATTTTTTAGAAGGGTGAACCAAATGATCGAGTATGGACTTCTGGGAGAGAAGCTGGGCCACAGCTTTTCGCCCCAGATTCATAAGGCTCTGGCGGACTACGACTACCGGCTTTTGCCAACCCCGCGCACGGCGGTGGAGGAGCTGTTCCGCCGCCGGGAATTCAAGGGGCTGAACGTCACCATTCCCTACAAGCGGACGGTGATCCCCCTCTGCGACGAGGTGGACCCCAGGGCCGCCGCCATCGGGGCGGTGAATACTGTGGTCAACCGGGGCGGGAAGCTCACCGGATATAACACCGACATTGACGGCCTGATCTATCTGGCGAAACGGGCCGGGGTGGACATGGCCGGGAAAAAGGTGGTCATCCTGGGCTCCGGCGGCACCAGCCGCACCGCCCGCGCCGCCGCTCAGGAGCTGGGCGCGGCGGAAATCGTGGTGGTCTCCCGGATAGGGGAGGACAACTACGAGAACATTTTCCGCCACGCGGACGCCGGGGTCCTCATCAACACCACACCGGTGGGGATGTTCCCCAACTGCGGTGAGGCGGCGGTTTCGCTGGACGGCTTCCCCCGTCTGACCGGGGTGCTGGACGTGGTGTACAACCCCCTGCGCACGGCCCTGGTCATGGAGGCGGAGGGCCGGGGAATCCCCTGCTCCTGCGGCCTGCCCATGCTGGCGGCCCAGGCCAAACGGGCCGCCGAGCTGTTCACCGGGGGGAGCATCCCGGACGCCCGGCTGGAGGCGGTGATCTCCGACCTGACCGTCCAGGTACGGAACGTGGTGCTCATTGGAATGCCCGGCTGCGGCAAGAGCGCCGTCGGCCGCCGCCTGGCCCGCCGTCTGGGCAGGGAGTTCCTGGATCTGGACGCCCTCATCACGGAGCGGGCGGAAAAACCCATTCCGGACATCTTCGCCCAGGAGGGCGAGGAGGCGTTCCGGGCCCTGGAGAGTCAGATCGTCCGGGAGGCGGGCGCCCGCACCGGCTGCGTCCTCAGCACCGGCGGGGGCATCGTCACCCGGAGGGAAAACTATGCCCCCCTCCATCAGAACGGCGTCATCATCCACATTACCCGGGACCTCTCCCTGCTGCCCACGGCGGGGCGGCCCGTGTCCCAGAGCACGGACCTTCATGAGCTTTGGCGGCGGCGGGAGCCGTTGTACCGGGCGTTTGCCGACGTCACCATAGACAACAACGGCCCTCTGGCGGAGACCGTCGATGAAGCGATGCAGGCGGCCCTGGGCGGCCAAATATGAACGGGAGATTTGAATATGAAACTGCTGTTTTTGAACGGCCCCAATCTGAACATGCTGGGCATCCGGGAGCCGGACATCTACGGGAAGCAGACCTACGCCGACCTGGAGGGCTATATCCGTGATTTCTGCAAGGAACTGGGGATCGAATGCGAGATCTTCCAGTCCAACCACGAGGGAGCCCTGGTGGACGCCATCCAGGGGGCCTACCGGAAGTTTGACGGCGTCGTCATCAATCCCGCCGCCTACACCCATACCAGCGTGGCCCTGCTGGACGCGCTGAAGGCGGTGGGCCTTCCGGCGGTAGAGGTGCATCTCTCCGACGTGAGTAAGCGGGAGGATTTCCGGCAGGTGTCCTATGTGCGGCTGGCCTGCTGCAAGACGTTTGCGGGGTACGGCTTCCAGGGATACCGGCTGGCGGCGGAGCATCTGGTGAGTTTAAACGGCTGAGTGTTGGGCTTTGCCCAAACCCACCAGGGACTTTGTCCCTGGACCCTAGCAGGGGACCGAGTCCCCTGCACCCGTCACATTTTACCCTGCTTCACATACAATGGCCTTAGTAAAGGAGGCTGTTGCTATGGAACATACCATATCCGACGGGCAGGTCCCATCCCCCGCCTACGATTTCCGTACATATGACCAGGTCTGGCGGCGCGTCACTCCCGGCGTGGACCCCTTTTCCTCCGATCCCTCCGCCGCCGGCATGACGGAAGCTCCCCAGAGCGCGGCTCCTGCCGCGCCGCCTGCGGCGCAGGCGGCTTCCGGGGCCGTGCCCGCGCCCCGTCAGGAGGTGGGAGGGAACGAAAGCGCCCTCCCCGGCGCGGAGCCCAATCCCTGCTGCATGGGCACCAACGCCCAGGACTCCGTGGAGGTGCTGGAGGGCTTCATCCAGGAGGAGCTGGCCGGCAGCCGCTGCTGTCAGTCCCTGGCCTGCCATGTGCGCAGCCAGACGGCGGCCCGGCTCTTCCGGCGCTTCGCCTGCGAGAAGCAGGCGGCGGCCAGGGAGATGTGCGGCGCGTACTACCTCATTACCGGGACCCGGTACGCGCCGGCCGTCACCGTGGAGCACATGCACTGGGGCAGTCTGACGGAGGCGCTTCGCTCCTGCTACCATCAGGAGGCGTGCGGCGGCTTGAACTATGCCAGGGCCTCGGATGAGACCACGGACCTGTGCCTGACCAAGCTGTTTGGCCAGCTCAGCGAACAGGCCTACCGGCGGGCGGAGGACGTGATGAGCCTGTTGGGAAAACTGATCTGCTGAAAACATCATTTATGCAAAGGAGAACCATACCATGCCTCACACCAGAGAAGAAGCGCTGGCCCTGCTGCGCCGGTACAACAAGGAACCCTTCCATATCCTCCATGCCCTGACGGTGGAGGGCGTCATGGCCTGGTACGCCAGGGAGCTGGGCCACGGAGAGGAGGCGGACTTCTGGTCCATGGCGGGCCTGCTCCACGACGTCGACTTCGAGCAGTGGCCCGACCAGCACTGCCGGAAGGCCCCTGAGCTGCTGCGGGAGGCCGGCATGGAGGAGCGGCTGATCCACGCCGTGGTGAGCCACGGCTGCGGCCTGTGCTCGGATGTAGAGCCGGAGCACGAGATGGAGAAGGTCCTGTTTGCGACCGACGAGCTGACGGGCCTCATCGGCGCCGCCGCCAGAATGCGTCCCAGCAAGAGCGTCCAGGACATGGAGGTCAGCAGCCTGAAAAAGAAGTTCAAGGACAGGAAATTTGCCGCCGGATGCAGCCGGGACGTGATCCGTCTGGGCGCGGAGCGTCTGGGCTGGGACCTGGAGACGCTGATGGAGCGGACCATCCTTGCCATGCGCTCCTGCGAGGAGAAGGTCAACGCCGAAATGGCGGCGCTGGGTCTGGTGTGATGAGAAAAAGAATCCTGATTGCCCTTTTGTCCCTCTGCCTGCTGCTGGCGGGCTGTCGGAAGGATGTCCCGCCGCCGGAGCCGGAGGAGCCCCCCGCTCCCGCCCCGGTGACCGAGCCGGCGCGGACGCCGGAAGAGCCCGCGCCGGAGCCGCTGGTCCTGAACCGTCTGACGGTGGAGATCGTGGTGAACTGGGAGGACGCGGACCGCATCTTGTCCAGTCTGGAGGAGCTGTCTCGGCTGCTCCATGAGGCGCTGGACGGAAAACGCTGTCTGGCAGACGATGTGGTCGTGACCATCGGCACCGCCGGGGGCATCACGGCCCAGGCCCTGGCGGACGGCGGCGTGGACGCGGCTTTCCTGCCAACGGCGGATTTCCTGGAAATGGAGGAGGGCAAGGCGGCGGCGGTGCTGGAAAGCGAGGACGGCGGCATGGTCGCGGCAGCGGCCGCCGGCATGGACGAGCGGTTCGGTCCCATCCTGGCGGAGGCGCTGACCGGGCTTGAGGCGGGATGGAGGTTTACGGAAACCTGCTATCCCGGCATGGTTTTTTCCGCTGTTGAATAGCAGTTTCTCATACTTTTTCTTAAAAGAGACGGAATAAAAGAATCCCGGCAGGCATCGCCTGCCGGGATTGTGCTGTCTGCGGGTTATTCGGGGTAGCGGGTGTAGCAGCGATTGATGTTGAGACTGCCAAGGCTTGTGTCCCAGCTTACATATCCTCCGCTGCTGTTGCCACCACAGATGGTAAAGCCCCAGAAGGTGCCGTTGTAGCTGGCATTGGAGGATACAATGGCTACGTGTGTGAGCTGTCCTTTGCTGTTAAGGCAAATAAGGAGGTCGCCAGCACGGATTTTGCTGGGGTCGGTTACTTCGCGAGCAGGTGCGCCTGTTTGACCGAAGATGCGGTCAGAAACCATCGCTGCCCAGCCGCCGCAAGCGTACTGAGTGCTGGTAATTTTGTTGTTGATGGTTTTGAACTTGTTTGTAACGGCTTTTACGTCGGTGCTGTTGTTGCCAGCGGCATAGTAGTTGCCGTCAGTTCCTTTTTCATCCCATACGGTGCCGGTTGGATACTCTTCCTGAATCTGGGCCAGAATCTCCAGCACGTTTTCCGTGGTGGCGTCCTTACCGTTGGCCAGCTTGCCGGTCCCGGTCTCTTCCGGCTGTTCGGGCTGTTCCGGTTGAGTCGGCTGCTCCGGCTGGACGGGAGCGGAGCCGTTTATGAGGTTCATCATCCGGACGATCACCGCGCAGGCCTGCGCCCGGTTCATGTTGCTGTCACCGGAGAAGGTCCCGTCAGACATGCCGGTGAGGATGCCAGCAGCGTAGCAATACTTGACAGCCAGCTGGCGGTCAGAGGGAATCTTGCTCCAGTCCTTGATGCTGCTGGCCGCAGCGTTGGCGTTGTCTTTGCCAATGGAAATCTTTTTGCCGGAGATGACCAGTTCGTTATACAGGACCTGAGCCATGTCATAGCGGTTGATGGCTTTGTCGGAAACGGAGATTTGGCTGGAAAGACTGACATCCTCGGCAACCTTGGTATTGGCGTAGTACCACGGCTGACCGGCAGGCGTGGTCACCTGGCTCAGCTCATCCGCGTAGAACGTCCGGGTCAGCATGACCAGAAACTGGACGGTGCTGACCTCATCCTCCGGCCGGAAGGTCCCGTCCTCATAGCCCGTGACGATCCCCTGCGCCGCGCAGGTCATGATATCGTTATAGGCCCAGTGGCTCTCCGACACATCAGAGAACCCCTCAGCGGCGAACGCCGGGATACAGAGGGAAAAACTCAAGACAAGGGCGAGGACCAGGGATAAAAAGCGTGTTGCGTGAGATTTTTTCATCATTGCAGCTTTACCCTCTTTCTTATACTATTCTTCGATTAGAAGTGCAATATCGTTACCGGGCGGAAATCCCGGAAATGCAGTGGGTTTAGGCTCGGAATAAAAGTTCTTTTTGATACTTTTTCTTTCAAGAAAAAGTATCACTTTGTGCTGTCGTATTGCGTGGGTTTATTGTATACTATGTTGGGAAGGATTGCAAGTACGGATTTCAACATGGTAGATTTTATAGTTGACACACTTGAGAACAAGAATATGTTGGGCTTCGCCCAAACCCACCAGGGGCGTTGCCCCTGGACCCTACCGCCCTTTGAAAAGGGCGGCCCTAAACTTTATTACTTTTTAACTGCGTTGACTATAACCCCAAAAGACCAGGGCGCGGAGCTTTGCTCCGCGCCCTTTGGCACTCTCAATGCCCAAAAGCATATCAGCAGGGACAGGCACCGAAAGGCCAAGGCCCATCGGGCAGGCAAAAAGTTTTTCTTTTGCTTCTTTTCTTTGTTCACAAAGAAAAGAAGGCCCCCTCGTCTTATTTCTTATACGGCACGTTCCAGATCCGCTCGGCATAGTCCGCGATGGACCGGTCGGCGGCGAAAATACCCGAGCGCGCGATATTATACAGGCTCATCTGGTTCCACTTCATCTGGTCGGCGTAGGTTTCCACCATTCTCCGCTCGGCGGCGCAGTAGGAGGCGAAATCGGCCAGAAGCATATACTCATCCGCCTGGGAACCGCCCGCGCCCAGGAGCAGCCGCTGGACCAGATCGTCATAGCGGACGCCGTCCCGGAAACCGTTGTTGATGTGGTCCAGCACGCGGTGGAGGTTGGGGTCGCGGGTGTAGAGGTTAAAGGGATTATAGCCGATGTCCCGCATCTCCTTGACTTCCTCGGTCTTCAGGCCGAAGAGGAACATGTTCTCGTCGCCCAGCACCTCGTGCATCTCCACGTTGGCCCCGTCCAGGGTGCCCACCGTCAGCGCGCCGTTCATCATGAACTTCATGTTGCCGGTGCCGCTGGCCTCCTTGCCGGCGGTGGAGATCTGCTGGCTGACCTCACTGGCGGGCATGAGCACCTCCGCCAGAGACACCCGGTAGTTCTCCAGGAAGAAGACCTGCAGTCTGTCCTTGCAGATGGGGTTGTGGTTGATCTCGTCGGCCAGGGAGTTGATAAGCCGGATGATCCGCTTGGCCACGGCATAGCCGGGAGCGGCCTTCGCCCCAAACAGGAAGGTGTGGGGCCGCAGCTCCATATTGGGATTATCCTGGAGCTGATGGTAGAGGTGAATGATATGCAGCACGTTCAGCAGCTGGCGCTTGTACTCATGGAGGCGCTTGACCTGCACGTCGAAGATGGCGTCGGTATTCAGCACGAAGCCCTGAGTCTTCCTGGCGTACTTGGCAAAGGCCTCCTTATTGGCCTTTTTGATCTGGCCCAGGCGCAGGAGAACCTCCTTGTCGTCGGCGAACTTCTCCAGCCCGGGCAGCGCCGCGCCGGGATGGCGGAGGTAGTCGCTGCCGCCGGTGAGGTCGCGGATCAGGCCGTCAAGACCGGGGTTGATCTCCGCCAGCCAGCGGCGGTGGTCGATGCCGTTGGTGACGTTCTTGAACTTATCCGGCTCCATGTTGCAGGCATCCCGGAAGACGTCGTTGCGCAGGATATCGCTGTGGAGGGCGGAAACGCCGTTGACGGCAATGCCGCCGGCAATGCAGAGATTCGCCATGCGGATCTCGCCATCCCAGACAATGGCCATGCTGCGGATCTTGCTCTCATCCCCGCAGTAGTAGGCGGTGACCTTCTCCTGCCAGCGGTGGGCAATCTCGCAGATGATCTGCCAGATCCGGGGCAGCAGGGTCTGCATCAGGGCCTGGGGCCAGCGCTCCAGGGCCTCGGCCAGCACGGTGTGGTTGGTATAGGCCACGGAGTTGCTGGTGATATGCCACGCGGTATCCCAGTTCAGTCCGGCGTCGTCCATCAGGATGCGCATCAGCTCGGGGATCACCAGGGTGGGATGGGTGTCATTGATCTGGATCACGTTCTTCTCGTGGAAGTTGGACACCGTGCCATAGGCCTGGATATGCTTGCGGACGATGGACTGGACCGTGGCGGAAACAAAGAAGTACTGCTGGCGCAGGCGCAGGCTCTTGCCCTCGTAGTGGTTGTCCTCGGGGTAGAGCACCTTGGCGATGACCTCGGCCATGGCCTTCTCCTCGTTGGCCTTCAGGTACTCGCCCTGGCTGAACAGGCCCATGTCAATGGGCGTGGGGCTCTTGGCGTCCCAGAGGCGCAGGACGTTGGTGTGCTTGGTGTCATAGCCGGCGATGGACATATCGCAGGGCACCGCCAGCACACGGGTGTAGTCCTCGTTGACCACGTGGAGCCGGTCGCCGTCCCAGAACTCGCGGAGGCGGCCGCCGAAGTGGACTTCCTCCACCTCGTCGGGACGGGGAATCAGCCAGGCGTCGCCCTGATCCTTCCAGTTGTCGGGCAGCTCCAGCTGCTGGCCGTCCACGATCTTCTGCCTGAAGATGCCCAGCTCATAGCAGATGGAATAGCCGTAGGCGGGGATCTCCAGGGTAGTGAGACTGTCCAGATAACAGGCGGCCAGACGGCCAAGGCCCCCGTTGCCCAGGCCTGCGTCGGGCTCCATGTCAAAAATGTGGGCGGGCTTGAAGCCCAGCTCCTGGATGGCCTCCTTCATAGGCTCGATGACGCCCAGGTTATAGGCGTTCTTCATCAGGCTGCGGCCCATGAGGAACTCCAGGGACATATAGTGGACCTGGCGCAGCTGCTGCTTGCGCACCTTGGAGCGGGTCTCCACGGCGTGGGCGCTCATACGGTCCCGGAGCACCATGGCGCAGGCCTTCATCATATTGGCTTCGGTGGCCTCCTCCTCCGTGCAGCCGAAGTTCAGGCGCAGCTTATCGACAATCGCCTGCTTCATGACGTCCTTGGTCATGTTTTCCATATCGGTGTGTCCTCTTTTCTATAATCAAATAACTTGAAAAGAATTAAAATTCTTTTCAAGTGCTGCGGCGTATACGCCGCAGCAGGCCGCTTTCAGCGGCCCTGATTTGGATTTCATAGTCAACGCCAGCGTGTTTCACACGCAGGCGGGCAAAGCCCGCCTGAAAAATAGCTTTGCTATTTTCAAGTTGATTGACTATATTGGTTTGGTGGGGCAAAAAGAGCGGAGCTGCACAGAGAGGCAGCCCCGCTCGGTCGAAATCGTGGCCTCGTTATGAGCAGATCTTCCGGTAGATCTCGTTGTACGCCTCGGCGCTGCGGCCCCAGCTGAAGTCCTCGGTCATGCCCGCCTTGCGGAGGTTGAGGAATTCCTTGGGCTTATCGTAGTACAGCTCCACCGCCTGACGGATGACATAGAGCATGTCGCCGCTGTTGTAGTCGGCAAAGGTAAAGCCGTTGCCCGCGCCGCACCAGGCCTCGTAGGGGTGGACGGTGTCCTTCAGCCCGCCGGTCTCCCGGACGATGGGCACCGTGCCGTAGCGCATGGCGATCATCTGGGCCAGGCCGCAGGGCTCGCTCTTGCTGGGCATCAGCAGCAGGTCCGCGCCGGCGTAAATGGCGTTGGCCAGCTCCTCGTTATAGCCCCGGAACAGGCCCATCCGGCCCTCATACTGGCGGCGCTTTTCCTCAAAGAACTGCTCGTAGTTCCAGTCGCCGCTGCCCAGCACCACAAACTGGCAGTTCAGGTCCATGATCTGGTCGAACACCTTGCAGATGAGGTCCAGACCCTTGTGGCTGACCAGGCGGCTGACGATGCCGATCACCGGCACGTCGGGATTTTCCTCCAGAGCCATCTGCTGCTGGAGATGCGCCTTGTTCCTGGACTTGCCGGCCATGCTCTTGACGCTGAACCTGGCCTTGATCCCCTCGCCCCTGGAGGGATCGTAGCGGTCCATATCCAGGCCGTTGAGCACGCCGTAGACCTTTCCGGCGTTGCGCTGGATCACGCTCTCCATGCCGTGGGCAAAGAAGGCGTAGCGCAGCTCCTGGGCATAGGTGGGGCTGACGGCGGTGATGGCGTCGCAGGTCATGAGGGCGCCCTTGAGCAGGTTCACATCGCCGTCCATGGCGATGGTGCCGTCGGCAAACCAGCCGGGAGCCAGACCGAACAGGTCCTCCAGGGTCTCCTTGCCGTAACGGCCCTGGTACTCGATATTGTGGACGGTAAAGACGGTTTTGATGCTCCGGACTTCCGGCCAGCGGACACACTCGTCCTTCAGATAGACGGGCACCAGCGCGGTCTGCCAGTCGTTGCAGTGGATGACCTCCGGCATGAACGCCATGGCGGGCAGCAGGGAGATGATGGCCCGGGAGAAAAAGCCGTAGCGCTCACCGTCGTCATAGTGCCCATAGAGGGCGTCCCTCTTGAAGTAGTACTCGTTGTCCACAAAGTACCAGATGACCCCGTCCTTGTCCAGGCGGAACAGGCCGCAGTACACCCGCCGCCAGCCCAGAGTCACCTCAATGTGGCAGACAAACTCCATCTGATCCTTCCACTTATCCGACACCCGCTGGTACAGGGGCAGAATGACCTCCACCTCGTTGCCGGCCTGGGCCAGCGCCTGAGGCAGGCTGCCGGCCACATCGGCCAGGCCGCCGGTCTTGCAGAAGGGGACCGCCTCAGAGGTGGCAAACAGAATCTTCATGGGAAAAAACCTCCTTTAGAGATAAGAACAGTATGCCCAGGACAGGGATGGATTCAGCGTTTTCTCAAATCCTGCTGCCCTTGGCGATGGTCATGGGATAGTTCTCATGGCCCATGAGGGTGCGGGAGTCCATGACGACTACGTCCTTGTCGGCGATGACGTGGTGGAGCACCGCGTCCCGGCTGACGGTGACGTCCTGCATGAGGATGCAGTCCTTCACCTCCGCGCCCTTGGCCACGCTGACGCCCCGGAACAGGATGGAGTTCTCCACCGTGCCCTCAATGGTGCAGCCGTCGGCCACCAGGCAGTTGCAGCACACGCCGGCGGGGTCCACGTAGGTGGACGCCTCGCTGCGCTCCTTGGTGAAGATGGGCCGTCCGGCGGGGAACACCTCCCGGCGGATGGCGGGATCCAGCAGCTCCATGGAGCGCATATAGTACCCCTTCAGGGTCCGGATCTGGGCGGCGTAGCCGTCCCAGACATAGCTCTGGAGGTGCAGCGCGGACGCCTTCCCCTGGAGCACCGCGCCCCGGAAGCTGACCTGATCGTGACTCATGCACTCGTCCACCAGATCCAGCAGCAGCTGCCTGGAGAGAATATAAATTTCCAGAGACCGGTGATATCCGGCGGGGTTGTTGAGGGGGAAGAGGACGTCGGTGATCCGGCCCGTCTCATTGAGCTTGAAGTAGGTCACATCGCCGGGGCCGCTGACGTCGCTGGTGCAGACGGCGGTAATGTCCGCGCCGGAGGCCAGATGGGCCTGGTACACGTCCTGAATGGGGAGATTGATCACCAGGTCGCTGTCGGCCAGGACCACGTGGTCCTGCCGGATGCCCTGGAGATAGGAGCGCACGCCCGCCAGGGCCTCCATCTTGCCCCGGATGCCGCCCACGCCCCGGACCTGCTCCGTGGCGAAGGGGGGCAGCAGGCGCAGTCCGCCGTGGCTGCGGCTGAGGTCCCAGTCCTTGCCGGAGCCCAGATGGTCCAGCAGGCTCTGATAGTTGCCCTCCAGCACCACGCCCACGTCGGTGACGCCGGCGTTGACCATGCTGCTGAGGATAAAGTCGATCAGGCGGTAGCGTCCCGCGAAGGGGACGGAGGCGGGCATACGGGCCTCTGTCAGCTCCCGCAGTCCGTCATGCTTCTCGTAGGAGAAGATAATGCCGTGCAGTCCTTTCATCTGGACACCTCCTTATGCTCGCTGTTGAGCATCGTTTTCGGCTTGACCGTCTCACCGGCGGAGATAACGGCGCCGGGACCCAGGACCGTGATGCCCCACTCGTCGGGGTCATAGTCCTCCGGATTGCCGCCCACCTGGGCGCCCGCCTCCACCTGGCAGTTCTCACCCAGAATGGCGTAGCGCACCACGGCGCCCCGCTTCACGGTGACGCCGGGCATCAGCATGGAGTAGGCCACCTCGGCCCCCTCCTCCACCCGCGCGCCGGGGGAGAGAACGGAGTTTTTCACGGTGCCGCTGATCTCGCAGCCCTGGGTGACCACGGAGTGCTCCACCAGGGAGGATTTACCGATATAGGCGGGGGGCTGGCTGGGCAGGCGGGCGTAGATGGGCCAGCTGTCCTCCAGCAGATCCAGGTCGCCCCGGCTGAGCATATCCATATTGGCGTCCCAGAGGCTCTCCAGGGTCCCCACGTCCTTCCAGTAGCCGTCGAACCGGTAGGCGATCATCTTCTCGCCGGCGGCCAGGAACTTGGGGATGATGTTCTTGCCGAAGTCGTTGCTGGACTCGGGGTCGGCCTCGTCCTCAATGAGGGCCTGGCGCAGCTTCTGCCAGGTGAAGATATAGATGCCCATGGAGGCCAGGTTACTCTTGGGCTGCTTGGGCTTTTCCTGGAACTCCACGATGTTGTCCTCGTCGTCCACGGCCATGATGCCGAAGCGGGGAGCCTCCGCCCAGGGCACCTCCAGCACGGAGATGGTGCAGGCCGCGCCCGCGGCCTTGTGGGCCTCCAGCATCCTGTCGTAATTCATCTTATAGATATGGTCGCCGGAGAGGATCACCACGTACTCCGGGTCGTACATATCCACGAAGCCGATGTTCTGATAGATGGCGTTGGCGGTTCCCTTGAACCAGGTGCCCTTGTCGCCCTCCCGCATGTAGGGGGGCAGGATGTGGACGCCGCCGTCCAGACGGTCCAGGTCCCAGGGCTGGCCGGAGCCGATGTAGCTGTTGAGCTCCAAAGGCTTGTACTGGGTAAGGACGCCCACGGTGTCGATGCCGGAGTTGGTGCAGTTGGACAGAGGGAAGTCAATGATGCGGTATTTTCCCCCGAAGGGAACGGCGGGCTTGGCCACGTTGCTGGTCAGCACATACAGCCGGCTGCCCTGCCCCCCTGCCAGGAGCATTGCGATACACTCTTTTTTCATGTGTGCTTGATCCATCCTCTCTCGTTATTCTTCAGCCGCATCGGGAGTTTTCTTTTTCCTGGTGCGGGAGGGAGCTTTTTTCTCTGCGGCGGCGCCCGTTTTGGGCTTGCGGCCCCGCCGCTTGGGGGCCTCCGCCGCCTGCTCCGGGGCGGGAGCCTCGGCGGCTTTGGGCTTGCGGCCCCGCCGCTTGGGGGCCTCCGCCGCCTGTTCCGGGGCGGGAGCCTCGGCGGCTTTGGGCTTGCGGCCCCGCCGTTTGGGGGCCTCTGTCACCTGCTCCGGAGCGGGAGCCTCGGCGGCTTTGGGCTTGCGGCCCCGCCGTTTGGGGGCCTCCGTCGCCTGCTCCGGAGCGGGAGCCTCGGCGGCTCTGGGTTTCCGGCCCCGCCGCTTGGGGGCCTCTGCCGCCTGCTCCGTGACGGCCGTCTCAGGCTCGGCCGCCTTTTCCCGGGTGGTCCGGGGCTTTTCCCCATCTTCCGGAGCGGCGGCTCTGGCCTTCCTGGGCTGGGGCTTGGCCCGCAGCTTGCCCTGACCCCGCAGGAACACCGCGCCGAAGGGCGGGATGCGGATGGCCACGGAGCATTCCTTCTCATGGGAGGGAATCCATTCCACCTTGCAGGGCTTTTCGTTGAGCACCCCGTCGCCGCCGTAGATCTCCGCGTCGGAGTTGAAGACCTCTACATATTCCTTCACCGGGGAGCAGCCGAAGCGGTAGTTCTCATAGGTGTTGGGATTGAAGTTGACGGCGCAGACCATCTCGTTGCCGGACTTGTCCCGGCGGAGGAAAACAACGACGTTGTTCTGGTTGTCATCGGGCACCAGCCACTGGAAGCCCTCCCAGCTGAAATCGACCTCCCACAGCTCAGGGGAGCTCTGGTAGAACCGGTTGATGTCCCTGATGTACCGGTGGAGCCTGGCGTTGCCCTCGTTCCTGAGGACGCCCCAGTCCAGCTGGTCCTCGAAGTGCCACTCCTGCTCGGTGCCCAGCTCCACGCCCATGAAGCTCAGCTTCTTGCCGGGGTGGGCCATGGTGTAGCCGTAGAAGCCCCGGACGCCCGCCAGCTGCTGCCGCTCGTCGCCGGGCATCTTGCCCCGGACGGAGCCCTTCATATGGACCACCTCGTCGTGGCTCAGGGGCAGGATATAGTTCTCCGAGAAGGCGTAGAACATGGAGAAGGTGATATCCTTGTGGTTGCCCTGGCGGAACCAGGGGTCCATCTTTAAGTAGTGGCACATGTCGTTCATCC
>JAAVHC010000022.1 GCA_014799925.1 Oscillibacter sp.
AGTACTTTTTTCGACTTTTTTGAAATCTTTTTCGTACCGACCCTCTGCCGGGCCTCTCGCTCGAAAGCTTGATTAGCTTACCACAGCTTCCAGCTTTTGTCAAGCCCTTTTTTCGCTTTTCGCAAAACTTTTTTCAAAGCCCTGCGTCCGCACCGCCCTTCCGGCGACAGCTCGCTTACTATACCACTTACCTCCTCCTTTGTCAACTGGTTTTTTTCAAAAAATTTGAAATTTTTCCAAAATTCGCCGCTGCTCCTTTTCCCCATGCCTTTCAGAGAGCACAATTCACATACTTTTTCGCAGTATTCAAGATTTACAATGTTGATTTTTCCTATATACTTTTGATTATTGATGGTATATTCTGTTAGTGCTTTTATGGTTAGGAAAGGGGGAACCTCTTTTGCATTTTACCAAGATGAATGGAGCTGGCAACGACTTCATCATCCTCAATAATCTGGAGGAGCACCTTGAGCAGAGCCTCTTCCCCTCCATCGCCCGCACACTCTGCCACCGGCATCTCTCCATCGGAGCCGACGGCCTGATGGTGGTCGAGTCCTCCCGCCAGGGCGGCGACTATCGGATGCTCTTTTATAATTCCGATGGATCCGAGGGCGAGATGTGCGGCAACGGAGCCCGGTGCATCTGCCGGTACGGCTGTGAGAACGGCCTTGCGGGTGAGACCCAGACGGTGGAAACTCCCTCCGGCCTTGTCACCGGCGCCCGTATTGACCGGCGGAACTACCGTATCCGCCTCACTGACCCCACCGTCATTGACCTGCACCGCCCGGTAGAGGCGCTGGGCCAGACCTGGGACTGCTCCTATATAGAATTGGGTACTCCCGGACTGCCCCATGCCGTAGTCCCCTGCCCGGCTCTCTCCCGCAGGTCTATGGACGATCTCCGGGAACTGGGCAGGACCCTCCGCTGGCATCCCGCTTTCCCCAAAGGAGCCAACGTCAACTTCTGCGAGATTACCGGCCCCGAGCAGATCACGGAGCTGACCTACGAGCGGGGCGTAGAGGATTTCACTTATGCCTGCGGCACCGGCACCGGGTCTGCGGTGCTGGCCCTCGCCCTGCTGGGCAGGGTCAGTGGCGAGGATGTATCGGTCTCCGTCCCCGGCGGGACCCTGAGGGTCACCATTGACCGGGACGGCGATGCCGTGAAAGCGGTCTGGCTCACCGGCCCCACCAATATCGTCTGTGAGGGCGAGGTCCGCGACGAGGACCTTCATATATAAATATGTTTCAGGAGGAACAAAACAATGAGTGCTGAACTCAACAAGAAATCTATCGCGAAGAACTACACTTTCCTTGGCATTATGCTGGCGTCCATGATCCTGGGCTGCATTGTGGGCTGGATCTTCCCCGCCGCCCGGGATGCGGGCGGCAGCGTTGTTTCCGGCAGCGGCGCGACCATTATCAAGCCTCTGGGCACTGTGTTCATCAATATGATGTTCTGTATCGTGGTGCCCCTGGTGTTCGCCTCCATCTCCAGCGCCGTGGCCAATATGAAGAGCCGCAGCCGGGCCGGCAGGATTATGGGCGTCACCGTGGCAACCTTTGTTGTCACCGGAGCCATCGCCGCCGTCATCATGTTTGTTCTGATGCGCCTCTTCCCGCCGGTCCTGACCCCATGGACGGAGATCCCCTCGGAGGAAATGGGCGAGTACGCCACCATGAGCGAGCTGCTCGTGAACTTCTTCACCTCCAGCGACTTTGTGGGCCTGCTGAGCCGCCGGGCCATGCTGCCCCTGATCGTCTTCTCCATGCTCTTCGGCTTTGCGGTGAACCTCAACGGCGGGCAGAACACGCCGGTGGGCCGTTTCCTGGAGGACCTGACCAGCGTGATGCTGAAATTTGTGAAGATCGTGACCTATTACGCCCCCATCGCTTTCTTCGCCATCTTCGCCGATCTGGTTGCCACCTACGGCTCCGAGGTCATCACCAACTATGGCCGCGCCATGCTGGTGTATTACCCCCTGTGCTTCGTCTACATCTTCACCGCCTGGCCCCTCTTCGCCCGGTTTGGCGGCGGGAAGCACGGGATCAAGACCATGTTCCGGCACATTGCCAAGCCCGCCATTGTCTCCCTGGGCACCTGCTCCTCCGTGGCTACCATTCCCACCAATATGGAAGAGGCATCTGATACCGGCATTTCCAAGGATGTCAGCGACATGGTCCTGCCCCTGGGCGCCACCATGCATATGGACGGCTCCTGCTTCTCCTGCGTGTTGAAGATCGCCTTTGTCATGGGCGTGTTCGGCACTCCCTTCACGGGCATCGGGATGCTGGTAAAGGTGGTGCTGGTTGCCGTTCTGTCCTCCGTGGGCATGAGCGGCGTACCCGGCGGCGGCTATATCGGGGAGTACATTATCTGCTCTATCTTCTTCCCCAATCAGATGGAGATGGCCTTCCCCATTCTGGTTGCCATCGGCAACCTGGTGGACCCCCCGGCAACCATGATCAACGCCGCCGGCGACTATGTGGTCTCCTACATCGTCTCCCGTTTTGTAGACGGCAAGGATTGGCTGGACAAGGCGCTTGCAAAAAAGTAAGCAGCATAAAAGGAGCGATATGCTCCCTCTATGAGAGACAGAGGAAAAACTGTCCTCATGGAGGGAGCATAACTATGTCCAAAAACAGGAAATTGATGACAGGGGAGAAAGTAAATATTGTGCGCAGGTGGCAGCAGAGCCTTTCACCAAAAGCTCCAGCAGGCCGGGATGACACGCGGTTCATTTTCTGACTGCCGCCGCTGAGCGATTATTCAAGCTCATCTTTCCGTTCGCTCTGCTCCAGCAGGACGGCGGCTTTCCGGTACTCGGTAGGGGACAAGCCCACCCCCGTCTTGAAGACCTTGAGAAAATGCTTCTCATCGGCAAAGCCTGCCCGGCGCCCGATCTCATTGACGCGCCAGTCCGTAGTTTCCAGCAGCTTCTTCGCCTCGTCCAGACGCAGCTTTTGCAGGTAGCTGACGAAGTTGGAGCCGGTGTACTGCTTGAACAGCAGGCTGAACAGAGAGTAATTCATGGACACATGGTTGCTGACCTGCGCCATATTCAGCGGCTGGCGGAAGTTCTGCTGGATATACTGCACCGCCTGACGGATCTTCTGCTTGTTCTCATAGTCGGAAAACTCCTGAGCCGTCTGCCCGCAGAGAAGCTCCAGCCACTGGTCCAGCTCCTCCAGATACCGGGCGCAGCCTGGGAAATTCCATATGTTGGCAAACCGCTCCGCCTCCCCGTCCAGCGCAAGGACGCTCTGGTAGGAGGAGCGCAGCTGGCGGATAAAATCCGCGCACAGCTGGGCAAAGGCGTCAGGGTCCGTCTCCCCGCGGGAGACGCTGTCCGCCTCCTGAACCAGCAGTCTGGATACCTCCTGCCCTCTGGACAGTCCCACCAGTCCCGCAAGCTGCCGGGCGTTGGCGGCAGGAGGCTTGTCCCCCCGACTGACCGGAACTTCGCAGCGTTCGCCGGTAAAGAAGGAGCACTTCCAGGCCGCGTATGCCTCCTGATAGCAGTCGTACAGAGACTCCACGCCCTCATGGACGCTGCTCCCGCCCACAGGCGGGGGCAGCGCGTCCAAATCCGAACTCGCTTCCACAGAAACAGCGTACAGCATCATGGAACCTCTTCCACGGATGCACAGCGTCCCTTCCGGCGCGGGCTGTTCCCATGTCCCAATGCAAAAGCCCACATAGGGACCGGAGAAGAACTGTCCACGGACCTTCTCCAGCAGTTCCCGATCCCGGGCGCCCTCCAGCATCAGCTGCCGCAGGGCACGGCGGAACTGCCGGTCCTGTTCATTCCGGGCGGCCTGTTCCTGGCAGTACCGCTCCTCCAGCTTCTCCAACGCCTGATAGAGCCGCTCCCGCTCCACCGGCTTGAGCAGATAATCCCGGGCGCCGCTGCGCAGCATTTCCACCGCGTAGGAGAAGTCGTCATAGCCGCTGACCACCAGCACCATGGGCTGGTGGTCCAGGTTTCCCAGCTGGGAAACCAGTTCGATCCCATCCATTCTCGGCATACGGATGTCTGTTACCAGAAGGTCTACCTGACGGGAGCGCAGCAGCTCCAGGGCTTCCTCGCCGTCCCGGGCTTCCAGAATCTCGCCGGTGGGGACGGGGGAACGCTCGATCATAGTCCTGAGACCCCGGCGGATAAATTTCTCGTCCTCAGCAATTAGGATCGTATTCATGAGCTTTCCTCCGTTTTCTCATGATAGGGAAAGACCGCGATGACCGTGGTGCCGCGTCCGGGCTGAGAGGCCACGTCCAGACCGTACTCCGTCCCAAAAGCCATTTGGATGCGATCCTGCACGTTCTTCAGGCCGATCCCGTTGCCGGAGGAGGACCGGGCAGGTTCCTCTCCGGCAATCTGGCGGCGCAGACGGGCCAGGGATGATTCATCCATTCCCCGCCCCTCATCGGCGATAGAGATGGTGAAGCGTCCGCCGGTGTGGTCGATCACGCCCCGCAGGGTGATGACGGTATCGGCGGCCAGCACGGCCGCGCCATGCACCACGGCGTTTTCCACAATGGGCTGTAAGCTGATTTTCGGAATCCGCTGCTCCATGAGCTGCGGCGGGACGTCCAGCTCCAGACGGATCACATAGTCAAAGCGCAGATTCATCAGCGCCACATAGTTCCGGATATAGTCCAGTTCTCGCTCCAGCTGAACGCCGCCGCCCTCCAGCTTCATGCTGTAGCGCAGCAGCTTGCCCAGGCTGGTCACCGCGTCGGCGATCTCATATTCCTCGTCAATTTCCGCCATCATCTTGATGGCCTCCAGTACATTGTAGATAAAATGGGCATTGATCTGGTTCTGGAGGGCGCGGGTTTCCGCTTTCTGGATATCCATTTCCCGCTCCAGATTGTCCCGCATCAGCGTGCGGATCTGGTCCAGCAGATGCCCCGCCTCCCGGGCAAAATCCGCCGTCTCCCCCTGGCCGGTAACCTCCACCATGGCGTTCTCGTCCCCATCCGCAAAAGCCCGGATGCCGTCAAACGCCCCGTAGAAGCCCCGGAGAATCCGGCGGGTCAGCCTGGATACCGCCCAGATCATCAGCGCAAAGGCCGCCAGAAGCACGGCCAGCAGATAGACCGACTGGAGCAGAATCGCACGGTTAATATCGGTCAGGCTTGCAACCTGCAAATAGGTACAATCCAGGTCCCGAAGCCAGGTCCGCGTCACCAGTACCCGCACCCCGGCCAGCGTATACTGCGCCCCTTCCTCCGCCCGGGCCAGCTCCTCCAGCGGGACATCGTCCACCGGGACCTGACCGGCCAGCAGTTTGCCGGAGTTGTCCACCAGGACGGCCCAGTTCTCTTCCGTGCCGGAAAAGAGGCCCGGCAGGATCTCATCCATCCGCACGGCTACCTCCAGCACGCCCACCCGCTCCTGGGAGGAGGTGGTGATGGCGGTGACCAGACTCATAACATGGGGCGTAACGGGGTAGCCCGCAAAAAGCTGGTCGTCGAAATCCAGATGCCATGTGCCGGAGGAAAGCTCCTCCTCCGCCCAGGGCATACGCTCCATCCTCTGGCGGCTGTAGAGAATGGGCATCATCTCGTGAATGCCGTCGGCCTCGGCGTAGACCCGGATCTGATAGAGATCCGGGTTGCTCAGGATGATCTTCTCCAGGCTGGCGATGTTCGTCCGGTAAAACTCCAGCAGCTCCGCCGCTCCCGGCCTGTGGTTCTGTTTGAGCAGATACAGGTGGTCCACCAGGGCGGGGGTGTTCAGAAACACCTGTGTGGACATGTTGCACAGCTCCGCCGCCCGCTGGACCTGCGCCTGGGTCTGGACGCACCGGCTCTGGGCCTCCCGCAGCCGGGCCTGAATCAGGGAATCCTGCTGCCCCCGCAGGATGGTAAACCCCAGCAGCAGTATGGGGATCAGGATAAACAGGCAGCTCACCAGCGCCAGCTGGCGGCTGAGCTTGATCCGGCCAAACCAGTTCCTCACGGCGTATCCCTCCCTGTCAGTCCAGCCCCAGCCTGGCCTTGGCTTCGATCATCTGCGTCGTGCTCTCCTCCAGTACCAGCTCCAGGCCGTTGGTCTCCCGGAGGTAGACATACAGTTCCCAAAGGAATTCAAACTCCTCCTCGCTTTTCGCCAGCAGCAGCCGGGGCAGCATCTCCCCGTGGAGGGCGGTGATGATCTTTTCCGCCGCGTCCGCCGCGCTGCCGGGCATGAAGGACACATCGTACTGCCCGGTATAGACGGTGTAGGGATAGGTCCACTCCTCCATCTGCTGGAGCACAGGCTCATTAAGGGGCATCCAGGCGGCCTGCATCCGGTTGTCCTGGAGCATCCAGTAGGCGTCGTTGCCCCCCACCTGGGCCACATAGGCGGCGTTATCCTCGTTGAGGAGCCGCTCGGTCTCCCTGGTCAGTACCGCCCGGCCGTTCTCCATGGTGTAGTGTTCCCCTTCGATGCCCAGGGAGATAAGCTTCTGCCCCTCCTCGCTCATCATAAAGCTCATCAGCTTGATGGCCCGGTCCGGATACTGGCAGTTTTTGGAGATCATGGTCACCGTCCAGCCGTTGATGCCGGAGCCCGGAAGGGTGTAGGGATCTCCGGCGGAATTTTTGGGGCCGTCCACGGCGATATAGACGCTGTCCGGGTCCTGGCTGTACCGCAGGCGTTGGATGTCGGCCATGTCCGTGCGCTGGTAGATCATACAGAAGTAGCGGCCCTGGGCGATTTTTTCCTCCATCTGGACCCGCTTGTCGATGAAAATATCATTCGACAGCAGCCCCTCCTCCCCCAGCTGCCGGAAGACGGCCAGCCACCGCTTGTATTCCGGGTCCGTATAGCGGTCATAGCTCTTCCCGTCCTTCTCATAGGGGATGGCCAGGAAGTTCATCAGAAACTTGTCAAAGGAGTCGCAGCCCCGCTCGGTGAACTCGTGGGCCCCGATGGGGATCAGCGGCAGGCCGCCCACGGTGGGAAACGCCTCCGCCGCCGCCCGCACGGCGTCCATGAACCCCTCCGGGGTGGTCATGTCCGGGGAGCCAATGGCCTCATAGAGGTCCTTGCGTACCAGGAAGGTCTGATTGGAGCCGATGGGGACATCCCCATGATAGTCCCCCGGCGAATAGGAGGAATTGGGGTAACAGTAGACGTTTCCGTCAGAGGCCGTGTACCAGTTCAGCCGCGCCTCGTCCGCCACCTCCCAGAAATAGAGGTCGTATTCATCCGCCAGCTCATTGAGGGGATAGACCAGTTCCTGGCTGATGATGGTGCTCAGCTGGGTTTCCCACCAGCCCAGGGTCACCAGATCCGGCAGGTTGTTCCCGGCAATCAGCGCATCCAGAGTCTCCGTCTCGCTGCCGCCGGGGGAAATGAAGGTGATGTCCACGCCGGTCCTCGCCGTGACGGCCTCGCTGACCGCGTTGCCGCCCCATGGCGTATTGAACCAGCTGTAATTTACATACCACTCCAGCTCCACCGGGGCGGCCGCTTCCTCCTCCGGAAGCGGCCCTGCCGGGTGCGCGCTGAGCGCGCACCCGGCCAGGGGAAGGATCACTGCCGGACATAACAGTAAAGAGAGCAGACGCTTCATCTCAAAGACCTCCTGTTTCTCGCTTTATGTCCAGCATACCATATTCAGAGTGAAATTGCACCCTATTCTTTCACGCTTCCGGCGGAAATTCCGCTGATGATATACTTGGAGAAGAAGCAGAAGGCGATCATGATAGGTACAGCGGAGACGGCAACAACCAGATAGGTCGCGCCCAGGTTGGTGGTGATATCCCGCACGGCGGACAGCTCCGCCACCATCACGGGCAGGGGCCGTTTGGAGGGGGAGTTGATGAGCAGCATGGGGATCAGGTAGTTGTTCCAGCTGCCGATGAACGCGCCAATGGCCATAGTGGCGATGCCGGGGGCCATGATGGGCAGGACGATGCGGTGGAAGATGGCGAACTCGCTGGCTCCGTCGATGCGGGGGGCCTCCAGGATGGCCCTGGGCATGACGGACAGGATATACTGCCGCAGGAAGAACACCGTGGCCGGACTGGCAACAGAGGGGAGAATCAGGGGCCAGTAGGTGTCAATCATGCCCATTTTGTTCACCAGGTCGTAGAAGCCCAGCATACTCAGCTGGGAGGGCACCATCATGAACACCAGCAGGGCGGTGAAGATGACCTTCGAGCCCGGGAACTTGTAGTACGCGAGGCCATAGGCCGTGAGGGCGGAGAAGTAGCTCACCAGCGCCGTATTGCACAGGGCCAGGAACAGGCTGTTGAGGAAGCCCCGGCCCAGGTGCATGTTCTCGTTGACGATGGCCCAGTTCTGAGCCAGACTTGCGCCAGGCAGGAGGGAGAAGCTGGTCATAATCTCGTTGCCCGAGCGGGTGGCGTTGACGATCATCAGCCAGAAGGGTGTGAAGCACAGCACGCTCAGCAGGATGAGGAACAGGTACAAAAGGCTTTTGACACTCCTGGTTTTCACTTTTTCAGCAGACATACGCTTAATCCTCCTCCTTTTGGTTCATCAGCTTGAAGGCGATGCCGCAGAACACCGCGATGATCAGGAACAGCACGAAGGCCAGGGCGGCGGCGTAGCCCATCTGCGGGGTAGAAGTGCCGAAGGCCATGCTGTAGATGTAGAACACCGCCGTATACAAGGAGCGTCCCGGCTGGCCCTTGGTTCCGGACATCAGGTAGGGCAGATCGAACAGCTGGAGGCCGCCGATCAGGCTGGTGACGGCCACATACAACATGATGGGCCGCAGCAGGGGCATGGTGATCTGGAAGAAGGTGGCCCAGCGGCCCGCGCCGTCCAGAGTGGCCGCCTCAAAGTAGGAGCGGTCGATGCCCTGGACGCCGGCCATCAGCATGATGAAGCTGTTGCCGAACCACATCCAGGCGCCCACTACGCCCACCACCATCTGAGCGGTCAGACCCTCGCCGGTGAGCCAGTTGATGGGGGCGGAGATGATCCCCGCGGACATCAGGATCTGGTTGATGGAGCCGTACTGCCAGTCCAGCAGGGTCTTGAACAGGAAGGCGACCGAGGTGCAGGCGATGAGGTTGGGCAGATAGAACAGCGCGCGGAAGATTCCCATGCCCTTCATGCGGTACTTCATGTCGTTGAAGATGATGGTCAGCAGCAGGGCCAGGCCCAGCTGGAGGACGATGTTCACGCCCCACATCTTCAGGGTGTTGACAAACGCGTCCCGGAACAGGGGGTCCTTGACCGCACGGGTATAGTTGTCGAACCAGATAAAGGTTTCCTTGCCGAAGCCCTTGTAGTTCAGGAAGCTCATCTGGAAGGTGCGGAATACGGGATAGATGTTAAAAACCAAAAACGCGATGACAAAGGGCAGACAGAACAGGATGCCATAGTAATTGCGCCGCTCCAGGCCGCCTTTCCTGGCCTTCGCGGGCTTCTGCGTCTTCTCTTTTACGGCCAATGAAATCGCCCCACCTTTCTTTTCTCATAATTTTTGAATGCTTCCGGGGCGGAGCGGTCCGCTCCGCCCCGGAAGGCTTGGAAAGTCAATGAAAATCCGTTCAGATCAATTGGGAGAATAGAAGGGCGCGTCCGCGGGGATGGTGATCTCGGGGAGCAGGGTGGTGACGGTGGTGTAGAACTCCTGCATGGCCGCTTCCTTGGTCTGCTGGCCCTTCTGGACGGAGATAATGGCGTTGCCGAAAGCGTCCTTGATGGTGTCGTCATAGCCAGTGATCATGCCGTAGTCGATCTTCTCCATCTCCTCGAGATAGAAAGCATAGGTGTGCTGATTGCCGAAGGACTCGTTCTCGTAGTCGCTGTTGGCTTCCAGAATGGCCTTGTTGCTGACCACGTCGCCGTTGGAAGCTTCCAGCCACCACTGGGCGGTATCGTCGTTGAGGGTGCAGAACTCAATGAACTGCCGGGCGGCTTCCTTATGCTCGCTGTACTCGTTGATGGTCAGGAAGGTGCCGCCGCCGAAGAAGCCGCACACGCCGGAGCACACGCCGAAGTTGCCCTTGTTGCCTTCCGCGTTGTCACGGACAATCAGAGCGCCCCAGGAGGGCATTACGTAGGAGAACACCTGGGTGATGCCAGCGCCGCCGGCCTGGCCCTGCGCCAGCAGGTCATCCTTGTCCATGCCCCACACGGTGCCCTCATCGACATCAGCGGCGGTCAGCTGGGGCAGGGGGCCGGCCATGGAGGCGTACCAGGGAGCGGACCACTCTTGAGCGAAAGCCACCTGGTTCTTCTGGTAGAGGTCAACAGCGCAGTCGAAGTAGTCCAGACGGTCCTGGTCAACGATCAGCTGGCCGTCCTTCACCCAGGGGTTGGAGCTGTTGGAGAACCAGCGCAGGGCGCCGGTGTCGCCGAAGATGGTGTAGCCCTTGGCCTGGAGCTTGTCAGCGGTGTCGCGGATAGCGTCAAAGGAGGAGAACAGCTCGCCGATCGCTTCGGGGTCGCTGGTGCCGAATACCTCCTCGGCCAGGTCCAGGCGGTAAATCACGGAGCCGGGGCAGGCCTGATAGCTGATGGCGCGCAGGACGCCGTCCTCATCGCAGCCGGCCTCGTAGGTATAGTCCACCAGGCGGGTCTTGACCTCGTTGTCCAGGGCGCTCAGGTCGGCGGAGAAGCCGGCCTCGAAGAAGTTGGGCAGCATCTGGGGCTCGCCGACGAACACGTCAACATCCTTGCTCTTGCCGCCCAAGGTCTGCATGATCTTGGTGGAGAAGTCGGCGGAGTCAAAGACGACGACTTCCACATGGTTGCCGGTCTGCTCTTCATAGCGCTCGGCAAACTGTTTGAGGTCGGCGGCCAGGGTCCACAGGACGATGTCGTCGGCCTTGCCGCCGGAGGAGGCGCCGCTGTCGGGATTGGAGCTGCCGGAGGTGCTGGGAGTGCCGGGAGTGCCGCTGGCGTCGTTCCCGGAGCCGCCGCAGGCGGCCAGTGACAGGACCATAACCAGGGCGAGAATCAATGCGGTCAGTTTTTTCATGATGATACTCCTTCCATATTGCCGTTTGTTTGGTTCGGCTCTCTGGCATGAATTGTATCAAATGACCGCTGTGTTTTGAAATAGGGTAATTTTTAGGGGAGTGTCTTTTTTTATTCGACACTCCCCAAAAACCGCACTTTATTTTTGTGTAGTCTGCCAAACGCGGCAGGGACTGCATCTGCAGGAACGTCCAAAGGCCCTTGACAGAAGCTCTCTGGGGAAACGAACCATAGCGACGTTATGGGAATCGAGCATTCGCAGCTTTGATCTGAGGAAGCGACGGACCTGGGCCCTTTGTGCATTTTTTTGCCGCTGGCGCGGCGGGATTTTTCATTCCGCCGCCGTCAGTCCGCAATTCCTCCGGCCATGGCGCCGTCATTTTGCAGGATTTCCGTCTCTGAACTGCAAAACCCGTTTAGGCTTCTTCATTTATCCGTCAAGCCTACAAAATTTGAGGAGGAAATCACTTTTTTGCTTATTGACTATTCACAAAAAGGGGCCGGTGTGATACACTCGGAGCGTCAAATCCAGTGGGCGGGCTATCGCCCCGCCGCTGACAAACGGAGGAAAGTTCGTATGGTAGAAGTCATTAAAAAGGGCGCGTATCTGGTGGACGGACAAATTGTCTGGGCGGATGAAGCGCAGGGCTCTCCCGATGAGGCCAGAGAAAAGACCATTGCCTACTCCATTTTCCGCGCCCACAGCAAGGGCTCGGACCCCAAAAAGCTGCGGATCAAGTTTGACGCGCTCATTTCCCATGACATCACCTTTGTGGGCATCATCCAGACCGCCAAGGCCAGCGGCCTGAAGGAATTTCCCGTTCCCTACGCCATGACCAACTGCCACAACAGCCTCTGTGCTGTGGGCGGCACCATCAACGAGGACGACCACGCTTTCGGCCTGTCCGCCGCCAAAAAGTACGGCGGCATTTACGTCCCCGCCAACCAGGCCGTGATCCATCAGTATGCCCGTGAGCGGCTGGCGGGCTGCGGTAAAATGATCCTGGGTTCCGACTCCCACACCCGCTACGGCGCTTATGGCTGCATGGGCGTAGGCGAGGGCGGCGGCGAGCTGGTCAAGCAGCTGCTGGGGAATACATACGACGTGGCCGCGCCGGAAGTGGTCATGGTCTACCTGGACGGCACGCCCCCCAAGGGCGTGGGACCCCAGGATGTGGCCATCGCCCTGGTGGCGGCAACCTTCCCTCATGGCGACGTGAAGAACAAGGTGCTGGAGTTCGTCGGTCCCGGCGTGCGGTCGCTCAGCTGCGACTACCGTATCGGCATCGACGTCATGACCACCGAGACCAGCTGCCTGACCTCCATCTGGGAGACGGACGAGACCATCCGGAACTATTACGAGAACATTGGCCGTCCCGAGGACTTCAGGGAACTGAAACCCGGCAGCGGCGCGTACTACGACAGCGTGGTCAGGATCGACCTGAGCAAAATGGAGTGCATGATCGCGCTGCCCTTCCACCCCTCCATCGCCTACACGGTCCACGAGCTGCAGGAGGACCCCGGGAAAATCTTCGCGGAAGTCGAGGAAGCCTGCAACAAACAGCTGGGGGGCAAGGTGAAGCTGGACCTCCGCCGGAATATCGTGGACGGCAAGGTCACCTGCGACCAGGGCGTCATCGTGGGCTGCTCCGGCGGCATGTATGAGAACATCGTGGAGGCCGCTCACATTCTCGACGGCCAGTCCATCGGCAACGGGTACTTCGACATGAGCGTCTATCCCTCCTCCACTCCCATCTCCCTGGCCATCACCAGGAACGGCGTTTCCGCCAAGCTGATGGAGGCCGGGTGCGTCATGAAGCCCGCGTTCTGCGGCCCCTGCTTCGGCGCGGGAGATACGCCCGCAAACAACGCCCTGTCCATCCGCCACGCCACCCGGAACTTCGCCAACCGCGAGGGCTCGAAGCCCGGCAATGGACAGATCTCCGCCGTGGCCCTGATGGACGCCCGCTCCATCGCCGCCACCGCCCGCAACGGCGGCGTGCTGACCGCGGCTACCGATATCGACTACGAATCCCCCACCGCTGAGGAGCTGGCTTATCATTACGACGGCAGCGTCTACGCCAGGCGGTGCTACGAGGGCTTCGGCAAGGCCGACCCCTCTGTGGAACTGCGCTACGGCCCCAACATCAAGGATTGGCCCCACATGCCCAAACTGGAGGACGATCTGCTGGTGAAGCTGTGCGCCGTGATTCATGATCCCGTTACCACCACCGATGAGCTGATCCCCTCCGGCGAGACCAGCTCCTACCGCTCCAACCCCATCGGCCTGAGCGAGTTTGCCCTCAGCCGCCGCGTACCGGAGTACGTGGGCCGCAGTAAGGCCGTCCGCGCTCTGGAGGAGGCCCGCGAGGCCGGAGAGGTTCCCGCCGAGGCAGCCGGGGTCCTCGCCAAGGTAGGCGGAGAGCTGAAGCATACCACCATCGGCTCCTGCGTGTTCGCCAACAAACCCGGCGACGGCTCCGCCCGTGAGCAGGCGGCCAGCTGCCAGAAGGTGCTGGGCGGCTTCGCCAACATCTGCTATGAGTACGCCACCAAGCGCTACCGCTCCAATTGCATCAACTGGGGTATCGTACCCTTTACCATGGACGCCGGGACCGAGTTCCCCTGCGAGGACGGCGACTGGGTGTATATCCCCGGCGTGAAGAAGGCCATCGCGGAGGGCGTGGAGGACATGACCGCCAGAGTGATCCGCAAGGACGGAACGGTCCATGATCTGCCCCTCAAGTGCGCGGGCCTGACGGAGGATGAGAAGCTGATTTTGCAGGAGGGCTGCCTGATGAACTACTATGCCGCCGGATATGGGAGAGGCTGACATTGGACAAGGACTTCCTGCTGAAAACCTACGGCGCGTGCTATGACGCCGAGGCCGGGCCCTGGAACCTGTCCCTTGAGAACAAATACCTGGAGTATATGTTCGCGAAATTTTACGAGGAGAATTTCCCGGTCCCCCAGGGGGCGAAGGTCTGCAACATCGGCATCGGCGCGGGGTACTGGGACCGCCACCTGTCCTACCGCCTCAATGGCGGCACGCTGACCAGCATCGACATCCGGGAAATCTGCTGCCGCCAGCTGGAGGAATGCCTGGAAAACGAGCATAATCCTAACCCTGTGCGGGTCATCCATTCCGATGTGATGCTGCTGGACGAGCTGACCGGCCAGTTTGATATCGTGACCATGGTGGGCAGCGCCCGTATGGAGAGCGGCCTGCATGAGGAAATTCTCGCCAAGGCGGTCTCCTTCCTGAAGCCCGGCGGGAGCCTGTACTACCAGAGCCTGGACAAGGACGAAACCGAGGAATGGGTGACCGCTTTCTGCTCGCGGAACGCTGTGCGGACGGGGGCATACCTGCTGGATATCAATTACGGGTTCAAAGCGCAGTACTGGAAATTGGAAAAATGAAAATAAGGAGTTTGTGATGGAAAAAATCAAAATGACCACTCCCCTGGTGGAGATGGACGGCGACGAGATGACCCGCATTCTGTGGGCTATGATCAAGGATAAGCTGATTATCCCCTTTGTGGACCTGAAAACCGAGTACTATGATCTGGGCCTCCTTCACCGCAACGAGACCAGGGATCAGGTCACCGTGGACGCGGCCAACGCGACAAAGAAGTACGGCGTGGCCGTCAAGTGCGCCACCATCACCCCCAACAAGCAGCGCATGGCGGAGTATCCCCAGCTGACCGAGATGTGGAAGAGCCCCAACGGCACCATCCGTTCCATCCTGGACGGCACCGTCTTCCGTACCCCCATCTGCATCGACTCCATCAAGCCTGTGGTAAAGAACTGGAAGAAGCCCATCACCATTGCCCGTCACGCCTATGGCGACGTGTATAAGAGCGTGGACTTTGTCACCGGGAAGCCCGGTACCTGCACCATGACCTTCAAGAGCGATGATGGCTCGGAAGAAAAAACCGTCACCGTCCAGAAGACCGACGGCCCAACCGTCTGGCAGGGCGCCCACAACAAGGATAAGTCCATCCGTTCCTTCGCCCGCTCCTGTTTCCAGTACGCCATCGACACCAAACAGGACCTGTGGTTCTCCACAAAGGACACCATCGCCAAGGTCTACGACGGAGAGTTCAAGAAGATTTTTGAGGAGGAGTTCGAGGGCTATAAGGCCAGGTTCGAGGAACTGGGCATCACCTATTTCTACACGCTGATTGACGACGCGGTGGCACGCGTGATCCGCTCCGAGGGCGGCTACATCTGGGCCTGCAAGAACTACGACGGGGACGTAATGAGCGACATGGTATCCACTGCCTTCGGTTCCCTGGCCATGATGACCTCCGTGCTGGTGGCTCCCGACGGCACCACCGAGTACGAGGCCGCCCACGGCACCGTCACCCGCCACTACTATAAGCACCTGAAGGGTGAAAAGACCTCCACCAACTCCATGGCTACCATCTTTGCCTGGTCCGGCGCACTGCGCAAGCGGGGCGAGCTGGACGGCCTGAACGATCTGGTGGACTATGCCGACAGGCTGGAGGAAGCCTGCTTCGACACTCTTAACGCCGGCATCATGACCAAGGATCTGGTGGGACTGGTAGAGCCGGGCTTCGAGGCCCATGCCGTCAATTCCGAGGAATTCTTAGACGAGATCGCCCGGCGGCTGACAGCCAAATTGACATAACGGAACAGCGTAAACGGAACGGGACCCGGCTGTGGGTCCCGTTCCGTTTTTTTCGTGTATGGCGGGGTGCTTGCGAGTCATTTACTCCGGCTTCTTCGCGCCGTAGCTTTTCAGATAGCCAAGCTCCGCCAGTTCCCGGGCCTGGTCCGCGGCCATGGCGTGATAGCGCTGGCTCCGCCCGGCCCACAGCTCGTTGATCTCCGCGTCCTCCCCGTGGTCCGGCAGGCCGCAGTTCTCCGCCAGCCACCGGCCGAACCACCGGCTCAGCTTCTCCGCGCCGGAGAGATTCAGATGCAGTCCGCCGTCATAGGTATCCTGAGTGAAATCCAGCCCCACCTCGTCGATTTTGTCCAGGAAATTGATGTAAGAAATCCCCCGCTCCCGGGCGTAGTCCTCCATCTGTTCATCCCATTCGTCGTACCAGTAAGGGTACAGGCTGGGGGCCTTGATGAGCACCAGCCGGATGCCATTCTCTTCGCAGAGGTCCGCCATCTTGTCCAGATAGTCGTAGCAGCTCTGGTCAAACCGGTACTCCGCCAGGGGCCGTCCCTCCGGCACCGTCCCCGCCGGTTTCACGTCCGCTCGCATGAGAAATCCGGCGTGAGACACGCTCTCCCGGCGGAACATGCCGGTGACATCCTTCACCGACAGCTCGCTCCATCGGCTGTGGTAACGCAGAAGGGGAAAGACATAGCTGAGAAAGTCCTCCTGCTCCGTCATGGAGGCCCGGACGGCCCCGACCTTGGACGCGCTCCAGCGCATCCCGTCCAGGTTCAGACGGTTGTATGCCTCGCTCTGGGGTTCGCCGTACTTCATGGACAGCACGTTGAACACCACCACCTCCGGCGTCTCGTACCGCAGGGTATCCTCCAGCAGGTAGTAGGACTGCCAGATCAGCTGCTGGGCGCTGCCCCGGATGAAGCTGGTAATCCCCTGCTCCTCCCACAGCGTCACCGGGGAGAAGTTCTCATAGACCTCGCAGTCCCCGATGAAGATGACATCGTGGGCAGTGGGGTCGTCATAGTAGTCGGCGATCAGCGTGCCCTCCGGGATGTTCAGCTGGCCATACTTGGGCCGCAGCAGCTCCTGGAGCAAAAACAGGCACAGGGCCAGAATCAGGACGGCGATCACGCCGGTGAGAAGGACGGTATGCTTTTGCTTCGTTTTCATACCGGACCCCCTTAAAATTGATTATAGATGAACTGGTTGGCGTCGAATCCCACGCCGTAGGCCCCGAACACCGCCACCGCCAGCAGCAGCGCGCCGAACAAGGCCCACCGCAGGGCCAGCGGCTTCTCCGCCAGCTGCGCCCGGACGCTTCCCCGCCGCTGGACAAGGGACACCGTCAGCATCAGCAGCGCCCCCATGCCCGCCGCCAGCCAGTCGGCCCCGGACGCGCCCAGCTTCAGCATGGAACCGTTCCAGAGGACCGCGAGGTTTAACCGGGTGAAGATCGTTCCCACCGCCCGGAAGGTGACCGGTACGTCCCGGTAGCAGTCCAGCACTCGCACCGCGCCCATGAGCCAGAAGGTTCGTCCCACCTGGAAAAGCCTCCAGCCGAAGGTCTTCCCCAGTTTGGGAAAGCGCTCGTGGAACCTGGCGTACAGCGGCTCCAGCTCCTGAGACACCAGGATGATGACGCCGTTAAGCAGTCCCCAGACGATGAAATTCCAGCTGGCCCCGTGCCAGACGCCGGTGACGAACCACGTCAGCATCGTGGCAAGATACACCGGGAACCGCTTGGCGGCTCCCACGCCGAATTTTGCCCGGACCTTCTGGGTCCAGCCCAGCATGGTCTTGGAGATGGAAACCGGGTAAAAGATGTAATCCCGGAACCAGGAGCCCATGGTAATGTGCCAGCGCCGCCAGTACTCGGCGGTGGATTTGGAGAAGAAGGGCCGGTGGAAGTTTTCCGCCACCTCGATCCCCAGACACTCCGCCGCGCCGATGGTCACGTCAATGCCGCCGGTGAAGTCGGCATACAGCGTCACGGCGTACACCGCCATCAGGGCCAGCACGTACGCGCCCTGGTACTCGTCCGGACTGCCGGACAGGGTCCGTACCACCACCATCAGACGGTCCGCCACCACCAGCTTTTTGAAAAAGCCCCACAGCATTCTTTGCAATCCGAAAGCAGCTGTAGTCGTATTCCACTTATGCTCCGCCAGCAGGGATGGAGCCAGCGCGTCATAGCGGCTGATCGGGCCCTGAATGAGCTGCGGGAAGAAGGAAACGAACAGGGCAAATTTCCCCAGATTCCTCTGGGGCGGGTACTTGCTCCGGTAGACGTCCAGCAGATACCCCATGGACTGGAAAATATAGAAGGAAATGCCCATGGGCAGCAGGAAATGAGGGAGCGGGATCGTCTCCTCCCCACCGCTGAAAAGGCCGATGATCCCGTTGGCGTTCCCCAGCAGGAAGTCTGTGTACTTCACTACCGCCAGCATCCCGAAGTTCAGAAAGATGCCCGCCAGCATCCACCGCCGGGCGGCGGCCTTGGCGGCGGCTTTTCTGGCTTTCCGGGTCTCCCGGTCGGCTGTGGCTTTGTTTTCCTTCAGCCATTGTTCATGGGCGGCATATTTTTGCCCGATTTTCCCCCCGCAGAACCATGTTGAAAGGACGGTCGCGGCCATATAGAGCATGGCTTTCCAACCGGCAAAGGCATAGAAAAGGAAGCTGCCCGCCAGCAGAAGGGGCCATTGTACTCTTTTGGGAACTATGTAGTAGAGGAGGAGTAAGACTCCAAAAAAGAGAAGGAAGGGAAAAGAGGTAAAAGACATAATTACATCTTTTTTCTTTCATTTAGATTTGCGCCGCGCCGGCGCAGGGGCCTTCTTTTCGCTTGTGCGAAAAGAAGCAAAAGCACCCTCAAGGGGGGCTTCGCCGCCCTTGAGAATCCCCTAATGTTTTGTTTATTGGCACAACGCGGTGCATCGATTCTCCTGACCATGCCTATCAGAACCCGCCGGACTCCTGCGGCTACCCACTTGTTCTAACGGACCCAGAGGAAGCTAAGCCGCTTCTTGTCGAACTGCAAGCCATCGCCAGACGTGCGCAGTTTTTCGCCGGGAGCGCCCAAAGCGATACGGTAGGGTTCGCCGATACGCACGCTAAAGCAGAAGCAGGGGGGAACAAAGCGGACGGCAGTACGGTAGACAAAACCAGACCGTGCCACGGGCGCAAAACAAATAATCCCTGTAATCATAAGGGAGTCCAGAACCGTAGGTTCTGGTGGCTTTTTGCCTACTTTTTGTCCGCACAAAAAGTAGGCGCAGGTCCGGGGCGCGCAGCCCCGGCCTATCGAATAGAAACAATGGACCTGCGCCCGCAGGGCGCACAGAAAAGATAAATCTATCCGATCACCTGTGCCGCCAGCGCCCTCCTGTCCAGCTTCCCATTGGGCGTACGAGGCAGCGCCTCCACAAGAATCATTTTGTTTGGGACCATATAGGAGGGCAACTTGGACCGGAGATACCCCGCGAGGCCGGAGGCCTCGCATTCTCCCTCATAGCAGAGAATCAGCCTCTTTTTCTCCTTGTGGTAGAGGCAGCAGACCCCGCGGACGCCCTCGCCGGCGGCGGCGACCACCTCAATCTCCCCCAGCTCAATCCGATGGCCCATGTGCTTGATCTGGTTATCCTTCCGGGTGAGAAATACCAGCTCCCCCCGGTCATTCAGCTTTCCAATATCGCCGGTCCGGTAAATAAGCTCAGGGTAGTTCTTTTGCAGGGGATTCTGCACGAAAACCTCGTTGGTCCGTTGGAAATCGCCATAATAACCCAGCGTCAGGCAGGTGCCCCGCAGGCAGATCTCTCCCGGCTCGCCGGGCGCGGCGGGCCGGTCCTCTTCATCCAGCAGCAGCAGCCCCGTGTTGGGGAAGGGCCGCCCGATGGGCAGCACCTCATCGTCCGCAAACTCCCGGTCCACCTCATACCAGCAGGACATACCCGTGGCCTCAGTGGGACCATAGAGATTGATGAACCGTGCATGAGGCAGCGCCGCCCGCCAGAGCTTGAACTGCTTGATGGGAAACACCTCGCTGCCGAAAGCAACGGTGTGCAAATACTCCGGAACGTACTTGTCCAGCACCTTGAAGCCTGAAATCATTGTCAGGGCGGACACCACCCAGCATACGGTATTGATCTTGTACTCATTGAGATACGCCACCAGCTTGATCGGGAAGGAAAACAGCTGCTTGGGAATCAGATAGGTGGTCGCCCCATACTTGATGCCGGAGTACAGCTCCTTCAGGCAGGCGTCGAAATAAAGGGGGGTCTGGTTGCCGAATACGGTGTCCTCCGTAACGCCCAGCACCTCCGTCAGGTGCTCGATATAGTCCAGCACTGACCGGTGGCAGGCCGCCACGCCCTTGGGAACGCCGGTGGATCCGGAGGTAAAAACAATATAGATGGGGTCCGTATCCAGTGCCCCGGCCCGCGTCTGGGCCAGAGCGGCTTCGTTTACCGCCTGGGCGGCAATCTGGTCATAGAGCAGCACCTGGGCCTCCTCCGGGGCCAGCGCGCCGGCATGGTCCCGGGTTCCCGTATCACAGATGACAAACCGGGGCTTCAGCTGCTGAAAAATCAGTTCCACCCGGAAGGCGGGCATCTCCCCGTCAATAGGCACATAGAAGCATCCGGCGTACACCACGCCGAAAAAGGCGGCTGCCATCTTAGGATGGCGCTCCATATACACCACCACCGGCTCCCTTGCCGCTCCCCGGGCCAGCAGGCCGGAGCCGATGGCGCGGGCCTGGGCATGAACCTCGCGAAAGGTCAGGCCCTCCGGGCCGTTGGAAAACGCCGGCTTCTCCGGCACCCGGAGAGCCGTGGCATCCAGATACTCCAGAATGTTGGTCTGCATCAGCCTTCCTCCTGTTCGCCGTTCGCTTCCGGCGGGGGGCCCTCTTCCGGGGCAGGATCAGGCGACTCCCCGTCACCGCCGGCGTCGGTTCCGGGCTCGCCGTCATTGGCACCGGTTCCGGGCTCGCCATCGCTGGCATCGGCTCCTGACTCACCGTCATTGGTATCAGTTCCGGGCCCGCCGTCATTGGTATCGATTCCGGACTCACCGTCATTGGCACCGGTTCCTGGCTCACCGTCATTGGCATCGGCTCCTGGCTCACCGTCATTGGTATCGGTTCCGGGCTCGCTGCCGTCTGCCGACTGCATGGTCTCGTCGGTGGTGCCATCCGCGTCATCCTCCGGCGGCAGCATCGGTTCATCGGAATCCACGCCGGGCTCCTCACCCTCCAGATTCTCGCCCTCCAGCTCCTCCTGATCCTCCGACGGACGCGGGATGGGGCGGGTATTGGTGATAATCTCCGTGGCCCGCTCCGGCAGGGAGGTGTCGTCAAAATCGTAGTAGTTCCGCCCTGCCAGGGCGGTGAAAGCCGCTATCTGCTCATCGGTAACCATGAAACTGAGGAAGGACGGCATTTTCAGGTTGCGGGGGCAGGCGTCAAAGTGATACCACCCGTCGCCGCAGTTCACCAGGTTCCAGTAATGGTGGGTTTTGGCGCCCTCGATCCGCTGGACCTCCAGATTGTCAATCTCCAGCGCGGTCAGCAGAGCCCGGGACACGGCGTAGTAGGTGAAACAGTCGCCTCTGCCGGTGGTCAGACCGATATACGCACCCTTCACCCAGTCGGACTTGTCCGAGCTGCCGACATAGCGGATACTGTTATGCGCGTAGTCAAAAACGGCTCTGGCCTGCTCCATGGGCGTCATACCATCCTGAATGACAGCGTCCAGTACATCCGCCACCACCTGGTCGAACTCCTCCTGGGTAAAATCAATCTTGGGCTTGGTGGGATGGGGCTTCTCCTCCTCCACGTCGGGGAAGCCGTCGCCCTCGCCGCTTTCCTCGTCCTCCGGTTCCGGTTGGACAGGGTCCGCCTCGGGTTCGGGTTCGGGTTCCGGCTCCGGCTTCCGGGGTTCCTGCACCTCCGGCTGACGGTCCGTCACGGTGGGCGGCTCCGGCTGGGGATCCTGTGGTTCCATCTGTTGGGCCTGTCCCCTGCCGCAGGCGGTCAGCCCCAGCAGAAGCGCCGCCAGCAGCAGGCAGGCAATAGCCCGTCCCAGCTGACGGGCCAGTTTCTCAGGCAGCGATCCGGTATCTCTTTCCATAACGCCCTCCTCGGCGGAGAAGCACCCGCCGTTCAGACAAATTTCGTTCCCATTGTAGCACCAACGCAGGAAACATACAAGTAGAAAATTCTTTAGAAGATGCCCTTCTTTTTGTAGGAATGTCATCTCTTCCGGATTGCTGAAGAGACCAGCTTCCGCCAAACACAGCGCTGGGGGATGTGTTTGGCGCTTTTCTAGAGCAGCACCCAAAAATACTGAGAAAAGTTCAGCGGTCCAGAAAACGCATGGCCGCGTTGTCGTCCTTGACGGGCGTCAGCCCGTCTGTGTCCTCCGCCTTGCCCTGCGTTCCCTG
>JAAVHC010000023.1 GCA_014799925.1 Oscillibacter sp.
CCCGGCAACGTAGCCAAAGGAATAATCCGACGTATCAAGCCCGTAGTGCTGGCAGACGGTGTAAGCCACGCTTTCGGCCTGTACCTCCCGTGTGCGGCGGTCTGGCCTGTCCGCTAAATCCTCTTTCGGGGCGTTCAAATCAATGTCGTGCAGCTTCGCGTGGGCGATCTCATGGATAGCGGTTTTAAGGGTCTGCAATTCGCTCATGCCCTCTTGAATGGCAATCCGCTTTTCTTCCAGATGATAATAGCCGTGGGAATTGCCCTCGATGTTCTCAAAGCCAATGGGGACGGGTGAAGTTTTTTCCAGCGCGGCGAAAAAGTCCTTGTAGCGGTCAACGTCCCCTGTCAGCTCGTCCACCGCAATGTCGGGCAACTCTCGCCCCTCGGTCTGCGACACATCAAAAACAGATACCACCTTGTAGGCGGGGACAGTGATTTCCTTTTCTTCGGTGATGGGCTTCCCGTCCTTGCCGATGATGGGCTTCTGGGTCTGCGGGTCGATCTTCTCCATTTCCCGCTTGACTTTGTAGGGGGACGGCGCAAAGATTTTGATACCCTTTTCGCCCCGTTTGACGTTGCGCCCGTGGGTATTCTTCCATGTGTTGTAGCCCGCCACAAGGGAAGCGTCGGGGGCTTGCATGGCAATCAAAAGCGTATTGCGAAAGCTGTAATTATGAAACTTCGACATGACGCGCAGATATTCCTTATAGCGTTCACTGTCGAACAGCTCTGTAATGCCCTGTTCCAGACGGTCGGTGATCTCCTTGACTTTCTCGGCTGGCTTCTCGGAAGTTAGTACAATCGGGACAACGGGGCGCGGCTGGGGCGGCTCGGCGGTCAGCGTCGCGGCCTGCCTTGTGCTGATAGTGTCAAAGTCGGCCTTTTCCGGGTCAGGACGCACCGGGGGCTGGGGATAGCTCATAATGCAGTATTCCTCCGGCACGTCCCGTCCCTCGTAATGATGTTCCCATTTGTCACCGCTCTCCACAATATAGCCATAGGGGGTAAAGCTGCCGTGTTCCTGCTCGGCGGCGTTGCGTCCAAAGGCCACAAGGTCAATGCCCTTTTTCCATTCTTCGGGCATATCCACCATGCCGGATTTATTCAAGTAGTAGTCGCCCAAATCCCGCACCGTCTGTACTTCGGGAATATGCACGAAAAAGTCTGTGTTATAGGTGTAGTCGATGATCTGCCCGATGTTCTCAAAGCCAGGTTTCCGCTGCGTGGCTGCGTTTAGCTCGTCAAGGTCTGCGGGGTCAAGGGCTTCCAGACGCGCCGCAAGGAAATTCAGTTCGTCAATCCCGGCGGCGCACACCATGTCATAGGGCAGCGCAAGACGTTTCCCATCAGGATAGGAATACCCATTGATAAAAAAGTCCTGCGGGTTGTCGGCGGTAATGCCGACGCTCTGCATAGCCGCGTGAAGCTGCTCTGTGGTCGCTGGCATGGAAAGCCACGCGCCGCCCGGTTCGTCTGTTTCGGCACGGCTGCGGCTGTCAATCAAAATTGAAAAAACTTCGCTCAATCGTTTGCTCCTTTCTGGCAGTAGGTTGGATAGCGGCTGCTCCCATACGTCCCCAAAACCGCGAATGACGGTATCGCTAACTGCACCGTTCTCCGCGAACATTTCAAGGGTGGAAAAGCCTTTGTCAAACTGTTCTGCAAATCGGCTGTCAATGTTCGGTGCAAAATGGATAATGCCGTGGGGGTACTGCTTGCCCGTTCCAATCCAGCCGCGTATAAAGCTGTCGTAAGGCTCGGACGCTCCGCTGTCTGCGTGTTCCTCTGCGTGGCTGCCGTACATACCGCTTTTGTGGTATTGACGGCCTAAAATCAAAGTGCCTGTCTGCGGCTGATACATAAAGCGGCGGTTTTCAATTTCCGATATATTGAACGTGTCGCGCCGCGTATCAATCCGCATGATGTTGTCATAGATAGAAAGTGTCGTTTTTCCGCTCCTTTCCACATAAGGGTTTGGGACTATCCCAACAAGCAAAATACCCGTCCTGCGCCGGAGCGCAAGGCGGGTATTTTACGGAAGTGGGTACCCACTTCCTATGCTTGCTGCGTAAGTTCTTTGTCCCTCAAAACGGTAGCCCGGTAGTTGACGTACTTCCCGCCCGTATCGGCTAAAAGCACCAATCCGTCGTAGGTTTTGCCTGTTTTCGGAGAATACAGCTTTTTCACCTTTGCCTTGCCGTTTTTCAGCAGCGCGGCGGCAATCTTCGGGGTAAAGGCGGTTTTCCGTTCCTCAAAAAAGCGGTCATTCTTCCACATGGTAAAGGCGCAATCCCGGTTTTCACAATAGTAGTTCTTCCTGCCCTCGTAGACGCTGCCGCCGCAGCGGGGACATTTGCCGATCACAGGCTTATCCTCTTTGAAATGGGTCTTGTCCGCTTCGGAGATATTCGGGTGAGCCTGTACCAGCTCCCGCGCCATAGCTTCAATGCCCCGCATGAATCCGTCCGCGTCGGCCTTGCCCTTTGCAATCCGCGTGAGGGTGTTTTCCGATTCAGCGGTAAGCTGGGGAGAGGTCAACACTTCGGGGAGAGCAGCCACAAGGCCGCTGCCGTTTCCTGTGGGGATAAGCTGCTTGCCCTTGCGCTCCACAAAGCCGGATTTCACCAGCTTTTCAATGACAGCGGCGCGGGTGGCGGGAGTACCAAGCCCTCGCCGTTCCGCGTCGGGGTCTGTGTCCTCGTTTCCGGCGCGTTCCATAGCGGAAAGCAAGGTCGCTTCCGTGTGCTGCTTCGGGGGCGTGATATCGTGCGCTGTCACCTTTGCGGCAGGTCGGTCAAAGCTCTGGCCCTCGGTAAAGGTCGGCACGTCCAGCGCAAGGTCGTTTTCCTCGTCGTCGGTATCAGGCTTCTTTTTCAGCGTCGCCCGGTATCGGCGTTCAAGCTCTTTCCAGCCCATGCAAAGCACCGTCTTTCCCTTTGCTGTAAACTCGCTGCCGGCACATGAAAAAACCGCCGTAACGGTTTCGTAGATATGCGGCTCGGCGGCGGCAAAAAGCAGCCGCGTCCCGGCAAGGGTCAGGATATTCCTTTCGCTTTCGGGCAGCGCGGCAAGATCAGCTTTTGCAAGCTCCATCGTGGGGATAATGGCGTGGTGGTCGGAAACCTGTTTGCTGTCAAGGACGCGGGAAACGTCAGGGGAAAACTCCGCGCCTTCCATAAAGGCCAGCTTGCCGCACAGCATGGCAGCAGTATTCGCCGCCGTTTCTTTCATATCGTCGGTCAGATAGGTGCTGTCCGTCCTCGGATAAGTCAGCAGCTTCTTTTCATACAGGGCTTGTGCCAGGTCAAGGGTCTGCTTCGCGGTATAGCCGAAAATGCGGTTGGCTTCCCGCTGTAAGGAAGTCAGGTCAAAGAGCTTCGGCGGGGCTGCGGTTTTCTTCTCCCGCAGGACGGAAGTGCAAACGGCCTGCGACGCTTCGCAAGCCGTTTTGAGCGCGTCCGCTTCGGCGGCTGCGGGGATCTTCGCGCTTGCCGCTTCCGCACCGGACAAATTAAGGCGCACATGGTAGTATTTTTCTTTCTGGAATGAGGTAATTGCTGCGTCCCGGTCAACCAGCATTTTCAGCGTGGGGGTCTGGACGCGCCCCACATTCAAGGTCTTTCCGTACAGGCAGGAGAAAAGCCGGGTAGCGTTGATACCGATAAGCCAGTCGGCCTTTGCGCGGCACAGCGCGGAAGCGTACAGGGCTTCATACTCGCTCCCATCTTTCAGATCGTCAAAGCCTTGCCGGATTGCCGCCGTTTCCATTGAGGAAATCCAAAGGCGGCGCATGGGCTTTTTACAGCCCGCCATATTGTAGACAAAGCGGAAAATCAGCTCACCCTCGCGCCCAGCGTCACAGGCATTGACTACCTCCGAAACGTCGGCGCGGTGCATAAGCTCTTTAAGGATTTTGAATTGCTTTCCCTTGTCTGCGGAAACGGTGTACTGCCATTCCTGCGGCAAGATAGGCAGGGTGTCAAGCTGCCACTTCTTGTACTGCTCCCCGTAAGCGGCGGCTTCCGCAAGCTCCACCAAATGCCCGACGCACCAAGAAATGATATAGCCGCTGCCCTCGATATACCCGTCCTTTTTGCCGAAAACGCCAAGGGCGGCGGCAATCGCCGCCCCGACGCTGGGCTTTTCTGCAATGACTAACGCATAGCTCATTCTTCGTCCTCCTGTTCCTCCGGCTCGTCCTCGTCGTACTCGTCAAAATCGAAATCGTCAAGGTCGGTGCTGCCCTTTACGTCCTGCTTGGGCTTCATAAACTTAAAGTAGTAGAGCGCACCACCGCCGCCGATCAGTGCGACGACAAGGAACAGGACAAGCCCGCCCATGCTGCTTTTTTCTTTCGGCTGCTCTGTGGGTTCCTCCGGCTCCGGCTCTGCTGCCTTGCCGTTGCAAACGGTCATGTTGGTAGCACATACGGGGCAAGCGGTGTTCACCTTTCCGGCTTCGCATTTGTCAGTACAGTTACAAACAGCGGGGGCGGGTGTAGTCGTGCTGCCGTCCTCAATGATTGCCAAGAGGTCGGCTTCGTCCACCTGATTCAGAAAATGGACGGTGTTATTTCCATTGGCGGCGTTGTCAATGACGATGTAGAAATAGTTGCCGCCCTTGCTTTGTACCACGATAAACTGCTTATCCCCGGCGGCGTCGCCGCTAATGTCGTCAACAAGGGTCATGTTGCCCTCCGGGGTCAAGGGCTTCGGGTCAGGGGTTTCCACTTTTACATTGCTGTCGTCGGTGGGGGTGTCGTCGCCCTGTGCATAGGCCGTAACGGAAAAGCTGGCAAAGCACATAACGACGGCAAGCAGCACAAGGAAGCTGCGCACGATTTTCTTATTCTTCATTCTCTCTGTCCTCCTGTCCGTCATAGTCTGCGGGGACGGTGGCAATGCCCGGAATACCGCCCCCGGAAAGCATAGCCGTAAGCTCCTGCGGGGTCAGGCGCATAGAGCGCACAAGCTGGACGATTTGCAGATTTTCAGCTTCGGTTTTCTGCGCTTCCAGCCCTTTCAGCCTGTTTTGATACTCGGTGATCTTCTCGCGGGTCTTTTCGATCTCCCGGTCAATGCGTTCAATTTTGTTTGCCATACGTTACTCCTTTCCAAAACGCTCTTTCCAAGCGTAGCTGCGCCCCAAGCCCTTAACTTTGGTAAGGTGGGGCATGGCGTTTTCTTCAATGGCAATCGCCCGCTGGTACAGTTCGGGGTATTGCTCTTTCAATGCTTCAATCTCCTGCCGTTTCATGCTGGGGCAGAAAAAGCAAGAGGATTTTCCCGGCTGCGGCAAGCCTGCCGCTTCGATCTCCCGGACGCAATCGCTCCGGCTCCACCCCCATTGTTCAATGAGGGGATAGATGTTGTGATATTTCTTATCGGCTTCATTGTACTTGCGGGAGTGTTCGTATCGCTTCACTTCGCCAGCGTCATAGCCGATATAGCGGTTTACCCTCTCGCCCCGCGCCCATACCTCCCGGCATGGGGCGTAGTTGTTGCAAAACTTTTCCTGCGGCCCGATCTTGTGCTTTTGGGAACACCGCTTATAGCCGTAGGCGATAGAGGGCAGCGTACAGGAACGCAAGCACTCCATTTCAAGGGACAGA
>JAAVHC010000024.1 GCA_014799925.1 Oscillibacter sp.
CACCGCTGTATCGACATTATAAAGCACAAAAAATAATCCGAGAAGTTTTTGCCGAAAGCCTTGATTTTACTGGCTTTGCGCTCTGCTTCTCGGATTATTTTTCTTCTGGGATAATGCGCCATATCCGAGATCTCGGATATGGCGCACTTATGCACCGTGTCCGGTGCTGTGCGCCCTGCCGGGGCTGTTGCGTCCTCCGGACACGATGGGGGCTGCCGCCCCCAAACCCCTGATTTACCAGCAGAATAGGAGGATGAACCAATAGCAATTTTTCATTGTCCCATTCAGATTATCAAGCGCAGTATCGGCAAATCTGCCGTAGCTGCTGCCGCATACCGCAGCGGCGAACGACTGACAAACGAGTGGGACGGTATAACCCATGATTACACAAATAAGGGCGGCGTGGTTCACACGGAGATCATGCTGCCCGCTCATGCTCCGCCAGAGTTTTCGGACCGCTCCACGCTCTGGAACTCGGTGGAAGAAATCGAGAAAGCCAGGGACGCCCAACTTGCCCGTGAAATCGAAGTTGCCCTTCCTGTGGAGCTGTCACCAGTGGAGCAGTTAGCCCTCATCCGCTCATTTGTCAAAGACAATTTTGTGGCGGCTGGAATGTGCGCTGATTTTGCCATTCATGACAAAGGGACTGGCAATCCCCACGCCCACATTCTGCTGACCGTCCGGCCCCTGCGGGAAGATGGAAAGTGGGGCGCGAAGTGCCGGAAGGTTTACGATCTGGACAATCAGGGCAATCGTATCCCGGATGGTAAAGGCGGCTGGAAGAATCATCGTGTGGATACCACGGATTGGAATAACCGGGAGAACGCTGAAAAGTGGCGGGCGGCGTGGGCTGCATATGCTAATCGTGCGCTGGAAGCCGCAGGCCGACCAGAGCGCATAGATCATCGCAGCTATGCGCGGCAAGGTATTGAAAAATACCCACCATCCACATGGGGCCTGCTGCCAGTAAGATGGAGCGGCGAGGCATCCGAACGGAGAAGGGCGACATTAACCGCCAGATCGACGCTGACAACAAACTGCTTAAAGAAATCAAAGCCCGCATTACCCGGCTTTACAACTGGTCAAAGGAACAAGCCCAGGTTGAACCGGACCAGGGCAAGGAAAGTGTGATTGCCCAACTATGGCAAGCGCGGATGGATACTGCTGCTCCTTCCTATCGTTCTGGCAAAATCAAGAAGCTGCAAGAGGACGCAAAGTTATTCAATCTGTTGCAGTCCAACAACATCACTTCCATGCAGGAACTTTACGAAAAAGTTTCTGCTATGAACAAAGATTATTATGATCTCCGAGGGCAGATTGTCCAAGCGGAACGCCGCCTTGCCGTCCTGGATGAACGTCTGGAAATGTGGACGCAGTACGAGAAGTACAAGCCCATCCGTCAGAAGCTGGGCAAGTTGAAACCGGGTAAGCGGGAGAAGTACCAGCAGGAGCATGAAGCGGAGTTAGCGTTGTTCGACGCAGCCGCCAGTTTTCTGAAATCGCTGAAAGAATCCGGCGAAGCGATCACGCCCAAGGCATGGAAAGCCGAGACTGCAAAGTTGACAGCGCAGAAGGACATGAACTACATAAAATGCGGGCCATGCGGGATGAAATCAAGGCCATTGAAAATCTGCGAAAAACCGCTGACCGTCTGGCCCGTGAGGGACAGAACCAGCAGAAAGGACAAGAACGATAATTTCAATTTTTGACGAAAGGATTTTACAACTATGGACATGAACCCGTGGGAACGCCGCCAGAAGATTTTGGAGGTACTTTGCCTCCGGCGGCATGAGACTACCGGCAATCTGGCGCATGAGTTTAACGTCAGCCGGGGAACTATTCACAGGGACCTCATCATCCTGACTTGTTCCTATCCGATTGAAACAATCCAGGGCGGTCACGGAGGTGTTAGAGTGGCGGACTGGTTTCACCTGGACCGTCGTGCGCTGAACTCTGCGGAGATCACATTTCTCCGTAAACTGGCGGAATCCCTCAACGGCTCCGATCTGGAAATGCTCAACCGGATTATCGCCACGTTTTCGCATTGAGAGGAACCGCTATGAAAATCAAAATCAGCGATTAAAGATCAATCCCGGACGGCGGGACATCCAGCAACGGAACGTGGAAGAACTGGCCCGGAGTATCGCCGCCGTTGGCCTAATGAATCCGATCACTGTCACCCAAGACAACACGCTTATAGCTGGCCTGCATCGGTTGGAAGCCTGCTTCCTTCAATAATTTGCGATGGATGCGGGTGGCCGCATCGGGATGGTACATGGTGCCAGTTACCGGCGAAGGAAACATGTAGGGGTTGTCCGGGTGGAGGTCGTGTTCCTGGATCAGCAGATCTACCGTTTGCTGAGGGACCACCACTGTGCGGATAGAGTTCCGGGTCTTGGGAGCACTTACCTTCAGCTCACCGTTGCGGCCCAGGACGGATTTGCTCACGGAGATCGTGTTTCTGTCCAGATCAAGGTCACTCCAGAGGAGAGCAAGCAGTTCTCCCCTTCCCAATCCGCTGGTCAGCTCCAGATAGAACATCGGCAGGACATTGCGGTTCGTTGCCGCCTGGAGGTACGCACCAATCTGTTCAGGCTTGATGACCCTCATCTCTTTCTTTACCACTTTGGGCGGGTTACAGTCATTGGTGGGATTCTTTTTGATAAGTTCTTCCTTGACTGCCTGCTCTAACGCGCTGTGCAGCATCATATGAATACCCCGGATGGTCTTTGGACTCAATCCGGGGTTGTTTTTGTTCTGATGTACTTTACCATCGGTACGAAGCCCCTGGTACAGCTTCTGGAGCCGAAGGCCAGTAAGTTTGTCCAGAGGTATATCATCAATTCTGGGGACTAGGTGATGCTCAATAAAGTTGCTGTAATATTCTTGGGTGGTCGCCCGAATATCGGGCTTGGAGTAGAGGTCGTACCAGGTATGGAGCCACTCCCCTAGGATGTATTTATAGCCTCATCTACCCTATACTCCCACGCCGCGGACTTTTAAACCCTCGCGACAAAAAATGTGCTTGTGCGGACATGAAAAGTTTTCCAGGGGACTGCTCCCGCAGGCGGGCTTTCTGCCCGCCGGGGATTGCTCATAGATGGTGCGGTTGATACGCTCCGCTGCTGCCTATATTTTGGGATTGTCCTATCTATTGGGTGCAATGGCTGTTCCTTTTCATAGTAACGTAGCGATAAAGTCGGCGCGGTGGCAATTCAAGCTGTCACCGTGCCGATGCTCTGCTGTACCTAACCTTTCTATATTACCTCAACAGCGGCATACTGCCTGTGAGCTTGTTGACCTTTTTCTTTGCACCACAGATGGCAGCACCCAAATATTGTAAAGTGCTTTCGGGAACGCGGCCCATCTTCTCAATGAACTCGTCATAGCTCTTACAGCATATCAAACGCTCCTTTCCGGCGTTCAGCCGTCCAGCCCTTCCAGCTCCTCCAGCCACAGCCGCGCTGCGGCGTCCGAGGGCATCCGCCAGTCGCCCCGCGGACTGAGGGCCACGCTGCCCACCTTGGGGCCGTCGGGCAGGCAGGAGCGCTTGAACTGCTGGGCGAAGAAGCGGCGGTAGAAATTCCGGAGCCATTTGAGTATGACATCCCTGCTGTAGGCCCGCCGGAAGGCGGTTTCCGCCAGACGCAGGACTTTCCGGGGCGGGAAGCCCCAGCGGATGATATAATAGAGGAAGAAGTCGTGGAGCTCATAGGGGCCCACCAGGTCCTCGGTCCGCTGGGCGATCTCCCCCTGGACCGCGGGGAGGAGCTCCGGAGAAACGGGGGTGTCCAAGATGTCCTCCAGCACATGGCTCAGCTCCTGGTCCTTCGTGAAATTCTCCCGGGCCGCGTAGTCCACCAGATGGCGGACCAGCGTCTTGGGGATGGCGGCGTTGACGCCGTACATGCTCATATGGTCGCCGTTGTAGGTGGCCCAGCCCAGGGCCAGCTCGCTGAGGTCCCCGGTGCCGATGACCAGGCCGCCGGTCTGGTTGGCCACGTCCATGAGGACCTGGGTCCGCTCCCGGGCCTGGGCGTTCTCATAGGTGACGTCGTGATTTTCCGGATCATGGCCGATGTCCCGGAAATGGCCGCGCACCGATTCGCCGATGGGGATGGTCCGGAGGGTGGCCCCCATGCGCTCCGCCAGCAGGACCGCGTTGTTTTTCGTCCGGTCCGTGGTGCCGAAGCAGGGCATGGTGATGGCAATGATGTCGCTGGCGGGCCGGTGGAGCATTCCCATGGCCAGGGCGGTAATCAGCAGGGCCAGGGTGCTGTCCAGGCCGCCGGAGAGGCCCAGCACGGCGGTCCGGACTCCGGTGTGCTCCAGGCGTTTTTTCAGTCCCAGAGCCGCGATGGTCAGAATCTCCTCGCACCGGCCCGCCCGGTCGGCGGCGTTCTCCGGGATGAAGGGCGAGGGGGAGACATAGCGGCGGATCTGCGTGACGCAGGGAGTAAACTCCGCCTCATTCCAGCAGAACCCCCTGTCGCCCACAGTGGGGAAGGGCGTCAGCCGCCGCCGCTCATAGACCAGCCGCTGGACGTCGATGTCGGCGATGGTCAGTCCGGTGGCAAACCGGCGCTCCGCCAGCATGGCCCCGTTTTCCGCGATCATGTTGTGGCCGGTGAACACCAGGTCGGTGGTGGACTCGCCCTCTCCGGCGTCGGCGTAGACATAGCCGCAGCAGAGGCGGCCCGACTGTCCCGCCACCAGCTGGCGGCGGTAGGCGGCCTTGCCCACCACCTCGTTGGAGGCGGAGAGATTCAGGATCACAGTGGCCCCGGATTCCGCCAGACGGCGGGAGGGCGGGTCGGCGGCCCACAGGTCCTCGCAGATCTCCACGCCCACCTTCAGTCCCGGCACAGCCGGGCAGTCGATGATGGACTGGCCCAGGCCGGCATACACCGTCCCGCCGTCCGCGGCGCGGAGGGACACGCTCATGTGCGCGTCAATCTCCTCCCCGCTCTCGAACCACCGTTTTTCATAGAACTCGCCGTAGTTGGGCAGGCCTGTCTTGGGCACCACCGCCAGGACCTCTCCCTTCTGCACCACCACGGCGCAGTTGAAGAGCTTTCCTCCGGCCCGGACGGGCATCCCCAGCGCCGTCAGGATTTCCAGATGCTTTGTGGCCTCCAGAATCGTGCGCAGCCCCTCCTCGGCCCCGTCCAGCAGCGTGTCCTGCAAGAACAGGTCCCCGCAGGTGTAGCCCGTCAGGCACAGCTCCGGCAGGGCCAAAATTTTCACGCCCTGCTTGTCCGCTTCCCGCATCATGGTAAAAATCTGCTCCGCGTTGTGGCGGCAGTCGGCCACCCGGATCTTGGGCGTGCCGGCGGCGACACAGATAAAGCCGTCTTTCATAAAGGAAAACCTCCCCGGTTGATTTTTCTTTCCACATTGTAACCCCAAAACCGCAAAAAAGCAACAGGACGCGGCCCGCGTTCTGCTGCTTTTTTGTACAAACCGAACCTTGCTCCGGCGGGGCGCCGCCGGCACCCGGCTGACGGATGCATGACCGATTTTTGAGAAATTCCGGCCCCTCTCTTGCAATTTGGTCAGCCGTCATCTATAATAAGGGGGCAGGATCAGGGATACTGTGTCACAGGGCACGGTGAATTATCCTGTAACAGGCAGCGGCGCGCCGTCTGCGCCATAGAAAAAGGTGACCTTGCATCTCACAATGCGGGGCCGTATCCCCATGGAGTGTTTGGATGGTATGCCCCATCGCTTTGCTGGAAGATCAATGTTGAAAAAATTCATTGCCCATTTTGTGCGCCCCCGCATGGGGCGCAGGCTGCTGGCCCTGACGTTCGGCCTGACCGGGATCGGCGCCTGCGTAGCGGTTTTCAGGATCGTCGGCTTCGGCACGGACCCCTGTTCGACCTTTACCATCGGCGTGTCCGCCCGTACCGGCGTGTCCTTCGGGACCTGCCAGATGCTGTTCAACCTGCTGATGTTCTTTCCCGTCATCCGATATGACCTCTCGCGGATCGGCATCGGCACCATTGGGAATATGGTGTGCGTGGGATATATTGCGGATTTCTGCATGAACGTCCTCCGCGCGTGGATCCCGGAGGACGGCCTTTCCATGGCGGCCAGAATCGGGATATTCACCCTGAGCATGGCTGTCTTTCTGGCTGCCGCGTCTTTTTATATGGTGGCCGACCTGGGCGTCGCGCCCTATGACGCGATTCCCCAGCTGATCGCGGCGCGGGTACACAGGCTGCATTACCGGGGGGTTCGTATGCTCTGGGACATTTCCATTTTGTCCATGGGCTTTCTGCTGGGCTCCACGGTCGGCCTGACGACCCTGATCACCGGCTTCTGCCTGGGCCCCGCCATTGTGTTCGTGTCGAAGCATGTTGGCCGCTGGTTCGAGTGATACGCAAAGCGCCCCGCCCCTCTGTCACGAGGGGCGGGGCGCTTTGCTGCGGCTTGCGTCATTCTGTGGTCACGTTCAGCGTGTAGCTGCTGATTCCCGGCAGAAGGGACAGGAAGGCTCGTATCATAGCTTCCGCTTCCCGGTCCGCGTCGTCAAGCAATCCCATCTCAATGGCTTTTTCCTGCATGATCGGCTTCTCGGCGCTGATGAACGCGTTGTAATCGTCAAAAGTGACTTCGTTGAAAAGATTATTTTTGACTTCCAGAACATTGATCGTCTCTTGCGGGATATTGTTATTGACCACCTTGCTGTGGGGCAGGGTTACCGTGATCGTGCGCGTGTCCTCATTCACGTCCACCTGGATGGCGCCGAAATCGATCCCTGCCTTGACCTCGCCGTCATAGGTAACCAGGATGCTCGTGCTGCTGAAGGGCATCGTCCATCCCCACAGCCAGGTCTTGCTGGTCTCTCTTCGCGCGGCGTTTGTATACACATACCGCTGGGTAACCAGTTCACTGACGGAACTGATCTGCTCCCTGATCTGGTCGCTTGTGATGACGGGCTTGACTTCCTCGATATGAAGGGCGTTTTCCAGCTGGGATTGCAGCGACGCGATGATGGATTCCTGCTCCTGCTGCTGCGCCTCCAGCGCGGACACCACGTCCTCCCGCAGGGCCAGCTTCTTTTCCGCGTCCGTCAGCGCGGCCTCCAGGGCTTTCCTTTCGTTTTGAGAGCCGATGTAAAGCGCGGTCAGGATGACGATCGCGGCCACCACTATGGCGGTGACGGCAGCGACCGGAGCGTAGCGGCGGGGTTTCCTTCTGACCTCCGCTGATGGATTCGCTTTGAATTTGCCCATTGATAAATCCTCCCCTGCTTTTCCGCGCGGCCGGCGCGCGCGGGCTGAACACGCCGTATGGATCCGACGTACATTTTTACGGCTATTATATCAAAACATTCCTTCCGGCGCAAGGATAATTGCGAAATATGTCGAACCCGCCGCCGCAAAACCGGGGCACCCCGCTGAAACCCAGCGGGGTGCCCCGGTTATTTTCCCTCTCCTTACGCCAGCTCTTCCGTCAGCCGGCAGATCTCGTCGATATACCCGCCGATGATCTCGATGGTTTCCAGCAGCGGTCCGTCGGTGGAGATGTCCACTCCGGCCATCCGGGCCAGCTCCAGAGGCGTCCTTGTGCCGCCGGCGGTCAGGACCCGCTTCCAGTCCTCCACGGCGGTCCGGCCCTCGGTCTCAATGCGCCTGCATACCTGGGTGGCAACCGTCAGGCCCGCGCTGTAGGTGTAGGAGTACAGGCCCATATAGTAATGGGGCTGGCGCATCCAGGTCAGCTCCGCGCCCTCCGTCAGCTCCACGGCGCCGCCCCAGAACTTCTCCAGGGTTTCCCTCATCAGCCGGTCCAGAGTCTCCGCCTGGACGCCGCCGCCGGCGTCCACGATCCTGTAGACCTCCCGCTGGTAGGCCGCCTCCAGCAGATGGGTGACGAAGTTGTGGTAGTAGGTGTTGCTCACCATGCTGCTGAGCACCCAGCGGCGGAACCGCCTGTCCGGGTTGGTCTTCAGCATATAGTGGGCCAGCAGCAGCTCGTTCATGGTGGAGGGGGCCTCCACGAAGTAGGTGGAGACGTTGGTGCCGAAGACGGACTGCGCCTCGTTGCAGAGCCTGAAGTGTCCCGCGTGGCCCAGCTCGTGGGCCAGGGTGAACACGTCGCTCATCTGCCCGTGCCAGGTCAGCAGGATATAGGAATGGCTTCCATACGGGCTGGCGCAGAAGCCGCCGGTGGATTTGCCCTGGTTCTGGGCGAAGTCCACCCAGCGCTCTCTGTAGGCGTCCCGGACCATCTCCTGATAGTCCTCTCCCATGACGGAAAGGCCCTCGACAATATACTTCCGCGACTCCTCGATGGTCACCGGGGGCACATAGCCCGGGTCCACGGGCAGCTTCAGATCGGCGTAGGTCATTTTGTCCAGACCGTGGATCTTTTGCAGCAGTCTGGCGTATTTCCGCATGTGGGGGGCCAGCCTGTCCATGATGAGGTCGATCTGCCGGTCATACATCTCCCGGCTCACCTTCTGGTCGAAGAGCAGGTAGTCGAAGACCGACTGGTATCCCCGCTGGTCGGCAATGGTTTTCTCCGCCTGGACATTGGCCTGATAGGCGGCGGCGGTGACGTTCTCGTACTCCCGGAGCTTTTTGGAGAAAGCGTCAAAGGCCGTGCGGCGCACCTCGGTGTCCTCGACGTGGGAGTAGTGGTCCTCATAGAGGGAGTACCCCAGGGGGAGCTCCTCTCCCCCGGCCCGGAAGGAGGGGAACCTCATGTCCGCCAGCTTCGCCATGTTGTAGATCTGGTAGGGCGCGTTGATGACGGGCCGCAGGGCGGCCAGCACCCGCTCGGTCTCCGGCTGGAGCTGGTAGGGCTTCTGGCGCAGGAGGTCCGCCAGGTAGGGCTGGTTAGGCCCGCCCTGCGCGGCGGCTTCGCGCAGAAGGGCCTCGTCCTGAGCGATGATCTCGCTGTCGATGAAGCTCAGGCGGCTGCTCATCTGGGCGTACAGCCGGGAGAACGCCTCATCCCGCTCCTGGAGGGCGGCGTCGCCGTAGTCCACGGAGGCGGCCAGGCTGCAGTAGTTCCCCAGAAGGATCATCTGCTCCTCCCACGCCCGGTACTTGTCCAGGCACCCCTGGATGGCCGCCACGGTGGTCAGCTTTCCCTTATAGTCCCTCTCGATCTCATCCGTCAGCCGGCGGACCTTCTCCATGTCGGCGGTCAGCCTGGCCTCGTCGTCATAAATGGCGCTCAGGTCCCAGGTCAGCTCCGCCGGGACGTCCCTGCGCTTCATCAGTTCCATCGTTTTTCCTCCTTAAAATTTTATCTGCATGATACCATAAAATGTCCGGTTCCATGGTATCATATGCCGTCTCTGCGGCTGTTTTAGCATGGGGAGAGGGGCCGTCAGATCTCCGCGCCCCTGGGGCTCCGCCGCTACAGGCCGTCCGGCGTATACTCGCTGAAGCCCTCTCCCAGCACCTCGTGGGCTTCGCACACAATGATAAATGCGTTGGGGTCCAGGGCTGTGACGGCGGCCTTGATGGCGGCGATCTGGCTGCGCTTGAAGGCGCAGAGCACCACCTGCTTCTTGTCTCCGCTGAAGCCGCCCCGCCCGTCCAGCAGCGTGATCCCAAGGTCCATCTGGAGCAGCCGCTGGGCGACTTCGCCGCTGTGGCTGCTGATGATGTAGGCGATCTTGGCGTTGACGGAGCCATACACCACCGCGTCCATGGCCAGGCTGGAGATGTACATGGAGATGATGCCGTAAAGGGCGTTGTTCACGCTGTGGAAGGTCATGGCGTACAGGCAGATGACGATCACGTCGATGCTCAGGCACAGCCGCCCGATGGATATGTGGCGGAACCTGTATTTCAGCAGCCGCGCCGCCAGCTCCGTGCCGCCGGTGGTGGCGCCCACCGTCAGCATCAATCCCATGGAAATCCCCAGCAGCACGCCGCCATATACGCTGGCCAGCAGCGGCTCCATGGGCTGGAAGGCGTATGCCGCGGCCAGACCGTCCAGCATCAGGGACCCGATGGTCATGGCAAACAGGGAGGAGATGAGCAGCTTGACGCCCTGCTTGCGCACGCCGATGATAAACAGGGGAACGTTCAGGACAATGGACATCACGCCGATGGGCAGGATGGGGACAAAACGGTTAATGATCTGGGCCACGCCGGTAAAGCCGCCCATGGAGATGTTGTTCGGCTGAAAAAACCAGTTGAAGCACAGCGCGTACAGCGCGCTGCCCAGCGTGATCACGCCGTACTCATACAGCCAGCGCATCATCGGATTCTTGCTCTTCATGGCGACTCCTCCATCAAAAGCGCGGGACGCTTCGCGTCCCGCTTTGTGAATTATTCACCTTATTATACAATTTCCCGGCGGCTTTGGCAAGAGGAAATTGGAAAAGATCATGGTTTCCACAGGATATTTTCCACCGAGACGACATTCTCTCCCTTGAAATCCAGCTCCATGGTGGTCAGATGGACAAACCCCAGCTTCTCCTGGAGCTTTGCCGACACGGTGTTGAAGTCGAAATGGCCGCACTGAACGTAGTCCATCCCTTCCTCACAAAAGAGACGGTCGATCACGCCCCGCACCGCCTCCGACATGAGCCCCTGCCGCCGGTACTGCCGGGAGATGCAGAAGCTCAGGCTACGTCCCTGCTTCCCCGTCAGGGCGGGCAGGTCCAGCAGGTGGGCGGGGACCGGCGTGACGTTCAGGTTGCCGATGACCCGGCCCGTCTTCCTGAGAATCAGGACATAGCTCCGTTCCTCTTTGTCTTTCAGCCAGTCGAAGGTGACCCGCGCGGCCTCCTCCGTGTCCATAGGGTCGTTGCCCATCATGCGGCACATCTCCGCGTCCATGGCGTAGGCGCAGAAGCCGGCAAAATCCTCCTCCCGGAATTTTCGCAGGATGAGGCGGTCAGTTTCCAGAAACATGGGGGGGTTCCTCCGTAAATGATAAAGTCAATTTCAATATAACATATTGAAGCCCTCATTACAAGAACTGCTGGTTGATCCGATGAAACCATAAACCGGCGCCGCTCATCTGATCCCGGAAAGAAAGCGCGTGACAAAATCCGGCCCATGTGTTATGATGAACTGGAAAAATCCGGTGTACCGCTTCCCGCGCTGCCCATCATTCCGGCTGCGCGGCGGGAGGCCGCGAGAGCCCGGGGGTATCTATTACAAAATCTGAAAGCAAGGAGTAACAAGCGATGGAACAGATCTACGTTACCGGCCATCGGAATCCGGATACGGATTCCATTGTTTCCGCCATGGCCTACGCGGCCCTGCGCAGCGCGACCGGAGACCGGCAGTACGTGGCCGCCCGCCTGGGCCATATCAGCGACGAGACCAGACTGGTTCTCGATCATTTTGGCTTTGACCCGCCTCTTCTCATTAAGAATATGCGCACCCAGGTGCTGGACCTGGACTACGATGTGCCGCCCATCCTGCATGAGGCGGTGACCGTCAACCGCGCCTGGTCCGCCATGGAAAAGGACAAGCATATTTCCGCCATCCCGATCACGGACGACGAGGGCCGCCTGCGGGGCATGATGACCGCCGGGGACATTGCCGCCTATGACATGGAGACCATCGGGACGCCCGAGCTGTGGGACGTGCCGCTGTTCAACATCCTCAGCGTTCTGGAGGGCCAGCCCCTGGTGGAGCCGGCGGAGGCGGTCAATACCGTTTCCGGGGAGGTCATCCTGGCGCTGCCCCAGTCCTCGGAGCTGCCCCCCTTCCGGCAGAAGGATACCATTCTCATCTGCGGCAACCAGCCGGAGATGCTGCGCGAGGCGGTTGCCTTCGGCGTGGCCTGCATCATTCTCTGTCAGGCGGAGCTGCCTGACGACGTGCGGGACATGGCGGGGAACACCTGCATCATCTCCACCCCCTATGACGGCTACCGCGCCGTCCGCCGGATTTTCCAGGCCATCCCCGTGGGCCGCCTGGCGCAGCGGGAGGACATCACCGCTTTCCACCTTACCGATTATATCGACGACGTGCAGGAGGTCGTCCTGAAAAGCCGCTACCGCAGCTATCCCATTCTGGACGAGCAGGAGCGGGTGGTGGGGACCCTGTCCCGCTACCACCTTATCAGGCCCCGGCGCAAGCGGGTGGTGCTGGTGGACCACAACGAGGCGGCGCAGTCGGTGCCCGGTTTGGAGGAGGCGGACGTGCTGGCCATTATCGACCACCACCGTCTGGCGGATATTCAGACCAAAAATCCCATCTATTTCCGCAACGAGCCGGTGGGCAGCACCTGTACCATCGTGGCGGGGATGTATCAGGAGCGGGGCCTGATGCCCTCGCCCAAGCTGGCGGGCCTCATGGCGGCGGCCATCGTGTCGGATACGGTGATGTTCAAATCCCCCACCTGTACGGACCGGGACCGCCGCATGGCGGAGCGGCTGGCCCATATCGCGAATCTGTCTCTGGACGAGCTGGGCCGGGAGATTTTCTCCGCCTCCACGCCGGAGGACAAGCCGGTGGAGCAGCTGTTGTTTACCGATTTCAAGGAGTTCCACATTGCCGGCCACGACTTCGGCGTGGGGCAGATCACCTGCGTGGACTCCGACCGCCAGCTGCGGCGGAAGGAGGAATTCCTGAAGCTGATGGAAAAGACCAAGGAGGAGCACAAGTACAGCATGATCCTGCTGATGCTGACGGACGTGCTGCTGGAGGGCAGCAAGGTGCTGTGCGTAGGCGGCGAGGACACGTTCCAGCAGGCGTTCAACACGGAGCTGAAGGAGCACGAGGCGTTTCTGCCTCACGTGATGTCCCGGAAGAAGCAGATCATTCCCATGCTGTCGGCCCTTTGGGGGTAATCTTTTGGCCCGGGGGCTTCGCGCCCCCGGACCCTGCGGGTACTTTTCCCCCACGGGAAAAGTACCCAAAAGCGTGCCCGAACCTACGGTTCGGGACTCCCTTTTGGGCGTCGCCCAGAGGGCGACACCTCATGTTTTTATTTTGTTTGCGCCCGTGGCACAGTCTGGTTTTGCCTACCGTACTGCCGTCCGCCTCGCTCCCCTTCTGCGTCTGTTTCAGTGTGGTCATCGGCAGCCCCTACCGTATCGCTTTGGGGACTCCCGGCGGTGGTGAGCAGTCCGACCAGAAGCGGCTTAGCTTCTCCGGGTTCGTTAGAATCCGTGGGTAGACGAACATTCCGGCGCGTTTTGATTGGTGCTGTCGGTAGAGTCAAACCAGTCAGGTCGTAGCGCAAATAAATAAAAACATTCGGGGATTCTCAAGGGGTCTCGACCCCTTGAGCGTGCTTTTGGTACTTTTCCCACGGGGGAAAAGTACGAATCCGCTCTGCCCCGGCAGGGGCAAAATCCAAAAACAGGAGACCACATATGGAAGTCGTCAACAACAAAGAAGGAAAACCCCTGGAGTTTTACCTGGAGAGATACAGGGAAATGGACCCCGCCGAAATGGCCGCCCGGTGCGGCCTGCCCTACAGCGGGGAAACGCGGACCATCGCCATGAACCTGCTGGGGGAGCAGTTTCTCGTCTCCCACCCGGACTACACCGTGGTAGGGCCCACCCCGCTGACCAACGCGGAACGGATTCTGTTTCTGCGTTATCTGCTGGACGGGCGGAAGACCCAGCCCCTGGGCCAGTACCTGACCTACCGGGAGTTCCCCTGGGGGGAGGTCTACCTCCAGCAGTTTACCGGCCGGTGCATCAGGCGCTTCGCTTTCTCTTATGGAAGCAAACCGGAGCTGCTGAGCAGGATTATGGAAAAGCTCCCCGCCAGACGTCTCAGCCGCAGCGATTGCGGCTGGGAGCTGGAGCTGATGGAGGGGCTGACGATCCAGTTCCTCCTGTGGGTGGGAGACGACGAGTTCCCTCCCAACGCTCAGATCCTGTTTTCTGACAACTTCCGCTATGCTTTTACGGCGGAGGACCTGGCAAACGTGGGAGACATCGTTCTGAACCGGATGAAGAAGATCGGGGCCGGATTGGCCGGGTAACAAATTTTTCCGGATTTCTTTGTTAAAGTTATTGCAATCATAGCGCCTATGGTGTATAATCACCCCGTTGCCGGGGTGAGGGTCCCGGCGGCGACAACCAAATAGGATTGGTAGAGTAAGCATATCGCGTAAAGTGGCAAGCGGCTGGGAAGTTGCCCTTGCACGAAAGGCCCCCGCGAAATAGGGTCTACGATGGTGTGCTGCATCCGCTACCTGGGCGGCGCGTTGCGCCGCCGGGACCGGTCTTCTGGCCGCAGGCTGAATGACGGTCCCCGGGGCAGCTGGCTGCACAAAGTATCGGGCAAGTGTACTTTGTGCTTCCGTTTTCCGGGATGTATCCGTGCCAATCCTGGCCGTTCTGTACGGCTTGGATTGGCATGTTTTTGTTCCGGGGGCCCTGAATGGAAGCCCTACTTTACCTCCTAAACATCAGCCCCACCGGGGCGAAAATTTAAGGAGGAAGCGCAAATGGAGCGTAACCCGTCAACCAGCGTCCCGCGTTCCGGGACCAGCCCCCGCCAGAACCCCGGGAAGGAGGTGCCGGCCCTGTGAATTGCGCGAACAAGTCCACCGCGTTGTACGCGACTCCCTTTTCCAAAGCCTACTGGAAAGACGCCGCCGCGGAGCTCAGGGACACCCGGATGCTGGTGTTCGCGGCGCTGATGATCGCGCTGCGGGTGGCCCTCAAGAGCCTGGGCATTCCCATCGCCGCCGATCTGAAGATCAACGTCGCCTTCTTCGTCAACGCGTTCGGCGCCATGGTTTTCGGCCCCGTGGTCGCCATTGTGGCCGCCGCCATCTCCGACACTCTGGGCTGCCTGCTGTTCCCCTCTGGAGCCTACTTTTTCCCCTTTATTTTCATTGAAATTGCCGGGTCCCTGATTTTCGCCCTGTTCTTCTACCGGGCCAGGGTCACCGCCACCCGGGTGATTCTCTCCCGGTTCTGCATCGACTTTTTTGTCAACATCGTGATGAACACCCCCATCATGTGGGTGTACTACAAGATGGTCCTGGGCAAGTCCTACGTCATCTTCCAGCTGCCCCGCATCATCAAGAATCTGGCGCTGTTCCCCCTGGAGTCCGTGCTGCTGACGCTGTTCCTGACGTTCATGATCCCCATTGCCAGGCGCTTCAAGCTGGTCTATGACAGCGGGGAGAACCTGAAATTCCAGAAGCGGCAGGTTGTCCTGCTGGTGACGCTGTTCGTCATCGGCGTGGGCAGTGTGGGCGGCTACTATGTATACGACTACAATACCAAGAACCACGCCAGCGGTATGGCCGTCACGGAGGTGGCCGGCATCAACGCCGCCGTCGGCCGTCAGGCGGCCGGCGAGGGCCTGCTGGAGGACGGCCAGATTATTACCGTCAACAGGGTTTACAAGAAGCTGGGCGGCGATACCACGGTGGAGTTTACGATCTACCAGACGTCGGACGCCACCGACCTGAACGCGGTCTCCGGCTACCTGGACAAGAACGCCAAAAAGGATGAAACCCTTACCGCGGCGGGTTCCGGCAGCGCCGTGCTGGTGAAGGGCAGCATCGGGGACGTCACCGGGCTGACCATTTCCGCGGCGGCGGAATAGAACGGAACGCCCGGTCGGGAGGCTTCTGTCAAATCCACGCCGGCGTCAAACTTATGCAAGGATATTGTTAAATTTTTGTCACAGTTGACACTTGAAAAAATTCCTGAATTTGCTATAATTTTCACATAAACAGGGACGGACAGAAACCGGTCCGATTCTCTCCGCGGCGGGGCCGCGGAAATGATTTTCGTTATTGGCGCCGGGGTAGCGGATGTATGGAAGCGCGGCGTCAAAATATAAATTTTCCCGGGGGTGGTGAAATATCCCGGGAAACAAGGAGGATTCCTATGGCAATCGAATTCAAGGACGGCAAGTACGTTGACCCGGAGACCGGGCGGGTGACCCTGGATCCCACCGAGTACAAGGACTGGCAGATCGCGGAGGAAGCGGAGCGCACCCTGCCCTCCGTGGATGAGTTCCGTGAGAAGCTGGGCCTTCTGCCTGATGAGATCATCCCCTACGGCAAGACTCCCAAGCTGGACTTCATCAAGATCATGAACCGCCTGAAGGACAAGCCCGACGGCAAGTTCATCGAGGTCACCGCCATCACCCCCACCCCCCTGGGCGAGGGCAAGAGCACCGTTTCCCTGGGCCTGGTCGAGGGCCTGGGCAAGATCGGCAAGAACGTGGGCGGCTGCCTGCGCCAGCCCTCCGGCGGACCCACCATGAACGTCAAGGGCACCGCCGCCGGCGGCGGCAACGCCCTGCTGATGCCCATGACCGAGTTCTCTCTGGGCCTCACCGGCGACATCAACGACATCATGAACGCCCACAACCTGGCCATGGTGGCGCTGAACGCCCGTATGCAGCACGAGCGCAACTACGACGACGAGCAGCTGGCCAAGCGGGGCCTCAAGCGGCTGGACATCGACCCCAAGCGCGTGGAGATGGGCTGGGTCATGGACTTCTGCGCCCAGGGTCTGCGCAACATCATCATCGGCGTGGGCGGCAACAAGGACGGCTACCTGATGGAGTCCAAGTTCGGCATCGCCGTTGGCTCCGAGCTGATGGCCATCCTGGCCGTGGCGAAGGATCTGAAGGATCTGCGCGAGCGCATCGGCAAGATCGTGGTGGCCTACAACCGCAAGGGCGAGCCCGTGACCACCGAGGATCTGGAAGTGGCCGGCGCCATGACCGCCTGGATGCGCAACTGCATCAACCCCACCATGTGCTACACCGTGGAGCATCAGCCCATGCTGATCCACGCGGGCCCCTTCGCCAACATCGCCATCGGACAGTCCTCCGTCATCGGCGACCGGCTGGCCCTGAAGCTGTTTGATTACCATGTTACCGAGTCCGGCTTCGCCGCCGACATCGGCTTTGAGAAGTTCTGGAACGTGAAGAGCCGCCTCAGCGGCCTGACCCCCAACGTGTCCGTGCTGGTGGCCACCATCCGCGCCCTGAAGATGCACGGCGGCGGCCCCACCGTGGTTGCCGGCCGTCCCCTGCCCGAGGAGTACACCAAGGAGAACCTGGAGCTGCTGGAGAAGGGCACCGAGAACCTGTTCCACCATGTGGAGACCATCAAGAAGTCCGGCATCGTCCCCGTGGTGTGCATCAACCAGTTCTACACCGACACCGAGGCGGAGATCGCCCTGCTGCGCCGTCTGTGCGCCGAGCGCGGCGTCCGCTGCGCCCTGAGCAATCACTGGCGTCTGGGCGGCGAGGGCGCCATTGAGCTGGCCGAGACCGTTGTGGACGCCTGCGAGGAGTCCAACGAGATCAAGTTCCTCTATCCTCTGGAGATGCCTCTGCGCCAGCGCGTGGAGATGATCGCCAAGGAAGTGTACGGCGCGGACGGCGTGGACTGGGCTCCTCTGGCTCTGGAGAAGGCCAAGCGCTTCGAGTCCGATCCCAAGTACGCGGACTACTGCACCATGATGGTCAAGACCCACCTGTCCCTGAGCCACGAGCCCAGCTGGAAGGGCGTGCCCAAGGGCTGGCGGCTGCCCATCCGGGACATCCTGGAGTACGGCGGCGCCAAGTTCCTGTGCCCCATGGCCGGCACGATTTCCATGATGCCCGGCACCAGCTCCGACCCGGCCTACCGCCGGATCGACGTGGACACCGAGACCGGCAAGGTCAGCGGCCTGTTCTGAGTCCTGCCGGACGGGCAAATTCAAGTCTGAACTGCGCAGCCTGGCCGAGTTTGTCACCCGGTAACGGAATACGGGTTTTGATCGAGAGACGGTTTCCCGGTTTGTACGGCGTAAGCTGAGAAAGGATGGATGTGATGAACATGACGGAAGTAGCCAGGCTTCTTCTTGGGTTACGGGCCGCCGGATGGACGGATAAGGAAATCAATGACTTCATCCTTTATATAGGGACCGGAGAAGATCAGTATAAGCCTAAGCCGAAAACAGAGAGCTAATGCTATCCCGGCGGCGGGACCCGCCGCCGGGGTTTTTCTGTGTCCCCTGCGGAGACGGAGGCGTGCTTTTGCCGCCTGCGGGCGGCAGGACGGGGACGGGGGTTTACTTTGCGCCCGTGGCACGGTCTGGCTTCGTCTGAACCTGCTGCCGTCCGCTTCGGTCAGCGAAGCGTCTGTTTCGGCGTGGTGACTCCCGGCCCCTACCGTCCCGCTTTGGCGGACTCCCGGAGCTCTAAAACCTCCAGCATCAGGGAGACCCCTAAACGGAAGCCCTCCCGGAAGTTGATAAACCCTTTGAAGTCCTCAGCCTTACAAAGGTTGTCCCAATGGCGCTCGATGAACTCCGGGCCCATGGCTTCCTCGACTGCGTTGTAAAAGGTTCTTTCTTTGAGCCGCAGGGAGAATGGCATTCGCTTCATCGGATCAGCGTGGGTATAATTTTTGTTGTAGATGTCTTTCAGGATGCTCATGTTATGTGTCCTCCTTACAAAATATCTCTTTCCGGGATATCCCTAGAAGAGATTATACCATCTAAATTACCGATGTCAAGGAGTTTTTATGTTTTCTAAAGAATTATTTGCCCAACGAGTGCGCGAAGTCCGCAAGCTGCATGGCGAAACACAGAAGGCACTGGGCGACTGCATCGGTATGAAGGCAAACAACGTCAGTGAGATGGAGAGCGGGATAAAAGCAACCACCTCAGAAAAAATTGCCAGAATCTGCCGCCATTACCATGTTTCCGCCGACTATCTGCTGGGCCTTTCCGACGACCCGCAGGGCGGGTGTGAGCGGTGGACGGAGGAAGAAGAATGATTTTATACCATGCTGTCCTTCCGGCGGAGAACCCTGCAAAGCTGGGTCAGTCTTTGAATATCCTTCTGGTGACGGAGAATCCGTCAGAGCAGGATGTAAGTCAGGTTGTCCGTTTTTATGGCAATCTTGGGGCCGGGTGGCGGGAGCTGATTGCGGAGGAGCGGGAGTTTCCGGCTTACAGTCACCCTCATCTCTATTTTAATATCCCGGCGGATCGGCTTTCGGCAGATTTCTGGGGGGAAGAGGTAGAGGAGCTGGCGATTGCGGCGGGGGATACGCCTCCCGGTCCAATGGAACAGGGTGTTCTGGTGTTTTTTGAGTAGGCTTCGATAAAGGTGTGGGCCACCGGTCGATATCCGCCCGCCCAGCCGGCAGGGCAAGACGGAGAGTAACCGCAGGGCTTGCGGATCAACCAACAGGGCGCATCCGCCAACGCTTCGCCCTCTGACGGCCCAGGAGACTCCGCAGAACAGGCGGACCCCCAGGTCGTAGCGTAAAAAACAACCCCCGTAGTTTTAAGGAGTCCAGAACCATGGGTTCTGGCGGCTTTTTGGGTACTTTTTGTCCGTACAAAAAGTACCCGCGGGGTCCGGGGCCGCGCAGGCCCCGGGGCAACGAATAGAAACAACTACCCCTTGCCCTGAAGGGGCAAAGAAAAGGAGTTTAACTATGGATTTCGCACAAGCGAGTTGTACTGAATTTGTAACGGTATTGGCCTCCAACGCCCCGGTTCCCGGCGGCGGCGGGGCCTCCGCCCTGGTGGGCGCCATCGGCACGGCCCTGGGCAACATGGTGGGCTCTCTCACCGTGGGCAAGAAGAAGTACGCCGACGTGGAGGAGGAGATCATCGCCCTCAAGGCCAGATGCGACCAGCTCCAGAAGGACCTGCTGGACCAGATCGCCCTGGACGCCAAGGGCTTCGAGCCTCTGGCCAAGGCCTACGGCATTCCCAGGGACGACCCCAACCGGGACAGGATCCTGGAGGAGGCAACCATCCTTGCCTGCCATGTGCCCGTGAAGATCATGGAGCTGTGCTGTGACTCCCTGGAAGCCATCCGGGTTTTCGCGGAGAAGGGCAGCCGTCTGGCGGTCAGCGACGCGGGCTGCGGCGCGGTGTGCGTCAAGGCGGCCCTGCAGGCCGCGTCCCTCAACGTGTTCATCAATACCAAGACCCTCCAAAACCGGGAGCTGGCCGAGGAGATGAACGCCAAGTGCCTGGGGATGCTGGACAAGTACTGCGCCATGGCCGACGAGATTTTCGAGACCGTCAAGAGCGGATTCTTCAAGTCCTAGGCGGACGTCCAATCCGAGACTATACTGCGCGGTGTGTCCGGGTCTGCCGCCCGGTAACGAAAACACGGCTCTAACTTATGAGTAATTGAAAAGAGGATAATGCAATGGCGAAACAGCTTTTAGGAAAAGAAGTCAACGCGGCGCTGAACGAGCGCATCATTGCCGACTGCGAGGCCGTGAAGGCCCGGGGCGTAACCCCCACGCTGGCCATTGTCCGCTGCGGCGAGCGGCCCGACGATCTCAGCTATGAGCGGGGCGCCGCCAAGCGGGCCGAGACCCTGGGCGTGGCGGTGGAGAAGTTCGTGCTCCCCGAGGACGTGAGCAAGGAGGAGCTTCTCAAGGTCATCGACGACATCAACGCCAACGACAAGATTCACGGCGTGCTGATGTTCCGTCCCCTGCCCAAGCATCTCAAGGCCGACCAGGATGAGATCAGCAACCGCCTGGACCCCCGCAAGGACGTGGACGGCATGACCGACCTCTCCAACGCCGGCGTCTTCATGGGCAAGCAGCTGGGCTTCGCCCCCTGCACCCCCGCCGCCTGCATGGAGATTCTGGCCCACTACGGCATTGACTGCACCGGCAAGAAGGCGGTGGTGATCGGCCGCAGCCTGGTGGTGGGCAAGCCCCTGGGCATCATGCTCATGGGGAAGAACGCCACCGTCACCACCTGCCATACCCGCACCAGGGACGTGCCCGCCGTGACGCGGGAGGCCGACATTCTGGTTTCCGCCGCCGGCGTGCTGAAGAGCCTGACCAAGGACTACGTCCGCCCCGGCCAGATCGTCATCGACGTGTCCATCAACTGGGACGAGGAAAAGGGCGGCATCGCGGGCGACGCGGTGTATGAGGAGGTGGAGCCCATTGTGGAGGCCATCACGCCCGTGCCCGGCGGCGTGGGCGCCGTCACTACTTCCGTGCTGATTGGGCACGTGGTGGAGGCGGCCAGGCGCACCCTTGGATGATGGGGGGCGGTGCAAGTTGGCAAACCAGAAAAACGGATCTCTGAACAGCGTCAATATCATCCGGATTTTCCTGCTGGCCTCCTCGGTTGCCTATCTGATCGCCGCCGTGGCGGTTCCTGACCGGGGAGAGATGCTGACGGGTCTGGCGGAGATCCTCATGTCTCCCGCCCAGCTGACCAAGGACGATTTTATTATCGGCAGCATCTCCGGTACCTTCCTGAACGTGGGACTGGTGGGGCTGGTGTGCGCGGTCATGACGTGCCTGCCCGGCGCGGCGGTCAATGGGGGAACGATTGCCGCGTACTTCCTGACCACGGGGTTCTCCTTCTGGGGCATCAATTTCCTGAATATGTGGCCCTTTTTCCTGGGCGTGATGCTGTATACCATCGTCAAGCGTGAGCAGTTCCCGAAGTACGTGAACATCGCCATGTTTGCCACGGCCCTGTGCCCTCTGGCCAGCGAGCTGCTGCTGCGCTACCCCAACAGCGAGGAGGTCCACGGCGTGACCCTCACCGGTGTGGTGCTGATGCTGGCGGTGGGAATGCTGATCGGCTTTCTGACGCCGGCTATGGCGGCCCATTCCCCCAACGTCCACAAGGGGTACGACCTGTACTCCGCGGCTCTGCCGGGGGTGCTGCTGGGTCTGTTCGGGGTAGCGGCGCTGTATAAGACCCTGGGGCACGACGTGCCCGCCATCACGGCGACGCTGGGCGGCAGTCATCCCGGCGTGGTCTGGACGTTCTGCATCGTGTTTTTCGCCCTGTGCGTTCTGGCGGGCTTCTGGCTCAACGGTAAGAGCTTCAGGGGCTATGCGGCGCTGCTGAGGGACACGGGCCACAAATCGGATTTTGTTGCCAAATACGGCCCCGGTCTGGCGATCCTGAACGTTGGCGTCTACGGCCTGATGATCCTGGCCTACTACATTTTGGTCAATGCCATCAGGGGAGACGCTTTCGCGGGCTTCAACAGCGTGACCCTGGGCATCGTGTTCTGCATGGTGTGCTTTGGGGCGGCCGGCGCGCACCCCGGCAACGTGTGGCCCATCATGGTGGGCTACGTGGCATTTTCCTTTTTCTTTACCGTCTGTCTCGGCGGCGTGTTCCCGGTGAATGCCCAGGCCATCATGGTAGGGCTCTGCTTTGCCAGCGGCCTTGCGCCCATTGCGGGGAACTACGGCTGGTGGGCCGGCGTCCTGGCCGGCGGGATGCACTATCTGCTGGTGACGTCCATCCCGGCCATCCACGGGGGCTTCAGCCTCTATAACGGCGGCTTTACCTCTCTGGTGATCGCCGTCATCCTGGTGCCCCAGCTGGAGGCGTTCTGCAAGACGAAGGAGCAGCGGCTGGCGGCCGGAAACGGGAAAAACTGAGGAATTTCTATTTCAAGTCATAAGGAGCGATGCGCAATGACCAAGCAGACCCTTCGCGCGGAAGTAATCGCGCGGGTAAAAAATCTCTCGCCGACCTACTGCCGGGAGGCGGACGAAGCAATATGCCGTTGTGTGATTCAATCCGATGCCTATGAGAAGGCCCGGACCGTCTTTTGCTTCGTGGGTACGGAGCGGGAGATCGACACCATGCGCCTGATCCACATCATGATGCGGGACGGGAAGGATGTAGCGGTTCCGCTGTGTGTGGAAAAGGGCGTCATGGAGGCCCGGCGGATCGAGGGAATGGGCGACCTGGTCAGCGGACGCTACGGCATTCTGGAGCCGCGGCTCGCATGCCCGCTGGTGCCGCCGGAGGATCTGGATCTGGTGCTCGTTCCCTGCTGTACCGGCAACGCCAGGGGGGAGCGGCTGGGCTACGGCGGCGGGTACTATGACCGGTATCTGACGCGGACCGGATGCCCCACCATGCTGCTGTGCCGCCATCAACTGGAGCGGGACGACATCCCCGTAGAGGCGCACGACGTGTCGATGGACTATTTTGTCACCGAACGGGGCGTTGTGGCGTGCAGGAGCAGCCTGTAAATGAGGAAAATCCCGGAGGGCCTGCCCTCCGGGATTTTTGCGTGTGCTTTTGTGTTCCATCCCGCCGATGCGTCTCTTTTTTCATTTGATTTCTCTATTCTTCTTGCTTTTTCGCTCCGATGCCCTATAATGAATATTGGAGAACAAAATTGAATCGGCGGGAGGTACAACGCATGAGCGCCATCATCATCGGCATCGCCGGGGGCACCGGCTCCGGCAAGACCACCCTGACCCGGCATTTGAAGGAACACTTTGGCCGCGAGGTCACCGTCGTCGGCCACGACAGCTACTACAAGCGGCAGGAGGGCAAGACCTATGAGGAGCGGGCCCTTCAGAACTACGACCATCCCAGCGCCTTCGACACGGACCTTCTCATTCAGCACCTCCGGGAGCTGAAGGAAGGCCGGTCCATTCAATGCCCCGTCTACTCCTACGTGGACCACAACCGCACGGATCAGACCGTGGAGATATCTCCCACCAAGGTCCTGATCGTGGAGGGCATCCTGATCTTTCAGGACCCGATCCTCCGGGAGATGTTCGACATCAAGATCTTTGTGGAGACCGACGCGGACGAGCGCATCCTCCGCCGGGCCCTCCGGGACGTGGAGGAGCGGGGCCGGACGCTGCGGTCCGTGGTGACCCAGTACCTGACCACGGTGAAGCCCATGCACGAGCAGTATGTGGAGCCCTCCCGGAAATACGCCGACATCATCGTCCTGGAAGGGGGCCACAATCTGGTGGCGCTGGAGATGATCATGCAGAGGATTCAGAACCATATTGACCGGGATTAAGCTGGAAAGGACCGCCGCCCATTGTATGGGCGGCGGTCCTTTCTGAGACTTTTATTTCGGAAGCATCCCCTCCAGATGCTCCAGCGGGAAAGGCGGCCGGGCCAGAGGCCGTACCGCCAGACGCATCAGCTGGATGGGGTCATCGTCCGCCGCCACCCGGTTGGAGTGAAAAACGCCGCACCGGCGGCAGCGGTGAATGATGGCCCACTCGCCGCCCTTGCGGACCCAGACTCCCGCTGGCTCCATGTCGCCGCCGCAGTCCGCGGCCCGGTCGCCGGGCCGGTCGTCCAGGTGGACGCTGTGGAGGCATCTGGGGCAGTGGTTGCGGTGATGAGTGCCGCCGCCCGCCGGCGTTACCAGATGGCCGCAGGCGCGGCAGGTGAAGGGGCGCTCTTCGTCGGGGCGGAGGTTTTCTCCGCCCTTCTTTTCGCCGTATCGGGACATAAATTCCTCCTGGTATGTTATGCAGCCAACATACGGGAGGCTTCGCGGTTCAGTTTGCGGAAACCTCCCGGGTTTCTGCACCGACCGATTGATTCTTCGTAAACATACGTATCTCCTTTCCTTCGTGGTGGGATGAACTGGCCAGTTCATCTGTAGGATACCACAGCAAAAGAGGGAAAGCAAGGCTTTCCCTCTTTTGCGTCGGAACTACCGCTCCATCTTCCAATACTGCACGCTGTAGGGGGGCAGCTGACTGCCGCCGCCGAAGTCGTGCTTTTCTCCGGTGATGAGGTCCACCGCCGTGCCGCATCCGGCGTCGAAGTGGGCGGTGTAGGGCGCGCCCTCGGCGTTGACCGCCACCAGCACCCGCTCGCCGTCACAGGCCCGCTCAAAGATGATCTGCCGGTTGGTCAGCACCACGTTCCGGTAGGAGCCGTAGCACAGCGCCCTGCTGCCCTTGCGGGCGGCGGCCAGCCTGGCAATAAAGGCCGTCAGGCCGTTGCTCTCCGGCCTTTCCAGGGCGGGGCGCAGGGCGGCGTCGCCCTGACTCTTCCGGCCCTCCACGCCCCACTCGCTGCCGTAGTACACCGACGGCACGCCGGGCATACCGAAGAGGATGCCGTAGGCGGGGCGGATGTGTTCCCTGTTGGTCAGGATGCTGGCAATGCGCTCCACATCGTGGTTGTCCAGGAAGCTCAGCAGGTGCCGCCCTTTGTAGAGGGTCCAGTTTTCCGGGCCGAACTGGCGGGCCAGACTGTGGCCGATCTCAAAGAGGTTCATGGAGTTGAAGCTGGACCACAGGCCCTTGTAGCACTCGTAATTGGTGACGGAGTGGCAGGCGTTGTCGTTCATCCAGCGGTTGTAGTCCCCGTGGAGGGTTTCGCCCATGAGGACGAAGTCCGGCTTTACCTGGTTTGCGAACTGCCGGATCTGGTAGAGGTAATCCGGGCTCAGGCAGTAGGCCACGTCCAGCCGCAGGCCGTCGATGCCGAACCGCTCCACCCAGGAGCGGATGGCGTCAAACTGGTGGCGCACCACGTCCGGATGGCCCAGGTTCAGCTTCACCAGCTCGTAGTGGCCCTCCCAGGCCTCGTACCAGAAGCCGTCGTTGTAGCCGGTGTTGCCGTCAAAGCTGATGTTGAACCAGTCTTTGTAGGGGCTGTCCCACTTTTTCTCCTGCACGTCCCGGAAGGCCCAGAAGCCCCGGCCCACGTGGTTGAACACGCCGTCCAGCATCACTTTCAGTCCGGCGGCGTGGAGGGCGTCGCAGACGGTTTTGAAGTCCTCGTCCGTGCCCAGGCGGCAGTCGATATGGAAGTAATCCCGGGTGTCGTAGCCGTGGCGGTCGCTGTCAAAGACGGGGTTGAAGAGCACCGTGTCCGCGCCGGTGGATTTGATATGGTCCACCCAGTCCAGCACCCGGAGGATGCAGTGGGACTGCGCGCCGTCGTTATGCTCCGGCGCGCCGCACAGGCCCAGGGGGTAGATCTGATAGATGACGGATTCGTCAAACCACATAATTGCTGTATTCCTTTCTTTCAATTAGAGACGTCAACTGTCGCCGTGCGGCGGGCCTGGTCAAACACCGCCGTCCATGGCGGGACCGGCCGTCCGCCCGGGACCCATTCCGTTACTCCAGCGTAAACCGCTCGTTCTCCTCCCGGAAGGAGGCGCTGTAGAAGGCCGTCATGGCCTGGATAAGGTAGTCCGTGTCCTTGACGCCCGCCGTCTCGAAGCAGGAGTGCATGGCCAGCTGGGCCAGGCCGATGTCCACGGCGTTGATGGATACGTGGGTATTGGCGATGAGTCCCAGGGTGCCGCCGCCGGGCAGGTCGGAGCGGTTGGCGAAATGCTGGGTGGGCACGCCTGCCCGCTCACACAGGGCGGAGAACACCGCGCAGGCCACGCCGCCGGTGGTGTAGCGGACGCCGTGCTTGATGACCACGCCGCCGTTCATGGCGGGGCGATGAGTTGGGTCGGCGTATTCCGGGTGGTTGGGATGGACGGCGTGGGCGTTGTCTGCGGAGACCAGAAAGCTGTTGGCAATGGCGGAGAGCCGCTCCCGGCCCACGCTGTCGCAGATGCGCTTCATCCAGTCGATCATGAAGGTGCCGCCGGCGCCCTGCTTGGTACGGCTGCCGATCTCCTCGTTGTCCATCAGCGCGTATACCGGCACGCTGGCGCTGTCGCGGGCCTCCATAAAGCCCCGGAAGCAGCCCCAGGCGCACTGGAGGTCGTCCAGACGGGCGGCGGAGATGAACTGATTCTCCGCGCCCCAGATCACGCCCTTCTGCCGCAGGCACAGGCACAGGTCCGTGCCCAGGATGTCCCCGGCGCCGCATCCGGCGGCCTGGGCCACGATCTCCCGGAACGTGCCCTTTGCCAGCTTCATGCCCATGAGGGGCACCATGTCGCACTTGGGATCGTACTGGAAGCCCTCGTTGGCGGTCCGGTTCATATGGATGGCCACATTGGGGATCAGCAGCAGGTCCCGGTCCACATAGACCAGCCGGGAGGCGATGGCCTCGCTCCCGTCCCGCACCAGCACCCGGCCCGCCACGGTGAGGGGCCGGTCCAGCCAGGGGGCGCACAGCATCCCGCCGTACCGCTCCGCGTTCAGCCGCAGATACCCCTCCGGGCCCTCCACCTCGGCGTTCTCCTTAATGCGGAAGGTGGGCGCGTCGGAGTGGCTGGCGGAGATCATAAAGCCCGTGAAATCCGGCCGGGGAATCCGAAAGGCCAGCAGCGCCGAGCTGCCGCGGGTCACGTAGTATTTCCCGCCGGGGGCCATGGGCCGCGTCTCCCCCTCGTTCAGCCGCGTATAGCCCGCGGCCTCCAGCTCCCCGCAGAGATTTGCCACCGCGTGGAAGCGGCTGGGACTGTGGTCCAGAAAGGTCAGCAGATCCTGTATCATCAAAGCATCTCCTTGTTTTATAATCTATATTACTTCCGAACGAAAAGTCCGGAAGTAATATGTGCCAGGTTTTGCGGTTGCCGCCGGGCAGTCGTTCGGCCAAAGGCCGAATGACCGTCTCTAAGCGGCGAGCAAAACGGCTCAAATCAAATTTTATGATTCCTGCGTTTAAACGCAGGAATCATAAAACCATATGAACGCGTGGTGAATCGTCTTTCCGCCGTTTTCGCTCCGGATCTCCACCTGATGCTTCCCGTCCTCCGTCAGGGAGTACAGGCAGCGGATGGGCGTGCCCAGCAGGATCTGGCGGCGGAAAGCGATTTCCACCGTGTCGGGCAGGTTCTGATAGACCGCCTCCGGCAGGGCCTCAACGGCATAGTCCAGATAGTGAAGGTTGTTCACATGGTGGTTGGTGTCAATATCCCGGCGGCCCACTACGGTCTCAAAGGCGGCGGGCGTCCCCTCCGGGGTTTTACCGTTGCCGGAGGGCTCCGCGCCGCCAAAGACGGAGGTCTCATCCATCTGGCCGGCGTAGGCGGAGCGGACCGTGTCCGTGATGCGGGTCATCCGTCCGGTGCCGGCGTTCAGCAGCACCCAGCGGCTGGAGCCCTGGGCAACCAGGTCCCCATCGCTCCGGACCAGGAAGTCGCGGTCCGAGAGGAACCCTTCCATAGCCCGGGGCCAGGTTTCCACCCGCAGCCCGGCCCGCCAGAGGGGCCGCTTTTTCAGTTCCACCCGCCAGCCGGTAAGAATCCAGTGGACGCCGGTCCGGGGGATGTCCTTCAGTCCGTAGCCCACCTCGTCGGAGGCGATGGCGGCGGCTTCCTGCAAGATCCGCAGCAGCCCCTGGTGGGTCAGCCGCTGGTCGGGCCCTACGTCGGAGTAGGCCGCGTCAGTTTCATAAAGATAATGAGGCGTATGAATCACTCCTGTTTTCAATGGTTTGGTCCGCCGCCAACGGCGGCAGTCAGGCGGGGGCGCTCCCCGCCGCCCTGTGGATCAGGCCGGACATCATGTCTTCCGCAGCCAGTCCGGCAGCGTCCGGCTCCTTACGCCGGAGACCATGCCCATGGCGGCGTAGAGCGCCACGATGGAGCTTCCGCCGTAGCTGAAAAAGGGCAGCGTCAGCCCGATGACCGGCATGACGAACAGGCACATGCCGATATTTTCAACGGTCTGGAAGACCAGCATGGTCCCGAACCCCACGCAGATGAGCGCGTCCATACTGCTCTTCGCCAGCCGCGCCGTCTGGAAGCAGCGGTATACCAGGAAGAACTCCAGGACGATGATCGCCAGGCAGCCCGCGAACCCCAGCTCCTCGCCGCAGACGCAGAAGATGAAGTCCGTCTGCCGGGCGGGGAGGCTGCCGTCGATGACGCCCTGGGTCTGGATGCCGCGGAACAGTCCCTGCCCGAAAAGCCCGCCGCTGCCCAGGGCCAGCAGGCCGCGGGTCTGCTGGTAGCCCCTGCCCAGGGGGTCATAGCTGTGGTCGAAGAGCACGCGAAACCGTTCCACCCAGTATGTCGGCAGCTTTTCAAACAGGGCCAGCAGGCCGATGCCCACGCCCAGGCCGGTAAAGCCGATGGCGAACCAGTACCACGCCAGTCCCGCCGCCAGGGCCATGCCCGCGTAGATCACCAGGTACATGAGCCCGCTGCCCGCGTCCCTGGAGAGGACATAGATCCACAGGAACATGAACCCCGCGTGGGCCGCCGGGAGGAGCAGGGAGAGCAGCCCCTTCATGTTCCGGTTGTCCCGGAACCATCCGATCTGCCTGGCCAGCAGCACCGTGAAGGTCAGACGCACAATTTCCGCCGGCTGAACATTCAGCGGGAACCCCCTGACCCCCAGCCAGGAGCGGTTGCCATAGGCCGATATTCCCAGCGGCGTGCGCAGCAGGGCGATAAAGCCAATATTAAAAAGCAGGAACAGCACCCATTTTTCCGAAAAGTGCTCTACGTCGATGTTGGAAAAAATGAAATAGGCCCCGATGCCGATGACCGCTCCGGCGGCCTGGATCAGCACCCGCTTGAGCTGCGTGTCCGGCCCCAGGTAGTTGGTGGCGCTGGCGATGAGCACGAGGCCGAAGGCCGTACACACCATGCACAGTCCCAGCAGCTTCAGGTCCGCCTTGCGCACAATATCCTGTACGGATTGCCACATCCGTTTGAAGATGGTCACAGTATTGCCTCCAGAGAGAGTTTCCCTGTTAGTTTACCACATGATGGGACTTCTGTAAACCGTTTCTGCGACAAAATCCCGCCGTTCCCGGAAGGAAACGGCGGAAGAAATTCATACCTGGGACAAAGCAGGGTAGTGAGGGAGGGAAAACGGCGGAGCGGCAGGACATGTCCGGAGACCGTTTCCACCCTCGCTTAACGTATCCGGTAGTCATGCTTGACCGCGGCAATCTCCCGGCGCAGCTTTTCTCCCGCCAGGGCGTCCAGGCACTGACCGATGATCTGATTGGATACCAGGAAGCCCTCGGGAGTCAGCCGCCAGCGCCCGCCCCGGAGGACCGCGTGGCCGCTTTTCTCAAATTTCTCCAGGACGTTCTGGACGGGCCCGAAGGGCCGCCGGAACCGGTACTCAAACTCCTGCCGGGAGATGCCCTTCGTGAGGCGTAGGCCCAGCATGATGTACTCGGTGTCCCGGTCCCGGTCGGGAATCCGGTCATTCTCCGACAGGATGTCTCCCTCTGTCTCCACGCCCTCGCAGTAGGCCCTCAGGTCCCGGACGTAGGCGTACCGCACGCCGCCAAGATCCGAGTGGGCTCCCGGCCCGAAGCCCGCGTACTCTCCCAGGGTCCAGTATTTCAGATTATGCCGGGACGCGAAGTCCGGCCTTGCGAAGTTGGAGATCTCATACTGCTGATACCCCAGCATCGCCAGCCGCTTCACCGCCCACAGGTACATGTCCGCCTGGAGGTCGTCGTCCGGCAGGTCCAGGGCGCTCTGCATGTCCCACAGCGGCGTGCCCTCCTCCACCTTCAGGCCGTAGCAGCTCATATGGTCCGGGAAGAGGGCGGTGGCTTTTTCCACGGTGTCCTGCCAGCTCTCCATAGTCTGGCCGGGGAGACCGTAGATCAGATCAAGGGACACGCTTTTTATTTTCGCTTTCCGGGCGGCGGCGACCGCATCCCCCGCCTGGGCGAAGGTATGGGGCCGTCCCAGGGCCTGCAGCTGAGCGTCGTCGGCGGACTGCACGCCCAGGGAAATCCGGTTGAACCCCGCCCGCCGCAGGGCGCGGAGGGTCCTCCAGTCTCCGGCGCTGTCCGGGTTTGCCTCCAGGGTAATCTCGGCCCGTTTCGCCAGACGATAGTGCTTCTGCACCGTTTTCAGGATATGCCGCAGCCGCTTTGCGCCCAGCCAGGAGGGCGTACCGCCGCCGAAGTACACGGTATCCACCTCATGGGCAGTGGTCTGCCGGGAAATTTCCGCCAGCTGGCGGCACAGGGCGGACACATAGCGGTCCATCTGGTCCTCCGCATTGGGCAGGGAGTAGAAGTCGCAGTAAACGCACTTGCTCCTGCAAAAGGGGATATGGATGTAAAGCCCCAGGGGCTTGTACTCTTTCTTTTTCACAGCCCATCACCTCGGCCTCCATTGTAACCCAAAGCGGGGCCGTCTGCAAGGGGTTTAGCGGGTCGATTTCCTTTTCTTTCCGTAAAAGAAGGCCAGAATCCCGCCGGTGACGCCTGCCACCGCGGCAACCAGAAGATAGGGAACGTAGGACTGCGCGGGCAGCACCGGGGTCCGGGCCGGGGTCAGGCTGGGCGCGGCCACAGCCCGGACGGGAAAGTCCGTGCCGTCGGGCTCATCCAGACAGAACCAGCTGTTCAGGCGGCCGTACATGTAGCTGACATACCCCCAGGTGCGGCCGTCCTCATCCACGAAAATGCTGCTGATATAGCTGCGGCTCTCCGATGTGCCGGTCAGATTTTCCAGCACGTGCCACTGACCGTCGGTCTCCCAGGTTTCACTGATCCTCTCCGCGCCGGGATACGCGTAGAAGTTGACCACCTCAGGAGTCCCGCCGTAGTCCGCGAATTCGCCGTTGTAGGGCCTGATCCGGTCGGCGTACTCCTCCTCGAAGGAAATGAAGTCATACACCAGCTCCAGCTCCGACATGGGCACCCAGCCGGAGGTCTCCTTGCCGTCTATCCAGCAGGCGGCCAGGCCGTAGCCGCCGTCGTAGATGAAATAGATACGCAGCTTCTCGCCGTTCTCAAACTGCGCGCGGACCATGCTGCCGTTGGGCGCGTCCAGAAGAGTGACGAAACCCTCTTTGCCGTTGGCGTAATAGCTGCGGTTCTCATACTCGCACTGTTCCCGGTGGCGGTCATAAAAGCTGTTGTTGTCGGGCTCCCACATCACGTCCGCGAAAGCGGGCGCGGACAGGGCCAGCAGCATCAGCAGCGTCAGCGCACAGGTCAATAAGCGTTTCATTATAAATACCTCATTTCTTCTTTTTCCAGATATTGCTTCCGGGCTTTCAGCTCAGAAATAATATTTTCAGCGGGCAGGTCCGCCCTCGCGGACGGGGCCAGTGACGGGACCAATGCCAGCGCAAAACAGAACAAATGTTTCACGTGAAACATCTCACTTTTTCCTGCCCCGGAATTTTCGCAGCAGGAACACGGTGACGCCCACCGCCGCCCCTGCCAGAATCCACGGCAGGAACCGCGCGGTGTAAAACACAGCCACCGCCGGTCCGGCGATCACGTCCGCGTGCGCGGTGGACATCAGGGCCGGCAGGGTCATCAGGACCAGCAGGGCCGTCATGTACTTCTTCATCTCAAACCCCTCCAATTATAGAAGATTGATGACGCATCCCGCGCCATAGGAAAACAGATTCACCAGCAGCGCGAACAGAAAAGGCCGCTTTATCTGCCCGGAGTATGCCCGGTAACACCGCCACTCCACGATCACCGCCGCCGCCTCCAGCACGATGGTCACCGGCAGACCGTTCCAGTGCCACAGCCCGGTTGCCGTGTAGTACAGCAACACCGCAGGCGGATTGGTCAGGACGTTTACCAGGGCAACCAGACCCAGCTCCCGCCGCCCCCGAAGGCCCCATACCAGAGCGAAGCCCTCCTCCAGAATCAGCGTCAGCAGCAGCGACACCGCCAGAATCATCAGCATCTCACCGCCCCCTTCCGTAAGGGGAACCACAACAGGACCAGACTGACCGCCGCCATGACCGCATAGCTCACCGGCCCCGTCAGCAGACTGGGCCACCCCAGCCAGGAGGGCAGGAATCCCAGAAACAGCGCGAAGGTCAGCAGTCCGAAGGTAAACCCCTTGGCTCCCGGCATGGCCCGCGCCGCCGCCCACAGGGTCACCGGCATGGTCATATTGAAGAGAAACACCGCCAGCGTCCCCGGCAGGGGCAGAGCCGAAGCCAGATACAGCGCCGAGGCCAGCCCCAGACTTCCGGCGGACGCCTTCTGCGCCCCCAGGCGGTCCATGGCGAAGCCGCCTGCCGTCTTGCCCAGCACCAGGGCCAGGGTCAGGACCAGCGCCCACCGGCTTTTCCAGGCGAAAGCCTGGTTCATGCCCATATAGGACCGCAGGACTACCACCAGAAACAGCGGCAGCAGCACCCCGTATCCATGAGGCGCGGCCAGGTCCAGGGCCGCGTTCCCGGAGCGCAGGGACCCGAACACCCGCCGGCACAGCCACACAATGGCCCCGCCCAGTAAAATCAGCGCCACCGGGCCGATCCACAGCCCCGGCGAATCTCCTTTGCCCCACAGGGTCCCCAGGTACAGCCCCAGGGCCCCCGGCGAGACGAACACGCCCAGCGCCCAGGCCCGCTCCTGGCTGCGGTTCAGCACGTCGATTCCGCCGCCCAGGTGGAACAGGGCGTTGCCCACCCCCGCCGTCACGGCGGCCGGAAGCGGCGCGGGAACCAGATACGCCGCCGCCGTCAGGGCGCAGCCCAGGGCGGCCGCCGCCCCGTTCCGGTCCCACCGGTCCGCCAGCAGACCGAAGGGCATTTGCAGCGCGAAAGCGCAGAAGTTGTACAAAAGCAGGCACAGCGCGAAGTCCGCCCCGCCGGACAGCGTCCGGAACACCAGCAGCGCGCAGCTCAGATCCACCCAGAAATGGGCCAGACTGTAGAGGGCCAGCAGCTTTTTGTTCATGGAGATCACACCTTTCACTCCTTTAGACGAAAGTTGCAGGGAAATGTGCCACGGAATTTTCATTTTATAGTCGACACAGTTGAGAACGAGTAAGTGTTGGGCTTCGCCCAAACCCACCAGGGCTTTGCCCCGTGGGCCGCGCTTTGCGCGGCTTAGGGCTGGGGCGGCCCTAAACTTTACTGATTTTCAACTGCTTCGACTATATATTGTGGGAAGTAAGAAAAAGGCAGGCCGCGGCCTGCCTTCCCGTCCTTACAGTATTTCGGTTCCGAAGAAATTGCCGCGGCGGACAGAGCCGCAAAAGCTATCCCCCTTTTTCCCCGGCAAGCTCCTCCAGCCCCTGCCCCTTCAGGGCCCGCTCCAGCAGCTCCGGAAGCCTCTCCGGAGCGCAGGCAAAACAGGGGATCCCCATAGACGCGATCCGCTGGGCGGTCTGGGCGTCATAGCAGGGTTTTCCGCCGTCGGCAATCGCCAGCAGCACCACTACCGTCACGCCGGAGTCCTTCATCTCCTCCAGCCGCCTGAGAAGCGCCGCCCGGTTGCCGCCTTCTTCCAGGTCGGAAATCAGAAAGAACAGCGTCTTTGCCGGCGCTTCCACCAGGTCCTGACAATAGGCGATGGACTTGGCAATATCCGTCCCGCCGCCCATCTGGAAACCAAAGAGCAGATCGACCGGGTCCTCGCACAAGGGCGTCAGATCCATGATCTTCGTATCGAAGGCCACCACGCTGGTCCGCACGGCGGACATGGACGCCAGAATACACGCCATAACGGAGGAATACAGGATCGACTGCCCCATGGACCCGCTCTGGTCAATATCCAGGATCACATGCCAGCGGTTGACCCGGCTGGAGCGGTCGAAAAACCAGACCCGCTCCGGGATGACCGTCTTCAACTCCGCGTTGTAATTGCGCAGATTACGCCGGATGGTATAGGGGAAGTCGATGGCCGAAGCCGACGGCAGCGGCGAATGGGCCCGCCGGTTCAGAGCGGCCGTCACCGCCCGCCGCACGTCGCTCTCCAGCATCTGGTTGATGGTCTCCACGATCTTCCGGATGAACTTCCGGGCGGACTCCTTGGACTTCTTGGGGATCTGGTCCTTGAGCATCAGCAGCGTGGACGCCATATTCAGGTCGGGCTCCAGGTCCTCCAGGAGCTCAGGCTCCAGAAGGAGCTGCCTGAGCCCCTTGCGCTCGATGGCGTCGTTCTGGACCACGGCCACGATCTCCGGGTCAAAAAGACTGCGCAAATCTCCCAGCCACTTGGCGATATGGGGCGAAGATGGGCCCTTTCCCGCCCCGCTTCCGCCGAAGCTCTCCCCAGGGCCGCCATAAATCGCCGCCAGGGCGCTGTCCATAAGAAGCTCCTCCTGAGAGAGGGTCCCGCCCCCCATACCAGCAAAGGATTCCTGGGTCTCCGCGCCCAGAATGAGCCGCCAGCGGGCCATTTGTTCTGTCATGGTTCCCTCCTCAGATATCGTCAAAATCAAACTCATCCAGGCCGCTGAGGACCTCCTGCTCAGCTTCCGTCAGGTCGTTCATCAGGACCTCCGCCGCCTGCCGGGCATTGACGCCCCAGATTTCCCCCAGATTCTCCGCGATGTCGTTCTTCTCCCCGGGCGAGAATTCCGCGAAGGCCCTCCGCAGGAATACCAGCGCCCGCCGGAAGTTCTCCTCATCCAGGCCCCGCAAATATTCATCCAGATGCCGCCAGAGGCTCAGCCGGGTAATCAAAGCGTAACGGTTCTTCCCGGCAAGCCCCTCGAACCATCCGGCCCCCAGATCGGCAGGCACTCCGGGAGACAAACGCCGGGAGACCTCCCGGGCCAGCAGCTCCTCGTCCACCGCGCCCCGCTCCAGCAGCACCGCCATGGCAAATCCCGAGCACAGGGTATTCAGATCGTCCCGGTCGGACACCCGCTCCAGCAGCTTCAGCCACATATCCTGGTCCAGGAAATCGTGGTTCAGCTGTAAGGCGTTCAGCCTGTCGATGGCCTGCGTGACCGCGGGCGCGGCCTTGGCATCGCAGATACAGGCGTCCTCCAGGGTCAGGCAGGAGCGCAGGTACAGCTGCTCCAGCAGCGGCACCACCGGCGCGGCGTCAAACCGCCGCAGGCCGCCGTACCGCACCACCAGGCTCAGCTGCTCCGCCGTGGCGGCGACCTCCGCCAGTGCCGCCGCGTCCACGCTCAGGCCCTGGAGCACCGACAGGGCGTGCTTCGCCGCCTCCGGCATCCCGCACAGGAACGCGTCGGAGAAAATCGCCGCCGCCTGGGCGATGGACGTGCTGGCCTCAGCCCGTTCCCTGAGGGCAAACGCCGCCGCCCCCTCAATGGTGTCCCCCAGCAGAGAGGATTCCACAATTTCAATTTCCGCCTCCGGGGTCCACCGCAGCTCCCAGTACTCCCCCCAGTTGGCCCCCGTCTGCCGGGAGGGCAGAAGCCTGGCAAACTGGATATTCAGCACCCGCAGCCGGTGGAGAAAGAAGGAACGGCGCAGATCTCCCAGGGCGGCGTCTCTGCTTTTCACATCCAGCTTCTCCCGCAGGTCCAGATCCAGCCGCTGGAGCTCCGGGGCGCGGAACTTCTCCAGGCGCAGAACCTTGAGCTGGCGGTAGAAGTCCTCCTGTACGGAGGTGCGGCTGACCCCCTCCGGCAGGAGGCCGATTTTTTTACCGATTTCCGTATCCGCCGCCGCCAGGGAAAGCTCCGAAAACTGCCCATGGCCCATGGTCGTGACCGCCGCGTCCCGCAGGTCCTGGAGCGTGGGATAGCGGCTCCCCCGCATGGTACGCAGGACCTCCGCAAGCCGCACCGCCTCGATCACCTCGGCAGAGGAGACCAGATTCCCGGCCTTGCGGTGGGCGGCGGCCAAACGGGTGAGATAAAGATAGGCTGTCTCTCCGATCCCTTTCCCGTTCATGGCGTCCCACAGAAGCTCAAAGTAACCCGGGGCCCGGTTCCCCGCGCCGTAGCCCGACCGGGAGGACAGCCGGAAATAGGAGTAGGGCATCAGCGTGGCGGTGCTGTCCAGCCGGGGGAGAGATTTCATCTCGTCATCGCTCATAGGCTGGCAGGTCTCCAGCCCCCGGACGTGGAAAGCCCCGCAGACGCAGAAGATTTTTTCCTCCGGGATGCCGCCGTTGACGGCGTCCCGGATATTCCGTTTCATATAGGCTTCCCGGACCAGATTTTCCGCCGTCCGGGCAATGTTGTCCCGCGCCGCCTCCCGAAGCTGAGCGCCGAACGCGTTACAGGCCGCCTGGTACTCTCCGGAGTCTTCCAGCTGCTCGAAGGTCCTTTCCCAGAAGGTGTCGTGATCTTCACCCGTGAGCGTCTCCAAACGATGGTAGATGGATTCCGTGGTGGCGGAAGGTTCCTCCGGTTCTTCCAGTTCTTCCGGCGCTTCCTCCTCGTCCTCCATCGCCTCCATTTCCGCGATGGCCCGCTCCTCCGCCGCGGCCTGGAGCGCCAGGAACACCGACGACGGCAAATCCATGAACCGGCACTCCGCCCCATGCTCATGCGCCCATAAAATCGCCTGGATTTCCGGGGAGTAAGCGGCAAGCGGATAGAGAATCGTCCGCACCGGCGGGGTCCTGGTATAGGCCATGATGGCGGCGGGGAACCGCGTCTCCGGATGGCAGAGCCATTGCATCTGCTCATTGAGATCATCGGGCCCCTCCACCAGTACCAACCGGGGCCGCGCCTCATCCAAAGCCTGCCGCAGGTGGTACGCCGCCCCCGGCGAGAGGTGGCGTATCCCAAACAATACCGGTCCGCCCATCAGCCGTTCAGCTCCCGGCAGGCCCGGTACAGGGGAAGCCAGGCGCTGCCCCGCTTCTTCATCACGTTCTCCAGGTATTCCTTCCAGGTGAGCTTGTCCTTGTCCTCATCCTTGACCACCGCGCCCTGAAGGGCGGCCGCCAGGTCCTCGTCAGAGACCCGCCCGTCCCCGAAGCTCCCCGCCAGGGCCATGGAATTGGCCAGCAGGGAGATGGCCTCGGCGGCGGAGAGCACGCCGGAGGTGGCTTTCAGCTTCTGCTTCCCGTCCAGAGTGGCCCCGGAGCGCAGCTCCCGGAAGATGGTGACGACCTTCTCCACCACATCCCCGTCGGGCTGGCGGGCGTTCAGGTCCAGCCCCGCGGAGAGCTGGGCCACGCGGGTGGAGACGATCTCCATTTCGGTCGCCATATCCGACGGCGTGGGCAGGACCACGATGTTGAACCGGCGCTTGAGGGCGGCGGACATGTCGTTAACGCCCTTGTCCCGGGTGTTGGCGGTCGCGATGACGGAAAATCCCTTCTGGGCCGGGACCTCCAGCCCCAATTCCGGGACGCTTAAGCGCTTCTCGGAGAGAATGGAGATCAGCGCGTCCTGGACCTCGCTGGCGCACCGGGAAATCTCCTCGACGCGGGCAATGGACCCGGTCTCCATGGCGCGGTAGACCGGGCTCTTCACCATGGCCTCCGGGCAGGGACCCCTGGCGATGAGCATGGCGTAATTCCAGGAGTAGCGGATCTGCTCCTCCGTGGTGCCCGCCGTGCCCTGGACGACTTTGGTGGAATCACCGTTGACAGCGGCGGACAGGTGCTCGCTGAGCCAGGATTTCGCCGTGCCGGGCTCGCCGATGAGAAGAAGGGCGCGGTCCGTCACCAGGGTGGCGATGGCGATTTCCACCAGGCGGCGGCTGCCCATGTATTTCGGCGTGATTTCCACGCCCCTGACGGTCTCATTGCCGGTCAGGTAGGTCAGGACCGACTTCGGGGACATCCGCCAGCCGGTGGGGACAGGGTCGGCCTCGGCGGAAATGAGTGCGTCCAGCTCCCTCTGGTAAAGCTCCTCCGCAGGGAGGCGCTGAACATTTTTCTCAGGCATATGGTCATTCCTCCTATTATTTCAGACTATCGATCACCTGCTGTATCCGCGCCTCGGACCAGGTGACGAAGACTTTGAATCTTCTGGCACGGACCTCCTCCCGGAACCACTCCAGCTCGGCGATCTTCTCGCCGTTGGTCATGCGGCCGCCGACGTACTCTCTGTACCAGCGCTCCAGGTCCAGAGGCGAAATCCGCTCTCCGGAGGCCCGTGTAAGCATGGGGATCATCCCCTTCCAGTCCGCCCACTCCCGGTAACGCAGGGATTCCACCATATAATCCACGCTGACGCCCGGCTGGGGCTGTATCTTCTCCAGATTCTCCCGGAAGGCCGCGGCACAGCCGCTGTCCGCCGGGTCCAGGGCGCACAGCGCGATTTCCAGCGGCGCGGCGGTGTAGACCCAGGTATTGTTCTTGTACCCGCTGGCCCGCCAGAGGGGAACGTCTCCCCCGATGGGCACCAGGGGCAGACTCATCAGCGCCGCCGCCCAGCGGCTGTCCAGGAAGGGCCTGCCCCGCACACGCCCCGTGAGCAGTCCCAAACCGAAGAGGATGCCCAGCCGCTGGTTCCGGGTGCAGGCGTCCGGCTCCAGCATGGGAGCGAACCGCTCCCACACCGCCGCCGGGGACTCCGTCAGCCCTGCCGCCAGCACCAGCGGTTCATAATAGAGCCAGCCGTACTTTTCCGCCAGCTCCTCCGCCAGAGCCCTGAGCGCCGGGGACGGATTCCGCCAGATGGACGCCGACAGCAGTCCCGCAGGCAGGGGCCACTTTCCGTCCCTGCCCAGGAAGGGGGCCAGTTGGGTGACATTCCGCCGGTTCTGGAATGCGGACAAATTGGACTTCCACCGGGAGCGCTCCCCCGCGTACCACGCCGCCAGTTCCCGGTACAGCTCCAGCATGGCGGGGCTGTCCTTTCCCAGGCAGGCCTGAAAAAGGGCTTCCAGCCCCTGCCAGAGGACGGTTCCCCAGTTGGGGGCGTCCTTGGCGAAAATCTTGTCCAGCTGCATTCCCATCAGATCGGCGATCAGATCGCCGTGGAGCGGGTTGTCCGAACCGCTCAAGGCCTGGAGCACGGTCTCCGGCTTCTTTTTTGCCAGCTCCCGGGTATAGGCCGCCGCCGCCGGGCCGGTCAGGCAGACCATCGCCTGGATGGCTTTCTCCTGGCACTCGCCTTTTTCACTCTTACAGAACGTCTTGATGCGCTCAAAGTTCTCCTCGCTGTGCCGCAGGGTGTAGATCAGCGGGGCGCGGACGTCCCTGCCGGCGTCCGTCAGCTGGGCGAGGAACCATTCCGTCTCCCTCCCGCCGGCGATGGCGTCGATGACCTCCACCCGCCGGGCCATGGCCCGCTTGCCCCTGGGATCGAAATTTTCTTTCAGCAGCGGCACCACAGAAGGGCCCAGCTGCTTGAGGATACCGGCGTTCTGGTCCGCCATGCCGCCGGAACTGTCCCCCAGGCCCGCAATGAGGGCGGGCAGGACCCGGAAGTCACGGAAAAACTCCGGATGGTTCTCCCAGGCCAGGCGCACAACGGCTTCCCGCCGCCCGCCGGTCCCGGTCAGAGCGTTAAGCAGAGGCGAGAGCTGGCCGTGAGAGAGGGACAGGCAGGTCCCGCACCCAGCGGGCAGGGGAATCAGCTCACCCTCCATGCCGCTTTTGCCCTGGGTGTAAGCCACCGCGTCCACCAGGGCCAGCGTATCCAGCAGGAGTCCCGCCCGTTCCTTTGGAGGAGCGGCCAGGAGCTGTTCCAGCCCGGCGGAAATCCGCCCAAACACGGGACTGGCGGCGGCCAGAGGCTTCATGGCCTCCGCCGCCCGCCGGAGCCGGAAATCCTCGTCCAGCAGACCCACCCCGGCGATGGCCGCCGCCTCCAGGCGCTCCTTGACGTCGTATAAAGGCTGCAAGCTGCTCATTTTCCCATCCCCCACCACACGTTCCATTCCGGGTAGGGCTTCCCGGCTTTCAGAAGCTCGATGGTGTAGGGGATGGCTCTTTCCGCTGTCTCCTGGGCGCCCTTGTAGATTCCCTTGGAGGCCAGAGCCTCCTCCAGAAGCCCAATGACCTCCTCGGGCGGCAGAGCCTGGGCGGCTTTTTCCATCAGCTCCCACAGGACAGACAGACGGTTGGCTTTGGGGTTTTTCACCATGGCGTCTCCCAATACGCCCCTGGGACTGCCGCCCAGCTGGAACAGCCAGCGGCTGTAGGTATACGCCAGCCCGGTCTCCTGGATCCTCTTCCGGAGGTAGGGGATCAGCAGCCGGCGTGTTTCGGCCTCCGACGGGTCAACCAGCTTCATCAGGTCCAGGTCAAACTTGTTCACATTCTCCCAATAATAGGAGAACGGAGGAACGCCTCTCCCAGGCACATCTGTATAAACCGCTTGCGTAAGCCGCTCGATCCATCTCCGGTCCAGGGGCTCGGCGGTGGGCTGGCCGCCGTAGACGACATACCGCCCCTGCTCCTGGTTCCACCACACATCCCCCAGCGCACGAAGCAGGACGTTGTTGAGCGTTCGTTTGCGGTCGGCGTCCAGAAGGGGCTTTTTCGTCAGGACGCAGGGAGCAAATTTCTTATAGACCTCCGCCGCGGGACGGGCGAGCAGGGCGGCCAGGAAGCTGATATGCAGATACCGCGTCATACCGGGCCGCCGGTCCCACAGCTCCAGGCAGAAGTCCCGCAAAGGACCGGGGCCGGAGGTACGCAGGCTGTCCCGCAGGCTGTCCGTCAGCCTCACCCCAGCGAAAATGGAGTTGCCCTTTTCATTGGTCAGTACGTCGAAGGCCTCCATATGGCTGTCAGCCCAGCGCCAGAGCTCCAGCATCGGCGCGGACGCTTTTTTCCCGATGGCCTGGCACCAGTGGGAAAGCTCCAGCTGTTCCTCCTCAGAAACAGGGCCCCCCTTTGCCAGCATCCCTTCCAGCTGCTCCCGCAGGCCGGTGGCCAGCAGCGCCGCGGCCCACTCTGTATCCGTATCCCGCAGGAATCTTACGGAACCGCTGTTTTTTTTCAGCTCTGCCGTCCAGAATTCCCGCACCGCGTCTCCGTCCTGCCTGGCCAGCGCTTGCAGGGCAGCTTCCCGGCTGCCGCTTCGCTCGGTCTTGATCAGGTCCAGCAGAAGGGCGGTATTGTCCGGGGCGTCGCCCAGGGCCAGGATGACCGCCACACGCACATCCTTCCTTGCCTCCGGCAGGACCTCCCGGAGCCAGGGAGAGGCTGCCTCGCCCTCGATGGCGGCGATAACCTCCGCCCGGCGGGCCATGGCCCGGTTCCCGGCGGGATCAAAGTCCTGTTTCAGCAGGGGCAGGGCGGCAGGACCCACCCCCTTCAATATTTTAGCGTTCAGATCGGCGATCTCGCCGTAGCCGTCCCCTAATCCGGCCACTACCGCCGGCATCACCCGGAAATCCCTGAAGAACTCGGGGTGGTCCTCCCAGGCGGACTGGATGACCTCCATCCGTCCGCCGCCGGTGGTGGTCAGGGCGGTCAGCAGGGGCTGGATCTGCCCGTGGGAAATCTGTATGTACGTCCCGCCGCCGGTGGGCAGAGGGGTGATCTCGCCCTCCATCCCGCTCCTGCCCTGGGTATAGGCCACCGCGTCCACCAGGGCCAGCGTGTCCAGCAGAAGTCCGGCCCGGTCCGGCCCGGGAGCGGAGAGGAGCCTGTCCAGTCCGGCGGAAATCTTCCCGAAGACCGGACTGGCGGCGGCCAGGGGCTTCATGGCCTCCGCCGCCCGCTGGAGACGGAAATCCTCGCTCAGCAGGCCCGTGCCCGCAACGGCTGCGGCCTCCAGGCGCTCTTTTACATCATAAAGAGGCTGTAAACTGCTCATTTTGCCGCCCCCTCTCAATATAGCAGCCGGATGACCTGCTCCGGCGTCACTACGCTGTAGGGATGGAGGCAGATGGTTTTATCCGCCTCATCGTAGAACATTAAGCCGAAGAGGGCGCTGCCCGCCGGGATGGCCGCCGGCAGCATGGCGAGCCTCGCCGTGGAGGCGTGGTCCGCTCCATCCTCCCGGCGGTCCCGCAGAACGACCCGCCCGCCCTTGGGGTCCTCCAGGACGAAGGTCTCCCCTATCGTGCCGATCTGCCCAATGGGGACAAGCACGGCCATATATTTCGGCAGCAGCGTATTCTTGATCTGCCCCTTCACCAGCTTCACCGCAGCCGCCAGGTCCGGCTGGGCCAGAGTGGGCAGAGCGGCCTGCTCTTCCGGCGTAACGGGCCGGGTGGAGGCGCTGTCCCAGCGGATGCGCCGGTTCCCCTCTCCAGGGTAGGTACACAGCACCGGCACCTCCAGCAGGTCAAAGCGGCTGTCGTCGCCTTTGACATACTTGAGGGCCTTGGCGGGACGGAGATTCAACGTCTGGTCGATCTGTCCGGTGGCAGTATCCAGCCACCAGCCCCGCTCGCAGAACTCTTTTTTCGCTTCGTCGTAGGTCACATCGAAGGAAAGCTGGACCAGCTTCGCGTTCTCCCGGAACGCGCCGATGGCCTGCAGGTCCTCCAGCTTCCAAACGCCGCCCAGCGCCTCGAAAAGGACGGTATCCTCGGCGGAACAGGACCCTTCCTCCAGCTTCTGCTGGAGAAAGACCCGGGCCTTCTTGATGGTGGAGTGGAGGGCGATGAGCACCCGCAGAGCCTCGCTGTAGGCCGCCTGGGCCTGAGCGGGGTTCTTCTGCACCGTGCGGACAGTCAGAGCGATGCGGGAAAAGGCGGTCTGGAGCCCGGTGAGGTAGCTGCTGCCCAGGTCCTTGGCCAGCTTGTCGTAGCTCTGGGCGGAAGAACCCGACAGGGTCCCCACTCCGGCGGTCAACAGCTCAGAGACCATTTTCTCCGCCATGTCCAGCCCCGCCAGCTGCTTATCCAGCTTTTTCTTCCGGGCGGCGGCGTTGGGCTTCTTGGGTTTTGCGGGAGTCGAGGCGGCAGACTCTTTTTTCGCGGCTCTGGCGGCCTGCCTGGCCCGCTTGTCCGCGATGTCCTGGGGAATGTCCGCCGTCTCGAAGGGCTTTTGCCCCAATATCTCAAAGAGAAGTCCCAGGGCGTGCTTGCACGGGAACTGCCTGCTGGGACAGGAGCAGCGGCAGACGGGAGCCTCCGGCTCGGTGAAGTCGGCGGAGACCCGGTAGGGATTTTTTCCGCTCCCGGCACACTCAGCCCAGTAGAGTGTTTGATCGGCTGTTTTGCGGTGAGCGGAAAAACTGCCCTTTTTTGAGAGTTTCCGCCCATTCTCCGCAGCGGCAGGATTCGGAGCCAGAAGGAGGATGGACTGCTCGGTCAGAGACATGGTAATACCTTCTTTCGTGAGAGGTTTTCGCATCTGATGGCATGGGTGATTATACCATATCCCGCCTTGCAGGGCAAGCCATATGTCGCCTCCCCAATGTCGGTGCCGGTTTATATCATTTCCGGATTGAAAATGAAGACAACATGCTTCGCGTGAATTTATTACGCTGGCAATGATTCCTCCGGCAATCTATAGACGCAGCAAGCTTTTGGATGATTCAATTGCCGAAGTAATAATGATACCTGCGCAAATCGAATGCCGCGAATGAGAGGCGCCTGCGTTTCGGCCCTGAGACGACAAAAGACACGGCTGACTGCCGTGCCTTTCATCGCCCGGAAATAATACTTTGATTTGAACGCTTTCAGCGGTCGGAGGCATCCAGTGCTCCCAGCTATCGGAATATGGCATGCAAAGGCCGTCTTTCATATTCGCCCGAAGCTGCCGCAAAATCCGCGGCTTCTTTTCCCGGCCAAAAGCAAGTCCCTCCCTTTTATCAGGCCTCACAGCGGAATGTTGCCATGTCTTTTTGGATATTCCGCCCTCCCCTTACCGGACAAAACCTCCAAAGCCCCCGCAATCCGTTTTCGGGTGTCTTTGGGGTCGATCACTTCATCAATGTATCCCCGTTTCGCCGCAAGATAGGGATTCAA
>JAAVHC010000025.1 GCA_014799925.1 Oscillibacter sp.
CTGTCTCTCAGCGCCTGCGGCGGCAGAGGCGCAGACAGCGAAGATATTATCAAACTGAAAATGGCTGTGGCCGACGCCGCTTCTTCGGCCCAGGCCGCCGGCGCCAGAGCTATCGCCGAAGAAGTGGAGAAGGCCACCAACGGCCGCGTCCAGATCGAGGTCATGGCGGGCGGCACCCTGGGCGGCGAGCGCGACACGGTGGAGCTTGCCATGCTGGGCGGCATTGACATCGTGACCTGCGCCAACTCTGTGCTGACCCAGTGGATCCCCGAGATGGCGATCCTGGATCAACCCTATCTGTTCACCAACGAGGCCCAGGCCCACGCCGCAGTGGACGGCCCTGTAGGAGAACTGATCGAACGCGAGGCTTTGGAACTGCTGAACCTCCACGTAGTGGGCTATATGGAATCCGGCTTTCGGAATGTGTTCAGCATTAAACCCGTAACCGAAATGGGTGATTTCCACGGAATGAAGATCCGTACGATGCAGAACGCATATCATATGGCGGCCTTCGAGTCCTTCGGCGCAATTCCCACCCCTCTGGCTGCAGGTGAACAGTTCACAGCCCTCCAGCAGGGGACCATTGACGCCTGTGAGAACGCCATTAGCAACTGCCTGAACAATGGCTTTTATGAGATCACCAAGCATATCACCTACACCAACCACGCCTTCGTCTACATCGTAGTCAGCATGTCCGACAACGCCTGGAACAATATCCCGGAGGACCTGCGTCCCACAGTCCTGGAGGCCATCGAGCGGGGATATAACATCGAGCGCGAACTGTTGAAGCAGGCCAATGAGGACGCCACGGTCACGCTCCGGGACACCCACGGTGTGACCTTCCACGAGATCAACGTGCCACAACTCCAGGAGGCCTATCATTCCCTGGCCGAGCAGAAGGGCTTTACCTTTGATCCCGAGTGGCAGGCGGCTATCGACGAGGCTATCGCGGCCAACCCGTAAGGAGGAAAACAATGAAAAAAATACTGGCTTACCTGACGAAAGTGGAAAACTTTATCATGATCGTCACCTTTACCATCATGGTGATCGCCTCCTTCTTACAGGTGGTGAACCGCAATATTACCAAATTTTCCATCTCTTGGTTTGACGAGGCCGCCACTTACTGCATGATCTACATGGTGCTCATTGGCACCGAGATGGGCCTGCGGGACGGCACACAGATCGCCGTCACCGGCGTGGTTGACAAGCTCCACGGCGGGGCCAAGATCGCGGTCCAGATCCTTGCGAAGATAGTCGTGGTCGCCTTCTCCTTCATCGTGTTTCTGGGGGGCGTACAGCTGATGAACATCCAGATCCGCACCGGCCAGGTGTCCGCCGCGCTGAATCTTCCCATGAGCGTTCCCTACGCGGCTATGGTTATCAGCTTTGCCATGATCACCCTGGTACAGACACTGGACGCTGTGGGGCTGGCGGTTAGACTCATCAAAAGCGATACGGAGGAGGGTACAAACACATGACGGCTCTGCTTTTATTCGGCGGCTTTGCCCTGTTTCTGATCCTGGGCGTGCCTGTAGCAATGGCGCTGGGCGCAGGTACCATGACGGCAATCCTGTTCAGCCCGGACTTTTCTATCACCACCGCCGTCATTCCTCAGCGTATCTTCGGCGGTTTGGAATCCACGTCCCTGATGGCCATCGCGTTCTTTGTGCTGGCCGGCAACCTGATGACGAAGGGCGGCATCTCCCGCCGTCTGGTCAATCTGGCGAACTCCATGGTGGGCGGCGTCCGGGGTGGCATGTCCCTGGCCCTGATCCTCTCCAGCGCTTTCTTTGCTGCTCTGTCCGGCTCTGCTCCCGCTACGGTAATCGCCATTGGCTCCATGCTCTATGCCGATATGGTCCGCATTGGTTACCCCGAGGAGCGCACGGCAGGGCTGCTGGTAGTTTCCGGTGGACTGGGACCCATCATCCCGCCCAGCATCATCATGGTCGTTTACTGCACCATGACAGGAGCGCTGGTCAGTGATATGTTTACCTCCGGTATGGCAATCGGTGTGTTCATCATGCTTGCGTTGGCGGTCGTAGTGCTGATCTACGCTCAAAAGGAGAATTGGCCCAAGGCGGATATCAAGATGTCCCTGAAGGATTTCTTCATCAGCCTGATCAAAGCCATCCCTGCCCTGATGCTCCCCATTATTATTCTGGGAGGTATCTACAGCGGGATGTTCACACCGACCGAGTCCGCAGCTGTCGCCGTGGTGTGGGCGCTCATTGCCGGTCTGTTCATCTATAAGGAAATCACGTTCAAAGATTTGATCCCCATTATCTTGGACTCCGCCAAGAGCGCGGCGATGGTACTGTTCATTGTGGCAACTTCTACTGCTTTTTCCTGGCTGTTCACCTTCTCCGGCATTTCCGAGAGCCTGGTCAACGGCATTATCGGCATGAATCTGAATCCCACCATGTTCTGCGTCATTGTAGCCATAATCCTTCTGATCTTCGGCACCTTCCTGGAGGGCATTGCCACTGCCGTACTGCTGGTGCCGGTGCTGTGGCCCATCGCCAGCTCCCTGGGGATCCACCCTGTCCACTTTGGCATGATCGTCTGCATTTCCAACGTGGTTGGTACCATGACGCCTCCGGTGGCCGTGAATATTTTCTCCGCCGCCAGTGTGACCAAGCTGAAAATGGGTGAGATCGTCAAGGGAGAGATTCCCTTCTTTATCGGCTACCTTCTGGTATTCCTGGCCGTAGTCCTGTTCCCGTTCCTGAGTACATTCCTGCTGTAATTCCACTGTAAAGCCAAAAAATTCATAAATCAAATAAAATAAAGGAGATTTTATCATGAACGGCAAAGATTTATTCAACATCGAAGGCAAAAAGGCCATTGTTACCGGCGGCACCCGCGGCCTGGGCTACGGCATGGCGGAGGGCCTGATGGAAGCCGGATGTGAGGTGGCGATCGTCGGCACTTCCCCGAAGGTGCATGACGTTGCCAAGGGGTTCTGTGACCGGGGCTTCACCTGCCACGGCGTGCAGGCGGATTTCAGCCAGCGCGAGGGCACCTATCAGGGATTCCGGGAGTGCGTGGAGAAGCTGGGGAATGATCTGGACATTCTCGTCACCGCCCACGGCATCCAGCGCCGCCACAGCGCCGAGGTGTTCCCCATTGAGGAGTGGGACGAGGTGCTGAACGTCAACCTGAACTCCGTATTCATTCTCTGCCAGGAGGCGGGGAAAATCATGCTGGCGAAAGGCTATGGAAAAATCATCACCATCGCCTCCATGGTCTCCTGGTTCGGTGGCCAGACTGTCCCGGCCTATACGGCGGCGAAGGGCGGCGTGACCCAGTTGACCAAGGAACTGAGCAACGACTGGATTGCCCGCGGTGTCAACGTCAACGCTCTTGCCCCTGGCTATATGGCGACTGAGATGAATTCCGCCCTGCTGGATCCCAACAATCCCAGATACCAGCAGATCACCGACCGTATCCCTGCGAACCGCTGGGGCACCGGGGACGATATGAAGGGAGCCTGTATCTTCCTGGCCTCCCACGCCAGCGACTACCTGGGCGGCGCAATCATCCCGGTAGACGGCGGCTATCTGGTGAAATAAGGAGGATACTGTTATGAACGCGATGAATGAAGCGATCTCCAAAATCGGCGTGGTGCCGGTCATCAAGCTGAACCATCCGGAGAAGGACGCCGCGCCTCTTGCAAAGGCCCTGTGCGCCGGAGGTGTTCCAGTGGCGGAAGTTACTTTCCGGGCTGCCGGAGCAGAGAAAGCCATCCAATTAATGAAAGAAGCCTGCCCGGAAATGATCGTGGGAGCAGGTACAGTGACTACCACTGCCCACATCGATGCTACCGTCGCCGCCGGAGGACAGTTTATTGTCACACCGGGCTTTGACCCGGAGCTGGTGGCCTACGCCCAGGAGAAGAATATCCCTGTCTACCCTGGCTGCACCACCCCCACCGACTATCATGCGGCACTGAAATTTGGGCTGGAGGTTTTGAAGTTTTTCCCCGCTGAGCAGTCCGGCGGACTGGCAAAGATCAAGGCTATGTCCGCTCCCTTCCCTCAGTTCAAGGTCATGCCCACCGGCGGCATCTCTCTGAAAAATCTGGCGGAGTATATTTCCTGCCCGGTCATCGCCGCCTGCGGTGGGTCGTATATGGTCACTGCCGACCTGATCGACAACCAGAAATGGGATGAGATTATCGCTCTGTGCCGACAGTCCCGCACGATCGTGGAGGAGGCCCGCCATGGCTGAATACACGCTGACTCATGTGGGGATCAACGCAGTGAATTCGCAGGATGCGTTGGAAGCCGCTAAGATGTTCGAGCTGCTCTTTGGGCTGACAGTGAAAGAGGGCAACAGTTCTGTCTTTGCCGGTACGGCAGTGGAGATCATGAAAGCCCCCTATAAGGGAACCCACGGGCATATCGGCATCGGCACTCCTGACGTCGCCGCCGCCCAGGCGGAGCTGGAGGCCAAGGGCTTCGCGTTTGATCCCACAACCGCCAAGTATAAGCCTGATGGGACCATCAACGCCATCTATTTGCGGGATGAAATTTGTGGGTTTGCGGTTCATCTGGTACGCGTATAGCCGCGAAACAACAAGGAGGACGAGAATATGTCTAAAATCATAACTTTTGGCGAACTGATGATTCGCCTTCAGCCCTACAACTATGAGCGCTTTGTTCAGGCAGATCATCTGGAATTCACCTTCGGCGGCGGCGAGGCCAATGTGGCTGTCTCCCTTGCTAACTATGGTCAGGATGTGGCGTTTGTCACCAAGCTGCCCGCCCATGCCATTGGCCAGTGCGCAGTAAACTCCCTGCGCCGCTACGGTGTGGATACCTCCAAGATCGTCCGGGGCGGCGATCGTGTGGGCATCTATTTCAATGAAAAGGGCGCTTCCCAGCGCCCCAGCGTGTGTATCTATGATCGGGCGCACTCCGCGATTCAGGAAGCGCAGCCTTCTGATTTCGATTGGGATGTCATCTTCGATGGGGTAGATTGGTTCCACTTCACCGGTATCACTCCGGCTTTGGGCCCGAATGTAGTAGAAATCTGTAAAGAAGCCTGCCAAGCTGCGAAAAAGCGGAGTGTGAAGATTTCCTGCGACCTCAACTATCGCGGCAAGCTGTGGACGAGAGAACAGGCCCGTGAAGCCATGACTGATTTGTGCCAGTATGTGGATGTGTGCATCTCCAATGAAGAGGATGCTAAGGACGTATTCGGCATCGAGGCGGAAGCTACCGACATCACTGCTGGTGAGTTGAACAAAGCCGGTTACAAATCCGTAGCGAAACAGCTGGCTGATCGGTTCCATTTCGAGAAAGTCGCCATCACTTTGCGGGAAAGTAAGAGTGCCTTTGACAATGATTGGAGTGCTATGCTCTATGATGGTACAGACTACTGCTTCTCCAAACTGTACCATCTGCACATCATTGACCGCATCGGCGGCGGCGACAGTTTCGGTGGTGGACTGATTTATGCCTTGCTGTCCGGCAAGTCCACCCAGGATGCGGTAGAGTTCGCTGTGGCGGCTTCCGCCCTGAAGCACTCTATCGAGGGCGACTACAATTTTGCCACAATCGCTGAGGTGGAAAAACTGGCTGGCGGCGATGGTTCTGGCCGTGTTCAGCGGTGAGTGGGATAGCTAGAGCTCAGAATACCCTTTTTATTTATACATTTCCCCTATCTCTGTGGAGGGGCTGTAGTTATGGGGGCAAGGCACACTGTTTCGGCCTCGACCCACAACGTGACCCACATCAGCAAATCATCCGGTGGACACAGTGGAAACGATAGGATTATATTCTCATCCAAACCAGTTCAAACCGTGCCACTCGGACATAAAAGCACCCTTGCTCTGTGCGCGACACATCTTCACACGCATGAGGCCACTGGTTCGAGTCCAGTAGTCTCCACCAAAGCAGAGCCAAGCGAATCTTGGTTCGTACAAGGTCGCTTACGCTCCACCACGAAAATTCCTTAGAGCCGCAAGGCTCTAAGGAATTTTTTATTTCACTAACATTTTTCTATTGTCAGTAACCCGGAAGTAACAACATATATAAGCCCGCCCCAGCCGTATCGGCTGGGGCGAAGCCTCATTTCTCTGCGATATAGTGATAATACCGCTCCAGCTTGTGCGGCATGGCGTCCTTGTCGTCCAGGAACGCCTTTGCCATACACGCGTAGAGCTCCACGCTGCCGGCGTTGGCCTTCTCAACCGCCTTGCAGTAGTCTGAAGACATCATGTTCATCGCGGCATAGAACATCACCGGATCACAGTCAACACTGTGCTTCTCCCGGACCTGCTCGGTCTGCTCCATCTTCCAGTGGCCGCCGTGCGTACCGTCGGCGTTTTCTATATCGGCATCCCAACGCATAACCTGATCCTTTGTCAAGGACTGCCCGTCATGGTCATCACGGGCAGC
>JAAVHC010000031.1 GCA_014799925.1 Oscillibacter sp.
CCTGCCTCAGAACAACTGGCTCTTTTTCCGGGTCCTGGTTCAAGCTGCGTTCCGGCGCATGGGCTGGCCATGGAATAAGGATCAGCTGGAAGAGGATATGGCAAAGCTGGACGGCTGGTATCTGGGTGACGGCTGGTACTGCGACGGCGAGCCAACGCAGATGGACTACTACATCTCCTTTGGGATGCACTATTACGGCCTGATTTACGCATGGTGCATGGAGTCGGATGATCCGGAGCGCAGCCGCCGGTTCAAGGAGCGGGCAGCTCAATTTGCACCGGACTACCTCTACTGGTTCGAGGACGGCGGACGGGCGGTTCCCTTTGGGCGGAGCCTGACATACCGCTTTGGCCAGAGTGCGTTTTTTTCCGCCCTTGCTTTTGCGGGGGTGGAGGCTTTGCCCTGGGGGGTGCTGAAGTCCCGACTGCTGGGCAACCTGCGGGACTGGTTCGCGCAGCCGCTTTTCACGGCGGATGGCCTGCTTACCGTAGGGTATGGCTATCCCAATTTGTTTATGAGCGAGAATTATAACGCTCCCGGTTCCCCCTACTGGGCGCTGAAAGCGTTTTTGTGTCTGGCCTTACCGGAGGAGCACCCCTTCTGGCAGGCGGAGGAGATAATCCCGAAGCTGTCGGAGCGCAAGCTCCTTCCCCGGGCCAGAATGCTGGCGGTACGCTCTCCCGATCAGGTGCAGCTTTTCCCGGCGGGGCAGATGTGTGTAAACCAGCTTGGGCAGATTGCACCCAAGTATGAAAAGCTGGTATATTCCAGCCGCTTTGGTTTTTCTGTTTCCCGTGGGGACAGCCTGGAAGAGGGAGCCTTTGATAATTGCCTGGCAGTGAGCGAGACCGGAGAAGAACGCTGGCGGATGCAGCGGGGCTTTGACAGCTTCCGGGCGGAGCCGGATCGTATCTGGCGCCGGTATTCCCCGATGCACGGGGTAACGGTGGAGGTCACGGTGACGCCATGTTTCCCCAGCCACCGGCGCAGCTATGTGATTACAACCGACCGCCCCATTGATGTCGCCGACGGCGGATTTGCCATTCCGGCGGAGGCGGATGGGCGGCTCTATTCGGAAGACATGGTTGAGTGTACGGCGGACGCGGTCACCGCCCGCTTTCCCTGGGGCGTCAGCGGCATCCGCTGCGAACAGGGCGGCGGGACTCCGGCACTGATAAAAGCCTGGCCCAACACCAATCTGCTCCATCCCATCACATGTATCCCGACGATTCGCCTGCATCTGGAAGCGGGGGTCCACCGGCTGGTCACACTGGTGACGGGCAGCACAGAGGCAGCGACATAAAACAGGAGGATTCTCATGGATATTCGATACAGCGCCAACCAGCGCGATGTGAAACGCTACACCACTCAGGAGCTTCGGAACGAGTTCCTGATTCAGGATCTTTACCAGCCCGACACTGTCCAGGCGGTCTATTCCCATGTGGATCGGATGGTCACTCTGGGAATTATGCCGGTGGAGGAAACCGTCCCCATCGACAAGGGCATCGACATATGGCACAATTTTGGCACAGAGTATTTTCTGGAACGCCGGGAGGTCGGCTTCTTTAACCTGGGCGGGGACGGCGTGTGTTCCGTGGATGGTACAGACTATCCCATGGGGCACAAGGACTGCATCTATATCACCCAGGGTTCCCGGACAGTGACTTTCCGAAGCTGCGATCCGGCTCAGCCCGCCCGGTTCTACGGGGTGTCGGCTCCGGCGCACCGCGCCTATGAAACCCGGCTTATCCGGCTGGCCGACGCCGCCAAGAAACCTCTGGGCGCGGCGGAGACGTCCAATAAGCGGGTCATCAACCAATTCATCCACCCGGATGTGCTCAAAACCTGCCAGCTGTCCATGGGCATGACCGTGCTGGAGCCGGGCAGCGTGTGGAACACCATGCCCGTCCACACCCATGAGCGGCGTATGGAGATCTACACCTATTTTGACATCCCGGAGGGCAATGTGGTATTCCACTTTATGGGAGAACCCACCGAGACCCGCCACCTGGTCATGAAAAACTTTGACGCGGTAATCTCCCCCTCCTGGTCGATCCACGCCGGAGCCGGTACGGGAAGCTACACCTTTATCTGGGCCATGGGCGGTGAGAATCAGGCGTTTGACGACATGGACACCGTACCTACCACCGAGGTGCGCTGATATGAAGCTGCAAATCACTATCACCGGTGCCGACGGGCAGGTAAAGGCCCGGGCCGAGGGATCGGACAGCGTGACGCTGGTATATTCCGCCCCCTATACGGAGGGAGACGTAATCCGTATGAGCGGCGGCCCCGGCTATGTTGTGGCAATGCTGGAGGACAGCATCGCGGAAACCTTTGGTTATCTGTCCGGGGAATTCTGCCTGGTGGTTCCATTCGGAGAAAAACGGGTGAGCTATTCCCCCAAGTCTTTTACGGGGGATATCCATCTGCTTTGTGCCAGGCGCGCGGAGCCGCGGGAGGTGGGCGCTTACCGGAACCTGGCGCTCAATCCTCTGGACAGCCACGATAACCGCGGTTTTTTCCCCCATGCCTCGGCAAATGTGGAAACACGTGGGGAATCTGTCTTTGCCGCCCGCAACGCCATCGACGGCTGCTATGCCAACACCAGCCACGGCCCCTGGCCCTACCAGAGCTGGGGAATCAACCGGGACCCGGAGGCGGAGCTGCTGCTGGACTTTGGACGCGAGGTGACCGTAGACCGGCTGGTATTTACCCTGCGTGCGGATTTTCCCCACGATAACTGGTGGAAGCAGTGCAGCATCTGCTTCTCCGACGGAACGCAGGTCACAGCGGAATTCGTCAAGACCGGCGAACGCCAGCAAATCATCATTGAGCCGCGCGTCGTGCGCTGGCTGAAGGTGGGTCAGCTTATCAAGGACGAGGACGACCCCTCCCCCTTCCCCGCGCTGACTCAGCTTGAGGTCTGGGGGAACAGTGCGGACTAATGTGTCGGAAGCACTGAACAATAGCAAAGGCTTTGTCCTGCCGCTCACGGCCCGGGCAAAGCCGGCAAATTTAAGGATTGCCATGGTGCAATCAATGGAGGTATTCAGTTATGAGCAAATTTTCTATGGACAGCTTTTCTCTCAAGGGCAAGGTAGCTCTGGTCACCGGGGCCTCCTACGGCATCGGTTTCGCCATTGCCACGGCTTACGCTGCCGCCGGAGCTTCCATCGTGTTCAATGACATCAAGCAGGAGCTGGTGGACAAGGGTCTGGAAGCATACAAGGAAGCGGGCATCCAGGCTCACGGGTATGTGTGCGACGTCACCGACGAGGCCGCGGTGCAGGCTATGGTGGCCCAGATTGAAACCGATGTGGGCGGAGTGGACATCCTGGTCAATAACGCCGGCATTATCAAGCGCATTCCCATGCTGGAGATGACGGCGGAGCAGTTCCGGCAGGTTGTTGACGTGGATCTGAATGCCCCGTTCATCGTTTCCAAAGCGGTGATACCGGGTATGATAAAAAAAGGCCACGGTAAGATTATCAATATCTGCTCCATGATGAGCGAGCTGGGCCGTGAGACGGTTTCGGCCTATGCCGCGGCCAAAGGCGGTCTTAAGATGCTGACCCGCAATATCTGCTCCGAGTATGGAGAAGCCAACATCCAGTGCAACGGCATCGGTCCAGGCTATATCGCGACGCCCCAGACCGCGCCGCTGAGGGAGCGTCAGGCCGATGGCAGCCGCCATCCTTTCGACCAGTTCATTGTGTCCAAAACTCCGGCCGGACGTTGGGGTGAGACCGAAGACCTGATGGGTCCCGCTGTTTTCCTGGCCTCGGACGCCTCCGACTTCGTCAACGGACACATCCTCTATGTAGACGGCGGCATTCTGGCCTATATCGGCAAACAGCCCTGACAGTCCGCCTGCTCCGTGCAAATGACTATCCAATGAAAAACATCACCGGCTGCCAAAACGGCCGGTGATGTTTTTCATTATAAGGAGACGAGAAAAGTAATATAATTGTAGGATACGACAAGGTTTGTCCTGAAAGCTCCGGGAAATTTGAGAATTGTACAAAAAAATTGGGGGAGCTTCCATTTTCAAAAGGGGTCGTTGAGTAGGATAATAAAGCTAATATTGGGAGTATCGTCCCATAAAACGAGCATAGGAGGTTTGGTGTTATGCGGAAAAGAGAAAACCTGCGCGTACTGTCCCGGCTCATGAGTGTTCTGCTGGTGTTCAGCCTTTTGAGCGGACTGTGCGTTCAGGCAGCAGCTCAAAGCCCCGAAGAAGACGGGGCCGGGTCCAGGTCTGTCAGCCTGCTTCAGGCGCCGGAGGCGAAGGCAGGCGCGCAGGCGGACAAAAACATTCTGGCTTATGCCCTTCGGGAAGCGAAGAAAGTGGTGGACAGCGGTCAGCTCGACCGGCTCGCGTCCAACGCTCCCGCCGGACTGAAGGAGCGGTTCGAAGCAGCGGTAGCAGCTGCGGACACAGTCTATCAAAATGATGACGCCACAAATGAGGAAATCCAGACAGCCTATAAGGAGCTTCAGGATGTCATGTGGCAGCTTTCTTATGTCATGGCGGACAAAACCGCACTTCAGGACGCGGTAGATCATGCTAAGGCCATTGATTTGAGCGGATATACGGCGGAATCCGTAAGCGCGTTCCAGGAGGCCCTGGCCGCGGCCGAGGCACTGCTGGAGGGCGACCTGAGTATTGGTCAGCAGCCGCAGATAGACGCGGCTATCAAGGCTCTGGAGACTGCGGAGAGTCAGTTGGCCACGCATCCGCCTGTGACTCCTTCCACGCCGTCCGGCTCAGGCTCATCCGGCTCTAAGCCGTCCAAACCTGAACCGCCCGAGGAACCCGGCGAGGATGACGGGAAGGAGCCGAATCCTCCCGTCAAATACGAGGATGTGTCCTCTGACGCCTGGTACGCCGAGGGTGTGGAATACGTGAGCAGCCTGGGCATCATGAACGGCACGGGCAGCGAGCAGTTCAGCCCCAGCGCGACCACGAGCCGGGCCATGATATGGACCATGCTCTACCGGCTGGCCGGGGAGCCGGAGCAGGATGGAGACAGCTCCGTGTGGTATGGCAAGGCGATGAGCTGGTCTCAGGAGAACGGTATATCCGACGGGAGCAATCCCGGCAGTGCCATCACCAGAGAGCAGCTTGCGGTCACGCTCTACCGCTATGCCGGGGCGGAGAAGACCGATATTGACCTGTCCGCTTACAGCGACAGTGCGGAGATCTCCGCCTGGGCGCAGGACGGCATGATGTGGGCCGTAAAAACCGGCCTGATCAACGGCAAGGGCAACGGGATCCTCGACCCCAAGGGCACGGCAACTCGAGCCGAGGCAGCGACCATCTTTATGCGCTTCATGCAGAATTTGCAGGACAGTAAGGAGGCAATAGGATGAAATTGAAACGTTTGGCCTGCGGTGTGCTTTCCGCAGTGATGTCCTTTTCTCTTCTGGTGGGACCCGGTGGCTTTGTGATTCCCGCACGGGCGGATCATGATACTCCGGACGACGACCAGGCCATTCAGACGGATTCCGTCTACGATGAATCCGTGCCCGATACGGAAGTCCCGGACGAGACGGCCGAGCCGGAGGATGAAACAGCCGAGCCGGAGGACGAAGCGACCGGGCCGGAGGACGAAACGACCGAGCCGGAGGATGAAACGACCGAGCCGGAGGACTCCGAATTGGATGAGTATTATGAAACAATGCGCAGGAATTGGCGCGCCTTCCTGCTGGGCGGCAATGGGGACGATCTGGATCTTGACAATCCGGTCATCGCATCCTATGTCGACAGCCTGAACACTGAGGCCAACGGCTATTGGAACGACCTGATTGTCAGGAGCGCCGCGGGCTACGGCTACTATATATTTTCTGATCTGAACATAGAACCTTTGGGTCCGAGAGTCACGGGCGCCGAAGCCACCCAGCGCACAGCAAACATGGGCAATACGTTCAGGCATCTGGTGGCTCTGGCAAAGGCCTGGTCGACCCGGGGATGTGACCTCTATGGCGACGAAACGGTTCTGGAGGAAATCATCAATGCCACCGACTATATGGTGAGCAATTTCTACGAAAAGGACCAGTACA
>JAAVHC010000077.1 GCA_014799925.1 Oscillibacter sp.
AACCCACCAGGGCTTTGCCCCGTGGGCCGCGCTTTGCGCGGCTTAGGGCTGGGGCGGCCTTTGGCCGCCTAATGCCTGGACCCACCGCCCTTTGAAAAGGGCGGCCCTAAACTTTACTGATTTTGAACTGCGGTTACTATATAGAATGCCGCTTGTCGAGTGTACATTCTGCAAAGAGGATAGTCGGCAAATTTCTTGTCGAAATCTGCCGACTCCATTGTGCCTGTACAACACTATAGATCCCGCTGGGTTCTGCGAGCGTAAGCGAGCCGCCGCGTGCGGAATTCATTTCCGCCGAGCATTTCGATCCCCACGGGGTGGAGGCCGCCTACGGCGGCCGGAACCCAAAAAATAGGACGCTTCCATAGGAAGCGTCCTATTTTTTGGTGCGCGAGGCGGGACTTGAACCCGCACGCCCGTATTGAGCACTAGAACCTGAATCTAGCGAGTCTGCCAATTCCACCACTCGCGCGTATATGCTTGCGGATGCCTGTTAAGAGGAGTGGTGCGAGTGACGGGACTTGAACCCGTACGTCTGTTGACACACGCCCCTCAAACGTGCCTGTCTACCAGTTCCAGCACACTCGCATTTCTCTTCTCCGGGAAACCCGCATCGATTATTATAATCGCTCCGAACCGCTTTGTCAACAATAAATTCACGAAACGGACCAGTTTTTTTGAGATGTGAAAAACAGGACCGGACTTTGCGGCACATCGGCAATGCTGTTCCGTTAGGCCTCCGCATTTTTTGATTGTCAGCGGGAAGATTTTGTGTTACACTATATCCGGAGAATTTTCGAGAGGAGGGACCGCCATGAAACCCCGGCTGCGCCAGTTCACGGCGCTTGCGCTGTCACTGCTTTTCCTGGTCATGCTTGCCCGCGGGCCGGGATACGCGTCCTCCTCCGCTTCCGCCGTCTATTTTACCGCCGCCAACGACCATCTGATGGAGCTCAGCGACGACACCATGCCCTTCTACTCCAACGGTGTGCTCTATGTTTCCAGCCGCCTCTTCGAGGGATCGGAGCTGGGGAATTTAGGAGTTTCCTACTCCCGCCATACCGGTCTGGGGCTGGCCATTCTCTACAGTAGCACCCAGGACCTGCGTTTTGACATGGCGGGACAGGTGGCTTACGACAAGGAGGGCAACCTCTACACGGGCTATGCCATCGAACGGGGAAGCGTGGTCTTTTTCCCACTGAATCTGGTCTGCCGCTATTTCGGTCTGAGCTGGAGCTATACGGAAACGGATATCGCTCCACTGATCCGGGTCAAGAGCAGCAGCGTCATCCTGGACGACAGCGGCTTCATCAGCGCCGCCTCCAGTCTGATGAGCGACTGGTACAGCGAGTATGAACGCTCCCAGATCGTCCGGCCCCCCGTTGTGTCCATTGAACCTCCTGCCATTCCCGAACCGCCGCCGGTCCAGGCGGCGGAGGGACAGAAGGTCTATCTTCTCTTTGACGGGCAGGACGCCGGAGACATCCTGCCCGCCCTGGGGGATGCCCAGGCCACCTTTCTGCTGCATCCGGAGCAGATGGAGGACGGGGACCTGCTCCGGTCCCTGGTAGCCGGCGGCCACGCCGTGGCCCTCCGGATTCCGGCGGGCACCGACCGGGAAGAGGCGGAGGATATCCTCCGGCAGGGCCGTGAGGCCCTGTGGCGGGCCGCGTGCAGCTGGCTGGAGATGGTCTGGTACGGCGGAGGAGATGATCCGGGCCCGCTTCTGGAAGAACTGGGCTGTGTGGAGGTGCGTGCCCAGGTGGAGCTGTCCGGCGGCGGCGCCGCGCTGCTGCGCGCCATCGGCCGGTACCGGGAGGATGTAGCCGTCTATCTGGGTGGCGCCGGCTGTCTGCCGGCGCTGCCGGAGGTACTGGAGGGCCTGCGGGAGGGCCAATACCGTCTGAGCGCCTGGCGGCTGACGGCGTAGGATGCGCAATTTACAAAAAGTTCAAGAAAAAACCCCTTTATAGGGTATAATGGGAATCAATACAATGGAGAAGTCCCCATTCCGGCGGATTACCAGGGGGACGGGAGGCAGGTATGGCGAGAAAGATACTGGTAGTGGAGGACGACCACAACATTTCGGACCTGATCCGAATGTATCTGGACAAGGAGGGCTTTGAGGTCCAGGCGGTTTTTGACGGCGGCAGCGCGGTGGAAGCCTTCCGCTCCTGGCAGCCGGACATGGTGCTGCTGGATATCATGCTGCCGGTCATGGACGGCTGGGCGGTGTGCGGCAAGATCCGGGAGAGCAGCCGCGCACCCATCATCATGATTACCGCCAAGAGCGAGGTTTTCGACCGTATCCAGGGCCTGGAGATGGGGGCGGACGACTATATTGTCAAGCCCTTTGAGATGAAGGAGCTGATTGCCCGGATCAACGCCGTTCTTCGCCGTACGGAGATTCCGGAGGACACCCGCAAACGGCTGGTGTTCGACAAGCTGGAGATCAATCTGGACTCCTATGAGCTGACCGTGGACGGCAGGAAGGTGGATACGCCCCCCAAGGAGCTGGAGCTTTTGTACCATCTGGCGTCCACGCCAAACCGGGTCTACACCAGAAACCAGCTGCTGGACGAGGTCTGGGGGTTTGACTATTTCGGCGACAGCCGGACAGTGGACGTCCATATCAAGCGGCTGCGGGAGAAGGTAGAAAACGTATCCGACCAATGGGCGCTGAAAACCGTCTGGGGGGTAGGGTACAAGTTTGAGGTCGCGCCGAAAACGAAGTAAGACTGCTCCGGCGGCTTCCCGGAATCGGGAAGCCGCCGGAGCGCGGGAATTATTCAGCTTCCGTGCCCGAAGGGCGCGGAGAAGGAGTCAGAACAGATGAGCAGATTCAAGGGCATCTACTGGCGGACCTTTACGGTCACCGTGGGCATGGTGGCGTTGACGCTGGTCCTGCTGGGGGCGTCCTTTTTTTCCCTGACCTACAGCTATATCATCACGGAAAAGCGGAGCGAGCTGAAGGACCGGGCAGAGATTATCGCCCAGATGGCCCTGGACGCTTACGCCAAGTCCGGCGCCTGGCTGGACCAGCGGGATGGCATCCGGTCCATGCTGGGCGTGGCCCAGCGGATGAGCGGCACGGACTTCCTTATCTATGTCCCCCAGGCCGGGGCCTTTATCGGCACCAATACGGAGCTGGACAATCATGACGTGGTCCTCCCCGCCGCCATGGGGGAGAAGCTGGCCAAGGGGGAGAGCTACCTGGGCACGTCTGATCTGGGGCTCTACGAGAAGCCCAGGATCGTAGTGGCGGTCCCCGCCCGCGTGTCCGGTTCGGTTGTCATTGGCCCGGTGCTGGCCATCGCGGAGCCCAATACCATGACGGAGATGTGGCGGGCCTTCCTGGGCATCTTCGGCATGACCGCCATTACCGTTCTTCTGATTGCCTTTGTGGCCTCGGCCACGACCGCCATGCAGCAAACCAAGCCCATCCGCGACATGGCCTCCGCCGCCAGAAAATTTGCCGAGGGCAACTTTGACGCGCGGGTCCACGACACCGGCCGGGAGGACGAGATCGGCGAGCTTATCGAGTCCTTCAACGCCATGGCCGATTCCCTGCAAAAGACCGAGCAGCAGCGCCGGGAGTTCATTGCCAACATCTCCCACGAGCTGAAAACCCCCATGACCACCATCGCGGGCTACGCCGACGGCATTCTGGACGGCGTCATTTCCCCGGAGGAGGAGCGGCAGTACCTCTCCATCATCTCCGATGAAAGCCGCCGTCTCAGCCGCCTGGTCCGCCGGATGCTGGACGTCAGCCAGCTCCAGAGCATGGACCTGATCAAGCAGAAGGCCCCCTTCGACCTCTCCGAGTCCATGCGGCGGGTGCTGGTGAGCATGGAAAAGAAAATCACCAGCCGGGGACTGGACGTGGACGTGGAGATTCCGGACGATCCGGTCATGGTGCTGGGAGACAACGACCTGCTGACGCAGGTGGTCTATAACCTGCTGGAAAACGCCGCCAAGTTCGCCGCCCAGGGCAGCACCCTGTTCCTGGGGTTGGAGAAAAAAGGGGAAAAGGCCGTGGTGACGGTGCGAAACACCGGACAGACCATTCCGCCGGAGGAGCTGCCCCTGCTGTTCGAGCGGTTTCATAAGAGCGACCGCTCCCGCAGTGAGGACAAGGACGGCGTGGGCCTGGGACTGTATATCGTCCGCACCATTCTGGAGCAGCACCGGGAGAAGATTTCCGCTGTCAGCGAGAATGGCGTGACCACCTTCTCCTTTACCGTCCAGCTGGCGGATGAAACCGTGAAATCTTTTTGATATCGCTCTTTAATACCTTGCAATTCCTGAATTTTTTGCACGGCGACAAAGTAAATTCTTTAATTGCGAAATCGAACGAGGAATCTGTGGAAATGGAAAAGATCTGGAGGGGAATCGAAATAGCGTCCCGCGACCCGGAGGAGGTCGTCCTGACCTACCGGCCGGAGGATGTGGAGCCGGTGACGCTGCGCTATGAGCGGGCGCTGCCCGCGTGTATGCTGCCGGAGTTGGAGGAGGAGCGGCCCTTCGCCCCGCCGTCCGGGGACAATCCGCTGAACCCCCCGGAGCGGCCGAAGGCCCGGTGGGGGGTACGGCTGTATGTGATCTTATCCCTGCTGGTGATTTTGGCATGTCTGGGAATCGGCATATGGTACATCGTCCAGTACGGCTGGCCCGCGCCCGGCAGCGTCCAGGCGGCCGGCCGTCCCAGCGGTCGGGACGAGGTCCCGCCTTACGGAAGCGACTATTACGACTATTATGACTATTATTGGGATATAGAGGAGCCTGAGGACACCGCCATCACCATCCCTGCCTATCCCACCGGCGGAGACACCCGGCTGTCCCTCGATTCCGCCGGGAACCTCCCGCCGCTGACCATCAAGGAGGTCTACGACCAGGTGACGCCCTCCGTGGTAGCCGTGCTGGGCCAGCAGAAGCAGCACCCCGACATGGCCAGCATCGGCACCGGGGTGATCTTCTCCGAGGACGGGTACATTCTCACCAACTGCCACGTCATCGCCGGGTGCAGCCGCTGCCAGGTGTGGATCTCCAACGCCTACGGCGTGGACGCGGAGTACGAGGCCAGGGTGGTGGGCTATGATGAGGACGTGGACCTGGCGGTGCTGAAGGTGGAGGTCCAGGACCTGCCGGCGGCGGCATTCGGCGTGTCCGACGATCTCCAGGTGGGAGATCCGGTGTACGCCATCGGCAACCCCCTGGGGGTAGAGCTGCGCAACACCCTGACCGACGGCATCGTCTCCGCCATCAACCGGGACGTGAACGTGGACGGCGTGTCCATGACCCTGATCCAGACCACCGCCGCCCTGAACTCCGGTAACTCCGGCGGTCCCCTCATCAATCAGTACGGCCAGGTCATCGGCATCAACACCATCAAGATGATGAGCACATACAACACCATCGAGGGCCTGGGCTTCGCCATCCCCTCCAGTCTGGCGCTGCGGTGGGTCAACGAGCTGATCGAGTTCGGGGAGCTCCAGCCCCAGCCGGTGCTGGGAGTCACCGTGAACCGCATTCCCCAGGTCCTGCCGGACGGGCGTACCGGCCTGCGGCTGGAGGAGGTCTCCAAGGGCCTCAGCGGTGACCGGGCGGGTCTGCGGGCCGGAGATTATCTGACGGGCTTCTGCGGCCAGGAGATTGTGGGATACGAGCAGCTTCTGAGCCTCCGCCGTCAGCTTTACGTAGGCGATGAGGTCCCCGTTCAGGTCTGGCGGGACGGGACGTATCTGGAATTCACCATGATTATGATGGCGGAGTAACCGCCCAATATGATTTTCCTGGCGACGACCCGAATGATTTCATGACCTCCTCAAATGTGGAAACGCTCTGGAACTCCATTAACGCTCCGGAAGCTCCGGCGCGGGAATATGCGGAGGAGGGAACACGATGACCTCTGACATCCTCTTTTTCTTTAACCGTGACCCTGCCGCCCTGCCGCTCTATGAGGCCTTTGAAACCCGCGTCCTTGCGGAGATAGACAACGTGACCATCAGGGTCCGGAAGACCCAGATCACCTTCGCCAACCCCAGGGGTTTTGCCGCCGTCTCCCTCCTCCCCGTCCGCAAAAGGGCCTGCCGCCCGGACCACTATATCACCGTCACCCTGGGCCTGAACCGCCGCCTGACCTCTCCCCGCGTAGACGCCGCCTCGGAACCTTACCCGGCCCGCTGGACCCACCATCTGCTGATCTCTTCCACGGAGGAGATCGACAGTGAATTGATGGAATGGGTCCGGGAAGCCGCCGCGTTTTCCGCCTCCAAGCGATGACAAAACGCCCCGCCCGGGGTTTAACCCGGGCGGGGCGTTATCATTTCCCAAAACCTGATTACTTTGTTTCCATCAGCTTGCTCAGCGCGGCCTTGTCGCCCACCAGGGTGACATAGGGGTGCAGCTGGAGGATGGAGGCGGGCAGCTGGGGGGTGACGGGGCCGGTGAAAGCACGCATCACGGCGTCGGCCTTGTCCTCGCCGCTGACCATAAGGAGGATTTTCCGGGCCATCATAATGGACTTGATGCCCATGGTCATGGCCTGACGGGGCACATCGTCGGGAGAGGAGAAGAAACGGGAATTGGCCTGAATGGTGCGCTCAGTCAGGTTAACCACGTGGGTCTCCAGCTCAAAGGCGTCGCCGGGCTCGTTGAAGCCGATGTGTCCGTTGTGGCCCATGCCCAGCACCTGAATGTCAATGCCGCCCAGCTGACGGATGACCTGATTGTACCACTCGCACTCGGCCTTGGGGTCGGCGGCCAGGGAGTCAGGGATGTTGGTGTTGGCGGGATTGATATTCACGTGGTCAAAGAGATGAGTCTGCATGAAATGGTGATAGCTCTGCTCATGAGTGGGATCTAGCCCCACATACTCGTCCAGATTAACGGACTTCACCGCGGTAAAGTCCAGGTCGCCCTTTTCATACCAGGTGACCAGCTGCTTATACATACCGACCGGCGTAGAGCCGGTGGCCAGGCCCACTACGCTGGTGGGCTTCAGGATGATCTGGGCGGAGAGGATGTTGGCCGCCTTTCGGCTCATGGCCTGATAATCTTCGGTCACGTAAATCTTCATGTTTTCGGACTCCTTTTACGGTATTATGATGACCATGCCGATCATCAGGATAGGAGAAGACGCCGGGGCTTCCTTCTATATTACTCCAGTCAAATTATATAGATGCCGGAGGGATTTGTCAAGAGAAGAACGGGCGGTCTTCCAAACGGGATATTGAAAAAACATCTGAAGCAGCAAAATTTCAGTCAAAAATCAGGATAAAAAGCGGCGGGCGGAGGCGTATTATGCCATCCTGTTCTGTCCGAAGTGAAGGTCCTTCATCCCCTCCACCTCGTCGCAGATGGGCTTGAGGTGGCAGGCGGAACAGTCGGTGGGCATTCCCTCCAGAATCCCGCACAGGGCGCGTGTAATGTCCGCCGTGCGTCTGGCGCAGGCCGTCAGCGCGGCATAAGGGGCCTGGGGCGCGGTGATGAACAGCAGCTTCACCGCCAGCACGTTGGGATTTTTCTTATACTGCCGGATGAAATCGCAGCCCACCCGGCGGAAGTCGATGCCCTTTTTCAGGGCCTGCCTGCCGACCCGGACCTGCTCCCGGTGGCTCTCGGTGGAGATCCGCAGCATGTAACCCCGCGGGAACACGTGATACTTGACGAATTCCATGTCCTTGATGGCGTTATAGGCCGCCGTGTCGTCGCCGTCGTCGCTCTCAATGTCCCCCACGCGCAGCAAGGCGATGCGGGCGTAGGGCGCGTCGGCGCGCAGCTCCTTCAGATCCGGGCCCCACAGTAAAATCTCGTCCTTTTCCACCAGCTCGCGGCTTGTGGTGACGCAGGTGTAGTGTACCGCGTCCTTCCCGCCGCCGCCCAGCTCATAGGCCGCGTCCCGCAGCAGCACCAGCTCGCTGCTGCCGGCGTCCTCCCAGGCCGCCGCCGGGACGTAGTCCCAGCGGCGGACCGTGTCGGGCAGGAGCGCTTCCGTCTCCCGGATCAGCTCGTTATACAGCTCCATCAGAAGGCCACGTCCCGCTCGCCGTCCCGGCGGTCATGGAACTTGTTGATCCACTTATATGCCCAGCCCACCAGCTTCATATCCAGATTCAGCATGTAGATGGTGAACAGCGCGCCTGCGATGATCGTCAGCCACTTGAGGACGATGCCGAGGACTTTCCAAAACGTTTTCATTCCTTACGCCCCTTTCGCGAGGCCCTTCTGGCGGGCATACTCCGCCGCGCCCAGCGCGCCCATCAGCTGGGGGTCCGTCTTCAGATCGATGACCTTCAGCTTCAGCACATGCTC
>JAAVHC010000078.1 GCA_014799925.1 Oscillibacter sp.
AGCACTACCACACCCAAGCCCAGCAGCACCCGCAAGCTGATTTGTCCCTGCTGCGGTCAGAGCGTCAGAGCCACACGCGCCGTCAATATCCTTTGTGGGGATTGCATGGAAAAGATGGTCGAGGCATAAAAAAGAGCGGTCCAGGTGCTTCCCTGGGCCGCTCTCGCGCCGTTAAAAGGTGTTTTGAAAATGCACATTTTTGAATGTGTATTTTCAAAATGATTGAATTTTATTTGTGCCGGGGAGCTGGTGCCGCTGGTCGGAAAAGGCGCTCACGGTTTGAGCAGGGAAAGCATCTCCTGGTATTCCGGTTTTGCCATTTCAGCCATGAGCATGTCATAGTCCGTATTCATGCTACCAAAATAGCCACCGAGTCCTGCTATTTTGCTCAAGTTATGTTCCTTTTCACGCAGCGCAATATCGCCAAAAAGTGCGTCGATAGTCGAGAACGCCAAGCGGAAACTGTCGTTGTCCAAAATTCCCTGATATACATCAGGATAATGCTCTTTCGCGTACAGCATATATTGCAGAATCCAATACCGGAACTCCGCATATGACTGAGGCCCGTTCATTAGCGCGTAGTCGTGCCAAATGTGTATCCGTCCATTCTCGTCCACCTCTCTGATGATATGCCAGCGAATGGTGTCATAATCCTGTAACGTCCAATCGTTATGAGCGCCCCAGTAATAGGCTGTAAATTCATTCAGCAAGCCATAGATACCATCCTGTCTGGAGGCTTTGGAAGGGCCTGCCGCGTCGCTTACATAAGTATCATATCTGAATGTTTGCAAATCTTTAGGAATATTCCTTGCCATCTCCACAGAATCGAACACCTCTGTGAGTTTTACATTGATATGCTCCCCATTCCCAACATAAATGTTTTCTTCATCCGAAGGATTGCAATTCATATGTGTAAATCCATGGCCACTCCTCATGCACGGCGGTTTCCATCGCGTCCCTCAAATACATCGGGCCAAGCTCGTGCTCTCCGCTATCCGTCCAATGAACGGTGGGCCCTGACCACCACCCCAGGAAATCAACGGCTTCACCTGTATCGCTATAGACGGTCCCGTTATAGTTGATGTTATAGTTGAATGGTCTTACAGTTCCGGTAGCCGTAGAGTGCAGGATAAACGCCCCATCCGGGTCCAGACGGTCCAGGATTGCAAAAACCTTCTCAGCAGTAATATTTGTGTCGCCTGGGTCCGGGAGCTCCGGCAGGGTCAGCGTCACGGACTGCCGCCGCTCCGGGTCGAGCATACGGTTGAGAATCGCGGCTACCTCACAACGCTGGATAGTGGATTTGGAGTTGAACTTGTTCCCTTCGCCGCCAGCGAGAATGCCAGCCCGATAGAAAGCGTAAATTTCATCACAGGCAGCCCAGCCCGTTTTCACATCGGGGATGGCGTTATCCTCCACGGTATTGATGGCGGTATAGCTGTCTGCGTCCAGGGCGTGATAAAGGATTTTGACCATCTCGGCCCGGGTAGCGGTCTCGCTCCACCGTCCGTCATACTCGCCGCTGATAATGCCGTTCTGTTTTGCGTAGTCCACATAGGTGCTGTACCACTGATCTGTGCCGTTTTGCAGCGTCACCGCGCCGCTATGGGCGTACTGGTGCAGGCGGGCGGCGAGGGCGGCGGACTGGGCCAGGCTCAACGTCCCCTCCGGGTCGAAGCTGGTGTCGCTGGTGCCGTTGAAGAGACCAGTCTGATACACCGCTGTCACGTCCGCGCTGTACCATGCGGAACTGTCTACATCCTCAAAGGGGCTGTCCCCTGCGGCCCTGGCGGTTATACCCAGGCACACAGTCAGCGCGAGCGCGAGGGTCAGGGTCAATGCGCATTTCCAATCTTTCATTTGTTTGCCTCTCTTTCCTCCTATTTATGGAGTATCCTCAACGGTACTTACCCTTGGGGGTGGGACTTCCCGGCCCCCGTGGGCGTTCCCGTCAAGGCAAACAAAAAGCGGTGCAGGATAGATTATCCCACACCGCACAATTCCAGACACAAACCCCGCAAAACCGCCTCTTGATAAACGGCGGCTTTTCCTTTATAATGGGGGCTGGTGCAGTATCATACTGTTGTGTGGGAGGTATGCGCTCCCGCATAGGGGCGTTGGGGACTGCCATCCCCTTCGCCCTGCCTTTAGTTTGCCTTACTTTTCAACTATACCATAAAATTTCAGATAGCACAAGCGGTTTTTTCGGCGCGGTTCGAGTTTTCGGGCCGTGCTTTTCGGACCCTTTTTTGAAAGTGTAGTTTCAATAATTTTGAACAGCAAAACAGGGGAGCGGCCTTTTTCAGCCGTTCCCCTGCTTGTTTACCACTTGCCCGTCTGCCCGGTTTTAGCTGTCGTTCTTTACTTCCTTATTGGTACGTGGCAAAGTCCACCCATTTCTCGCTCCCGTCTGCACGGGCTGGACTGCGAAACAACTGGTTCACATCTGGAAAAGTGGTGTCCAGCAAGGAGATCAGGTTGTTCTTCAGCATAGTTTTCACCTTGGAGTACTGCTGGTACTGGCGATAGCAGTTCTTCAACAGCATCCGGGTATCTTTCTCTGGAACGTATTTCGGCAGGGTAAGCCAGCGGTCAAGGCCATAGTTCGCCAACTTGCCGTTTACGATCGAATTTGTCTTCTGCTTTGTCCAACCACATTTTTCAGAAATAAAAGTCTGTTTAATGCCGTGTGCATTCAGATAATCGCGGATGGAAGTTTCAATACTCATCGTGATTTCCTCCTTTCTTTATGGTAGCGATTTTCGTGACTTCACTCGCATACTACCACAAGATTTCGCTACTGTCAATAAGAAATCACGAAATTCTTGACTTTTGTTTTTCTTCGTGTTATCATTTCCGCAAAGGTGGTGATTCCATGAGTGAACTACACGAAATTTCACTACGAGAAAGAATTCGGTTAAATCTGATTTCTGCTATGAAGAAAGCTGATATAAACCAAGTACAGTTAGCCGAAAAGTTAGGAATTAGTAAGGGGACTGTAAATAATTGGGCAAGGGGAAATAATTCTCCCGACGTAGACATAGTACCAAAAATCTGCGATGTACTAGGAATTTCTATCTTGGATTTATTTTCAGCTGGTTCTTGCATAAAGAATAGAAATTCCCCCAGCACGGACGAAGCCGCACTGGGGGATGAACAGGGAAAAAGCGTTATGACCCTTGTTTCGGAGTTGACTGCCGATCAGCAGGAGTTTCTTCTTGCCTGGCTGAAGACAACGATTGAACTAGGGAAGCAAAAACCTCCTTCTCAGCAGGAGTGAGCTGGCGGAACAGCTCCAGAATCTGTGCTTCAGTGTTAGACATATGCAATTCCTTTCTTCCCCAGCGCTGGTTCTTTTTTATTGCGCATTTACAGTATAGCACACTTTTATTTGTCGGAGCATGACGAATTGTGTTATTTGGAGGAATATGTATGGAGATATCGCGTCTTGTCCTTATTGGCATAGGGATAATTGTCTGCATTGTATGGGCTGAGGCCCGTGCGGAAAAAAAGAAGGATGAGCAGGCGAAAGAATTACAGGAACAGAAGAGATTGCAGGAGAAGCAGAAACGCGAAGAAGAGAGGAAATTGCGTGAACAGGAACTGGCTACTCCAAAACCCGCTGCGCAGGTTACACCTGAGCCTGCTGTGCAGGATGCTTCTAAAACTGCTGTAGAAGAAGAGAGGAAATTGCAGAAGCAAATGGAGAAAGAGGCTGCGGAAAGGCGCCGCATAATCTTAGAAGAAAATTACAGGAGGCGTGAAGAAGAAGCTCGAAGAAAAGAAGAAGAAATCCAGAGGAAGCGTGAAGAAATTCAGAGGAAGCGAGAAGAAGAATATGCTGCTTATGACAGAATGATATCATCTATACATACGCATTCTGTTGTTGTTTCTGACACAAAAGCTCCTAAAATGTCGGTATCTTGCGTCAATAAACTCACTTTCACTACAATTACAAAAAGAACAGACATGGCTAAACTTGGGAAAATTTTGGGGGTTTGACAGAATAATTTGTGTAAGTAATATTCGACATAATAGAGCAATCGCATAAAAAGGTTCTTTAATTCTCTTGAATACAAAAATTTCCAGTGGAATAGCCGTATGCACAGTTACAAATGTGAATATGGCTATTCCACTGGAAAATACTAAAAACAGAGAATTTTATGCGATCCCGAATTTTGTAGTGCAGGATACAGAAACAACGGGGCTAAAATGTTCTTCTGACGAGATCATCGATATTGCGGCAATACGCTTCCGCAATTTTCAGCCTGTTGACAAATTTTCCATGCTCCTCGCTCCGAAAAAGTCTATCCCGGAACGAATTACCGCCATTAATCACATCACAGATGAAATGGTTGCGGGATGTCCTTGCTTTCAACAAGTTGCTTTGTCTCTGGTAGAATTTATTGGTGATGACAATATTGTTGGGCATAACCTTCCGTTTGATTTGAAATTCATTGTGCATTACGGTGCAGACGTGACTACCAAGAAACGGAAATATTATGATACCCTTGCGCTTGCCCAAAAGACTGTCAAAAAGGTTAAAATGAAATGGGATAAAGAACTGGAGGTGTACATGGAGGATGATGAATCTGAGGGCATCTCTAACTATAAGCTGGAAACGCTTTGTTCTTATTTTGACATAATCAACAGAAATGCTCACCGGGCAGAGGGCGATGCTTTGGCAACAGGAATGCTATTTCATAAGCTGGCCGAAATTCGCAAAGGATAGGTTTCGTTTTCAAAGTGATGTGTCCAACTCGGGCAAAAAATAAAACCGCCATCTGGCAGCGAAAAGGAGTACATTATGAACAACGAGGAAAAAATCTTAGCGATGCTGGAAGCATTGAACAGCAAAGTAGACCGGCAGGGGGAACAGCTGTCCAAACATGGGGAACAGTTGGCCAAACAGGGAGAACAGCTGGCCTACCTGACAGAGCGCGTGGACGAGATCGACACCCGATCCCTTCGTTCTGCCGTTCTCCTGGAAACAGAGATAGCGCGGGACATCCGGCTTGTCTACGAGGGGCAGGAGCTGCTGAAGCAGAAAATGGAGACGCTTGCGCCAAAGGACCGCGTCGAAGCGCTGGAAAGCGATGTTGCGATGATGAAGGACGTTATCAAGCTGATGCGGCTGGAGATCAACGAGCTGAAGAAGGCACAATAACCTGGGACTGTGTGTCCAACCCGGACACAAAAAACCGCCGCCCAGATCGGGCGACGGCTTGACAAAATCGAATATGGCGGTTATACTGAACATAGAAAGGGCGCTGCCGGTAGACGGTTGGCCCAAAGGATTATGTTACAAGAAGTAACCGCACTCTTTGGACGGAGGGGCGGTTACTTCTTTTTGCTACGTACCTGTTGAGAACCGTGAAAGGAGCGTTCCTTATTATGATGTACCCATTTATGACCCTGGATGACAACACGGAGATCGTCCACTCTGAAATGAAGTCGGATGGCCGGGTCAAGGTTTACTTGGAGCGGCCTGACGCCGCCGACGGCTTCCACCACGCGACATGCTGGCTGCCGGACTATGAGTGGGTGGATGTATCCGGTTTTTCCCCCGCCGATATGGCCCGCTTCCAGGAGGTGGTCCAGTCCACCGCTCATTTGATCCTGGAATTTTCCAAGGAAGGCGGATTTGACCATGCCGCAAATTTTTAAGATTGGTTCCTATTGGGTGTTCTTCTGGTCCAACGAGAGCGATCCGCTTGAGCCGGTACACGTCCATGTCTGCCAGGGCACGCCCAGTGCCGGAGCGACCAAGATCTGGATCACGCGAGCGGGGAAATGCTATCTTTGCAACAACAATTCCAGGATCCCTGAGCACATCCTGCGCAACATCATGAAAATCATTGAGGCCAGAAGCAGTGAGATCACGGACAAATGGCTTGCCCATTTTGGGCAGATCCATTACTTCTGCTGAGGCCCGGCACAGCAAAAACCGCCCCCGGTGTGCCAGCACCGGGGGCAGCGCATAGGAGGTGGTCCCATGAATACAAAACCCGATATGCTGGGCCAGACCGCCGCGGCCTACCTCCGCAAGTCCCGCATGGAGGAGGGCATGGAGACGGAGGAGGTCCTGCGCCGCCACCGCAAGGGGCTGGAGGAGTGCGCCCAGCGCCACGGCCTAGACATCGTGGAGTACTACCCGGAGGTAGTCAGCGGCGAGAGCCTGTACGCCCGGCCTCAGATGCTCCGGCTGCTGGAGGACGTGGAGGAGGGTCGGTACGATGCTGTACTGTGCATGGATCTGGACCGCCTCTCCCGCAGCCGGATGAAGGATCAGGGCATCATCCTGGACGCCTTTAAGGACAGCGGCACTCTGATCGTCACGCCGGACAAGGTCTACGACCTGTCCGATGAGGTTGACGATGAGCTGGCGGAGTTCAAAACCTTCATGTCCCGCCGGGAATATAAGATCATCAACAAGCGGCTGCGCCGGGGGCTCCAGCGGTCCATTCAGGAGGGCTGCTACGTGGCCAACGCCCCATATGGGTATAAGAAGGTCACCATCGACCGGCGGCCCACCCTGGAGATCTACGAGCCGGAAGCGAAGTTTGTCCGCATCATGTTCGACATGTACGCCGGCGGCTACGGCTGCCAGTCTATTGCCAGCCAGGTCAACGCCATGGGGGCCCGTCCCCATCGCTCCGCCGCCTTCTCCCGGAACAGCGTAGCCCAGATCCTCCGCAGCCCTACATACATCGGCAAGATCGTCTGGGATCAGAAGACGCACATCAAGAAAAATACCAAGGGCAATCTCAAGCACATCACCATTTACAACCCGCGGGAAAAGTGGACGATCACAGACGGGCTCCATCCGCCCATCATAGAGAGGGAGGTGTACGACAAAGTGCAGGACATTATGGAGGGCCGGTACCGTCCGGCCATGAACGACGGCACCGTCAAGAGTCCTCTGGCGGGGCTGGTGAAGTGTGCCAACTGCGGAAACAACATGCAGCGGCTGGTCATGAAAAAACAGGCGTATCTCCTCTGCACCCGCAAGGGCTGCTGCGCCTCGGCCAAATTTGAGCTGGTAGAGGCCCGCGTCCTCAGCCATCTGGAGGACGTTCTGGCCCGGATACAGCTGGAGCAGCCCGTCCACCGTCAGGACCTTGCCCCCTTGCAGGGCGCGCTGGAGGCGATCACCAGGGAAACCAACGCCGCGATCAAGCAGAAGGCCAGGCTCCACGAGCTTCTGGAGATGGGCGAATATGACTTGCCTACCTACCGGGAGCGCATGGCCGCGGTCAAGGCAAAGCTGGATGATCTGGAGCGCCGTCAGGCGGACACTCAGCTCCGTCTGGAGCAGGCCCAGGACTACGACCCCGCCGCCCAGGCCGACAGGATACGGGCTGTGCTGGACGCCTATCACACCAGCGACGCCGCTCACAAAAACGCCTTGCTGCATACGGTGATCGAACTGGTCACCTACCGGAAAGAAAAGAAGACGAAGCCCGCCGAATTTTCGCTGGACTTCATCCTGAAATCACATTGATTTTTTGTTGTTCAATTTTTATAAAGCGCTATATCTTCCTCAGGGGGATATTCATAAAAGGTACTCAGGACTTCCCAGTTCTCCTCCCAGCTTTTCACGCAGGAGGGATACTGTTCGCGCCACTTTTCTCCGAATTGGAGCAGAGCGTTCTCCGCC
>JAAVHC010000037.1 GCA_014799925.1 Oscillibacter sp.
ACCCTGTCGGACGATATGATTTCCGCCCCCTTCTGGCCCTGGCGGAAGGAAGCGGTTCCCGAAGTGCTGCACTCCTGCCCAGGCGGTGACTACTACCTGGAGGTCTGGGATGTGTTCAAAGACGGCAAATTCCTGAGAACAGAATACCACCTGCGCTGATAAAAATACGCTGTCCACCGGAGGAGAAATCCCTCCGGTGGACGGTTTTTCTCTGTCTGTGGCTAGTTATGTGGTCAAAGGCAAAGCGGGGAAGTTCAACCGCAGAAAAATGTGCATGAGTCAAGGGAAAATCCGGCCTTTTCCGCAGAAAAGGCCGGATTTCGTGGAGCTGCTGGGCGGATTTGAACCGCCGACCTCATCCTTACCAACAGCCAGATTAAATTTTTTACAATATTTTCGGTTCATTTATAGTTGTTTTTGCTCCAACGCAAATCATTTCCAGCACTTTCTAATGACAGGTTCTCCGTTATTTCCAGCACTGTCTGTGGCTGGTTATGTGGTCAAGACCGAACTCTTACACGCTCACCGCAGGAAAATCTCCAGGATTTTCCTGCGGTGAATTGCACCTCTGTCTACAAAGAGAACGCATCCATGTGTGTTACCTCCTGGACATGAAAAAGCGCCCGGTGAGATGAGCTGGACTTATGCCATCTAGCCGCGCGCTTTCCATATCAAATTCAATTTGGATAAAAATAACGCGCAGCAGCCAACCGGAATTATGCGGTAAACGCTACACATTGCAGATATGGGTATATCAGATAAAAGAGAGGAAAGTCAAGTCAAATTTTATAATAAGGTACCTTGACATAAGGTGTGAAGAATGCTACTGTATATCAAGGCACCTTTATAAATTCTGTGAAAGGGAAGTACACTATGAATCATTATGAAGAGCACAAGCCGGGTGATCTGACCCGGTATCTTGCGGAAAATGTCAATGGCAGACTGATTATCAGCCTACGGAACGTTAGCCACACGATGCGGGCGCTTTACGAGGGAAAGGGCAGTCAAAAACGAATTCTAATGGTACTCAACGAAACGGGAACCATCACCCAGCGGGAGCTGACCCACCGGCTGGGCATCCAGCCCGGTTCCGCCAGCGAGGTGATCGCCAAGCTAGAGCGCGCCGGGCTGGTGGAGCGGACTTCCAGCGAGGAGGATCGCCGCACTGCCGATATTCTGCTGACCAAGGAGGGGGAGCGGCAGGCGTTGGAAGCCCTGGAGCAGCGCCAGCGGCGGCACGAGGAAATGTTTTCCGCCTTGACCCCAGAGGAAAAGGCTCAGCTGCTCGCGTTGTTGGAAAAGGTCAGCGCCGACTGGCAGGAGCGCTATGGAGACCAGAAGGATCGCCATCGCGGAGGCCATCATGGCCGAAATTTTGAATGCCGCGAAGATCATGAGGGTCATCACTGTGACCACGACTGTGCAAATTGCCTCCATCCCTGCGGACGGGGCCGGAACAGGCAGGCGTAACAATGTGGACATATATTAAACGCTATCTGACTTTCGCAGTCCTCGCGGCCCTGTTCATGGTTGGCGAGGTGTCCATGGACTTGGTCCAGCCAGGACTCATGAGCCGTATTGTAGACGAGGGTGTGCTGGGACTGAAAGCCGGAGGCGCGGGCGACCTGGAACTGATCTGGACGCTGGGCCTTCAGATGATCGCTCTGGTGGTGTTCGGCGGGCTGTGCGGTTCGCTGAACAACGCTTTCACCCACATCTCCAGCCAGAATATCGGCAACGAGATGCGGAAAGATACCTTCCGCCGGATCATGTCCTTCTCCTTCCCCCAACTGGATCGGTTCGGTGCCGGCTCGCTGGTGACGAGGGTGACGAACGACATCACCCAAATACAGACTTTTGTATCCCTGTTTATCCGGGGCCTGATCCGTACCTCCATGCTGACTTTCGGCAGTATGTACTGTATATTTCGATTGAACCGACAATTCGGGCTGATCGTGCTGTGTGCCTTCCCCTTTGTGGTGGGAGTCATTGTCCTGTGTCTGTGGAAGGCCAATCCTCTGTTCTCTAAATTGCAGGAGCAGCTGGACGCCATCAACGCCGTCATGCAGGAGGACGTGTCGGGCATTCGCATTATCAAGGCTTGTGTGCGGGAGGTCTACGAAAAGGCCCGGTTTGGCAAGGCCAACGACGCACTGATCGCCACACAGCTGCGGGTATTGGTGATCTTTGCCTTTATGAATCCCGCGGTGAACGCTTTCATGTATGGAGTTGTAGCGGTCCTCTTGTATATGGGTTCCGCCCAGGTGTTCGCAGGGAGCGCCACACCAGGGGATGTGATGGCAGCAGTCACCTATACCACTCAGATGCTGAACGGAGTGCTCATGCTGGTGATGTTATTCCAGAACATCTCCCGGGGCTTGGCCTCTTGGAAACGGATAAAGGAGCTGCTGGACAGTGAACCTGAACTGAAGGACGGCAGCTTTGACGGTGGCAGCGGCCGACAGGGCGAAATAGAATTTCGGGATGTATCCTTCGCCTATCCAGGGGCTGCCCGACCGGTGCTGGAGCATATCGATTTAACTGTCCGGCAGGGGGAAACCGTGGCGGTCATGGGGGCTACCGGGTGCGGCAAGACGACCCTGGTAAACCTGATCCCACGTTTCTACGATGTTACAAAAGGCGCAGTGCTGGTGGACGGATTGGACGTGCGGGAGTATCGCCAGCAGGCTCTGCGGGAAAAGGTTTCTATCACCCTGCAAAAAGCGGAACTGTTCACCGTACCCATTATGAAAAACATCGCCTGGGGCAGACCGGCCGCGCCGATGGAGGCGATCGTATCGGCAGCGGAGACTGCCCAGGCGGACGAATTCATCCGCGCCACCCCGGACGGCTACCATACCGTGGTGGCGGAGCGCGGTATGAGCCTGTCCGGTGGACAGCGGCAGCGGCTGTCTATTGCGCGGGCGGTGGTAAAGTCTGCCGAGATTTTGATTTTTGACGACTCCACCAGCGCCTTGGATCTGAAAACAGAGGCAAATCTGTACCATTCCCTGCAAAAGTCCCGTCCAGACGCCACCAAGATCATTGTGGCGCAGCGCATCGCATCGGTGCGCCAGGCGGATCGGATCGTAGTGTTGGAAAACGGGCGGATCTCTGCCGTTGGCCCCCATGAGGAGCTGCTGGCAAACTGCAAGGTCTACCAGGATATCTACTATTCCCAGTTGGGAGAGGAGGGTGATGAAATTGCCTGAGAAAAAGGATCAAAATCTTGCCGCCCGCAATATCCCAGGCATGATGAACCGTGGTCAGCGCTTCGCCCAAGTGGAGTACGCAGAAAACGCCGGGGCGACCCTTCGGCGCATTGCGGCCTATTTTGGGCGGGAAAAAGTTTCCGTGCTGGCTATGCTGGCGGTGGTGGTGTTCGGTACGGTGTGCGGGGTGTATGCCCCCAGTTTGCAGAGCAACGCCATTGATATTATTGCGGGTGTTCGAGAGGGAGGGCTGACACAAACGGTGATGTGGATGCTGGCCCTGTATCTTCTCTACAGCGTAAGCCAGCTGCTCCAAGGGCTGTTCAGCGCCCGTCTGAGCCAGCGCATTGTTCGGCGGATGCGCACCGAGCTGTTCGGCAAGCTGGTGGATCTGCCCATCCGCTACATGGACACGCACTCCCACGGCGACGTGATGAGCCGCATGACCAACGATGTGGAAAACATCTCCACAACGATCTCCCAGTCCCTGCCCTCCCTGTTCTCCGGGGTGCTGACCATCATCGGAACAGTGGCTGTGATGCTGTGGTACTGCTGGCAGCTTGCTCTGCTCAGCTGTGCTACCGTCCTGCTGACTCTGCTGTCCACCAAGGTTTTGTCCGGGCGGGTGCGAAAGTTTTCCCGCCAGCGGCAGGCCCTTCTGGGGCAGCTCAATGGTACGGTGGAGGAGATGGTATCCGGTTACCACACCGTGGTGGCCTATAACCACCAGAGCGCCACATCGGAGGAATTCTGCAATACCTCCGACTCATTGACAAAAGCAGGCATCAAAACGGATATTTTCAGCGGCGTTATGGGGCCTGTCATGAACTGCATCGGCAATGTGGGGTTTGTGATCATTGCCGCTTTCGGCGGATACTTTTCTGTCAACGGGCTGATTTCTGTGGGAGTGATCTCTGCCTTCATCGTCTATGCCAAGCAGTTCAGCCGTCCGATCAACGAGCTGGCGCAGATTTACGGGCAGCTTCAAACTGCCATAGCGGGGGCGGAGCGTGTGTTTTCCGTGCTGGACGAGGCGGACGAGGACAAATCCGGAGCTGCTATAGAGGATGGACCTGCCGCCGTACGGTTTCAGCGGGTGCAATTTTCCTATGTCTCCGGCCATCCGGTCATTCGGGATTTTGACCTGACGGTTCCGTCCGGGAAAAAGGTAGCACTGGTAGGAGCTACCGGCAGCGGCAAAACCACTATGGTCAATCTGCTGATGCGATTTTATGATATTGACAGTGGGAAGATTTCCATTGACGGTCAGGATATTCAAACAATTTCCCGGGACGACCTGCGCCGGAATGTGGCCATTGTTTTGCAGGATACCACCTTGTTCAGCGATACAGTGCTGAACAATCTGAAGTATGGCAGTGAGTATGCAACGATGGAAGACATCCGATGGGCAGTTTGTATGAGCCGCTGCGACGAGTTGATTCAGGGTCTGCCCCAGGGATGGGATACCGTACTGACGGGGGCCGGAGAAACCATCAGCCAAGGTCAGCGCCAGCTGTTAGCCATTGCACGGGCCTTTGTGGCAGATCCCAAGATTCTCATTTTGGATGAAGCCACCTCCAATGTGGACACCCGGACCGAGCGGGCTATCCAAGAGGCTATGCAGAGGATCATGGAACACCGTACCAGTATTGTTATTGCTCACCGCCTTTCCACCATCCAGGATGCCGACATGATTGTGGTAATGGATCAGGGCAGGATCGTAGAATGCGGTGATCACAAAGCGTTGCTGGCTCAAAGAGGGAAGTACTATGAGCTGTACATGATGCAGTACGCAGGCGTTTCAACATAATGGCCTCGCACTTGCCAAGCTGCACGGGGTCGAACACATCCTCACGCAAAATCCATTGATTGATTTTGGAGTAGTTCATGCCCATATTGTGTGTCTCCTTTTGGTGTAATCTTTGCGTTTTATTTCGCCAGCTCTGCCTCTATGTTCTCAATGGTAACGCCCAAAAATCCAGGCACATGGATGTCTGCTTCGGGAAGCGTCTGGCTGTCGCCGATGCCCACCGCCTGCATACCACCGGCGTGGGCCGCCTGAATGCCGGCTGTCGCATCCTCAAAGACGATACACTCCCGCGGCAGCGTCCCCAATTCTGCCGCCCCCTGTAAAAACACCTCCGGGTCCGGCTTGGCCCTGCTCACCTTGGTGCCGTCTATGATGGCATCAAAATATTGCGTCAGATGGAGCCTGTCCAGAATCAGCCGGGAATTCTTGCTGGCGGATCCCAAAGCGATGGCATATCCCCTGGCCTTTGCATCCTGCAAAAAGTCCGTTACGCCGGGAAGCACTTCATCTTCTCCCATATTCCGGATATAGCCCACATAGATCTGATTCTTCTTGTCACGATAAAAGATCTGATCTGCTTCGGACATGGTCCGGCCGCCCAATTCCAGAAGGATCTCCATACAGCGGGCCCGGCTGACCCCCTTAAAGCGCTCGTTGTCCTGGGCGGTAAAAGGAATGCCCAGCTCATCAGCCAGTTTCTTCCACGCAATGAAGTGATATTTTGCGGTATCCACCAGGACGCCGTCCAAATCAAACAGCAATGCTTTATACATGTTCCATTCCTTTCATTTCGATGCAAAATAGAAGGGGCCGCATAGTTCGATATGTGGCCCCTTATTACAAATCAATTTCCGCATCCGCGTCTCTCAGCGCACACAGCAGTTCAGACAGCATACTGTCTGTTATTTCCACCACCGCAGCGATCTGTTCCCGGTTCAAATGATCGTAGTGGATTCCTGCTGTTACAACAGCGGGACGGTATCCTGCCTCAGACAGCGCCCTGGCCCACCGCTCACTGATGATGCCGTCCTTGTGGGCGGGGAACTGCTGGGTTGTGATATTTCCCTGCGGGTCTGCTACGCTCACTGCGCCGATGTGGGGCAGTGTCCCGCCATATACACCTATCTGAAACCCCGACCGCAGGCAGAATACTTGTACCGCAATAGAAGCTCCCATCAGCTCCCGGGTCAGGCCGAACCGCTTCATTCCTCCATCCCCTCCCACTGGTAACTTCCTTCATCCAGATCAAACTGGGACAGGATGCGGTTGACAGTATGACGGGTACAGTCATCCAGGGACTGCGGGCCGTTGTAGTAGGTCAGCATAGGAGGCAGGATGACCGCGCCAAGCTGGCTGGCTTCGTAGAGATTGCGCAGATGCACTGTGGACAACGGGGCTTCTCTGGCCACCAGTACCAGCTTGCGGCGCTCCTTCATCATCACATCGGCGGCGCGGAGCAGCAGATTGTCGCTGTAGCCGGAGACCACGCCCGCCACCGTTTTCATACTGCACGGCGCCACGATCATGCCCATACTTTTGAAGCTTCCGGAGGCCGGTGCGGCGCCGATATTGCTGTTGGAGTGGCAGATGGAGGCCAGTTTTTGAATTTCAGCCAGCGCCATCCCCGTTTCCTGAGCCAGCGTCATCTCACCGCCTTTTGTGACAATGAGGTGCGTCTCTACCTCCGGGCAGCGGTCATGAAGCTGCCGCAGCAGCTCCACGGTGAGCGGAGCCCCGGAGGCCCCGCTCATACCGATGATCAGCCGTTTAACCATGGAGCCATTTTTCCGGGTTCAGCTCCAGGAATGGAGCGCGGCGGAAGTGATCCTTCAGTTCAAAGGGGACTGTGCAGTCGAAAATCGTCTTGGTGGAGATGCCCACGTCCCGGATGGAGCCGGTGTAGGCGGGGCTGGAACTGGGGTCCAGCGGGTGGCAGCGCACGCCGGGGATGGTGATAATATCAGCATCTCCCTGGAAACGAGTGTTCATCGCCCATAGGACATCGTTGGTGTCAAAAATATCTACATCCTCGTCCACCAGAATGACATGCTTCAGCTCCGGGAATGCAGAGAATGCCAACAAAGCCGCCTGCCGCTGCTTGCCCTCGTCGGTATGTACGGTTTTTCTGCATTGCAGCACCGCCATATACTTGCCGCCGCCAGAGCGGTGGGCGTAGCAATTCAGCACTTTGCCGGGCAGCGCCTTATCGATCATCCCCAGAATGGACGCCTCGGTAGGGATGCCCGCCATGTTCACATGCTCCTCGCTGGGGCCGATGCAGGTCTGCATGATGGGATTTTTGCGGTGGGTGACCGCTTTGACCTTCAAAAGCCAGCACTCATGGGAGGCAGGGCCGTTGTAGCCCGGAAACTCCGGCATGGCGAATCCGGTATGGGAATTCTGATCCTCCACCACATGATTACTGCCGGGGAGAATTTCGCCCTCAATGACATACTCCGCGTTGGCAATGGCGTGTTCGTTGACAGAAACACACTTCACCAGTTCCACCGGCCTTTGACGCAGCGCGCCTGCGATGGACAGTTCATTGAATCCCAGCGGCGTTGTCGGCGGCTCAAAACAGGACAGCACTTCGATAGCCGGGTCCACGCCAATGGAGACGGAGATTGGCAGTGGCTGATTCAGTTCGGTGGCCCGCTCCGCCATAGCGCCGATATGCCGGGAACCAGGCTGGAGAAAGATAGACAGCTTATCCCTGGACTGGATGCACATGCGGTGAATCGTCACATCGGACAGTCCCGTATCCGGATGGGTGGCGTAACACATACCCAGAGTGATGTAAGGTCCCGCATCCACGGGCGTATTGGTGGGGGCGGGAATCAGCTTGAACAGGTCAAAATCTGTATCCTCCGCCCGATGGATTTCCTCCTGGCAGGGAGCGGGGCCGTCCACTGCTGCCGGCTGGATCGGATTGGCGGCGCAGGACTGCACCAGATGGCCCAGCTCCTCCTTTTTGCAGCCGAACAGATTGGCCACCCGTTCCCGGCTGGCCAGCACGCCAATCGCTATGCTGGCATCGGGATGGCCTTTGACGTTGTGGAAGAGCATAGCGGGACCGTCCACCTTCGTGGGGCGCATGACGGTGCCGCCCGCGCCCACATAGCGGTATACGCCGGACAATTCCGCCGCCGGGTCCACCTCCACGTTGGTCTCCACCAGCTGGCCGGGAGTGTCCCGCAGAACCTCCAGCGCGGTACGCAGATCTAAAATTTCAGTACGATGATTCATACAAGTTCCTCCTTATAGATGGGCATCTTCCAGGCCGCAGAACGGGTCCACCGGATTCACGCCGGTAAAGGCCGACTGTCCCAGCAGCTTTTCCAGCGCGGCGGTGATGGCAGCCCGGGTGGCAGTGTAGGCATTGATAAACGTGCGCACCCGTGGGATGTCCTGCAAATGGTAGGGGTTGGCAAAGGAGATGAACGCGGTGGGCTCCTCGCAGACAAAGCGCGGGATTTCCAGGGCGTGCTTGGGACACCAGCTGATGCGTACCGTGGTCTGGTTGCTTGCCGCGGGGAGATTGCACAAAATCAGCGTCAGCCGGTCTTTCGGCAAATCCCGTGTCCCATGGAGGTCATCCGCAAAGGGGTCGTACCTCTCCACAGTAAAGCCTTTTTCCTCCAGAAACCCGGCGGCCATTTCCGTCATGGAGCCGTCATAGGTTTCATCCTGCCCCAAAGCCACCAGCCGAATACGGGGATACCGCTCCCGGCGCACCGGTATCAGTTTTTGCGTATCTTTGACCAGCGTGACCGCCCGGTCCGCACAACGGCGCTGCTCCGTAGCCGCGTCCACTTTTGCGGCGGGGTAGTTCTCCGCCAGTTTTGCCTTGAGGGCCAGCACACGGGTCACCGCGTCGTCCAGCCGCTCCCGGGTCAGCAGGCCGCTGTCCAGGGCATCCAGCAGGTAGGAGACGTCCTCCCGGATATTCGTGCCAAAGCACAGCATGTCACATCCTGCCATGATGCTGGCGGGGATAGCCTGGCTGCGGGGCATGGTCATGGTATAGCCGCCCATAATGGTGGCATCGGTAATGATAACGCCGTTGAACCCGAATTTTTCGCGGAGCACCCCGGTCAGCAGCTCTTTGGACTGGCTTCCAGGCAGCATATCCGCTTCCGCAGCGGCGGGATTGACGGCCCGGATCACGTTAGGCTGGATGATATGTCCCGCCATAATGCTCATCAGGCCCTCGTCGATCAATGTCTCATAAATGCGCCCATAGGTGGCGAACCACTCTTCGGCTGAGAGATTGTTATAAGTGGGGTGCAGATGCTGGTCCCGGAAATCCACGCCGTCGCCGGGGAAGTGCTTGCAGGAGGCAGCCACGCCGTGGGTCTGGACCGTCCTGACAAATACCCGGGCATTTTCCAGCACCCGCTCCGGGTCGCTGCCGAAGGTGCGGACATTGGTAATAGGATTGCGGAAGTTATAGTCGATATCCACTACCGGAGAGAATGTCCAGTTTATTCCCACACTTCGTCCTTCGGCGGCACAGTTCAGCGCAAACTGCCGGGTGCATTCCAGGTCATTGGCTGCGGCCACCTGGAGCTGGGAGGCGAAATAGGTACCGTCGGTCAGCGCACCCGCGCCGCCTTCCTCCAAATTGGAGGCTTTCATCAGCGGTACTTTGGCACGCGTGTCCAGGGAGGCGTATTTTTTGCGGATTTCCTCACGAGGACCCGGACGGAACAGCACGCCGCCGACACTGTAGTTTTCCACCAGCTCAGCCAGCCCCTCCGGCGTTTCCGCGTCACCCAGCACGCAGAACAGCTGGCCCACCTTCTGCTGAATGTTCAGACCGGCCCGGATTTCTGACACCCAGGCGATCTGCTCATCACTCAGATAAAAAGGCTTCTGCTTCAGCAGGTTCAGATCCATTACGATCCCCTCCTGTCAGCGGAGCGCCTCTGCCAGGAAGTCAAAAATCCGGCT
>JAAVHC010000079.1 GCA_014799925.1 Oscillibacter sp.
AGTACTTTTTTCGACTTTTTTGAAATCTTTTTCGTACCGACCCTCTGCCGGGCCTCTCGCTCGAAAGCTTGATTAGCTTACCACAGCTTCCAGCTTTTGTCAAGCCCTTTTTTCGCTTTCCGCAAAACTTTTTTCAAAGCCCCGCTCCGCACCGCCCTTCCGGCGATAGCTCGCTTACTATACCACTTACCTCCTCCTTTGTCAACTGGTTTTTTTCAATTTTTTCAAGATTTTTTCACAGATTTTCAAAGACATTTTCTCTCATTCGTGATATAGTATACGCGGAAGATCCTTCCACAACATATGGTACATATATTATATATGTAGGAACAGGAGAAATCCATGGAGATCAAACGTCTTGCCGCCACCTTCGGGCGGCTGGAGCGGAAGCAGCTGGAGCTGGCGCCCGGCCTGAACGTCATTGAGGCCCCCAACGAGGCGGGCAAGTCCACCTGGACGGCCTTCCTCCGGGTGATGCTCTATGGCCTGAATACCCGGGACCGCAGCGCCGGCGCGGACAAGCGCCGCTACCTTCCCTGGAGCGGCAGCGCCATGGAGGGCTCTCTGGAGGCCTCCACCAGCCGGGGGGACATTACCATTCTTCGCCGCACCGCCCGGGCCAACTCCCCCATGGGAGCCTTTTCCGCCGTTTATACCGGAACCTCCACCCCGGTGGAGGGCCTCGCCTCCGCGGGCTGCGGCGAGGATCTGCTGGGCGTTCCCCAGGATGTCTTTGAGCGCAGCGCCTATATCCGCCAGTCCGGCATTGCCGTGGAGCAGAGCCAGGCGCTGGAGCAGCGCATCACCGCCCTGATCACCACCGGCGAGGAGGACGTTTCCTTTTCCGCCGCCGCCGAGCAGCTCAAGCGCCAGCGCAACACCCGCCGCTACAATAAATCCGGCCTCATTCCCCAGGTGGAGGAGGAGCAGGCCGCCCTGCGCGCCACTCTGGCCGAGCTGGAGAACCTTTCCGCCGCCGCCCTCCGCGACCGGCAGGCGCTGGACGCGCTTCGCGCCCAGCGGGCGGAGGCGGAGGATCTGCTGGCCCGCCACGAGGCGGCGGACCAGGCCGACGAGCTGCGGAAGGTGGAGAGCGCCCGTCTGGACGTGGCCTCCGCCCGCGACCGGGTAAAGACCCTGGAGTCCGGCTCCCGCTCCCTTCCCACCCGTTCCGAGCTGGAGTCCCTTCAGGCCCGCGTCGACGCCCTTGGCTCCATCAACGAGGCGGTGGAGGATGCCAGGAGCCGTCTGGACCTGGCCAACCACACCCTGCGTCAGGCGGAGAAGGCCGCGAACGCCCATCTCTATGCCGGCCTGACGCCGGAGGAGGCCGCCGCCACTCCCCTGAACGAGGAGCCCATACCCGTCCTGCCCCGCTGGACGCTGCCCGCCGCCATCCTGGCCGGTCTTCTCCTGGGCGGCGCCGCGGCATATGCGACCCATAACTGGCCGGCTGCCGTTGGCGGCGGCCTGGGCCTGTTGGGCGTGATGCTTCTGGCCTTCTCCTGGCGATTCCGGCAGCGGAAGAAGCAATGGGAGGAGGAACACGCCCGGCTGGAGCGCCGGCGCGCGGAGGCCGTGGAGGAATATATTCCCCTTTACGAGGCGGAGGCCAAGGCCCGGGCCTCTCAGCAGGCGGCGCAGGCCTCCTGGGAGACGGTGTCCGCCAGCGCGAAGACCAATCTGGACGCCATCCTCAACCAGCTCCGCTCTTTTCGTCCCATGGTGCGGAATTTGCCGGAGGCCTGTCAGGCTCTGAATCAGGCTTTTGATCTGCGCAAGGATCTGGAGCTGGCTCAGCGCTGGGAGGACGAGGCCCGCCGCCGCTGGGAGGATCTGCGGGACGCCGCGCCCCCCATCCCGTCGGTCCCGGCCATCCGGCCCGACGTTTCCCGCGAGCAGCTGCGTCAGCGTCTGGCCCGGCTGAAGGTTCAGGAGGACGCCGTCAGCCGCAGCCTTCACACCACGCAGGGCCGCGTCCAGGCTCTGGGCGACCCCGGCGAATTGGAAATCCGCCTCCGGGAGCTGGAGGAGCGCCAGTCCGCCCTCCAGCGGGAGTATGACGCCATCGCCATGGCTATGGAGGTTCTTGCCCTGGCCGGTTCCACGCTGCAAACCCGGTTTTCCCCCGCCCTGGGGGAGCGCGCCGCCGCCATTTTCACAAGGCTCACCGGCGGGCGGTATCACAAGGTCGTCCTGGACCGCTCCATGATTCCCTCCGCTCAGTCCATGGACCAGCTGTTTCCCCACGAGGCGGAGCTGCTCAGCCAGGGTACGGCCGACCAGCTGTACCTGGCGGTTCGCCTCGCCATCTGCGAGATGGTCCTGCCCGCGAAGAACGCCGTCCCCATTATATTGGACGACGCGCTTGTGAACTTTGACGACGAGCGGATGGCCGCGGCTCTGGATTATCTCCAGGAGCTCTCCGCCGGGCGGCAGCTTCTGCTCTTTACCTGCCAGAAGCGGGAGGCAGAGTACATGAACTGGGCCTATCCCGGCAGGTTCCATCACATCCGGTTGTCGAGGTGAATTTTATGACCCGTTTCTGTTTTTTGTTTCTTCTTTTATTGGTATACAGTCTTTTAGGCTGGTGCGGTGAAATGGTTTACTGCTCCATCGGGCAGCGGAAGCTCTGCGAGAAGCGGGGCTTTCTCAACGGCCCTCTCTGCCCCATCTACGGCCACGGGGCGCTGGTGGTGCTCCTCTGCCTCAACGGCGGCTGTGAGAACCCCCTGCTGACCTTCCTTCTGGGCGCGGTCCTGACTTCCCTCGTGGAATATGTCACCAGCTGCGCCATGGAGAAGCTGTTCCATATGCGCTGGTGGGACTATTCCCGCTACAGATTTCATATCAACGGGCGGGTGTGTCTTCTGAACTCCACCCTGTTCGGACTTGCCAGCGTCTTTCTCTGTCACTTTGCCAACCCGCCCATCGCCGCCCGCCTCACGGATCTGTTTTCCTCCGGCGCGGGCGTTCCCCTGGCCCTATTTCTTATGGTTGTCTATCTGGCGGACATTGTCCTCTCCGTCCGCAGCGCCCTCCGGATCGGAGACCGTCTGGAGAAGCTCAACGCGGTCCACGACGAGCTGGCGAAAAAGCTGGAAGAGCTGCGGCCGGACCCCCATCAGGCTCTGGAATCCCGTTATCAGCGTCTGGAAGCGGCGCGGGCCGCCGCCCGTCAGGCGGCCCAGCAGAAGCTCCATGCCCTTTATGAGCGTCAGGATTTCTTCGAGCGCCGGATGCTGCGCGCCTTCCCCACCATGCGCTCCATCCATCATCCCGATGCCCTGAAAAAACTGAAAGAACACCTGGAATCCCGGAAAAAATAAACGTCATATCATATGAGAAGGAGATCATATTATGTCTGAATGCACCCATGATTGCAGCACCTGCGGCGAGAGCTGCGGGGAGCGCACCGAGCCCCAGTCCTTTCTGAAGGAGCACAATCCCGCCGCCCGCGTGGGCAGGGTCTACGGCGTCGTCTCCGGCAAGGGCGGCGTGGGCAAGTCCATGGTCACCAGCCAGCTGGCCGTTCTGGCCCGCCGTGCAGGGCACAAGGTTGGCGTTCTGGACGCCGACGTCACGGGACCCTCCATCCCCAGGGCCTTCGGCGTCCATCAGCGGGCCATGGCCGACGAGCGGGGCATGCTCCCCGTGGAGACCTCTACCGGTATCCAGCTCATGAGCGTCAACCTGCTGCTGGACGATGAAACCGATCCGGTCATCTGGCGCGGCCCGGTCATTGGCGGCGTGGTCACCCAGTTCTGGACGGACGTGATCTGGGACGTGGATTATCTTTTCGTCGATATGCCCCCCGGCACCGGCGACGTGGCCCTCAGCGTCTTCCAGTCCATTCCCCTGGACGGCATCGTCATCGTGGCCTCCCCTCAGGAGCTGGTGGGCATGGTGGTAGAAAAGGCCGTTAAGATGGCTGAAATGATGGCCGTTCCCATTGTGGGCGTGGTGGAGAATATGAGCTATCTCCTCTGTCCCGACTGCGGCAGGGAGATCCCTCTCTTCGGCCAGGGCAGGACCCAGGCCGCCGCCGATGCCCATGGCCTGAAGCTCCTGGCCCGTATGCCCATCGACCCCGCCCTGGCCCAGCTCACCGATCAGGGCCGCATCGAGGACCTGCAGGCCCAGTGGCTTGCGCCCGTGGCGGAAGCGATCCTGTAGATTCTGTAGTCTTTCACGGGGGCTTTCTTTTTCTTTGTGAACAAAGAAAAAGAAGCAAAAAGAAAAACTTTTTCCCCGCCCGACGGACGGGGAACAGCCGCAAAAATCAAAAACAGGCAGTACCCAATCTGGGTACTGCCTGTTTTCTTATTTCAGAAGCGCCGCGAACGCGCCCCAGTCCCTTACGTCCGCCGTAACGATCCCCTGAGTTTTCGCCACGCTTCCGCCGTCGTGGAAGACCGCCAGGAACACGCCGTTCATATCCGACGCCCAGCCATTGACCACCTGTACGCCGCCGTCCTGGGCCTTGAGCCGCTCCTCGCCGCCCTCGGCCACCTGGTACTGCACGTTCGCCCGGAACACGTCCACGAATTCATTTTTGGTCAGTCCCGTATAGCTGCCGGCCCACTCCAAGGAATTGACCTGGTACTGTCCCGTATAGATTTCCCGGTCCTCCGTCGGCCAGGAGCGCATGTAGCTTTCAATGGTGTTCAGCATTTCCTCGTCTATGATGTAGCCGTCCTTATCCAGAAACAGCACGGTCAGTCCCTCGGTTCTCTGCCAGTCCGGCTCCTCCGGGATGACGTAGCTCTCCGCGAAGGGCTTCTCGCTCCCCACGGTCAGCGTCCGGGCCAGGGCCACCATCAGCTTTTCATACTGCCCCCACGTCCCGGCGTCGGCGTTCCCGATCACGCTGGGGCCGCGCTTTCCGCTTCCGTCGTAGAATTGCAGCAGGCGGTCCCCGCTTTCTCCGGCGGACAGGTTGACGAACTTCCCCGTATAGCCGCCGTCCGGCTCAAACTGCACCGACAGCTGGCCTCCGTCTCCCGACGAAAACAGCGCTCCGTCGTTGCTCAGTCCCTCCGCCGTCCAGCTCTCCGGCACGTAGATGCTCCATCCGTTCCCCTCATACAGGGCGCAGGCCACCTTCTTGCCGTTCACCTGTAAGCTCAGGCCCTGTTCCGGCTGCTTCTGGGGCGCCGCCGGCTCCTGCTGGACCACGTTGTCCGGCTCATCCGGCGCCTCCTCCTCCGGCTGATTCCAGGGCTGCCAGATGCCCAGTCCGACGCCTGCCGCCGCCAGCAGGACCACGCCCCCGATAATGCCGGCCTTCGCTCCTCCGCTCAGGCCCTTCAGCTTTTCCCACATGATGGATGTACCTCCTTTTCTTTACGGTATCCATGCTTTCCTTCCCAAAGGAAAGCGCAAAAACCACTTTCCGGAAAGCGCTCTCTGACTTCTCCGGCTTTCCCAAGGGTATCATAACATGAAAAAGCCTCAAAGTCGTTTCATCGGTCTTACAATCCGGCAACAATTTTTCGGGCGCTTGTAACAAATTTCGACAAAATTTGCAAAAATATCAAATCAGTATCTCTCCGTCTCCCAGCAGCGCCAGCACGATCCGCGCTCCCGCGCGCATTCCCTCCATAAATCCAAGGTCCTCTCCCCGCGCCCAGATCTCACCGGCCGTCTCTCTTACCCGCATTCGGGTTTCCTCATTTATGTCCCGCATCGCCAGTTCCAGATTATCTCGCAGCTGCGCCTGCCGGCCCGCCGCGGTCATGCCGCCGGCGTCCGTCCGCTCCACATAGACGCCGTCCGTGTCCATCAGGAATTTGCTCAGCTCCCTCAGGCCTGTTCTTTGCAGCAGCAGTTCCCTGTCCTCCATTATATTTTTCTCCTTTTCTTTATCAGAATTATTCAGTGCTGAGCACCTAAATATATTGATATTGTAAATCTTTTTGTTTGCTATGTCAATATAGAAAGAAAATTTTCTGCTTGCCAAAACAAGCAAATTCCTTTATATTGACAACAGATATGTTGTATGGAGGTAATTTTATGGGAATGGCACTCAAGGTCCGGATGCTCTTAGCGGCGCGTGAGATGACGCTAAAAGACTTGGGGTCACGTATGGACCCTCCAACCTCCGCACAGAATATAGGGCGCAAAATCAAAAACGACAATCTGTCCGAAAAGGACCTGACAGCCATAGCGCGGGCCTGCGACGCCACGTATGAGGGCATTTTTCGTTTAAACGATACAGGGAAAGAGATATAGCGTTGTACAAACACCGGCCCGGCTCGGGGCAATTGCTCCGGGCCGGGCCGATACTTGTATCATTCGCTCCCTCGTTCGTCCCCCGTTCACTCCCGCAGCAGCTTCCGGCGCTCCCGCCAATCCGGCAGCACCTGCTCCACGCAGGCGTAGAACGCCTTGCTGTGGTCCTTGTGCCGGATGTGGGCCAGCTCATGGACCACCACGTAGTCGACGGCCTCCTCCGGGTACTGCATCAGCCGCCAGGAGAAGCAGATCCGGTTCTTCCCGGAGCAGCTGCCGAACCGGTGCTCCGCCCCGGTGATGGTGATCCCCGTGGGGTACAGTCCCATGATTTCGCTGTATTTTGACACCTTCCCCGGCAATTCCGCCTTTGCCCGCCGGATCAGGTCCTCCCTCTGCGCTTCGGTGGGTTCCGGGTGGTTTTCCCGGCGTTTCCGCTGGACGGCCTGATGCTCCTCGATCCACCCGGCGTGGTCCGCCACGAACTGGTCGATCCTTTTCTGGGCCAGCCGCAGCGGGGCCCGCACGATCACCCGTCCGTCCCTGGCGATCTCCACCGCCAGGGTTCGCCGCCGGGAGCGGATCAGCTCATAGGGGGGCGTACTCACTTGATGTCCCCCCGCTCCTTCAGGTTTGTAACGATCTCCCGGTACATTTTCTCGTCGATCTTATACTTCCTGAGATACACGAAGTACCCCAGCACGATGGCCAGCAGCGGCAGGACCATCATGGCCGTCTTCATAATCAGCAGCCCCTGGGCCGTCACGTCCGCCGCGGATTCCGCCCGGTTGATGCCGGAGACGATAAGGGTCAGGGTCACCACGCCGGTGGCGATGGCGGCGCCCAGCTTGTTGATGAGGGGCTGGATGGAGAAGGTGATGGAGTCGTTCCGCTTGCCCAGCTTCCACTGGCCGTACTCCACGGTGTCCGCCAGGAACATGAGCATCAGCGTCTGGATGAACGCCTGTCCCACGAACAGCAGCACGCCCGCCGCGGCGATGGGGATCATATTCATGGGCGCGAAGAAGAACACCATATATCCCGCCACTACCAGGAGGGTTGCGGCAGAGTACAGCTTCCGCCGGTCAAGCCTGGCGGACAGTCTGGGGAACACGGCCAGCGCCGCCAGCTGGCTGACGCCCAGCACCCCGGCGAAGGCGGAGTACATTCCCTCGTCTCCGTAGGCGTACTTAAAGTAGTAGGTGCCGAAGCTGGTGGTGGTGCAGTAGCCGATCATGAAAAGGGCCATGCTCAGGGTGGTCCACATCAGCTGGTCGTTGCCGAACAGCACCTTCACCATATCCCGCAGGGAGGTGTTCTCCTCCTCTCTGAAGGCGGCGGCCTCTTTGACGCCGAAGATCGTGATCAGCTGGAATCCCACCATGAGTACGCACACCGCCGCGGCCATCACAAACCAGGCCTTCTGCCCGTTGCCGCCGAAGGCGTCCGTCAGCGCTCCGGTGACGGGCAGGATGCCCACCACCACAGCGTACAGGCCCACGTTGGCGCAGATACGGGCGAAGGCCCCCATGCTCTCCCGCTGCCGGGGATCCAGGCTCAGAGCGGGCAGCTGGGTCCAGTAGGCGATGTCGTTGACGCCGTAGAAGATGTCCCACAGGATGTAGCTCACCGCGAACACGGCCACATAGGCTCCGCCCTTCAGCGGCAGGTCGGCGAACATCAGCAGCATGCACCCGGAGCTGACCAGAGCGCCGATGAGCATCCAGGGCTTGAATTTGCCCCAGCGGGTGTGGGTATTGTCGATGATGACCCCGGTGATGGGGTCGTTAAAGGCGTCCAGGATGCGCAGGGCGGTCAGCACGCCGCCCACCAGGGCCAGCATCTGATCGTCCAGGTTCCGTATTTCCGTCAGGAAGAACAGGAGGTACATGCTCTCCATACTGTAGAACATGTCCCGTCCGATGGTTCCCAGGCCGAAACAGTACTTGTTGCGTTTTTCCGGTTTTGTCATATCGTTCCCTCTCCTCTGCTCGATGGTCTGGGCTTGCGTAGCCCAGGCCCGCAGTTACCCCGGGGCCTGCGCGGCCCCGGACCCTGCGGGTACTTTTCCCCCACGGGAAAAGTACCCAAAAGCGTGCCAGGACCAAGGTCCTGGACCCCTTTTGGCATCGCCAAAGGCGACGCCTTGTGTTTTGATTTGTTTTGCGCTTTTCCTGTAGTCTGTCCGGCCTGAACCAAGCCGGATCCCTTGTGCCGGGCGAAGCGGCTACCCGACGATGTTGTCGGTAATCCCTACCGTATCGCTTTGGGTCCTCCCGGCGGTGGTAAGCACCCACTGCCCAGCAGCGGCTGAGCCTCTCTGGCTTTTATTAGAACCCGTGGATAGACGCAGAAGTCCGGCGCGCCAACGAAGGTACTGGGGTAGAATCAAGCCAGGTCTCGTCGGAGCGTAAATAAACAACCCATTCGGGGATTCTCAAGGGTGGCGAAGCCCCCTTGAGTCGGTTCTTTTGGTACTTTTCTTGCCGAAACAAGAAAAGTACAGAACGCCCCGCAGCCGACAGGCCGCAAATCTATTTGACCTTCAGAATAACCGCTTCCCAGGGCCGCATCTGCCCGTCAAACTGTTCTCTCCCGTAATTCGACATCACCACGTCCCCGCGGTGGGCGGCGGACGCGGGTCTGTTGCTGAAATTCAGCACGACGGTATAGGCGTCCTCTCCCAGCGTCCTCTGATAGGCGTAGACCTGATTCCCCGCCTCCAGCTGCTCGAACGAGCCCCGGCGCAGGGCCCCGGTTTCCCGCCGCAGGGCAGAAAGGGCCTTGTACCAGCTCCAGATGGAATCCGGGTCCTCCTCCTGCTGGGCCAGGTTGATGGTTTCGCAGTTGTGGTTCACCCCCAGCCAGGGCCGTCCGTCCGTAAAGCCGCCCCTGGGACCGTTCTCCCATTGGAAGGGCGTGCGGGCGTTGTCCCGGCTGGTCCGTTTGATGATCTTCCAGCGCAGCTTCTGGGGGATATGGAACCGCCGCAGGACCTTCTCCACGTTCTTGCTCTCCACGTCGTTGAGCTGCCGCATCCGGGTGAAGTCAAAGTTCAGCATCCCGATCTCCTGCCCCTGGTAGAGGAACGGCGTCCCCCGCAGGGTCAGCTCCAGGGTAGCCAGCAGCTTGCCGCTCTCCTTCCAGTATTTCTCGCTGCCGAACCGTGGGATGGACCGGGGCTGGTCGTGGTTTTCCAGATAAACAGCGTTCCAGTGCAGCTCCTTCTGCCACCTGGTCAGGCACTCAAAGAACACCCTGGGCCGGAATTTCCGCTTGAACCACTTGAGGAAGTACTGGTCGCACTCCATGTGCTCAAAGGAGAACACCATGTTCAACTCCTTCCGCTCCGGGCCGCACAGATCGCGGGCCTGCTGGGGGGAAACGAACACGGTCTCCCCCACGGTCATGGCGCCGTACTCGTCCAGCACCTCCCGCAGCTCCCGCAGAATTTTGTGGGTGCCCTCCAGGGACAGGTAGTGCTCGCTGCCCGTAAGGGCCAGGCGCTTTCTGGAGCTGGCCAGGCTGTCCTTCCAGAGGATGTTGATCACGTCGCACCGGAACCCCGCCACGCCCTTGCGCAGCCAGAAGCGCAGGATGTCCTTGACCTCCTCCAGCACCTCCGGGTTGTGATAGTTCAGGTCGGCCTGGCTTTTGGCGAACAGGTGCAGGTAGTACTCGCACCGCTCCGGGTCGAACTCCCAGCAGTCCTCTCCGAAGAACCCCGTCCAGTTGTTGGGCAGGCTCCCGTCCGCCCCGCCGTGGGCCCAGTAGTAGTAATCGGCGTAGGGGCTGTTTTTGTCCCGGCTCTGCCGGAACCAGTAGTGGTCGGTGGAGGTGTGGTTGATGACCAGGTCCATGATGATCCGGATGCCCCTGTCCCCGGCCTCCCTGATGAGGCGTTCCATATCCTCCATGGTGCCGTACTCCGGGTTGATTTCCCGGTAGTCGCTGATGTCATATCCGTTGTCCGCGTTGGGGGACCGATACACCGGGCTGAGCCAGATGGCCCCCACCCCCAGCTCCTGGAGGTGGTCCAGCCGGCTGATGATGCCGGGGATGTCTCCGATGCCGTCGCCGTTGGAGTCCTGGAAGCTGCGGGGATAGATCTGATAGATGACCGCGTCCTTCCACCAGTCCATCACGCGTCCTCCCCGTTGGTGGGATAGGGCGTGTCGCAGAACTCCCCGTACAGCGCCTCGTCGACGCCGCCCGCCTGGATCATCCGGCGGTAGAATTCGCCGCTGCGCTTCACGGTCCGTTTCTGATTCTCATAGTCCACATGGACCAGACCGAACCGGGCGGAGCCGCCCTCCACCCATTCCCAGTTGTCGCAGAAGCACCAGTGGTAGTACCGCTCCACCGGCAGGCTGCTTTCGCTCAGCGCCTTCAGGTGCTCGGCGATATACCGGGCCCGGAACCGGTCCTCGTTGTCGCAGGTGCCGTTTTCCGTAATATAGATAGGTCTTTTCAACATTCCGTATACCTTTTCGCAGACCTCCACGATGCCCTGGGGGTAGATTTCCCACCCCAGGTCGTTGACCGGGCAGTTTTTCGCCACGCCGTCGGCGGGCCCGCTGACGGTGGAGCGGGTGTAGTAGTTGACCCCGTGGAAGTCGCAGTACCGTCCCGGCACGATGGAGGGATGCTTCCCGATGGGGAAAGAAACTTTACCCATGCACATGGCCTGGGTGAGGCTTCCCTGGAACAGCTCCTCCGCCCGCTCCGCCCAGAACCGGTGCAGCGGGTTGCCGGCGTCCTTGGGGGCAAAGGCGCGCAGATGGTTGGCCACGCCCACCCGCGTATTCCGGAAGCCCATCTGCAGCCGGGTTTTCCGGATCAGCCCATAGGCCTCGATGTGCGCCGCCGCCATGTTGGTCATGACCCGGCCCATCTCCAAAAAGCTCTTCCGTCCCGGCGGCCATGCCCCGGCCAGATAGGCGTTGAAGGCGTACACGTTGGGCTCGTTGATGGTGATGTACTCGCTGACCAGGTCCCCCACGCTTTCCACCATTTTCCGCACGAACCGCAGGTAGCAGGTAATGTTGTCCCGCTCCGCGAATCCGCCCCGCTCCTCCAGCCACAGGGGGTTGTTGAAGTGGTGCAGGGTCAGCAGCACCGGGATTCCCGCGTCCGACAGCGCCTGGATCTCCTCCCGGTAGTGGGCGATGGCCGCCTCGTCGAAGACGCCGTCTCTTGGCTCGATCCGGCTCCACTCCACCCCCATGCGGCAGCACTGGACGCCCATGTCCCGCATCAGCGCCAGGTCCTCCCGCCACCGGTTGTAGTGGTCCGTGGCCACGGAGGGGTCCGCGCCGTCCTTGATATATCCCTGGCGGTACCAGGCATACCAGTTGTTGTTCTGGTCCCCGCCCTCGATCTGGGTGGCGGCGGAGGCCGCTCCCAGCAGCATGCCATTCTTCAGCTGAAAATTCATAGCTACTCCTTTCCTGGTTTAAAGCTCGCCCCACGGATCTCCGTTCCGGGGCGGCGTCTGGCTGTTTCCGCCATAGGGGTTCCGCCCCACGTTTTTCTGTCCCTCCTCGAAATAGGCCAGGTCGCACAGCGTGGTATAGGGCGTCAGCCAGATGTTCAGCAGCCCCATGGTCAGGGCGGACAGGATGCTCCATCCGATAAAGCTGAGATCCAGCATGAACAGCTGCCCCTTCATGCCCTCGGTCTGCCGGCAGCTCAGCCGGATGGCCTCTCCCGCGGAGAGGGAGCTGTCCGTCAGGATATTATAGCAGGCGAACCGGTAGCGGTAGGCGGCGATGATCCCCGGGATCCAGAACAGCAGGGACCACAGGAAGATCTTCACGCCCATCTGAATGCTGCACCAGATCAGCTTCCCAGCGACGCTCAGCCCGTCGGTCAGGGAGGAGAAGGGCATCTCCGCCCCCTGCCGGATGCCCATGCAGTAGATGTAATAGCCCCCGTTGAGCACCAGCATCGCCAGGGACGAGAGGATGGAGAAGAAGAACGAGGAGCCGCCGCTCTCCGGCATGGAGAGGATCAGCCGCTCCAGGGCCTCCACGCTCCCGCTGGCAATGGCCTCATAATACCGCCGTGTGAATTCATAGGAATAGAACAGGGAGCCGCCCCGCGCCATGTCCACCACACGGTCCAGCGCGAAGCCGATGGCAATGACCAGCAGCGTCACAAGATAGGGGCTCACCCGCGCTTCGCGCAGGATTCCCTTGGCTTCCGCCTTGATTTCCGCCCGATTCCGCATGAAATCTTACCTCCTGAAATGAAATATCCGGTATTTGCCGGTGTTTCCGTCCCATCATATCACGTTTCCCCACGGAATGCAACCCCTTCCAACCCTTCCATTTTGTTACAGAATTAACGATCTATCCGCTATATTTCCGCTCAATTTTGCAAAAAAATCATCAAAATCTGCGAAAAGCATCTGGACACCGGCGGCAAATGGGAGTATGATATGCGTGTGTGACTTTGGGCCTCCGGCCCATGGAAAAGAAGCGAAAAAAGAGAATGAGGTGAAGCTATGGCACAGGCTTTTTTCGGCGGCATCCATCCCAACGACCACAAGGCCGCCACCAATACAAAGCCCATTGAAAACCTCCCGCCTCCTGAGCGGGTGGTGATTCCCATGTCCCTCCACATCGGCGCGCCCTGCACCCCCTGCGTGGCGGTGGGCGATCAGGTGACGGTGGGGCAGAAGGTGGGGGACGCGCCCGCCTTTGTTTCCGCGCCCGTCCACGCCAGCATCTCCGGCAGCGTGGTGGCGGTGGAGCCCCGCATCCACTTCTCCGGCGTTCCCGTCATGAGCGTGGTCATTGAGAACGATTTCAACGACACCCCCTGTCCGGACCTGGCCCCGGCGAAGGACCCGGACGCGCTGACCCCGGAGCAGATTTCCGCCCTGGTCAAGGAGGCGGGCATCGTGGGCATGGGCGGGGCCACCTTCCCCACCCACGTGAAGATTTCCTCCGGCCTGGGCAAGGTGGACACCGTCATCGTCAACGCCAGCGAGTGTGAGCCCTACATTACCAGCGACCACCGCATCCTGCTGGAGAACCCGGCGGAGGTGCTGGGCGGCGTGAAGCTTCTGGCCCGCGTGTTCGGCGTGGACCGGGTCCATATCGCCATTGAGAGCAACAAGGCCAACGCCGCCGAGATGCTGAAGCTGAAGATCGACGAGGAGAAGGCCCCCGCCGTGGTGGACGTACTCCAGACCCGTTACCCCCAGGGCGCGGAAAAACAGCTTTGCCAGTCCATTACCGGCCGGCAGGTGCCTCCCGGCGCCCTTCCCGCCTCCATCGGCTGCGCGGTGTTCAACATTGTCACCACCATGGCCATCTACCAGGCCGTCTATCAGGGCCGGCCGGTGACCCACCGCGTCGTCACCGTCTCCGGCTCCGGCGTCAACGAGCCGAAGAATCTCCTCTGCCCCATCGGCACACCCATCAGCAACCTGCTGGACGCCTGCGGCGGCGTGAAGAAGTCCACCTTCAAGATCCTGATGGGCGGGCCCATGATGGGCCACTCCCAGTATGACATGTCCGCCCCCATCGGCAAGGGCACCAACGCCATTCTGGCTTTTTGCGAGAAGGAGGAGCGCACGGTGGAGCATCCCGCCTGCATCCGCTGCGGCAAGTGCGTCTCCGTCTGTCCCATGCATCTCCAGCCCGTGTTCCTCTATCAGTATGAGCGGGCCGGGATGCTCCAGGAGCTGGAGGACGCCCATCTGCTGGACTGCATTGAGTGCGGGTCCTGCTCCTACATCTGCCCCGGACGGCTGCATCTGGTTCAGGCTTTCCGCGCGGGCAAGCAGAAGATCAACAACGCCAAAGCCGCCGCCAAGGCCGCTGCCGAAGCGGCCGCCAGAGCGGAAGAAGAAAAGAAGAAGGAGGGCTGACCATGGATTATACAGATCTGAACCTGATCGGCTCCACGTCCCCCCATATCCGCACCAGGGACGGCGCGGGCCACATCATGGGGGAAGTCATCATCGCCATGCTCCTGCCCCTGGCCTTTGCCGTGTACAACTTCGGTCCCCGGGCCCTGGCGGCCGCCCTGGTCAGCGTGGCCGGGTGCTGCTTCTTTGAGTTCCTGTACCGGGCCCTGCTGAGGAAGAACAACACCCTGGGGGATCTCAGCGCCGTGGTCACGGGCATCCTCATCGCGTTCGTCTGCCCCGTCACCGTTCCCTACTGGATCCTTCTCATCGGCGACTTTTTCGCCATCGTGGTGGTCAAGCAGCTTTTCGGCGGCGTAGGCAAGAACTTTCTGAACCCCGCCCTGGCGGCCCGGGCCTTCATGCTCTCCTGGGCGGGCGAGATGACCACCTGGGTGGGCCCCCGCTCCTCCGTGCCTCTTCAGGGCGCCGTCGACGCGGTCACTTATCCCACTCCCATGGCTCTGCTCCATGAGGGCAACCTCAGCGGCCTCCAGCAGATGTATGATCTGCCCAAGATGTTCGTGGGCCTCATCGGCGGTTCCATGGGCGAGGTCAGCTCTCTGCTCCTGATTCTGGGCGGCCTGTTCCTCATCTGGCGGAAGGTCATCACCTGGTACATTCCCGTCAGCTATATCGGCACCGTCGCCGCCCTGACCTTCCTTTTCCCCCGGGGCAACGACCCGGTGCAGTGGATGCTGTACAACCTGCTGGGCGGCGGTCTGATGCTGGGCGCCTTCTTCATGGCCACCGACTACGTCACCTCCCCCGTCAGCCATCTGGGACAGGCCATTTTCGGCGTGGGCTGCGGCCTTGTCACCGTCTTCATCCGCTATTTCGGCTCCTATAACGAGGGCGTGTGCTACGCCATCCTGATCATGAATCTGACGGTCTGGATCATCGACAAGAACATCAAGCCCCACCGCTTCGGCGTCGCCAAGGAAAAGAAGGAAGCAAGATCCAAGGCCCCCGATCAAACCAAAAAGGAGGCTGCCGGGAAATGAGCAACGAAAAGACAACCGCTGCCGCGAAGCAGCTCAAGCCCTCCCTCTCTCTGGACCCCCGTTATGTCGGCCGCATCGCCGGCGTCCTGCTGAGCATCTGCCTGGTTGTCGCCCTGCTGCTGGGCGCGGTCAACCAGGTCACCAAGCCCCGCATTGACGCCATCCAGAAGGCCAGGACCGAAGCCGCTATGCGGCAGGTCCTGACCGCCGACAGCTACGAGAAGCTGGGCTTCACCGCCGCCAACGTAACGGCCGTCTATCAGGCGGTCTCCGGCGGCGAGGCCATCGGCTGGGTGGTGGAAACCTCCGCCTCCGGCTCCCAGGGGATCATTAACATGATGGTCGGCGTGGACACGGAGGGCAGGGTCACCGGCGTATCCGTGGTCAGCCACAGCGAGACCCCCAACATCGGCACCAAGGTGGTGGCCGACCAGTCCGTCCTGGACCGCTTCATCGGCATGAGCCATGCCGGTGGCGAGATCACGGTCAACTCCGGCAGCAACCGCTTTGACGGCGTCTCCGGCGCGACGGTCAGCTCCAGGGGCGTGGCCGCCGGCGTCAACGCCGCCCTGGCCGCCATCGGCGTAAAGTAAAGGAGGGGAAGCAGTATGAACATAGGAAAGCAGCTGAAAGAGGGCTTCATCACCCAGAACCCGGTGCTGGTCCAGCTTCTGGGCATGTGCTCCACCCTGGCCATCACCACCACCATCTCCAACGGCATCGGCATGGGTCTCTCGGTGACCATTATCCTGACCCTCTCCAATATTTTCATTTCCCTGCTGCGGAAGATCATCCCCGAACAGGTCCGCATCGCCTGCTACATTGTGGTCATCGCGGGCTTCGTCACCATGGTGGACCTGCTGCTCCAGGCTTACTTTGAGGACATTGCCGAGAGTCTGGGCGTATTCATTCCCCTTATCGTGGTCAACTGCATCATCCTGGGCCGGGCGGAGTCCTTCGCCAGCAAGAACAAGCCTCTGGCCGCCGCCGTGGACGGCATCTGCCAGGGCCTGGGCTACACCGCGGTCCTTCTGGTGATGAGCGCCATCCGGGAGCTTCTGGGTTCCGGCGCCCTGATGGGCACTCAGATCTTCCCCGCCGGGTACAGCGCCTCGATGATCGCTCAGCCCGTGGGCGGATTTCTGACCCTGGGCTGCCTCATCGCCCTGATGCAGTGGGCCCAGCGCAAGGTCAAGGGAGGGAAATAAACCATGCAGTGGACGACATTATTTGATATCGCTCTGGGAGCGATTCTGGTCAATAACTTCATCCTGGCTCAGTTTCTGGGCATCTGCCCCTTCATGGGCGTCAGCAAGAAGATGGACACCTCCATCGGCATGGGCTTCGCGGTCATTTTCGTCATGGGTCTGGCCTCGGCTCTGTGCTATCCGGTGAACCTGCTGCTGGACGCTCTGGGCCTCAATTACATGCGGACGGTGGCCTTCATTCTGGTGATTGCCGCCCTGGTGCAGTTCGTGGAGATGTTCCTGAAGAAGTCCATTCCCACGCTCTACGAGGCGCTGGGCGTGTATCTGCCCCTGATCACCACCAACTGCGCCGTCCTGGGCGTGGTGCTGCTGAACGTGCAGAACAACTACAACTTCATTGAATCCGTGGTCTACGGCATCACCGGCGGCGCGGGCTTCCTGCTGGCCATCGTGCTCTTTTCCAGCATCCGGGAGCGTCTGGAGTTCTCCGATCCTCCCAGGGCCTTTCAGGGCTTCCCCATCGCCCTGGTGACCGCCGGTCTAATGGCTCTCTGCTTCATGGGCTTTTCCGGGCTTCAGATCCCATGGTAACCATCAAAAGAAGCGGCTGCGCCGCTCCTTTTGAAGAGGGAAGGACCGGCCCGGGCGCGGGCCGCAGAGTGTTTTTCCCGCGGGCCGGCCAGGGGCCGATTTAGGCGGCCAAAGCGCTGCGTAGCGGCGCTTCGCGGACGTACGCGCCGTCGGAAAAACGATTGGAATACTTTGCCGCCTGCGGGCGGCAAACTCTGCGAGGCTTTTTGTAATCTGCCTCGGAGAAAGAGGAGGAAACAATGAACATTTTCTATGCTGTACTGACCTTAGGCGTACTGGGCGGCGTATTTGGCCTGATGCTGGCCCTGGCGTCCAAGGTCTTTGAGGTAAAAACCGACCCGAAGCTGGGAATGATCCTGGAATGTCTGCCCGGCGCCAACTGCGGCGGCTGCGGTTATCCCGGCTGCGCCGGCTGCGCCGCGGCCATTCTGTCCAAAGCGGCGCCCGTCAACGCCTGCCCCAGCTGCTCCGGCCTGCAAACCAGCCGGATCGCCGCCATCATGGGTGTGGAGGTAAAGACGCAGGAGCGCCGGGTCGCCTTTGTCCGCTGTTCCGGCGGCGAGCAGGCGGGCCACAAGTTTGAGCGCTACGTCGGTATTCAGGACTGCGTGGCCATCACCAAGGTATCCGGCAACGGTACGCTGGACTGCTCCTACGGCTGCCTGGGCGGGGGCACCTGCGTGACGGCCTGCAAGTTTGACGCCATCCATATCAATGCCCGGGGCGTGGCCGAGGTGGACCGGGAGAAGTGTACCTGCTGTATGCAGTGCGCCAGGGCATGCCCCCGGAAGATCATCGTCAGCATGCCCTACGCCGTGGACGTGGTGCTCCCCTGCGCCAACCACGAAAAGGGCGCGGCCGCCAAGGCCCACTGCGCCATCAGCTGTATTGGCTGCCGCCTGTGCGAGAAGAACTGCCCATCGGGGGCTATCACCGTGAGCAACAACGTGGCCCGCATCGACTACGACAAGTGTACCTCCTGCGGCATCTGCGTAACGAAGTGTCCCCGGAAGCTGATTACCGACATCCACGCCACCGGCAAGGTGGAGCCGGTCGCATAGTCCTTTTTAGGAATAAAGAGGGCAAGATGTTTCACGTGAAACATCTTGCCCTCTTGTTTTTAGCGTAGGCTCCCGCGCGTTTTCTTCACGCTGCGGCGTAAAATGTTCGGCTTTCTTTATATAGTTGACACACTTGAGAACAGAAATATGTTGGGCTTTGCCCAAACCCACCAGGGGCGTTGCCCCGTGGGCCGCGCAAAGCGCGGCTTAGGGCTGGGGCGGCCTTTGGCCGCCTAACGCCTGGACCCTACCGCCCTTTGAAAAGGGCGGCCCTAAACTTTATCATTTTTTAATATGTCCACTATATCTCCCCATTGCCAATTCCTCTCCGCCGTGCTACAATATATCCATCTTTTGGAAATTGAGGTGAAGGCTATGCTGCCCTACGTTCGAGATAACTGCCCGGCGCGGTCAGAATCTGACAGCAGCCGTACCGGGTTTGTTGTTTTCTAACGGCTCATGCTGTCAGTTGACTGCGCCGGTTTGTAATCAGAACAATCATGATGAAAAGGAGCAGTTATAATGAACCAAAATGAATTATTGACCCAATGGCTGGCCGAGGAACGGGCCGCCCACATTCACGGCTGGGACTTTTCCCATATCCATGGCCGCTATCAGGTGGAAGACGACCTTCCCTGGGACTACGCGCAGCTCGTCCGAACATTTCTCCGCCCGGAAGCCCATATTCTGGACATCGACACCGGCGGTGGTGAGTTTCTGCTGTCTTTGGGCCATCCCTATGGCCGGACCAGCGCGACAGAGGCATACCCGCCCAATGCCGCTCTCTGCCGGGAAACCCTCTCCCCTCTTGGGATTGACTTCCGGGAAGCGGACGGCGGCGGGCCGCTCCCGTTCCCCGACGCCTCCTTTGACCTGATCCTCAACCGCCACGGGAAATACGTGCCCCAGGAAATTGCCCGCCTGCTGAAGACGGGAGGCGTCTTTCTCACAGAGCAGGTAGGCGCGGAGAATGACCGGGAGCTGGCTGCCCTTCTCCTTCCGGAAGTACCTCCCCTCCCCTTCCCCAGGCAATATCTGTCTATTGCGCAAGGGGATCTGGAGGACTGCGGCCTGACGATCCTGGACGCACAGGAAGCGTACCGCCCCATCCGGTTCCGGGACGTGGGCGCGCTGGTCTGGTTTGCCCGGGTCATTCCATGGGAGTTCCCCGGGTTCTCGGTGGAAACCTGCCTGGACGGCCTCTGGCAGGCCCAGAAACGTCTGGAAAGGGACGGTGTCATTGAGGGAACGATCCACCGGTATTTGCTGATTGGGAAAAAATAGGAGTTGTTAAATGTAATGGGGCGGAATGTTTCACGTGAAACATTCCGCCTCCCTGTGTCTACCGGACTGCCCCTCCGGCAGCATAGCTGCCGGAGCCTGCGCTAAAAACGTGCCGCCGGCACGTTTTCTTTACGCTGCGGCGTGAAACATTCCGCCTCCCCGTGTCTACCGGACTGCCCCTCCGGCAGCATAGCTGCCGGCACATTTTCTTTACGCTGCGGCGTGAAACATCCTCCCTCTTTGTTCATAATCAAGCATTTTATAGTCGACGCGGTTGAGAAAG
>JAAVHC010000080.1 GCA_014799925.1 Oscillibacter sp.
AGCGAGGGCAGGGAACGCAGGGCAAGGCGGAGGACACAGACGGGCTGACGCCCGTCAAGGACGACAACGCGGCCATGCGTTTTCTGGACCGCTGAACTTTTCTCAGTATTTTTGGGTGCCGCTCTAGTCCCCGGCAGGGCCGGAAAACAACAGACAGCAAAAGGAGACCAAAACCATGAAAATCATTCAGATTTCCGATGTCACCCTCCGCAAGGCGGACGCCGCCTCCCTCAGCTTCAAGGAGCGGGTGGAGATTGCCCGGACCCTGGACCGGCTGGGGGTGGATGAGATCGAGCTGCCCGCCCTCCGGGACGGCAAAGCGGACGTGCTCAGCAACAAGACCATCGCCTCCGTGGCGTCCTCCGCCCGGCTGTCCGCCGCCGTGGGGCTGACGGAGGAGAGCGTGGAGCGGACCTGGGAGAGCGTGAAGGACGCCCGCGGCCCGATGCTGCATATCATGCTTCCCGCTTCCTCCGTGCAGATGGAGTACCTGTGCCACAAGAAGGCTCCCGCCATCCTTGAGCTGGCCCGGACCCTGACTGCCAGAGCCCGGTACTACACCGAGCATGTGGCCTTCTCCGCCCTGGACGCAACCCGTGCCGAGGAGGACTTCCTCTGTCAGCTCGCCGCCGCCGTGCTGGAGGCCGGCGCGGAATCGGTGACCCTGTGCGACACCGCCGGCATCATGACCCCTGACGAGTGCGCCGCGTTTGTCAGGGACATCCGGAAGAAGGTCCCCGCCCTGGAGAAGGCCCGGCTGGGCGTGGAGCTCCACGACGGGCTGAAGATGGCCGCCGCCTGCGCCGCCGCCGCCATCGACGCGGGAGCGGAGGTTGTCAAAGCGTCCATCACGCCGCTGGACGTGCCCTCCATCCCGGACCTGTCCGCCTATCTGTCCGCCAGAGGAGAGGAGAAGGGCCTGCGGTGGAATCTGCGGACCACGGAACTGTCCCGCGCGGCGGGGCAGCTGCAATGGCTGATGCAGACCCAGCGCAGCGGCGGCTCCCCCTTCGACAGCGGCGTGGACGACGGCGGGACGAACATCTGCCTCACCGCCGGGGACAGCATCGAGGAGATGGTGAAGGTGGTGCTGCACCTGGGCTATGACCTGGGCGAGGAGGACAACGCCAGGGTCTATGAGTCCTTCCAGCGCATCGCGGCGAAGAAGCACTTCGTCAGCGCCCGCGAGCTGGACGCCATTGTGGCCAGCTCCGCCATGCAGGTGCCCTCCACCTACCGGATTATCAACTATGTCATCACCTGCGGCAACATGACCTCGGCCATGGCGAACCTGACCCTGGAGAAGGACGGGGAGAAGCGGCAGGGCGTGTGCGCCGGGGACGGCCCGGTGGACGCGGCTTTCCTGGCCATCGAGCAGATCATCGGACACCACTATGAGCTGGCGGACTATCAGATCCAGACGGTGACGGAGGGCCGGGAGGCCATGGGCTCCGCCCTGGTAAAGCTGCGGTCCAACGGGAAGCTGTACTCCGGGAACGGCCTCTCCACCGACGTCATCGGGGCCAGCATCCGGGCGTATATCAGCGCGCTGAATAAGATTATTTACGAGGGGAATTGAGCGATGCCGCCCCTGAGGGAGGTGTCTCTCTGCTGAAACCAGTTTTGCGGCTGCCGCCGCAGGGCGTTGCTTTTCCCTCGTGGGAAAAGTAACCAACGATTTTGCAACGGCCACATCGAGTGGCCGTGCAAAATTTAATTATTCATGACCACTCGATGTGGTCATGAATAATCGTAGCACGCTCAAGGGGCCATTGCCCCTTGAGAATCCCCAAATGTTTTGTTTTTTGCGCTACGACCGGGCTGGTCTAATTCTACCGACAGCACCGATCAGAACGCGCCGGATTGTTCGTCTACCCACTTGTTCTAACGAAAACCAGAGGGAGCTAAGCCGCTTCTGCAATCGGCTTCCAACCATCGCCATAAGACGCAGAGTTGACGAAAAAAACGGCAGACGCAGAGGCTTCCGCGAGAGTTGCTCAACGACAAACCGTAGTGCGCATCCGCAGAAGCAAGCACCCCTGACGGCCCACGGCATCCCGCGGAACAGGCAGGCTGCCAGGTCGCAGCGTAAACAAATCAAAACATGAAGCGTCGCCTCCGGCGACGCCCAAGGGATTCTTAAACCGTAGGTTTAAGCGCGTTTTTGCCTACTTTTGCCGCGCGGCAAAAGTAGGCCGCCGTCCGGGCGCGGGAGCCCGGGCTATCGAACAGAACTTACTTCCCCTTGTGCCGGAACGGCGCAAAGAAAGAGGTATCAACAATGAAGCTTTCCTTTTCTATAAAATACTGGAACAAACTGGACTGGTCCCAAGCCTGCCAGGCCGCGTCCGACGCGGGGCTCCACGGTCTGGAGATCGACAGTGTGAAAAACCCCGTCCTGACCACGCGGAACAGTCCGGTCAACCCGGAGCTGGCCGCGGCGGCCCGACGCCGGCTGGCGGCGAAGGACCTGACCGTCCCCTGCGTCGGCGTGGCGGCCAACCTGCTGGACGAGGCGGCGGACGACGAGATCCCCGCCGCCGTTGAGACGGCGGCCAACCTCCTGGTGCCCTATGTGGTCCTGCATACCGTCTGCGACGACCGGCGGGCGGTGATCGACCGTCTGGCGCACTTCGTCGCGCTGGCGGAAAAGGCCGGCGTCACCCTCCTGTTGGAGAGCGTCGGCTCCATGGCCGACACCAGAAAACTGGTGGAGGTGCTGGACTACTTCGCCTGCGACCACCTGGCCGCCTGCTGGAATGCACACAGTACCTGCCTGATGCAGAACGAGACCCCTGAGCAGACCATCACCAACCTGGGCGCCTATGTCCGCCACGTGCGCCTCACCGACGGCGCGGCCATGGGCTCCCCGGAGCTGGTGGGCGAGGGAGAGATGCCCATGCGGGACCTGATGAACGCCCTGCGCAGCGTCAACTATGACGGCTTCGTCTCCCTGCTGTGGGACCCCGCCTGGTCGGCGGGGCTGGACGACGCGGACATGATCCTCACCCACTACGCCGTCTATATGTCCCGCTTCGCGCGGGAGGGCAACAAGAGCCATCTTTACTACAACACCGCCGGGACCGGACAGTACGTCTGGAAGAAGGACATCGTCATCGACTGTACCTTCCCCCAGGTGCTGGACAGGATGGTGGAGGAGTTCCCCGACCAGTACGCTTTCAAATACACCACCCTGGACTACACCCGCACCTATTCTCAGTTCCGGGACGACGTGGATCAGTTTGCCCGCTCCCTGATCGCCATGGGCGTGAAGAGCGGCGACAAGGTGGCCATCTGGGCCACCAACGTGCCCGCCTGGTTCATCACCTTCTGGGCTACAACGAAAATCGGCGCGGTGCTGGTGACGGTGAATACCGCCTATAAGATCCATGAGGCGGAGTACCTCCTGCGCCAGTCCGACACCCATACTCTGGTGATGATCGACGGCTACCGGGACAGCAACTATGCCGGGATCATTGCCGAGCTCTGCCCGGAGCTTCAGACCGCCCAGCCGGGCAGACCCCTCCACTGCAAGCGCCTGCCCTTCCTGCGCAATGTCGTCACCGTGGGCTACCGGCAGCCGGGATGCCTCACATGGGAGGACGCTCTGGCCCTGGCAGGGAAGACATCGCCCCAGGAGGTCCGCCGCCGCGCCGCCGCCGTGCGGCCCCATGACGTGGCCAACATGCAGTATACCTCCGGCACCACCGGCTTCCCCAAAGGGGTCATGCTGACCCACTACAACGTGGTGAACAACGGGAAATATATCGGCGACCACATGGACCTCTCCACCGCTGACCGGATGATGATCCAGGTGCCCATGTTCCACTGCTTCGGAATGGTGCTGTCCATGACGGCCTCCATGACCCACGGCGCCACCATGTGCCCCCTGCCCTACTTCTCTCCCAAGCCCGCCCTGGCCTGCATCAACCAGGAGCGGATCACCACCTTTAACGGCGTGCCCACCATGTTCATCGCCATGATGAACCACCCGGATTTCGCCGCCACCGATTTCTCCTGTATCCGCACCGGCATCATGGCCGGGGCCAACTGTCCGCCGGATCTGATGCGGAAGGCGGCGGACGTCATGAACATGAAGCAGATCATCTCCGTTTTCGGCCAGACGGAGTCCTCCCCCGGCTGCACCATGAGCAGCTTCGACGATCCCCTGGACGTGCGCACGGAGACCGTGGGCAGCCGCTTCGCCAATGTGGAGTGTAAGATCGTGGACCCCAGCACCGGGGAGGAGTGCCCCATCGGGGTCAGCGGTGAGTTTGTGGCCAGGGGCTACAACATCATGAAGGGCTATTACAAGATGCCCAGGGCTACCGCCGAGGCCATCGACGCGGACGGCTGGCTCCATTTTGGGGACCTGTGCTGCGAGGACGAGAACGGCAACTTTAAGGTCACCGGGCGGCTGAAGGATATGATCATCCGGGGCGGCGAGAACATCTACCCCCGTGAGATTGAGGAGTTTCTGTATACCCACCCCAAGGTGAAGGACGTCCAGGTCATCGGCGTGCCGGACGAGCAGTACGGCGAGGAGATCATGGCCTGCATCATCCTCAAGGAGGGGGAGACCTCCTCCGTGGAGGAGATCAAAGAATTCGTCCTGTCCCATATGGCCAAGCACAAGGTGCCCCGCTATATCGACTTTGTGGACGCCTTCCCCATGAACGCGGCAGGGAAGATCCTCAAGTACAAGATGCGGGAGGAGGCCGCGGAGCGGCTGGGGCTGAAGAAATAAGCGCAATATGGTCAACGCACTTGAAAAAGCGCAGCTTGCGCTTTTTCAATCGACGGGCCAGAGGCCCGCCGGCGTGCTGCGCACGCTGTTTGTTGACTATGAAGCCTTCAACCGATGCCGCTTATGCAGCATCCTGCGGCGCGTTGCGCCGCAGACTTGAAAAGAATCCTTTTCTTTCAGGAAAAGCCGCCGGAGGCGGCCCGCGGGTAACGATATCGCGCTTCTATTCGGGGAATAGTATGAAGCATCCCCGCCCACCGTTTTCACGGTGGGCGGGGATGCTTCCTGCCCGGATTCCGTCAGTCCCAATCCACGCCATAGTCCGGCCGGACGGGGTCCATGATATCCTTCGCGTCATAGAACTGCAAATACCGCTTTCTGGATTTGCGCAGGGTGGTGCCATCGGGGTGAAGCCGGTCGCAGATCACGGCGCAAATATCCTTCTTGATGAAGCTGAAGCTCTCAATGCCCACGGAGCAGAAGACCCGGAAGCCCTGGCTCTGCAAATACTGGAAGATGGGTCCGGTCTGCTTCCAGTCGCCGCCGTCGGGCCGGGCGCCGTGGGGGTAGTAGAGGATGGGGGTTTCCCCCACCAGGCTCCCCACCTCGTCAAGCCATTTCACCGTGTCCTCTTTGATCACGTCCAGCGACTTTTTTGCAAGATTGACGTGACCCCATGTGTGACTGCCGAAGGTCCAGCCGGTGCGTTTGAGCTCGGCGATGATCGGCTTGACCGCCTCCCGCTCGGCCTGGCGGTTGGCCTCGTGTTCAGGGGACTGATCCTCCTTCTCCGTCTGGGTGCGATAGCCCAGGATGCCGCAGTATCCCGTCAGGCTCAGACTGGCCTTGGCCCCAAAGGGGGAAAAGTCCGGGTGCTCCTCCACGAACTTGTCCAGGGCGGGGATGGCGTCCAGATCCCTGCTGATTACCTCGTTCCCCTGGGGGTCCAGACCCCAGGAGGTGATCTTGCCGTCGTCGCCGATAATCAGCTTATAGGTGAAGCCGTTTTCCAGCATATAGGGATAGTAGTTGGTATCGTCGTAGGAGAAAATCACCGGCTTTTTGCCCTCCGGCAGATAGAGTGTGTTGCGTACCATTTTGGGCTGGCCGTCGTCGCCGGTGATCTCGCTCCACACGTTGGTGATATCCACCAGGACATAGCCGTGATCGTAGACGCTCTGCAAAATCTTATTGAACTCGTCCACCGTCACCATATAGTCGTCCAGGCCCTTTTCCTGGGCGTCGCCGTCGAAAGCCAGCTCCGGATAGGCGATGATGGGGTGAAAGAACAGGTGCTCCACAATGCCGTCATAGGCCTCGTACTTCACGCCGTCCCGCTCTCCGCCCTCCGGCATGACGGTGGGGTCATAAATGCTGTAGGCCTCCAGGACCACCGGCTCAGGCTCGGGTTCGGCTTCCGGTTCAGGCTCCGGTTCCGGCGGAGCGTCCTGATCCACCGGGGACGCGTCCGGCTCCTGCCCGGCGGGCGGATCGGAGGGCGTCTGACCGCCCTGCGTGCCGCTGCCGCAGGCGGACGCGAACAGCAGCGTCAGCGCCAGCAGCAGCGCGATGATTTTCTTCATTGGTACATTACCTCCTGTAGGCGCTTTCGGCCTTCTTTGTCTGTTCCCTTAGTATACCACGGGATTTGCCGGAAACAAGCCAATATTCTGTATCATTATGGAAACAAAAGGGTAACAGTCCTATGTATCCTTCACCGGGTCCAGGTAGTAGAAGCTGTTCATGGTTTCGACCACAATCCGGCCGGTGGTTTTATCCTTTTTCCAGTCCTTCATCAGGCTGGTTTTGATGCAGCGTTTACTGGGCTCCCCACGCTTATCGTAGCGGCAGCGGAAGAGAACGCAGCCATCCTCCATTTTTGCGTCGCCAACGCAGCCCTGGTTGGCCAGATCCACGGGGTCGGTCTTTGCCACGCCCTCTTTATCTGTAATACGAGTGATCTGATACATAAAAGCGCCTCCTTGCAAGATTCTCTATTTTCACACAAGCCGAAGCGGCAGCGTGCTTCGCGCGTCAGCGGGGCACGCTGCGCTTTTTCAGCTTTGTTCGCTATATAGGGGATTATAAGCGTCCCCGACTGGTTTGTCAATCACCGCAGCCCCTGAAAAAACGTACCCAGCGCCTCCCGGCACTCCGCTTCCAGGATCCCTCCCACCAGAGCGGGCGTGTGGGGGAAGTCCTCCATAAAAAGGTTCAGCACCCCGCCGCAGGCCCCCATCGCGGCGTCCCGCGCCCCGAAATACACCCGGGGGATGCGAGCGTTCAGGATGGCTCCGGCGCACATGGGACAGGGCTCCAGGGTGACGTACAGGGCGCAGTTCTCCAGCCGCCAGGAGCCCAGAACCCGATTGGCCTGGGCGATGGCCTCGATTTCCGCGTGGGAGAGGGCGCTGCATTTCTCCTCCCGGCGGTTGCGGCCCCGGCCCACGATATGTCCGTCATGAACAATGACGCAGCCCACGGGTACTTCGCCGGCGGCGGCGGCCTCCCGGGCCAGAAGAAGCGCCTGAAGCATATAAAACTCGTGCATTTGGGCCTCCTTTCAAAAGAAACCGTCCTTCCGGTTTAAAAGCAGGAATATTTGACCAAACTGTTCATAGATTGGAAACCAAGGAGGGATCTTCCATGAAACGTATTTCTCCCATGCGAGGCCGGGGGACGGACGCGCCGGCCCTGTTGGAATTAAAGACAAGCCTGCAGCAGACGCAAAGCGCCCTGAGCCATGCCTACACCGCCTTTGACTACGCCTGCGACCCGGAGCTGACGGAGGCCTGCATCTACGAGATTCAGTCCCTTCAGGCCAGAATGAACTACCTGGTCCGGCAGATCAAGGAGATGGAGCTGTGCGCGGCAACCGCCGCCGGCGTACCGGTGGGGAGGAGCAAATGGGTCTGATGCTTCTGATTCTGGCAGGGGCGGCCGCCGCGGTCCTGGCCGTCAGGACCGCGGCCAGACAGGAGGGGTTCCTCCAGGCGGCAGTCAACGGACTCTTTGGCCTGGCGGCCCTGCTGGCGGTGAATCTGTCTTCCCGGTACACGGGAGTGGGACTGGGGTTCAATGTATTCAACGGTCTGGTGGCGGGCATCCTGGGCGCGCCGGGAGTTGTCCTGCTGCTTTTGGCGCAGTGGGTGCTCATGTAATGCCGCGCTCCTATGGGCAAATCGGACTTCGTTACATAGGAAATTTCAATTTCCCGTTGATTGTCCGCATCCGCGCCTCGTTTACCTTGCAGATCTTCCGGTCAAAGGTCAGAATTCCGTTGATCTCGTCCTCCACGTCGCTCACCTGCGTATATACCGCGGCGGAGAGGGCCTGCTTCTCCAGGCAGGGGACAATCTCCTTTTCGTACAGCCGGGCCAGCGCGTCCATGAACTCTCCCGCGTCCTGGTACATGCGATAGCCAAACAGCTTCTCGCTGGCGGTATGACCGGACATGGGCAGGCTGTAGCCGCCAAACTCACTGAGCGCCAGAACGCGGCTGCCGTCGTGCTTCAGCTTTACCGGCCTGAAATAGACATGCCTGCTCTTGAAGTCGCCGCCCCCCTGGTCATGCCAGCCGCTGGCGTGGTCCACCAGCCGAGTGGGGTCCTGCTCCCAAAGCATCTGCGCGGCCTTCAGGCTGTCGAACTGGCCCCAGCCCTCGTTGAAGGGCACCCATACCGCCAGGGACGGGACATTGTACAGCAGCTCCACCGTTTCCCGCAGATCCCGGACAAACTGCTCCCGGCCGGCTTCATCCTCCCGGCCAAAGCGGTGATATTTCCCGTCCTGAAGGTTGACGCCAAGGAAGGGCAAAACCTGAATCACCAGGGGGTCCAGGCGGCTGCCGCCGCTGACCAGGTCCTGCCAGACGATCATCCCCAGCCGGTCGCAGTGGTAGTACCAGCGCAGGGGCTCGATCTTGATGTGCTTGCGCAGCATGTTGAAGCCGCAGTCCTTCATCTTCTTGATGTCGAAAACCATGGCCTCATCGCCGGCGGGGGTATACAGGCCGTCGCTCCAGTAGCCCTGGTCCAGTACGCCGGACAGGAAGATGGGCTTGTCGTTGAGCGCCATGACCTTTTTGCCGCCCAGCTCGGCAACGCCGAATTTCCGCATCCCGAAGTAGCTTTCCACCGCGTCCCCGCCGTTCAGCCTGACGGTCACGTCGTAGAGGAACGGGTCCTCCGGGCTCCAGGGGCGGAAATGCTCGTCCGGGATGGACATTGTCAACTCGCCCCTGCCCGCGTCATACCAGTCCTCGGCAATGACCGCGCCGTCCCTGCGGATGACGATGTTGGCTCCCTCCGGGTCTTTCGCCCGGAGGATGAAGCGGACCTCACCGCTGTCATACAGCGGCGTGATGATCAGCCTCTCTACATAATTTTCCGGCACGGACTCCAGCCATACCGTCTGCCAGATGCCGCTCTGGGGCGTGTACCAGATGCCGCCGGGGGCAAAGCTCTGCTTGCCGTAGGCGTGGCGGGAGCGGGAGGTGGCGTCGGTGACGGAAACCACCAGGGTGTTCTCCCCCTCCGTCAGGGCGTCCGTAATGTCGCAGGTAAAGGGCAGATAGCCCCCCTCGTGTCCGCCCACGCTCCTGCCGTTGACGGACACCTCGCAGGACTGGTCCACCGCGCCGAAGTGGAGCAGGACCCTGTCCTTCCGGAAGCCCTCCGGCAGGGTGAAGGTCCGCTGATACCAGAGCCGGTCATCCGGCATGACCGTTTTCTGCACGCCGGACAGGAAGCTCTCCGGAGAGAAGGGAACGATGATCTCGCCGTCGAAGGCGGAGGGCATTTTTTCTTTCCCGGGCCGGATGGCGTACTGCCAGCGGCCGTTGAGGTTGAGCCAGCTCTCCCGGCGCAGCTGGGGCCGGGGATACTCCGGAAGGGGGTGGTCCCGGTCCAGCTTCTCCCCCCAGGGGGTCAGCAGAGGCCGCAGGGTCCGCCTTGCCAGCGTGCGTTTCGGCTCCTTCCGCCGCAGCAGGGCGATGGGGACGGCGATGAGCAGCAGCACCAGAGCGGAGGCAACAAAGATCTCCGGCGTGGGGACTTCCTTCACCACGCCCAGGTCCTCGTAGGTCTCCCCGCCGTGCCGGATGACGGCGGCGCCGATATAAGGCCCCGTCACCATGGGCAGGAGCACCTGAAAGAGGATGCGGATGCCTTGGAACTGTCCCGCCTTATGCTCCGGCGTATGGTCCCGGATCAGGCCCTGGAGGCAGGCGGACAGCACCATGCTGGCCCCCAGCATCAGGATGCCCGCCAGAATGACCGTCACCATACCACGGGCAAAGAACATGCAGATCAGGCCCACAAAGGCCGTGATGGCGGCGGGGACGGCCACGGTCAGCTTCCCCCGCCGGTCAATGACCCGACCGCAGGCCACGCTGACGACGCTGGCGGCGATGAGCACCACGCCCAGAATCAGCGCGTAGTTGTCTACGCCGAGATACCGCTGGATATAGATAATCAGGTAGGGCATATACACCTGCTGGCTGGCGGCGTAGACCGCCAGGGCCAGCAGGGACAGGTACAGCGCCGGGTTGGCCCAGATGACGCCGGGCCGCAGGCCGTAGAGGATGCTGCCCACGTAGTTGCCCTCCAGCCGCCGGAGGTTCTCCGGCTCCCGGATGAGCACATGGCCCAGGCCGCCCCCCAGGATGGTCAGACCGCCCACAGCAAGGAAAAACAGGCCCCATTTCCCCTGGGCGGTCAGGCCGTCCAGGGCCCCGAACACCACCAGCATGGCCACCAAGGGCATGACGGCCAGCACGGCCTCCACCCGGCCCCGGTTGCCGTCATTGGTCACGTCGGTGACCCAGGCGTTGAAGGCCGCGTCGTTGGCGCTGCTGCCGAAGAAGGTCATGACACAGTCCAGCACGATGACCGTCACCGCCGCCGCCTGGACGGCCCTGGCCGGGCCCAGCAGTTTTTCCAGCCCGCTCACGTTTACCAGGGCAAATGCCATGACGCTCAGGCCCCACAGCAGATAGCCGGTGACGATGATCGGCTTGCGCACGCCCAGCTTGTCCGACAGCGCGCCCACCGCCAGGGTGGTGACCGCGGCCACCACGGCGCTGGCGGCCACCATGGTGGCGATGGCCCCGGCGTCGCCGGTAATGGTGTTGTAGAGGAACACGTTGAAGTACATGTTCTCCACCACCCAGGCGATCTGGCCGATGAGGCCGAAGCTCAGCAGCGCCAGCCATGCTCTTGCGCCCAAGCTGTTTTTTGTTTTGTCGTTCTTCTGTCCCATCAGCAGAACCTCCTGTGTGCTATTACGTTGACAATTAAATAATCGCCAACGTAATAACATGAAATTTAATGCCGTTTTGCTCGCCCCTTGCGGGGCAACCGCAAAACATGGCAAATATTACTTCGGCAATCTATAGACGCAGCAAACTTTTGGATTATTCAATTGCCGAAGTAATATTTTTGTATACGCGTCAGAACGCACGCTATGTTTTCCTCCACGGAGTTTGTCCCATCCACTCGTATGATGGGACAGTGCAGCGTCCCCGCCCATTCTTCCACCGTATTCTCCGCTCTGGACGCCACAAAATCAAAGAACCGCTCCTCACGCTCGTACAGATCCCCGTCAGGCAGCATCCGATCCCCGAACTTCTGGAAGGAACGGTTCCTCACGCGCTGTAACCGAATATCTCTAGGGACCTCTATCAATGCGGCGTAGTGGAAAAACGAAGCGACGTCAGCCCCATAGTCCCCTTTTACCGAAGTAAAAACAAAGCTCTCATGTTCCTTGATTTCATGCAGAAGGAGCTTTTCGACCTCCTCGCGCGTGCGTGGAGCGGCGTAGAGATACGCCGGGTCCGTCCTGGGAAAGTACAGATCCTCATTATCAATATAGTGAAACCCCAGTCTTTCCGCAAGGGCCCTCCCAAGCGTGCTTTTCCCAGCGCCGTTCAGGCCGCACACGAGTATTCCCGTACCCATAAGCTGTTCCCTTCTGTCACGAAATCCTGACGATCCAATTCCACGTTGGCTCCAGGATATCCCATCCAATGACAGCCGATACCAGATTAGCCGTCAGGCCATACAGAACGGCGCGCCTTCTGGAATGCCCCTGAAGGAATTTGCGGTACACGCCCGCCTCCACACTGGCAATCATTGCCTCCGCCGGAACGAACAGGATCAGGAACAGAGGCCCCACACCGTTCTGGAGGCTGGTGATGCTGAGGAATATCGACAGCGCCGTCTGCGTCACCAGATTGACCGCCAGAAACACCTTCCAGTTCTTCCGCCACTCATACCGGAACAGCAGAAGAATCAGTCCCTCAAAGAGCAGCGTAGGCAGCAGAGTGGACATGAATTGCAGCGTATACCCCACCCACAGCGGCGGAGTCTTCACGGTCTTCGCCGCCCAGTCCACGGTGACGGCGGCCTGGAGAACCTCCCGCCGGCAGGTCCCCGACATCCAGACCTCCCCGGACCCGGTGACGATGAGTACCCGGTAGACGCTTGGAACGCCCGCATAGCCGAAGGTGTGGACGCCGTCCTCGCCCGTCAGCCCGCCGTAAATGGGGGCGCCGCCGGTCCCCTGGGACGCACAGGCGTGCCAGCCCTCCGGAACCGCCGCGCACAGGGCGTCCAGCAGCGCCAGGTCGATCTCGCCCCGCTCCATGGCCTGCTCCACATCCCAGCTGGGACCCTCCCAGCCGCCGTTCAGTGCGCCCTCCGCCAGGAGATCCAGATAGTAGGGCTCATCCGGACCGTTTTCCACCCTGACCGTCAGCTGGGGCTTCGGGCCGACATCGGCATAGGCCGTCCCGGCCAGCAGAGCGGCTGTGAGACAGCACAGCGCAAGAATTCTCGCGAAACGCTTCATACAAGTTCCTTTTCCGTCCTTTTCCGGAGGACAGCCGCGCCAAATCGCGGAAAGACTTTCTGAATTTGGCAATTTTCCCGATTTTCCGGGCCAACCACAATATATGGTATTATACACCCGGGGGGTCTATCCCGCAAGTAGTGGTTGGGAAAATTAAGAAACCACAAAAATTTTTGCCGTTCGACAAATTCCAGCAAAATTTATCTCCGTCCGCCGCTATACTGGGCGACAGAGAGCGACAGCCGCCGCCCCGATTTTCCAAAGTCCCTGATCTTTCGCCGGAAGGACGCGGCGCACTCCCATTTTACCCGCTTCTGCGGGCGTCATACAATTTCATCCATATGGAGGAGCTGTTTATTATGGACTATCAAAAAGAGTACGCGAGTCTTGTAGGACAAATCGACCGGGCCATCTCCATCCTGGAGCGGTACGAGCCCGGTGATCCCATAATCCGCAAGGCGGGGGATCTTCTCCTTTCCGCTCTGCGGGAGGCGGAGGAACACTATTTGCAGGAATAGGCCATGCTCATCTGAAAATACGGAGAGGAACGGGCTTCCCATTCCTCTCCGTATTTTAAAACCTGTAGTCACAGCTGTTGAACGTTGTCTGGGTGGGCCTTTTGCCGCTTTACCGCCGGTTATACGCTTCAATTCCCTTGGCCAGCAGGTCCATGGCCCGCTCCAGGTCCTGCTGCTTGAGGACGTAGGCGATGCGGATCTCGTTCTTTCCCTTGCCGGGGGTGGCGTAGAAGGGTTCGCCGGGGGCGAACATGACGGTGTCCCCATTGTCGTCAAAGTCCGTCAGCAGCCACTGCTGGAACGCGTCCGCATCGTCCACCGGCAGGGCGGCCATCAGGTAGAAGGCCCCTCTGGGACATTCGCAGATGACGCCGGGGATTTCCCTGAGCTTCGCCACCACGGTGTCCCGGCGGAGCCTGTACTCCTCCTTGACGGCGGCGAAGTACTCCGGCCCCACGTCGTACAGGGCGGCGGAGGCAATCTGGTCCAGGGTCGCTACCGCCAGGCGGGCCTGGCAGTACTTCAGCGCCTCGCCGATGAGCTCCCGGTTCCGGCTGATGATGCACCCGATCCTGGCTCCGCAGGCGGAGAACCGCTTGGACACGGTGTCGATGATGACCACGTTTTCCGCCGCATCCTCAAACTCGCCCATGGAGCGCAGGGGCTCGTTCTCCTCGTAAACAAACTCCCGGTAGGCCTCGTCGCCAATGAGGAACAGATCGTGCTCCTTGGCAACGTCCACCATCATCCGCATCTCCTCCGGCGTCAGGACCGTGCCGGTGGGGTTGCCGGGGTTGGTACACATGATGGCGCGGGTGCGCTCGTTGATGGCCGCCTCGATCCTGGCCCGGTCGGCGTAGAAGTAGCCATCCTCCGGGGAGGTGGGGATGGGCCGGATCACCGCACCGCAGGTGTTCACCATGGTGTTGTAGTTGGGATAGAAGGGCTCGGGGATGATGATCTCGTCCCCGTTATCCAGAACGCAGTTGAAGACGATCTGGAGCGCTTCGCTGCCGCCGGTGGTGATGAGGACCTCCTCCTGGGTGAAGCGCATCCCGTGCTTCTCGTAGTACTTCAGGATGGCCTCGATGAGCGCCGGCATCCCCGGTGACTCGGAGTAGGCCAGCACCGGCTGGTGGAAGTTCCGCACGGCCTCGAAGTACTGGGACGGCGTGGCAATGTCCGGCTGGCCGATGTTCAGGTGGTAGATACGCTTCCCCGCCGCCTTGGCAGCCACCGCGTAGGGGTGGAACTTTCTCATGGGCGACAGGCCGCATTTTTTTACTTTACTGGAAAATCTCATGATTTCATTCCTTTTTCCGCCCTGCGGGCGGCGGGAAGTGGTTCCGCCCTGCCGGACGGAGGGATTTACTTTTCTTGCTCCGCCAAGAAAAGTAACAAAAGAAGGCGGCTTAAGAGACTCCGTCTCTTAAGAATCTCTCATTTATTTGTTTATTTGCGCTCCGACGATACCGGGTTTGATTCTATCTCCATGCCTTCGCTGGTGTGCCGGACTTCTGCGTCTACTCACTTGTTCTAACGGACCCAGAGGAAGCTCAGCCGCTTCTTCAATCGGTTTTCACCACCGCCGGGAGAACCCAAAGCAATACGGTAGGGTCTGCCGACAACATCGTCGGTCAGCCGCTTCGCCCATCAAACCGCACTCGCAGCCCGGTTTAGTCCGGACAGACTACAGGAGGAGCGCAAAACAAATAACCCTCGTAATAAATCAGGGAGTCCAGAACCGTATGGTTCTGGTGGCTTTTTGCCTACTTTTTGTCCATACAAAAAGTAGGCGCGGGGGCCGGGGGCGCGCAGCCCCCGGACGTAAAAGGTAGATTATTTCTTCAGCGTATCCACCCACTCGCCATACTTCCTGATATTGGCATCCCTCTCCGCGGGGGTGGCCCCTTTGGTGAGGACATACACCTTGATCTTGGGCTCGGTGCCGGAGGGGCGGACGATGGCGGAGGTGCCGTCCGCCAGCTCAAAGCGGAGCACGTTGGAGCCGGAGAGCTCCATGACGGTCTTCTCGCCGGTGGCGCAGTCCACCACGCTGCCGTCGGAATAGTCCTTGAACTGGGCCACCTTCACGCCGGCGATCTCGGCGGGGGGATTCTCCCGCAGGGACTTCATCAGCCTGGCCATGTCGGCCAGGCCGTCCAGGCCGGGCATCACCAGATTGTGGGTCTTCTCGCCGTAGAAGCCGTGCTTCTCGCACAGGGCGTTGTAAGCGTCCAGGACGGTCATGCCTTTGGCATAGTAGTAAGCGGCCATCTCGGTGAGTAGCAGGGAGGCGGTGACGGCGTCCTTGTCCCGGACGAAGTCGCCGAACATGTAACCGTAGCTCTCCTCAAAGGAGAAAACGACCTTGCCCTCGCCGGAGCTCTCCAGGGCGTTCTTCTTCTCGGCGATGAACTTGAAGCCAGTGAAGGTGTCGTAGCACTGGGCGTTGTGGCTGTGGGCCACGGCCTTGGCCATCTCGGTGGTGACAATGGTCTTCAGGGCAACCGGGTTCTCGGGCAGCTTGCCGGTGCGCTCCATAGCCCCCAGCAGATAGTCCAGCAGCACCGCGCCGGTCTGGTTGCCGGTCATGACCTTGTACTCGCCGTCCTTGTCCCGTACCATGATGCCCACCCGGTCGCTGTCCGGGTCGGTGCCCAGGATGAAGTCCACGTCGTTGGCCTTCGCCAGGTCCACGGCCAGGTAGAAGCCCTCCGGATTCTCCGGGTTGGGGGACTGGACGGTGGGGAAATTGCCGTCGATGGCCATTTGCTGAGGCTCGCAGAGCAGATGCTTCACGCCCGCACGCTTCAGGGCCTCGGGCACCAGCCTGTGGCCGCAGCCGTGGAAGGGGGTGTAGACCAGCTTGAAGCTGTCCGCCACGGCGGGGATGGCGTCCGCGTCGCAGGTCATGGCCATGACTTCCTTCAGGAACGCCTCGTCGGTCTCCTGGCCGATGACGGTGATCATACCCTTTTCCACGGCCTCGTCATAGGGCATGGAGGTGATGCCGGTGAAGATGTCAATCTTCTCCAGCTCCCTGGCGATGGCATCGGCGTGCTGGGGCGGCAGCTGCGCGCCGTCCTCCCAGTAGACCTTGTAGCCGTTGTACTCCTTGGGATTATGGCTGGCGGTGACGTTGATGCCCGCCTGGCAGCCGTAGTGACGCACGGCAAAGCTCAGCTCCGGGGTGGGCCGCAGGGCGTCGAAAATGCGGACTTTGATGCCGTTGCCGGCGCAGACCTCGGCGGCGGCCCGGGCAAACTCCATGCCGTGGAGGCGGCAGTCCATGGCGATGGCCACGCCCTTTTCCCTGGCCTTCTCGCCCTCTGCGCAGATGACGTTGGCGAAGCCCTGGGTGGCGTGGCGGACCACGTAGATGTTCATGTGGTGCAGGCCCATGGCCATGGTGCCCCGCAGGCCGGCGGTGCCAAATTCCAGGGGACCGTAGAACCGACTCTCGATCTCCTTGGGGTCGTCCTTGATGGCCTCCAGCTCCGCTTTCTCCTCCGCGGTCAACACGCCGCTGGACAGCCACTTCTGATATTCTTTCTGATAGTCCATAGCAAGTCACTCCTCATTCTCTTTTTCGCGTAAAGAAGATGGTACCATTGTATCAAATTTCCAGCTCTGGTTCAAGGGGAAATCCTGCTGCTTTTGTCCGCTTTCCCGAAAAGATTTGAACACGGCGCGGAAGATATGATTTCCGAATGATTCCTTCGGCAAATAAATAATCCAAAAGCTTGCTGCGACTATAGATTGCCGAAGGAATCATTGCCATGTTTTTCGGCTGCCCCGCAAGGGGCGAGGAAAACGGCATGAAATTTAATGTGATTACGTTGGCGATTATTTAATTGCCAACGTAATCAAAATACGGAAAATAAGATCTTTGATTTAAGCCGGTTTGAAAATTTGACGAACAGGGAAAAATCTGATATAATACTACTTACGAACTGAAAGTTCGGAAGCAATGTATGCTGTGTTTTGCGGATTTCGCAATGGCCGCATCGAGCGGCCGTGCGAAATTGAGTTCTGCGCAGCCGGTCAATGCGGCCGCTGCGGAATCGCGGCTGCCGGGACAGCCGTTCGGCGAAAGCCGGATGACCGTCCTCAAGCGGCGGGCAAAACGACTCAAATGAAATGGTATTTATTCCTGCGGTTAAACGCAGGGATAATATATCCGATTTCACGGAACATAAGGAGTGAATCCATGAAAAAGCAATTATTTTCCCTGTTGCTGGCCGTCCTGCTGTGCCTGAGCCTGACGCCGTCCTCTCTCGCGGCCGGAGGAGAAGGTTACGAAGGTTATTCGGACGTGCCGGAGAACCACTGGGCTGCCGGGAGCATCCGGCGGGCCACGGAGCTGGGCCTCTTCCAGGGCGTTGGGGACGGCCTCTTCGGCCTTGGCCGCCCGATCTCTCGGGCCGCCTTTGCCACCGCGATGACGCGGCTGTTCGGCTGGGAGGAGGTCTGCCCGGACAAGCCCTCCTACACCGACGTGGCAAGGAACAGCTGGTACTACACCGCGGTGGAGACTGTGCTGGCCAACGACGCCGTGGCCGCCTCCGGGCACACCTTCCGTCCGGAGGACGAGCTGACCCGGGGGGAGATGGCCTCCATGCTGGTGCGCGGCCTGGGGTATACCTCTCTGGCGGGGACCGCCGCCGATTACGGCGTGCCCTTCAGCGACGTGGCGGTCAACAAGGGCTTTATCACCGTAGCCTATGACCTGGGCCTGATGGACGGCAAGGGCGGAGGACGGTTTGACCCCGACGCCTCCGCCACCCGCGAGCAGGCCGCCACCGTGCTGGTCCGGGTGTATGAGCAGTGCGCCGTTGAATCCGTCCGGCTTTCCGCTGATGCCGACTGCCAGCTGATCACCATCAGTACGCCCACGGCTCAGCCCGACGCGGAGATGCCCGTTACCCCGCTGGAACCGCTGCCGGAGCTGTACGCCACCCTCCGGCGGATGAAGAACAACGGCGCGGACATGTCCCAGGTGGCCCTGCGCCTGATGGCGGGCGGCGTGCGCACCATCACGGACGCCGGGGGAAATCCCATTGCCGCCAGCCAGTTGATTACGGCCGGGGAGGTTCAGGAGGCGCTGCGGCAGAAGGACGTCCATATCTTCTACTCGGAGCAGTATGAGAGCGCCTACTGCATTTATCCGCCCAACGCTTACCAGACCGCCTACGTCTGGTACCAGAGCGAGGAGAGCATGGCCGCCAAGCTTCAGATGGCGCGGCTCTTCGGCGTGACCCGGTATATCCTGGAGTGAGAGAGGGACAAACGAAGGGCAAAAGAAGGGACTGTTAAAAAACTCTCTTTTCAAAAAAATGCCCTCCCACGAAAAGTTTAAGGAATCCCGCAGAAGGTCTTGTTTTGAAAACCTTCTGCGGGATTTCATTGACCCGGATTTTATAGCAGCCGCAGTTCAAAATCAGTAAAGTTTAGGGCTGCCCCAGCCCTAAGCCGCGCAAAGCGCGGCCCACGGGGCAAAGCCCTGGTGGGTTTGGGCGAAGCCCAACACTTACTCGTTCTCAACTGTGTTGATTATATCGGCATGTTCCCGGACGTGGGGACGGACTTTCTTATGCTGAGACAGCGGCAAAACGCCGGACGGGAGAGATATCCCGTCCGGCGTTGCTGATTCCGGTCAATGACGGCCATGGCGGCCGGAGTCCTCCTCACATTCAAACTCCAGAATCGTACCGTCCGCGGCGCTGATTTCCAGCTCGTACTTCATTCCGCTGTAGAGAATCTTCACCTCATAGATCTGGATTCCATCATCCCGGTCCAGCTCCAGCTTCGTCACGTCATCCGCCGCTGCGCCGGGGACCTCTCCCAGGGCGATCTCCAGAGCCTGCTCTTGCGTAAGGGTGGCCCCGGCGGGACCGACCGGAGTGATATGGGCGTGGGATTCCACGTCACGGTCAAACTTTACCACCGCGCCGGTGACGGCGTCGATCTCATAGTCGTATTCTGTGCCGGCGGCGCAGAAGTCCATATCGTATACCTGCCGCCCGTCCTCCCATTCCAGCTCCCACTGGGTAAAGGTGACCTCATCCCCGGTAAGCCCCGCGTGGGCCAGGGCCATGGACTGGGCTTCCTCCGCCGTGAGAAGGCCGGCCCCCTCGCCGAGCGGGGCGTCCGCGTCGGAAGCGCGGACGTAACCGGGGGACGGCTGCTCCTCCGGAAGGACGCTGTCCGGCTGGACGCTTGCCGCCGCCTCCAGAGGCGGCGCCGCGCCGGGAGTATATGCCGCCTCCAAATCAGCAGCCTTCTGTTCGGCGCCTGCCGTGCCGCCGGACGTCGGCAGGTCAACCGCCGGGGCGGCGTTCTCCGCTTCCTCCATCGTCAGAGCGGCGTCTTCCGTCTCCGCTTCCGGCAGGGCGGCGGCGCCCTCAACGGCCGCAGGCATAGCGGCGCTGCGGGCCATCTGGCTGGCCTCCAGATATCCCTCCTGAGGCCGGAAACGCCACACGCCCAGCGCCACGACGGCGCAACAGGCCGCCAGCGCCGCCCACTGCCGCCAATGGGGGAAGGAAATCACAGGTTTCTTTTCCTGGGGCTGGTCCTGCGCCGTCTCCCGCACCCGGTCCATCACATGCCGGGCGAAGCCCTCCGGCAGGCGGGCCTCCTCCCGTATGAAGCTCTCGTGAATGAGCCGGATGTCCTCAAAATACGCCCGGCAGGCAGGGCAGGCTTCCAGGTGAGCCGTCAGCTCCGCCTGTTCCGCTTCGGAGGCTTCCCCGTCGACCACCAGACTGGCCAGCAGCTGAATTTCTTTGCAGTCGCTCATTTCCGTCCTCCCCTCTTCTCCCCTTCTAATGAGTTAGACGGCAGATAGCCGGATAAGTTCCCGCTTTTCAGCAGGATTTTTCTCAGCGCGCTCCTGGCGCGGGAGATCCGGGACTTCACAGTCCCCAGATCCACGCCCAGACGCTCCGAAATTTCCTCGTAGCTCAGCTCCTGGTATTCCCGCAGATCCAGCGCCTCCCGGTGTTCCCAGCTCAGCTCGCCCATGCTCCGGCGCACCGCCTCCCGGAGTTCCGCTGATTCCGCCCTCTCCTGGAGGGAGGGGGCGGCGTCCACCGCGTCCACGCCCAGCGTCTCGTCGTCCAGACTGGCCTCTCCCCGCAGGCGGCGGTTCTTCCGCAGATGGTCGATGGCCGCGTTGGAAGCTAGACGGTAGAGCCAGGTGGAGAATCCGGCGTCTCCCCGGAAATTGGGCAGGCCCCGCCAGGCGGACAGGAAAGCCTCCTGGGCCGCGTCCGCCGCGTCCTCCTGATTCCCGGTGATCCGCAGGGTCAGGGCGTATACTCTTTTCTCGTGCAGGGCCACCAGCCGGGCAAAGGCTTCCTCATCGCCCCGGGCCGCGTCCCGCGCCAATTCTTCAACCGTCATGCAGGTCCCTCTTGATCCCTTTTGTCACCCGGTACACGTCCTCCAGCGTCTCCATCCGGACAATCTGCTCCTTGTAGTATCCCGAATGGGGCACGCCCTTGAGATACCATGCGTAATGCCGCCGGGCGGTGAGCACGGCGATTTTTTCGCAGTTGTACGCCGCGGCCAGCTCGATCTGCCGCACGGCGGTGTCGCACCGCTCCGCCAGGGGCGGACGCTCCGGCACCGGCTCGCCCGCCAGGGCGGCCTCCGCCTCCCGGAAGATCCAGGGGTTGCCGAAGCATCCCCGGCCGATCATGGCCATGTCGGCCCCGGTCTGCTTTAAAATCCGCACCGCGTCCTCCGCGGAGAATACATCGCCGTTGGCAATCACCGGGATGGACACGGCTTCCTTGACCTCCCGGATGGTGGACCAGTCCGCCGCGCCGCCGTACATCTGCACACGGGTCCGGCCATGGATGGTGACGGCGGACACGCCCGCCTGCTCCAGCATTCTGCTCAGTTCCACGGCGTTGACGCTGCCCTTGTCCCATCCCCGGCGCATCTTCACCGTCACCGGGACGGGGCTGGCCTTCACCACCGCCTCCGCGATGCGGGCGGCCTTCTCCGGGTCCTTCATCAGCGCCGCGCCGTCGCCGGAGGAGACCACCTTCCCCACCGGACAGCCCATGTTGATATCCAGAATGTCCGCCCCGCTGGCCTCCACGGCGATCTGGGCCGCCTCCGCCATGCAGGCGACGTCGCTGCCGAAGATCTGGGCGGCAAAGGGTTTTTCTCCCGGAAAGGGCCGGAGCAGCTGTTTGCTTTTTTTGTCCTGGTAGCAGAGGGCCTTGGCGCTGACCAGCTCGGTAACGGTGAGGCCCGCCCCCAGCTCGGAGCATATCTGCCGGCAGGCGGCGTCGGTGACGCCCGCCATAGGCGCCAGAGCCAGGCGGGAGGTGATGGATACGGTGCCGATCTGCATGGTAGACTCCTCGTTTCTCAATCCGTTTTATCAGAAGGGTGCTCCAGGGTAATCGTAATCACCCAGCAATGCTCGCCCTCTCCGGGCCGACAGGCCCAGTCTGTGGCAATCCCCAACAGGGCAACTGCTTTTCCGTCCAGGAGCACCGCCGGATGCTCCCCCCGCCGCTGGACGGGGACGCCCGCGTCGGCAAACAGGCGCTTGATGGTTCGGCTCCCGTTCTCTACCGTCATGCGGCCCGTGCCGTCCCAGGGGGCGATGGACAGCTCCCCGCCCGTGTCCCGCAGAACCGCGCGGCAGGGCGTCTCCTCCACCGGCTCCGCCCGGCGCTCCAGCGTCACCCGCCAGGGGCCCCAGGTCTGACTGCCCTCGCGCAGCGCCAGCGGGAGAAGGGGCGGCGGCTGCTTTTTCAGAATGAGATGCCGCTCCGTCCGGACGGCGCACAGCCCCCCCGGCAAATTCAGAAAACCGCCGCTGCCCAGCTCCAGCACCGCTTCCGTCTGCCGCTGGGTCAGCGAAACGCCCAGGCGCTCCCCCATAGCCCGCGCCAGCCGGCGGCGCAGGACCTGGTCCTGCCGTGCCAGGACCGGGATAGGAAGGGCTATGGCCCCGTTCTCCACAGCGGGGAGCAGCTCATCAGCTTCCCGCCGGATGTGCTCATTTTCCTCCCGCAGCAGCGCCGCGGAGGAAGCGATCCGCCCTCCGCAGCCGGGGGAGAGCTCCTCCAGCAGCGGCAGGACCTCCAGGCGCAGGCGGTTGCGGGCGAAACGGGTGTCCCGATTGCTCTCGTCTTCGACACAGGGAAGGCCGTACCGGGTTACATACTCGTCAATTTCGGCCCGGCTGATCTCCAGCAGGGGCCGGACAATTTTTCCCCGGACCGGAGCGATGCCGCCCAGCCCCTGTAAGCCCGCGCCCCGGAGGAGGTGGAGCAGCACCGTCTCGGCGTTGTCCTCCCGGTGGTGGGCGGTGGCGATCCGGTCCGCCCCCATGTCCCGGGCGGCACTCTCCAGAAACGCGTACCGCAGCGTCCGGGCGGCGTCCTCGATGCCAAGGCGCTCCCGGCGGGCAAATTCTCTTACGTCTCCCCGCCCGCAGGTGAAAGAGAGGCCGCGCTCCCGGCACCAGTCCCGGACAAAGGCTTCATCCCGGTCCGCCGTGGGGCGCAGCTGGTGGTTGAAGTGAGCGGCGGCGACCTGAAATCCCGCCTCCTCCGCCAGCGCGGAGAGCAGATGGAGCAGCGCCATGGAATCCCGCCCGCCGGACACGGCGCACAGGATCGTTCCGCCCTGAGGGAGCATGTCCCACTTTCCGCAAAAGGCGGCGGCCCGCCGGACCAGCGGGTCACTCATCCTCGTCATACCGCATTTCCAGGGTGCTGAAGGTGACATGCTCCGGCGTCCAGCGGAGAGGCACCTTTCCGGTTTCGCCGTGGCGGTTTTTTGCGATGATGCACTCGGCCACGTTCCGGTTTTCCGCGTCTTCCTTATAGTAGTCCTCCCGATAGAGGAACATGACGATATCCGCGTCCTGCTCGATGGCGCCGGAATCGCGGAGATCGGACAGCATGGGCCGCTTGTCCTCCCGTTTCTCGTTGGCGCGGCTGAGCTGGCTGAGGCAGATGACCGGCACATCCAGCTCCTTTGCCATAATTTTCAGCATACGGGAAATATCGCTGACCGCCTGCTGGCGGTTTTCTCCGGCGTAGCTCTTCCCGCCGGCGGAGCTCATCAATTGCAGATAGTCCACGATGACCAGCCCCAGATTGTCCAGCCTCCGGCACTTGGCATTCATGTCGGCGGCGGTGAGCATGGGGTTGTCGTCAATGCGGATGTCGGTCTGGCGCAGGGCGCGGGCGGCCTGGGTGATTTTGCCCCAGTCGGAGGCGCTGAGCCGTCCGGTCATCAGCTTATTCAGGTCCACCAGCGCCTCCGAGGCCATCAGCCGCACCAGCAGCTGCTCCCTGCTCATCTCCAGAGAGAACACGGCCACCGTCTTCTGGGACTGCCGGGCCACATTCAGGGCCATGTTCATGGCGAAGGAGCTCTTGCCCACGCCGGGCCGGGCGGCCAGCAGGATCAGATCCGATCTGTTCAGTCCGTGGATCTTCTGATCCACCGCCGAAAACCCGCTGGGCAGCCCAGGCAGTCCGGTCTTCCCGGAGGCCAGTTCATTCAGCCTGTCCAGAAACGGCTTGAGGAGCTGGGCCACGGGGACCAGCTCCTGACTGCCCCGTCCCCGGCGGATGGCATAGATTTTCTGCTCGGAAGCCTCCAAAATGTCCCGGGCCTCGCCCAGGCCCTCCTGCACCATGCCGGTGATCTCCCCGGCGGCCTTGGCCAGGGAGCGGAGGAGGGACTTGTCCAGAATAATTTTCACGTACTCCATGACGTTTGCGCTGGTGGGCGTGATCTCCATCAGCTGGACCAGATAATTTCTGGTGGTCTGGTCGTCATAGGTGCCGTTTTTCTGCATTTCCTCCGCCACCGTAACGCCGTCGATGGCCCTGGAGTAGCTGAACATGGTGTAGATCGTCTCAAAAATGTCCCGATTCTGCTTGATGTAAAAGTCATCGGGCTGGAGCTTGTCCATGACGTCCTTGATGCAGTCGGCGTCGATAAGCATGGACCCCAGGGCGGACTGCTCCGCCTCCAGGCTGTGGGGCATTTGCCGGGATAAAATTTCATCCTCAAAAGCCATCGGGACACCTCCTTCTGATTGCGGGGGCTCCGCCCCCGCGGCCTCAATTCCAAAATCGGTTTTGCGGCTGCCGCCGCGGGACGGGGCCTACTTTTCCCTTGCAGGAAAAGTAGCAAAAGTGCCCTCAAGGGGGCCTGCCCCCTTGAGAATCCCCGAATGATCTATTTATTTTCGCTACGACGTACCGGGTTTAGTTCTGCCCAAGTGCCTACCCAAATGCGCCGGCGCCTATCGTCTACCCACGAGTTCTAACGAGAGCCAGAAGAAGCTAAGCCGCTTCTCGGTCTGCTGCCTGGCCATCGCCAGAACCGCGAAGTTTTACGCCGGGAGGACCCAAAGCAATACGGTAGGGTCTACCGACGACCACACTGAAATAGACGCAGAAGAGGAACGAAGCGGACGGCAGTACGGTAAACAAAACCAGACTGTGCCACGGGCGCAAACAAATAACCCCCGTAATAAGGTGTCGCCTCCGGCGACGCCTTAAGGGGTCCAGGACCATTGGTCCTGGCGCGTTTTTGCCTACTTTTGCCGCGCGGCAAAAGTAGGCCGTCGTCCGGGCGCGGAAGCCCGGAAGTTTTGTAACGAAACAATTCCCGTTTGCCGCACGAAGTGCAGGAGAAATTACTTCCCTTCCACCACCATCACGTAGATGGTCCCGGAAACCTCATACCCCAGCTTGGCCTTCAGCTCATAATTTCCATACGCCTTGATGGGCTCGTCCATGACGATCTTCTGCTTGGCAAGCTCAATGCCGTGCTGCGCCAGCAGGGCGTCGGAGACCTCCTTGCTGGTAACGGCTCCGAAAAGCTTTCCGTTGGCTCCGGCCCGGGCCGTCACCTTGACGGGAGCGTTCTTCAGCTTTTCCACAACCGCCTCAGCCTCGGCCTTGAGCCGGGCATCCTCCGCCTTCTTTGCCTTCTCCCGGAGCTTCATGGTATTCACCGCGTCCGCCGTGGCGGGCACCGCCAGTTTCCTGGGGAGCAGAAAATTCCGGGCGTAGCCCTCCGCCACCTCGATCATCTGGCCCTTCTTGCCCTGACCCCGCACGTCCTGCTGTAAAATCACTTTCATGGTGTTTGTCCTCCTAGATTTGTTTCCTGTTCTCTCTGAAAGAGCGGCAATACGCGGCTCTTTCGGTTAAGCCCTGCCTGATAGACAGCTGCTCTGTCATGTTTCAAACATGGCCTAAGAAGCGTAATAATTGTTGATGGCCGCCATCAGCCGCCGGCGGACCTCCTCCAGGGAGCCGCCCGGCACGTGGCCGCCCGCCGAGGTGCCGTTGCCGCCGCCGCCCAGCTGCTCCAGGATCACCTGTACGTTGATTTCGCCCAGGGAGCGGCCGGACATGGACACGCCGTCCCCCTGCCGGTAGAGGACGATGGACGCCTGGACCCCCTGAAGGGTCAGCAGATCGTCCGCGGCCTTGGCCGCCGTCACCCGGTTGACCTCGTTCCTGGCCACCGCCAGGGCAATGTCCCCATGGACCATCTCGGCCTCCCGGATGATGTCATAGCGCTGGATCATGCTGGGCAGATCGCTCTGGAAGTACCGGCGGACCTCGTAGGTATCCGCCCCCGCCCGGCGCAGGAAAGCTGCCGCCTCAAAGGTCCGGCTCCCCGCCCGCATCATGAAATTCTTGGTATCCAGCACAATGCCCGACAGCAGGGCCTCCGCCTCGCCCCGCAGCAGGTCGCTGGGCTCCACCAGGTATTGCAGCAGCTCCGTCACCAGCTCCGAGGCGGAAGAGGCGTAGGGCTCATGGAAGTTCAGCGCCGCGTTTTCAATGTAGGTAGCCGCCCGGCGGTGGTGGTCGATCACCGCCACGCGGTTGCAGGCGTCCAGCAGCTGGCGGTTCTCCACCATGTCCGGACGGTTGGTGTCCACCACCACCAGCAGAGCGCCCGGCTGGGCATGGATGAACGCGTCGGGGCCGCTGACAAACACGCCGTCGTACTCCGGCAGCTCCTGGAGCTTCCGCACCAGGGGTCGGGCGTTGTTGCCCTCCATGTCGATAACGATCTGGGCCTTCTTTCCCTTCTTCCGGGCCGCGCAGCATATCCCCGCCGCCGCGCCTACCGCGTCCATGTCCGCGTACTCGTGGCCCATGACGTAGACCTGGCCCGCGTCGGCGATCAGCTCGCCCAGGGCCTTGGCCATGACGCGGCTCTTGACCTTGGTGCGCTTCTCGGTGGATTTGGAGCGGCCGCCGTAGAACTGGAAATCCAGACTGTCCTTCACCACCGCCTGGTCTCCGCCCCGGCTGAGGGCCATCTCAATGGATTTTTCCGCCCACCGGAAGGATTCCTCATAGCTCTCGCAGTCCTTGCCCACGCCGATGGAGAGGGAGGCGGTGACGCCGTCCTCGCTGGTAATCTGGTGGATGGTCTCAAGAATAGAGAACTTCTCCTCCATAATCTGATGAAAGTGCTGCTCATCACAGAGGAAGAGATACCGGTCCCGGCTGTATTTGAGCAGCAGGCCGCCCAGTTCCGTGACCCATGTGTTCAGAAGCTCGTCAATTCTGGCGCGGATGGCGCTCTTGGCCGCCTCGCCGCCGGCCTTCATCAGCTCCTCGTAATTATCCAGCACCAGCAGGCAGATGACCGGACGGCTGCCCTCGTACAGCGCCTCGACATGCTTGCTCTCGGTGACGTCGACGAAATAAGCGGTGACAAGCGGGCCCTGGCTGGCTGTCCGGTCGCTTTCCTTGCTGACCGTGCCGTAGACCCGGCAGATATGGCCGGAGATCTCCGTCAGCTCCTCGGCGGATTTGCCCGTCTCCCCGGTCAGGAGCCACTGGTAATCAAAGTCCGGGGCCAGCTCGCTGATCGGCATGGCCAGCACATCCTCCCCGGCGGAGGCCAGCTCCACGAAGCCGTCGTTCGCCCAGGCCACCTCTCCGGTGTCCGCGCGGAACACCACCACAGGCAGGGGCGTATTCAGCATGCTGTTTTTGCTGATGGAATCGGCTCCGCCGGTAATGGTCTCGATATACCGCACCACGTTGCGCCGCCGGCGCATGCTCTGCTTCCGGTGGTAGATGTACAGCGCGACCAGGACCACCAGCTCCGCCGACGCCAGCAGGGGCTGGGCCGACGCCGTCAGCACGGCAAACAGGGCAAGGCACAAAAAATATGGCTGCAAATTCGGCTCGATCAACCGGGACAGTTTTCGGTTCATGCAGATTTCCCCCTCTTCTTTCCGGTTAACGCGGGAATCATAATGGCCGCCGTGGGGATATTATAACATAAACGACACGCTTATGACAAGGGAAGGTTCGCGTTATCGGGCATTTCTTTTTTCCGGGCCGGCGGGAACGGGGAAAAACGCGAAAATACGGGTTTGCTTTCCCCGCCGCTCTATGGTACAATAGTTATAAATAAGCCCTTTTTGCCCCTGCCGGACAATCGAATGGCATACTGACATTACATAACCGCCGGATGCGTGTCCTCCGGCGGGAGGGAGAGTACCATGGAGAGCATTGACGTCAACTATGGCAGCCTGAAGCGCTATGACACCACCAAGCCGCCCCTGCGGCAGAGAAAGATTTTCACCGCCATCCTCCGGGTCCTGTGCGGCATGAGCATGATCGGCCAGGAATACAGAATCGAAAAAATCAACATGGAGGGCCTCAAGCCCCCCTACATTCTTTTAAGCAACCACATGTATTTCGTGGATTTTCATCTCTGCTCCATCGCCACCTGGCCCCATTCCGTCAACAACATCGCCACCATCGACGGCTACTACCGCCGGCCTTTTATCATGGAGTGGCTGGGCTGCCTGTGCAAGCGGAAGTTCACCACCGACATGACCCTGCTGCGCTCGGTGAAAAAGGTGCTCCAGGAGTACGGAGACATCCTGTGCATGTATCCGGAGGCCCGCTACTCCCCCATCGGCACCACCGCCATCCTGCCCGACTCCCTGGGCAAGCTGGTGAAAAAGCAGGGCGTTCCGGTGGTGGTGCTGCTCCACCACGGCAACTATCTCCACACTCCCTTCTGGAACTACCGCAGGCCCCGGAAGGTGCCCCTCCACACCACCATGACCCAGGTGCTCACCGCCCGGGAGGTAGAGGAGAAGTCCGCCGCCGAAATCGGCGAGATCATTCGCGCCGCCATGGACTATGACGAGTACCGCTGGCAGCGGGAGCAGAATATCCGCATCACCGAGCCCTTCCGTGCGGAGGGACTCCACAAGGTGCTCTATCAGTGCCCCCGCTGTCTCGCGGAGTCGAAGATGGAGAGCCGGGGAACCATTCTCCGCTGCGCCGCCTGCGGCAAGGAGTGGGAGATGGACGAGCTGGGGGTCCTCCACGCCAAAGACGGCGAGACGGAGTTCCCCCACATCCCCGACTGGTTCGAGTGGGAGCGGAGCCAGGTCCGCTCTCAGCTGGAGGCGGGCACCTACCGCTTTGAGGACGAGGTGGAGGTGTTTTCCCTGCCCAACGCCTGGCGGTTTCAGAAGCTGGGGAAGGCCAGGCTCATTCACGACATGGAGGAGGGCTTCATCGTGGAGGGCGAGCACAACGGCCATCCCTACCGCGTCCACCGCCCGCCCCTGGGGATGTACGGGCTGCACATCGAGTACGACTACTGCTACGTCCGCCCGGACGACTGTGTGGACATCTCCACCGACAACGACAGCCTCTACTGCTATCCCGTGAAGCAGAACGTGGTGACCAAGCTGGCCTTCGCCACGGAGGAGCTGTATAAGATGAAGCGGGCGGAGCGGAAGCTGGCCCGGACAGGCGGACGCCCCGTATCCCCGCAGCCCCGGTGATCCTCCGCCCGACGGGCCGGAGAGACGGAAAGAAACGTTTTCCTTTTCAGATTGGCGCTGCCAGGCGCTGCTTTGTGAAATCATCCGCCGAAATGTCGAAATTGGGGATCTGCTCTTGCGGGCAGATCCCCAACAAACTGAAAATTGTATGATTTGATCCGAGCCGTTTTACTCGCCGCCGTAAACGGCGGCAACCGTGATTCTGCAACAGCCGCATCGAGCGGCTGTGCAGAATTGAATTTCGCATGACCACTCGATGTGGTCATTGCGAAATCCGTAAACATGGCGCATATTACTCCGGCCTTTTAGCTCGGAAGTAATATTATATTTCGAAATCAGGAATTACTCCGTTATTAACACATCTTACAATGTTCAATACCTCCTTGTATACTCTGTCAATTCCTTCAGGCGTATTCATCCAATTATCCCTTTTGGTTGTTGTGTCATCTGCCGGACAAGGATATACATTTATATGAGATGGAAAAAGATATTTTGCTATACATAAGCTTCGGCGCATATGATATGTTGTTGTCACCAGCAATACGCTTTTTACTTTATTAAGCCACATTGAACGCTGCAATTCCAAAAGTGAGCATAATATATTTTCTATTGTGTTTTGAGAATTTTTTTCAATGATGACGCCTGCTTCTGGAACTCCTAACTCTAAGGCTTTTTCACACATATTCTCTGCTTCTGTCATGCGTTTACCTGAAAAGTCCCTTACTTTCCCTCCACAAAGCATGATTTTTTCAGATCTGCCTGCAAAAAACGCCTCGGCCGCCGCGGGAACCCTGTATTCGGCCGCCTTCATGCTGCCCAAAACAATAATACAGTCAACACTCGCTCCATTGTCATTCAAGCCTTCAAATAAAAGGCAGTCTACTACATCATTTGTCAGGTTTTCTTTTGTTATCTTCGATACCCACATGCTTTACAGCCTCTTCACATCTTTTGAAAATCCATTCAAATCTATCAGGCATTTCTATCAATCCCGATTTGTCACTTTGATTATATCACGCGCCCATACCTTGCTCAACTAATTTTTGTGAAGCCGATGGGATTTTATCCAGCAGCGCCAATCTTAAGCAGAGACCGAAACATTTCCCCCTTGACAATTTCCCGCCTCCGGTGCTATATTGAGAAGCAGGAAATCAGCGATGACGGAGAAGCCGCCGGCCGCGCCGCCCAGAGAGGGGATCGTATGCTGCGAGATCCCTGCGGAACCGCGCCCGGCAGAGGCCACCGCTCCCGAGCCGCCTGGGATGACCAGGACGGGGCCTTCCCGTTACAGGGGGACACAAAGCGACAGTCTGCATATTTGCAGATTGTAAGCAGGGTGGAACCGTGGAGTTGACTTTTTGACTTCACCCCTGAATTTTGGTCAGGGGTGAATTTTTTTGCCCCTAGTAAAGAAAGGAGCTTATTCCCATGTCCGAAGAAAACCTGTATACCTTTGAAAACGAAACCTACCGCAAGACCTACTGGCACACCTGCTCCCATATCCTGGCCCAGGCCATGAAGCGCCTGCACCCGGAGGTGAAGCTGGCCATCGGCCCGTCCATCGACAACGGCTTCTACTACGACTTCGACACCCCCCGGCCCTTTACCGAGGCAGAGCTGTCCGAGCTGGAAGCCGAAATGCGGAAAATCTGCAAGGAAAAGCTGAAGCTGGAGCGCTTTGAGCTGCCCCGCGAGGAGGCCATCAAGTTCATGGAGGAAAAGGGCGAGCCCTACAAGGTGGAGCTCATCAACGACCTGCCGGAGGACGCGGTCATCTCCTTCTACAGGCAGGGCGAGTTTACCGACCTCTGCGCCGGCCCCCACGTGGACTCCACCGGCCGCATCAAGGGCAACGCCATCAAGCTGACCGCCTGCAACGCCGCCTACTGGCGGGGCGACTCCAGCCGCCAGACCCTCCAGCGGATCTACGGCGTGGCCTTCCCCAAGAAGGACGAGCTGGACGAGTACCTGGCCCGCATTGAGGAGGCCAAGAAGCGGGACCACCGCAGGCTGGGCCGTGAGCTGGGCCTGTTCATGATGAGTGACGAAGGCCCCGGCTTCCCCTTCTTCCTGCCCAAAGGCATGGTGCTGAAAAACACCCTGCTGGACTACTGGCGCCAGTGCCACAAACGGTACGGCTACATGGAAATCGCTACCCCCATTATCCTCAACCAGCATCTCTGGCACCAGTCCGGCCACTGGGACCACTACAAGGAGAATATGTATACCACGGTCATTGATGAAGAGGACTATGCCGTCAAACCCATGAACTGCCCCGGCGGCATGCTGGTGTATAAGAACGAGCCCCACTCCTACCGCGACCTGCCCCTTCGCGCGGCGGAGCTGGGCCTGGTCCACCGCCATGAGATGAGCGGCGCGCTCCACGGACTCTTCCGGGTCCGATGCTTCACCCAGGACGACGCCCACATCTTCATGACCCCGGACCAGATGAAGGAGGAGATCAAGAACGTGGTGCGGCTCTTTGACGAGATGTACTCCACCTTCGGCCTGACCTACCAGATCGAGCTGTCCACCATGCCGGAGGACCACATGGGCGACGAGGAGGTCTGGCACTTCGCCGAGGATACCCTGCAAGCTGCTATTACCGAGCTGGGCAAGGACTTCCAGATCAACCCCGGCGACGGCGCGTTCTACGGCCCCAAGCTGGACTTCCATCTGGCCGACAGCCTGGGCCGGACCTGGCAGTGCGGCACCATCCAGCTGGATATGCAGATGCCTGAGCGCTTCGAGCTGGAATACGTGGGCGAGGACGGCGAGAAGCACCGGCCCATCATGATCCACCGCGCCCTGCTGGGCTCTATCGAGCGGTTTATCGGCGTCATCACCGAGCACTTCGCCGGAGCCTTCCCCACCTGGCTGCACCCGGTGCAAGTAAAGATCCTGCCTGTCACTGACCGTGCGGCGGACTATGCCAGGAACGTCGCTGCCAAGCTGGATGCCCAGGGCTTCCGCGTAGAGGTGGACGCCCGCAGCGAGAAGATCGGCAAGAAGATCCGGGAAGCCACGCTGGAAAAGATCCCCTATATGCTGGTGGTGGGCGACCGGGATATGGACGCCCGGACGGTTTCCGTCCGGCACCGCTCCGGCGAGGA
>JAAVHC010000081.1 GCA_014799925.1 Oscillibacter sp.
GTAGATGCCCCACCAGCCGGTCATGCAGAAGATGTTGACGATGCCGGCGATGCCGTTGACCCAGTTCCACCAGCCGCCGTACAGCCATACGTTCTCGCTGGACAGCCACCAGCGGTCGCCGTACTGCTGGAGGGCGATGAGGCCCCTGACGCCGGATTCGAAATCGCTGACCACGGCGATGAGGATGTTGATGGCCACGATGACGAAGGGGAATGCCTTGAACCACTCGGTCCCGCCGATGCTCCACTTGTACTTGAGCATCATGAAGCCGATGCACCCCGCCGTGGCGGCGTAGAGCTTGGCGTAGTGGAACCAGCTGTTCATATTGGTATAGGTCTGGTTGTTGAGGGCCCATTCCATCCCCATGGCCGCGCAGACATAGATGGAGATGAAATACACCGTCAGCACGCCCGGCAGGATCAGGAAGCAGAAGATGCCCCCCTGCTTGCTCCGGCGGGCCACTTCGTTGGCCAGCACCAGACCTGTGAACACCAGCAGCCACCCCAGCAGCTGCCAGCCGGCTCCGTCGCCATAAACCTGAAATAACATAATTTTGTCCCTCCTGTATGTTTCTGTTTTCCGGTTGGGCTCCGCCCAAACCCGGCGGGGACGCCGTCCCCGCCCCCTGCCGCCTTTTGAAAAAGGCGGGCGAAAACTTCTATGTCCAGTCCCGGACCTGCGCCTTCAGCCAGTCCGTCCAGGCGTCCACCCCCTCTCCGGTCCTGGCGGAGACGGGGAAGATCTTCAGCCTGGGGTTGCGCATATGGGCGTACTCCCGGACCTTCTCCAGATCGAAGTCAAAATAGGGCAGCACGTCGATCTTGTTGATGAGCAGCACGTCGCAGACGGTGAAGATCAGGGGATATTTCAGCGGCTTGTCGTGGCCCTCCGGCACGGAGAGGATCATGGCATTCTTCACCGCCCCGGTGTCGAACTCCGCGGGACACACCAGGTTGCCCACGTTCTCCAGCACCACCAGATCCAGATCCGCCGTGCCCAGCTCCTTAAGGCCCTGCTCCGTCATCCCCGCGTCCAGGTGGCACATGCCGCCGGTATGGAGCTGGATGCTCCGGACCCCGGCATTGGCGACGGCCGCCGCGTCCACGTCGGAGTCGATGTCCGCCTCCATCACGCCCATGCGGAGCTCGCCCTTCAGCGCCTCGATGGTCCGCAGCAGGGTCGTGGTCTTCCCCGAGCCGGGGGAGGACATCAGATTCAGCAGGAACGTCTTCTCCCGCTTCAGCGACGCACGGATCCGGTCCGCCTCCCGGTTGTTGTCCGCGAAGACGCTCTCCTTGATTTCGATTACCTTGTATGTTTCCATGGCGTCCTCCCGTCACGTAACCGTGATTTCCTTCAGCTGTATCTCATTTCCCTGGGTCAGATAGGTGTTTCCGCTGCCGCAGTGGGGGCAGGTCTTCCCCTGGGGCACGGTGGGATAGGTTTTCCCGCAGTCCTCGCAGAGGGTGACGGCGGGAATGGTCTCAATGATCAGCTCCGCCTCCCGCATCCGCTCCGTCTTCTTCACCGCCCAGTTCCAGCAGCTGGTGAGCTCATGGGGGATGGCTCCGGAGACCTCCCCCAGCCGCAGGGTGACGGAGGCCACCTGATCCGCCTGATTTTCCTCCGCCGCCTTCTCCGCCATTTTGATGACGTGGAACACAATTCCCAGCTCGTGCATGGCCTACTTGCCCTTCTTCGCGGCCTTCTTGATCTTGAACTCCCGCTTGACCATGTAGGGCAGGATGGCCTTCATCTTGTCCTCCGCCTTCACCATGGTGCTGCACTCGGGCCGTTCACGGTGGAGGTGGATGGCGTCGAAGCCGCACTTGGTGGTACACACGCCGCAGCCGATGCACTTGTTGGGGTCCACGATGGACGCGCCGCAGCCCAGGCACCGGGCGGTCTCCGCCTTGACCTGCTCCTCGGTGAAGGTCTCTCTGCCGTCCCGGAAGGTCCGGCGCAGGGCCTCGTTATAGCCGGGCTTCTGGCGGGGAGAGGTGTCGTAGTGGATGTCGAGGAGGACGTTCTCCTTGTCCAGCTCGACGAACTCCCGGCGGTTGCGGCCGATGGTCAGGCTGGTATTTGGCTGTACGAACCGGTGGAGGGACACGGCGGCCTCCTTGCCGGCGGCAATGGCGTCGATGGCGAACCTGGGGCCGGTGTATACGTCGCCGCCCACGAAGATGTCGGGCTGGGCGGTCTGATAGGTCAGCCTGTCGGCCACGGCGCCCTGGCCCCGGCCCAGCTCCACCTTGCTGCCCTTCAGCAGATCGCCCCAGACGATGGCCTGGCCGATGCTGAGCAGGACGTGTTCGCATTCCACGGTGACGGTGTCGTTCTCGTCATAGGTGGGATTGAACCGCCCCTCGGCATCCCAGACAGAGACGCACTTCTTGAAGACGATGCCGGTGACCCTGCCGTTCTCGGCAAGGATCTCCTTGGGGCCCCAGCCGCAGTCCACGGCGACGCCGTCCTCCTCGGCCTCCTGGATCTCCTCCACGGAGGCGGGCATCTTCTCCCTGGGCTCCAGGCAGAACATTTTCACGCTCTCCGCCCCGCAGCGCACGGCGGAGCGGGCCACGTCGATGGCCACGTTGCCGCCGCCCACCACCACGGCCCTGCCGTGGACGGGATAGCTCTCGTCGCCGCCCACGGTGCGCAGGAAGTCCACGGCGGTCATGACGCCCTGGGCGTCCTCGCCGGGAACGCCCGCCTTCCGGCCGCCCTGGCAGCCGATGGCGATGTAGAAGGCCTTGTAGCCCTGCGCTCGCAGCCCGTCCAGGGTCACGTCCCTGCCGACCTCCACGCCGCACCTGATTTCCACGCCCATCTGGCGGATGATGTCGATCTCGGCCTCCACCACGTTTTTCTCCAGCTTGAAGGAGGGGATGCCGTAGACCAGCATGCCGCCGGGCTTCTCGTTCTTCTCGAACACGGTGGGCTTGTAGCCCTTCTCCGCCAGGTAGTAGGCGCAGCTCAGGCCCGCGGGGCCCGCGCCGATGATGGCGATCTTCTCGTCAAAGCCGCCCTGGACCTTGGGGATCACCGGCGTGGGAACGAAGCGGTGCTCCTCGAACAGGTCCTGCTGGGCGATGAACCGCTTCACCTCGTCGATGGCGACGGCCTGGTCCACGGTGCCGCGGGTGCAGGCGTCCTCGCACCGGCGGTTGCACACCCGGCCGCAGACGGCGGGGAAGGGATTTTCCCGCTTGATGAGCTGCAGGGCCTCCCGGTACTTGCCCTGGGCGGCGAATTTCAGGTAGCCCTGGACGGCGATATGGGCCGGGCAGGCGGTCTTGCAGGGGGAGGTGCCGGTGTCATAGCAGTTGATCCGGTTGTTGTCCCGGTAGTTGATGTCCCATTTCTCCGGGCCCCACTTGACCTCGTCGGGCAGCTCGTGCTGGGGATAGACCACGGGGCCGTCCTTGGTGCACAGCTTCTGGCCCAGCTTCACCGCGCCGGCGGGGCAGGACTCCACGCACCGGCCGCAGGCCACGCAGTTTTCCGCCTCCACCCTGGCCACGTAGGCCGAGCGGCTCATGTTGGGGGTGTTGAACAGCTGGCTGGTCCGCAGGGCGTTGCAAACGTTGACGTTGCAGTTGCAGATGGCGAAGATCTTCTCCTCGCCGTCAATATTGGTGATCTGGTGGACGAACCCGTTCTCCTCCGCGCGCCGGAAGATGTCCAGGGCCTCCTCCCTGGTGATGTACCGTCCCCGCTTGGTTTCCACGATGTAGTCGGCCATGTCGCCCATGGCGATGCACCAGTCGTCGGCGCAGTCGCCGCAGCCCTCGCCCAGCTTGGCCCGGGAGGGGCGGCAGGAGCACATGCTGGCGGCGTACTTGCCCTCGTATTTGCTCATCCAGTAGGAGATGTGCTCGATGCTGAGGGACTGATTTTCCGCTTCGATTGCCTTTTCCACGGGGATGACGTGCATGCCGATGCCCGCGCCTCCGGGGGGCACCATGGGGGTGATTTTCTCCAGGGGCAGGAAGGTCATGCGCTCGAAGAAGGCGGTGACCTCCGGGTGCTCGTCCATGTCCTCCTGGCGCATGTTGAAGAACTCCGCGCTGCCGGGGACGTACTGGGGCAGGACGTAGCGCTTCTCGTGGTTGGGGTTCTTGCCGTCCAGGTTCTCCCAGTTGTACTCGATGAGGCCCGCCCAGGCCATCTCGTCCAGCAGCTTTTGCAGCTTTTCCGTCTCCATGCCGGTGAGCTTCTGGATCTGCTCCAGCGTCTTGGGCTTGCGGACCTTCATCTTCAGGGCCACGTCGGCCATCTCGTCGGTGACCAGTCCGGCCAGGCCCCAGTATTCCGGGTCGTCGCCGGTGACGCCGTGGAGCTTGGCGGGCACCCGGTCGGTGATCATCTGGCCCAGCTTGATGATCTTCTCGCGGGGCTGGTCCGTGCGGGGGATCTGGAAGGAGAGCCTGCTCTCATCCAGGGGCATGTTGGATTTGGTCTGTTTTCCCATCGCCTGTTTTCCTCCTCTTTTCCGTCTGTAGAGGCCGGGGCAGACCATTGGCCTGTCCCAACCAGGGGGATTTGATTTTCTCTTGCGGTAAACTATATTTTATGCTATTTTAGGAAGGAAGTAAAGGATTACCTGTTGTCCATTCTTCATAAAGATACGCCCGTAAAATTTAAGGTCCTGGTCGGACCAAAAGGAGGCCCTATGGAATTCAGGGAAATCGTGGCGCCCTCCATCCGGGAGCTGTTTGTCCAGCAGGTGACGGGGATGATCCTCTCCGGCCAGCTGCGTCCCGGCGACAGGCTGCCCACGGAGCGGGAGCTGGCGGACGAGATGAAAATCAGCAAGACCGCCGTTCACGAGGGCATCCGGGAGCTCCACCGCCTGGGCTTTCTGGATGTGGTGAACCGCCAGGGGATCACCGTGGCGGACTACGCCCAGACCGGCACCCTGGACACCCTGCTGGCCATCACCCGCTACCACGGCGGCCAGCTGGACGCCAAGACCTGCCGCAGCATCCTGAAGATCCGGTACTACCTGGAGGGTCCCGCCTTCCGGGAGCTGGCCGCCTGCCGGACGGAGGAGGACGTGGCGAAGCTGGAGGAGCTGTACCGTCAGGCGGAGGACGCGTCTCGCGAGGGGGTCTATCCCTTTGCCGACGCCATGTTCCGCTACCACCGGGCGGTCACCTTCCTCAGCGGCAACTCCATTACGCCCCTGATCCTCAACGCCTTTTCCCCGGTGAGCCGGGAATTCTGGCGGGCCTATATCGAGGCCTTCGGCATTCCCTTCTGTCTGGAGAGGCTCCGCGCCTTTACGGACTGCATCCGCGCCGGAGAGGGGGAGAAGGCCGCGGCGCTGCTGGGCGAGGGCCTTGCGGAATTTGAGCGGCGGACGGAGCGGACGGGGTTCATACGGACGAATTGACCTTTTTCTTTCAATTAGAAGTATCAAGGGTTACCGTGCGGCAGACCAGAGCAGTTCCCAGAAATAATGAGAAAAAAGGAAGCGAGGGCAGGGAACGCAGGGCAAGGCGGAGGACACAGACGGGCTGACGCCCGTCAAGGACGACAA
>JAAVHC010000082.1 GCA_014799925.1 Oscillibacter sp.
AGGGAACGCAGGGCAAGGCGGAGGACGCAGACGGGCTGACGCCCGTCAAGGACGACAACGCGGCCATGCGTTTTCTGGACCGCTGAACTTTTCTCAGTATTTTTGGGTGCTGCTCTAGGATGGGGCAAATGGGTCACGGCCCGGAAAATCGCAAAGGAGAGACATTGATGAGACGAAATCGAATGATTCGCGTACTGGTCCTGGCGCTGCTGCTGGCGGCGGCGCTGTGCCTGCCGGCGGGGGCCTTCAACAAGGAGCCGGCCAGCTGGGCAGCGGCGCAGTGCAAGCACCTGGAGGACGTGGGCCTGCTGGACTGGCAGATCTACACCGGCGGCAAGGCCCCCGACGGGGCCATCAACCGGGGCGACTTCTGCCAGATGCTGGTGAACCTCGTCCAGATGGAGGGGGACTGGGAGAAGCTTGTAAAAGTGAACCCCGTCTCTGACGGCTATTTCACCGACGCCGCCAGTCCCCTTGAGGCCTACGGCATGTACTACGGCGCGGCCTACGGCATCACCGAGGGCTCCACCAAGAACGGCCAGCGGGTGGCCGACGCCCGCAGCAACCTCACCCGTGAGCAGGCCGCCAAGATGATGTGCGCCGCCATCGACGCACTGGAGACCTACGGCGGCGTCCCCGCTCCCCAGGAGGGCGCGGAAAAGAGCTTCACCGATCAGGGGAACATCAGTTCCTGGGCGGCGGATTCCGTGGCCCGTGCCGCCCGGATGGGCATCCTCCAGGGGGACACCAGCGGGAAGTTCAACCCCAAGGGCACCCTCACCTGGCAGGAGGCCTGCGTCATGGTGGACCGCCTCTACACCGCGGCGGAGCCCGCGGTCAAGGCCCGGCGGGCCCAGCAGGGCATCTTCCTGATGGACACCGCCTTTGAGCTGGACGCCGACAAGTACATCCGCCAGAGCAGCTACCGCTTCTACGCCCTGGAGAACAACGGCCAGAGGTCCGTGCTCTTCATCAGCAGCGACGGCATCAAGGTGGAGACCTACAACGCCGACGGCACCTCCGCCGGCATCAAGACCATCTCCGCCGAGATGAAGCGGTGCGGCGGCTTCTGCGAGGGAGAGAACAACTACTACCTGGCCTTCGGCGAGGACAACATGGAGGAGAACAACAGCAAGACCGTCTACCGGATCGTCAAGTACGACAAGAACTGGAACCGGGTGGGAGCGGCGGATATCTCCAACTGTTATACCACCATTCCCTTTGATTTCACCAGCCACACCGCCATGGCGGAGGAGAACGGCATCCTGATCCTCCACACCTCCCGCCAGCGGTACCTGACGCCCAAGGACGGGCTGCGGCATCAGTCCAACTTCACCGCGAAGATCCGCACCTCGGATATGGCCGTCATCTACCAGTCGGACAATTTCGACGAGTACAACTATACCTCCCACTCCTTCGCCCAGTATGTAGCCTTTGACGGCGGCACGCCGATCTACGTGGACCACGGCGACGCCCATCCCAGAGGATTTAACCTGAGCAAGGAAAGTTCCCTGGGCAGAGGAGCGCAGCAGAACTTCTTCTCCTTCTTCGGGACCACCGGCGACAACACCACCAACGCCATCCCCGGCGGTCTGGGCGTATCCGGCAGCAATTACCTCTTTGCCGCCGCCTCCTCTCCCCAGCAGGGGAATGACAGCCTGAGGAAGGCCAACGTTTTCCTGGCCGTGATCCCCAAGAGCGGCGGCCAGGCCCAGATCAAGTGGCTCACCAGCCTGCCCGGCGACCAGAGCGCCTATGTCAACGATGTGAAGCTGGTGGAGGTCAACAACAACACCTTCGTGGTCATGTGGCAGGTCACACGCCCCGGACGGAACTTCTACAAGTTCGACGAGCTCCAGTACGCCGTCTTTGACGGCCAGGGCAACCAGGTGGGCGAGACCAGGACCCTGCCCGGCTACGTCGCCCCCTCCACCGCCGAGGACCCCTCCGTCTACGGCAGCAAGATCGTCTGGGCACGGGCGGAGCTGGAGGTTTCCGACGCCTACAGCAGCCGGAAGAACCGCTATATCCAGATCTTCGAGCTGGACATCGACGCCAACGGCGCTACCGCCGGGACACCCTCCACCGGAACGCCCTCCACTGGGATGCCGGTTGTCGAGAAGATGAAGTACCTCCCCGAGACGCTGACTATCAAGGTGGGGGAGAGACACGATACCTTCCGCTACATGTACGGCACCACCGGAGGCGCCAGCTTTGAGTCCAGCAATGAAAGCGTGGCCTACTTTGACGGCACTGACCTCATCGGCGTCGCTCCGGGGACCACGATGATCACACTGTCCGTGAAGCTGGATAACAAGGTGACCACCGGGACCTGCCAGGTCACCGTTGTGGCCGACAGCCAGAGCCAGCAGCCGGAGACCCCCATTGTTGAGAAGCTCAAGTATCTGCCCGAGACCCTGACCATCAAGGTGGGGGAGACTCACAATACCTTCGGTTACCTGTACGGCGCTTCCGGATCCGCCAGCTTTGAGTCCAGCAATGAAAGCGTGGCCTACTTTGACGGCACCGACCTCATCGGCGCCGCTCCGGGGACCACGACGATCACGCTGTCCGTAAAGCTGGATAACAAAGTGACCACCGGGACCTGCCGGGTCACCGTTGTGGCCGACAGCCAGAGTCAGCAGCCCGGCACTCCCTCCGAGCAGACCGGCGAGGTGGAGTACGTGAAGGGCGTGATCTGCACGAAGCTCCCCGCTGACGGCGTGGTCACCAGCTACCGGGAGGAGCAGCTTAACGGCGACTGGCTGCAGCTCGACGTCGTGGGCGGAGACACCGTCAGGCTTACCGGTATGAAAGCCGACGACTTCGGCGGGCGGTACAATTACGTTGTGCTGCGGGCCTTCGGTGTCCAGGAGGACACCCCCTTTACCGCCGGGGTAAACTTCAGCGTCAGCGCGAAGGTGAACGCCGCCGGTCTGGCCGCGTTCTACGAGGCTGAGGGCAAAACCTCCATGCTCACCGCGCTGATCTGCCAGAACTACAGGCCCGGCGACAGCGCCATGGGTGGCACCGGCTTCTCCGGCGCGGACCAAATCGCGCTGATACCCGACGGAAACGGCGGCATCGCGTTCCGGGTCACCCGCCGCTGAACGTGAACCTTTTGCGCGAGTACCGGCAGAATGCCATTGTCCCGTGAATAAGGAAAGGCTGAGGCTGCCGCCGCCCGGTAAAATCAGCGCTTGAAAATTGTTTTCCCTGTTTTTGTGGATTTTCTCATTGACAACCCTTGAAAACGTGATATAATACACAGGAACAAAAGCGATGAGGAAACGAGCGTCAGACGGTTGGCCCAAGCGAGCGGGGGAGGGTGAAAGCCCCGCGGCACAGCCCCTGACGCGGCCACTTCCGAGCGGGCGGCGACGAGCCGCACGGCCTTGCCCCCGTTACCGGGCTGACGAGACGTCCCGCAAGGGATCAATTAGGGTGGTACCGCGAAACCTTCGCCCCTATGTGGTGGCGAAGGTTTCCTTTTTTGTTCTGAGCGGGTCCTGGGCGGACGGCCAATTTCGCTCTTGACTGCTTGCGCTGGTCCAGCTCCGCCGCACGGTGACGAATAAAAGACTCTGATTGAAAAAGGCAGGGGAGGAAGTGAGAAAAATTTGAGACAAAAATTGCGGTCCGCCGCCACGCTGGCGCTGATGGTCCTGCTGCTGACCGGATGCCAGGGAAAGCCGCTGCCGGCGGGCATGGAGGAGGAAACGCTGCTCCGGCACGGCAGGGAAGTGGTGATCCTGCTGACCGGTGGGGACTACGAGGCGGTCCGGGAACAGATGCGGGAGGACGTGGCCGCCGGGGTCACCGCGGAGGACATCCAAAGCCTGGTCCTCCGGCAGGCGGACGGCGCGGGCGTCTATAAGGAGATCAACGGCTCCATGGTCACGGGCCAGTCCTCCGACGGGGAGAGCTACGGCGTGGCGGTATTCTACTGCAAGTATGAGAAGAAAAACATCCTGTTCCGGCTGGCATTTGATACCAACTATGAGCTGATCGGGATGGAGATTAAAAAGCAGTAGATTCCGGGAGCTCTCCCCAGTAGTCCATGGTGAGCCGCAGTCCAAACTGTACGCCCAGGGCAAAGCTCTCCACGCCGCAGCGGAAACGGGCGTCGGCAAAGCTGTCCACCAATTTGATACGCTGGTGATCTGTTAAAGGAATGGCTTGCGCAAGCTGGTCAATCACCTGTTCTTCGTATTCTTTGAACTCCCCTTGCAGGTCTTCGGCGTAGTTCTCAAATAGCCATTTATACGTTTGGTTCATGATGAAAGCTCCTCTGCACTAATTTTAATATAGTTTTATTATACACTATTTTAAAAAACGTGTCAAGGGGTATTGTGAGGTTTTTATGAAAGTACCACAAATGCCGAAACTGTCCGCTCGTTTAAAAGAATTGCGGAAAGAAAAAGGCGTAAAACAAATTGATATGGCCAACCTTTTGGGCTATACGGAGACGCATTATCAACAAATCGAGTATGGAAATGTTAATATACCATCGTTGACCCTGGAGACTCTGGCGGACTATTTCGAGGTGTCCACCGACTATCTGCTGGGCAGGAGCGACGACCGCCGGACTCTGTAGAACCGAGCCGGAGGGATGGTCGAAGGGCGGCAATAGCGCGCATCCGCAGGCGGGCAGCCGAAGGCTGCCGGGACAGTCGTTCGCCAGAAGGGCGAATGACGTCCCCACGCACCACTGGCGGCCCAAAGCACTCCGCAGGACAGGCAGACTGCCAGGTCGCAGCGTAAAATAATAACCCCCGTAATAAATGAAGGAGTCCAGAACCATTGGTTCTGGTGTACTTTTGCCTACTTTTCCTACAAGGGAAAAGTAGGCCCGGGGTCCGGGGCGGGAAGCGCCCGGGCTATCAAACAAGAAACCTTTCCCCTTGCGCCCCCGGGGCGCAAAGAAACAAGTATATCAAGTATAACAAGTATAAAAGGAGAGAACCAACCATGCACAAGTCCTACGGCGTCAACGAAATCCGCGAAATGTTCCTGAAATTCTTTGAGAGCAAGGACCATCTGAGACTCCCCAGCTTTTCCCTGATTCCCCAGAACGACGCCAGCCTCCTGCTCATCAACAGCGGCATGGCCCCCATGAAGCCCTACTTCACCGGAGAGGTGGAGCCTCCCCGCCGCCGGGTCTGCACCTGCCAGAAGTGCATCCGCACCGGCGACATTGAGAATATCGGCAAGACCGCCCGCCACGGCACCTACTTCGAGATGCTGGGCAACTTCTCCTTCGGCGACTATTTCAAGAAGGAGACCATCACCTGGTGCTGGGAGTTCCTGACCAGCCCGGAGTGGCTGGGCCTGGAGGCCGACCGGCTGTATCCCTCCGTTTTTGGGGGGAGCGAGACCACACCCGCCGACGACGAGGCCTTCGAGATCTGGAACAAGGTGGTGGGCGTCCCCGCCGAGCGCATCTTCAAGTTCGGCAAGGCGGACAACTTCTGGGAGCACGGCTCCGGCCCCTGCGGCCCCTGCTCCGAGATTTACTATGACCGGGGCGAGGAGTACGGCTGCGGCAGGCCCGGCTGTACCGTGGGCTGTGACTGCGACCGGTATATCGAGATCTGGAACAACGTGTTCTCCCAGTTTGACAATGACGGCCAGGGCCACTACACCGAGCTGAAGCAGAAGAACATCGACGTGGGCGCGGGACTGGAGCGTCTGGCCTGCGTGAGCCAGAACGTGGAGTCCCTCTTTGATATTGATACGGTGATGAACATCACCAACAAGGTCAGCGAGATCACCGGGGCCAGGTACGAGCAGAGCCATAAGATCGACGTGAGCCTCCGGGTCATCACCGACCATATCCGCTCCGCCACCATGATGATCTGCGACGGCGTGCTGCCCAGCAATGAGGGCCGGGGCTACGTCCTCCGCCGTCTGCTGCGCCGCGCCGCCCGCCACGGGAAGCTGCTGGGCGTGGACCGGCCCTTCCTGTATGAGGTCTGCGCTACCGTGATCCAGGAGAACGAGTGCGCCTATCCCGACCTGCGGGAGAAGGAAGCCTACATCACCCGCGTCATCCGCATGGAGGAGGAGAGCTTTGCCAAGACCATCGACGGCGGTATGAAGATCTTCACCGAGATGCTGAGCGGTCTCAAGGAGAAGCGCGAAAAGAACTTCACCGAGGTGCTGAACGGCCTCAAGGAAAGGAGCGAAAAGAACCTTACCGGGATGCTGGACGGCCTCAAGGAGAAGAGGGAAAAGATCTTCTCCGGCGCGGACGCCTTCAAGCTGTACGATACCTACGGCTTCCCCATCGACCTGACCGTGGAGATGGTGGAGGAGGAGGGCATGACCGTGGACCAGGACGCCTTCCAGAAGCTGATGGAGGAGCAGCGCGTCCGGGCCCGGAAGGCCCGGGAGGCCCTGGGCGACCTGGGCTGGGCCGGCGTGGAGTTCGGCAAGGACGTGCCGTCCACTGAGTTTGTGGGCTATGACAATACCGCCATTTCCGACGCCAGGGTGGTGGCCCTGGTGGTGGAAAACGAGCTGGCGGAGATGCTGATGCCCGGCGTGGAGGGCATCGTGGTTCTGGACAGGACGCCCTTCTATGCCGAAATGGGCGGACAGGTGGCCGACCACGGAACGATTACGGTTGTTGGCTCCTTCGAGCCCTTCCAGCTGACGGAGACTGTATTCACGGTCACCGATGTGCAGAAGAACAAGGGCGGAAAATATATGCACTACGGTAAGCTGACCTCCGGAACCCTCAAGGTGGGCGACAGCGTGGCCGCCGTCATTGACACCGAGCGCCGCAGCGCAATCAAGCGCGCCCACACCGCCACCCATCTGCTGGACAAGGCGCTGCGCAAGGTCCTGGGCGACCACGTCCATCAGGCGGGCTCCCTGGTGGAGGACGACTACCTCCGCTTCGACTTCACCCACTTCGCCGCCATGACCGCCGAGGAGCTCGGCGAGGTCTCCCGGGAGGTCAGCGACGCCATCCTGGCCGGATATCCCGTGGAGGCGAAGGAGATGCCCATCGAGGAGGCCAGGAAGACCGGGGCCATCGCCCTGTTCAGCGAGAAGTACGGCGACGTGGTCCGGGTGGTGAACGTGGGCAACGGGTACTCCGTGGAGTTCTGCGGCGGCACCCACCTGGACAACACCGCCAAGGCGGGCGTGTTCCACATTGAGAGCGAGTTCTCCGTGGCCTCCGGCGTGCGCCGCATCGAGGCCGTCACCGGCAGGCGGGCCCTGGCGAAGATGCAGGCGTTCCAGGATATGCTCTTCCGGGCCGCCGCCGCGTTGAAGGTGAAGCCCGTTGACCTGACGGACAAGGCGGGACAGATGATGGCCGAGGCCCGCGAGCTGCGCCAGACCATCGAGAAGCTGAAGGCCAAGGAGTTCGTCAGCGAGGCGGACCAGTTCCTGCTGAACGCCAAGACCGTGAAGGGGCTGAAGGTGGTATCCTTCTCCCGCAATGGCCTGAGCGCGGACGACATGCGGAAGATGGGCGATTTCCTCCGGGACAAGGACTCCTCCGTGGTGGCCCTGCTGGCCAGCGTTAACGAAGAGAAGATCACCTTCCTGGCCGTCTGCGGCAAGGACGCGGTGGCGAGAGGCATCAAGGCCGGAGACATCATCAAGACCCTGGCCCCCATCTGCGGCGGTAAGGGCGGCGGCAAGCCCGACAGCGCCATGGGCGGCGGCAGCGACCTGCTGAAGCTGGACGACGCGCTGGCGGCCCTGGACGATTACGTCAACGAGAAGGCCAGGGACTGATGGCTTATACGGCAGACCATTTGGAACATTCCCGGGCGGAGGGCTTCGGCCCTCTGCCCGTCCTGCGGGCCGCGCTGGCGGCGATGCTGGAGCTGAAGGGCGGTCCGGTCCGGCTGCTGGACTGCGGGTGCGGCACCGGGTTCTTTACCAGGCAGTACGCCCGGCTCCCCGGTGTGACGGCTGTGGGGCTGGATATGGACGGGACGCTTCTCTCCGCCGCCCGGAAGCTGGCAGAGAAGGAGGGGCTGTCCACTGAGTTTGTCCAGGGGGATATCACAAAACTGCCCTATCCGGACGACAGCTTTGACGCGGCAGCCAGCGACATCCTGCTGGAAATTTTCCCGGACAAGACGGTCCCCATCGGGGAGCTGGTCCGGGTGTGCCGTCCCGGCGGACGGGTGCTGTGCATGGAGCCCAACTATCTCAGCGCGGTGTATTATGACCCCAGGCTGACGGCCGAGGACAACCGGCTGTGGATTCAGTTCCAGCAGGCGGGCCGTGCCTTCGGCGCGGGCGTGGAGCTGCCGGACGCCATGCGCCGCAGCGGGCTGGGGGATTTGCAGATCGTTCCATGGCTGTGGGGCGGGCTGAAGGAGGACGGGGAAGCGCCGGAAGAAGCGTACCTCCAGGAGCGGAACGCGGAACTGGACCGGGGCGTTCAGTTGGGGCTTGTCCCGGAATCGGACGCGGAGCAGTACCGCGCCCTGTTCCGCCGGTCCGCCGCCGCGCGGCGGAAGGGAAGCGCGGCGGTCCTGCGCGGAATCAATGTTTATCTGGTTTGCGGACAAAAACCGGATGCAAGCAAATAATAGGAGGGATCCCCATGCTCCCGCAAGACCCCAATATTCTGTTAAGTTACGTAAACACCAAGCTCCGGGACGAATACGACAGCCTGGACGCCCTGTGCGACGGTCTGGACGCGGACCCGGCGGAGCTGACCGATCAGCTGTCCGCCGCAGGCTATGCCTACGATACGGCAGCCAATCAATTTAAACCGGTCTGAAAGGAGAAAGGTCATGCTGATTGATTTCAACGCCATGGAGGAGCAGGTCATCCCTCAGTTCCTGGGCGGGGAGGGGACCTTCCATACCCGGATGCGGGTAGACGAGCTGGGCAAGATCATGCGCGGTGCGCTGGAGCCCGGCTCCTGCATCGGCCTGCATACCCACGATACCAGCAGCGAGATCATCTATATCCTCTCCGGGACGGGGAAGGTGCTCTATGACGGCGCGTACGAGCCCCTGTCCGCCGGGAGCTGCCACTATTGCCCCAAGGGTCACGCCCACAGTCTCATCAACGACAGCGACGCGCTCCTGGAGTTCTTTGCCGTCGTGCCATTTCAATAAAAGGAGGAAATTTCATGTCTGATTGCCTGTTCTGCAAGATCATCGCCGGGGAGATCCCCAGCAATAAGGCCTATGAAGACGACCTGTGCTACGCCTTCTATGACATTAACCCCCAGGCGCCCACCCATTTCCTGGTAGTGCCGAAGGCCCATATCCAGTCCGTCTCCGCCGTGACGGAGGAGACCGCCCCCGTCGTGGGCCATATCTTTGCCGTCATTGCGAGGCTGGCGAAGGAGCTGGGGTTCGATGGCCCTGGTTACCGGGTGGTGTCCAACATCGGCGAGGCGGGTCAGCAGTCTGTGCCTCACCTGCATTTCCATGTATTGGCAGGAAGAGACATGACCTGGCCTCCGGGCTGACGCGTGTTTCGATGGTGCAACCCCGGCGGCATAGCCGCCGGGCCTACGCTGAAAAAGATGCTATAGTCAGCACGGATGAGAACGAGTAAATGTTGGGCTTCGCCCAAACCCACCAGGGCTTTGCCCCGTGGACCGCGTTTTGCGCGGCTTAGGGCTGGGGCGGCCACGGGCCGCCTAACGCCGCCTCGCTGCGTCTTATTTTCTCTCGTTTCCTTTTTACCGTTTCTCAAGTGTGTCGACTATATCAGTTGATCTATCGCATAAAAGGCAAAACAAAGCGGGTGGAAAGCATTTCCACCCGCTTTTTGCGGCTTTCTGCGGTGTCAGTCGATAATATCCACCGAGACCTTCCGTCCCGCTTTCTGGGCATAGGAGCGGACCAGGGTCCGGATCTCCTTGGCGATGCGGCCCTGACGGCCGATCACCTTGCCCATGTCATCCGGATCGACGCGCAGCTCCAGCGTCAGCTCCTGGTCTCCCTCCACTTCCGTGACAGTCACGGCGTCAGGCTTTTCGACCAGGTTCCTGGCGATGTAGAGCAGCAGATCCTTCGCGCTGTGCTCTCTGACCTCGTCCATCAGAGCACGTCAACTTTCTTGAGCAGAGCGCGGACCGTGTCGGTAGGCTGAGCGCCGGTCTTGATCCACTCCTTGGCGCGGTCGGCGTCAATCTTGATCTCAGCGGGGGAGACGCAGGGATTGTAGCTGCCGATCTCCTCAATGAAACGGCCGTCGCGGGGATAGCGGCTGTCGGCGACGACGACGCGATAGTAGGGAGCTTTCTTCGCGCCCATGCGGCGCAGTCTGATCTTAACCATGATGTGTTTCCTCCAATTAGTAAAATAATAAATTTGTATATCATGCAAGCACTGCGTCACCCGTGGGCCGGCCTTCGGCCGGCTTGGGGCCGGGGCGGCGTTCAGCCGCCTGAAGCCAGGGGCAATCTACGTGCAGCATAGCGGATGGGAGAGCGCTGTCCGCCCGGCAGGGCCTACTTCAGGCGCTTCTTCCGGCCAAAGCCGTGCATTTTGCTGGTGCCGGTAATCTTGCCCAGCTGAGGCATCTTTCCCAGGCCCAGGGGCATCTTTCCCTTGGAGAGGGAGCGGGTCAGCTGGAGCATCATCTCATATTGCTTCAACAGACGGTTGACGTCAGACACCTGCTGGCCGCAGCCCGCGGCGATGCGGCGCTTCCGGCTGGCATCCAGCAGGGAGGGGTTATTCCGCTCCCTGGGGGTCATGGAGAGAATGATGGCTTCCTGCCGGTTGAGCATTTTGTCGTCGATCTGCGCGCCGGCCATCTGCTTGCCCAGCTGTCCGGGGAACATGGCGGCCATCTGCCCCAGGTCGCCCATTTTGCGCAGCTGGCTCATCTGCTCCATGTAGTCGGTGAGAGTGAAGCGATTCTTCTTCAGCTTCTCCTCCAGCTCCGCCGCCTTTTTCTCATCAAAGCTCTGCTCCGCCTTCTCAATGAGGGAGAGCATGTCGCCCATGCCCAGAATACGGGAAGCCATGCGGTCCGGATGGAACAGCTCGATCATGTCCAGCTTTTCACCGGTGCCCACGAACTTGATGGGCTTTCCGGTGGCGGCCCGGATGGAGAGGGCCGCGCCGCCGCGGGCGTCGCCGTCCAGCTTGGTCAGCAGCACGCCGTCAATGCCCAGAGCGTTATCAAAGGCGGTGGCCGCGCTGACGGCGTCCTGTCCGGTCATGGCGTCTACAACCAGAAGAATTTCATTGGGAGTAACGGCGGCCTTGATCTTCTTCAGCTCTTCCATGAGCTGTTCGTCGATATGCAGCCGGCCGGCGGTGTCCAGCAGGATCGTGTCAAAGCCGTTGTCCCTGGCGTAGCGCACCGCGTGCTGGGAAATCTGGACCGGGTTGACCTGGCCCAGGGCAAAAACGGGGATGTCCAGCTGCTGGCCGACCACCTGTAACTGGTTGATGGCGGCGGGACGGTACACGTCGCAGGCCACCAGCAGGGGGCGCTTGCCCAGATTCTTTTTCAGATACCCCGCCAGCTTGGCGCCGTTGGTGGTCTTACCGGCGCCCTGGAGGCCCACCATCATGATGACCGTGGGACCCTTGGAGGCGAAGCTGATCTTCTCGCTGCCGCCGCCCATGAGCTGGGTGAGCTCCTCGTTGACGATCTTGATGATCTGCTGGGCGGGGGTCAGGCTCTCCAGTACGTCCGCGCCCACGGCCCGTTCGGTGACCTTGGCGACAAAGTCCTTGACTACGCCGTAGCTGACGTCCGCGTCCAGCAGGGCCAGACGGACCTCCTTCATGGCCTCCCTGACGTCGGCCTCGGTGATGCGTCCCTTGCCCCGCAGGCGTCGGAACGCGGCGTTCAGTTTTTCAGAAAGACCTTCAAAGGCCATGAAATTTCACTCCTTATCCAAAGCCCGTGGGCTTACTCCTTCAATGCCTGGGCCGCCCGGCTGATAACGTCCGTCAGCTCCTCGATCCGGGGGTCCTCGTACTGCCGGTAGTTGAGCGTCTTCAGCCGCCCGGCGGCGCTTTCAATGGCGGCGATGTGCTCCTGCATCTGCACAAAGCGGCGGATGAGGCCGGTCTTGTCCTCCACCTCCTGCATCACGCCCTCGGCCCGGACGATCACGTCCCGGACGCCCTGACGGCTGATGCCGCTGTTCTCCGCGATCTCGGAGAGGCTGAGGTCCTCGTTATAATAGAGGTCAAAAAATTCCTTTTGCCGGTCGGTCAGGAGCTCTCCGTAAAAATCAAACAGCATGGTCATGCGGTAGGTCTGGTTTTTCACGGTCCGTCCTCCTTTGTGTAAAGCGCCGGAGCTTTACATGCCTGCTTATCATACCCTACTTTTGCAGAAAAGTCAAGGGGAAAAATGAAAGGAACGCACAAAAAGCCGCTTTTCAAAAGGGTATGGACGGAAAAGGGCGGAAAAATCGACCGGGCAGAGCCCGGCCGATGGGTCAGAACAGCTTCTTCAGCCCGTCCAGGGCGTTTCCGAGCTGGGTCGTGCCCAGCCTGGCCTTGATCCCGGCCACCAGGGGCTTCAGCTGCTCGTCCGGCAGATCTATGCCGGTCATTTTTTCCAGCGTCTTCACCGGATCGCCCTGGAAGCTTTTCAGCAGGGCGGGGTCGTCTTGCAGCTTTTTGACGAGCTCGTCAATCCTGGCTTTGACATCAATGTTCAGGTCCATATCTGTCTCCTCTGATGTAATAATTTTAAGCGTTGGTAATTTTTATTTTATCATACTTTTTCCCTATAGTCAACGCGCGTGGAAAGACAACATAAATCATTAACTTGTCTTTAAGGAACCTTTAAGATTCTTCCGTTTAAGGAATCTTAAACTTTCCGCTCCTTTCAACTTAAATTTTCTCTGTTAGGATGCGGCTATCCCACCTTTCCACAGCTGGTCCGGTTCAGGACAGGAAGGAGCCTCCTATGGAATACCTGTATACGATACCTCTTGCATTGTCCCTCGCGCTGAAAGTATTTACGCTCTACTTCGCGGCGGTGGCCGTGTTCGCGCTGGCAAAACGCCGCCGGTATCCCCGCACAGAGCCCCGGACCCGCTTTGCCGTGGTGATCGCCGCCCGGAATGAGGAGGCGGTGATCGGAGATCTGATCTACAGCCTGAAGCGGCAGGACTATCCAGCGCATCTGTGCGACGTTTACGTGGTCCCCAATAACTGTACGGATTTCACCGAGGCCGCCGCCCGCGCCGCCGGCGCGGAAATTCTCCATTGTCTTGCTCCGGTGTCCAGTAAGGGCGGCGCCCTCCATCACGCCTTTGCCCAGCTGCGGGACAGGGATTATGACGCGTTCCTGGTTTTCGACGCGGACAACGTGCTGGCGCCGGACTATCTGGCGCGGATGAACGACGCCTTTGCCGCCGGGGCCATGGTGTGCAAATCCCGCACGCGGGCGGGGAATCCTTCGGCCAGCGGGGTGGCGGGATGCTATGGTTTATATAACACGATTTTTGACTTGATCTGGAATCGTCCCCGGGCGGCCTGCGGCCTGTCCGCCAAGCTGGTGGGCACAGGCTTCGGCTTTCGCCGGGAGGTGCTGGAGTCGCTGGGCGGCTGGAACACTGTTACCATCGCTGAGGACGCGGAATTTGCCGCGCAGTGCGCCCAGGCGGGGTTCCGGGTCTGCTGGGTTCCTGAAGCTTTCAACTACGATGAGGAACCGACGGATTTCCTGGTTTCCCTGCGCCAGCGCCATCGTTGGTGCAGCGGCGTCATGCAGGCAGGGAAGCGGAGCTTGTCCGGCATGTGGCAGGCGGACGCGCCCCGCCCCATGCTCCGCTGGGATATGACCATGTTCCTGCTGGCTCCCTTTATTCAGGCGGTCTCCGGACTTCTCCTGCTCTGCACTCTGATGACGGGGCTTGCCGCCGGGGCGGGGATAGCGCCGCTGCTGGCTTATGCCGGCCTGTACTGCGTGGGCGGCATGGCGCTGGGAGTCATGCTGTGCCTGCTTGGCGGCTATCCGATTCAGGAGATGACCAAAGCCATTGTGATGTTCCCGCTGTTCATGGCCTCCTGGCTGCCCCTGCAAATGATTTCTCTCTTCCACGACAGTACCTCCTGGCGGCAGGTGGCCCACCGGGGGCAGAAGAAAGTCCGGAAAACGGCGTAAGCCGCTCCCGCAGTGCGCAAAGAAGGCGTCCGGTGCAAACCGGACGCCTTCTTTCTTGTCATGAATCAATAATACCGCTTGTTGCGGTTCTTCCGAGCAGCCTCGGACTTCTTGCGGCGCTTGACGCTGGGGCTTTCGTAATGCTCCCTGCGGCGAACCTCCGCCAGAACGCCGGCCTTGGCGCAGCTGCGCTTAAAACGCTTGAGCGCGCTGTCCAGCGATTCATTTTCCTTGACATGGACTTCAGACATCTATTTCCCTCCCTCCGATACATCCGGCTGATCCAGGATGCTCTCTAGGGCCAATCATGGCTTAACAAATGGAATTATAACCATTTTTTCTCCACTTGTCAAGGGCATACCATAGAAATTCGTCAGAAATTCACCAAAGAATCCTCGCGGCACGGCCCCGGGAAGGGGAGAGGGGCGGTATGCGAGGCGCGGAGGGCCGAAAAGCCGCCTTCGCCCCGTTTACGCCAGCAGTCCCACGCCCAGGCCCAGCAGGGCCCCCATCAGGACCTGGAGGGGCGTATGGCCCATGACCTCCTTGAGGTCTTCGGCAAAGTCCTCCGCCGTCAGCTTTTCTACATGGGCCAGGAGCTGATTGACCAGTCTGGCGGTGTCGCCCGCGCTGCGGCGGACGTTGCACGCGTCGTACATCACGATCGCCGACATGATGACCGACAGGGCGAACAGAGGCTCCTGGACGCCGTACAGCTTCCCGATGGCCGTGGTGCAGGCCACCACCAGAGAGGAGTGGCTGCTGGGCATCCCGCCGCTGGACACAAAGCGGCTCGGCTCCCACTTCCGCAGCAGCGCCACGTCCAGGATCACCTTGATCAGCTGGGCCAGAAACCAGGCCAGCAGGCCGCAGTCAATGATAGGGTTGGTGGTCAGCATTCCAAAGCGCATGGGCTATTTCCTCCTGTCCGCCAGGCTGTCCGCCAGCTCCAGTAAAAATTCGCTGCCCGCAAGACCGGAGATGGCCTCCCTGGCCAGCCGGGTCTCCTCCGCTACCAGCTTCCCGCAGCCCTCCAGGCCCAGCAGGTCCAGAAAGGTCCGCTTGCCCTCTTCCCGGTCCGATCCGATGGGCTTGCCGAACTCGTCCTGGTCAGCGATGACGTCCAGCATGTCGTCCCGGACCTGGAAGGCCAGACCAAGATGCTTCGCGTATTCACGCGCCTGCCGCCGGACCTCCGGCGAAGCTCCGGCGGCGATGCACCCCAGGTCCGCAGCGGCTGCCAGCAGGCCCCCGGTCTTCCGCAGACACAGATCCCGCAGGGACGCCTCGTCGTGGGCCAGCCCATCCACGTCCAGCACCTGACCGGCCACCATGCCGTCCCCGCCGCAGGAGGACGCAAGCGTCTTCACCGCTTCAATCCGCTGCTCCGCGCTCAGCGGGGAGAGAGAGATGAGCCGGAACGCCTCCGCCTGGAGCGCGTCCCCGGCCAGCACGGCCATGGTTTCGCCATAGACCTTGTGGCAGGTGGGGCGGCCCCGGCGGAGGTCGTCGTCATCCATACAGGGCAGATCGTCATGGATGAGGGAATAAGTGTGAACGCACTCCAGCGCCACGCCCAGAGAGAGGGCCCGCCGCGCCTCTCCGCCCAAAGCCTCGCAAAAAGCCAGGGTCATGACGGGCCGCACCCGCTTGCCTCCGGCCAGCAGACTGTAGCGCATGGCCTCCTGGAGGCGGTTGTAGGGCTTGTTTCTCAGGAAGAGACTCTGCAAAGCCTCCTCCACGGCGGCGCGATAGCGGTCATATTGGGCCTGAAACGTCTCCATGGTCATTCCTCCGTATCGAAGGGCAGCTCAACTGGCTCCCCATCGGGTCCCTTTTGCAGCTTGACCACCTTCTGCTCCGCCTCGTCCAGCAGCCCGCCGCACAGGGCGGCCAGCCTGGTCCCCTCCTCAAAGAGGGCCAGGGAATCCGCCAGCTTCGCGTCCCCCCGCTCCAGCAGGGAGACAATCTCCTCCAGACGGGCCATATTCTCCTCAAAGCTCCTGGGCTCTTCCTTCTTTCTTGGACTCATGCTCTCTCCTCCTCAGTTATCGCTTCCTCTACCCGGCAGCGCAGAGCTCCTTCCGACAGCGCGGCGGTGATCTCGCTGCCAACCGGCACGTCGGCGGCCCGCCGCAGGGGCGTTCCTTCCCTGTCCGTCACCAGGGCAAACCCACGGCCCAGCACCTTCAGAGGGCTCAGGGCGTCCAGGGACGCCGCCAGGGCGGCCAGCTCCCGGCGGGGCACCGCCATGCGGGCCAGCGCCGCGTGGCACAGTTCCTTCTGTACGTGGTCCAGCAGCAGCCGCTTGTCCTGCACCGGGGCCAGGGGGTCCGTCAGGACCCGTTTGCCGGACAGCTCGTTCAGCCTGCGGCGCAGCAGCTCCAGCCGCCGCCCCTGGCTTCTGGCCATGCGCAGGCGCTGGCTTTGCAGCTTCTCCAGCAGCTCCGTCCGGTCAGGTACGGCCATCTCGGCGGCGTGGGAGGGCGTGGCCGCCCGTGCGTCCGCCACAAAGTCGGCAATGGTCACATCCGGCTCATGACCTACGGCGGAGATGACGGGAATTTCTGAATCATGGATGGCCCGGGCCACCCGCTCATCGTTGAAAGCCCACAGGTCCTCAATGGACCCGCCGCCCCGGCCGGTGATGATGAGATCCGCCACCCGGTGACGGTTGGCGTAGCGCAGGGCACCCACGATCTCCGGCGGGGCCTCCGCGCCCTGGACCCGGACGGGCAGCAGCTTCACCTTTGCCAGGGGATACCGGCGGCGGAGGATGCGGATCATGTCGTGGACCGCTGCCCCGGCGGAGGAGGTGATGATGGCGATGGTCTCCGGGTATTTGGGCAGAGGCTTCTTGTGGGCCTCGTCGAAGAGCCCCTCCTTCCACAGCTTTTCTTTCAATTGCTCAAAGGCCGCGTGAAGGTCGCCCACGCCGTCAGGGCTGAGAGCGTCGCAGTAGAGCTGATAGGCCCCGTCCCTGGGGTACACGCTGACCCGGCCCATGGCGATGACCTTCATGCCGTTTTCCGGCCGGAACCGGAGGCGGAGGGCCTGTCCCTTGAACATGACGCAGCGAATGGCGCCTTCCGCGTCCTTCAGGGTAAAGTAGTGATGACCGGAGGGATAGAGCTTGTAGTTGGAGATTTCTCCCCGGACATAGACGCCGCTCAATTCCGGGATGCTGTCAAGGACGGCCTTGACCAGGCCGTTGAGCTCGCTGACAGTGAAAATATGATTTTCTATTTTGACTCCCTCCTTTGCCGCCTGCGGCGGCGGGCCGGTGGTTTCTATTCGATAGCCCGGGGCCTGCGGGTACTTTTTGTGCGAACAAAAAGCACCCAAAAAGTCGCTCAAACCAATGGTTTGAGAATCCTTTTTTACGGGGGTTATTCGTTTTGCGCCCGTGGCACAGTCTGACTGGTCTACCGGTTGTACTGTCCGCTTTGTTCCTCTTTTGCGTCTGTTTCAGTGTGGTTATCGGTAGTCCCTGCCGTATTGACACGAGGGGAGCTCCCGGCGGTGGTGAGCACCGATTGAAGAAGCGGCTTAGCTTCCTCTGGCTCTCGTTAGAACAAGTGGGTAGACGCAGAAGTGTGGCGTGCTGACGAAGGTATTAAAACAGAACGCCCCAAGTACGTAGAGGGCAAGCAAAACAAAACATTCAGGGGATCCTCAAGGGGGAACGCCCCCTTGAGGGTGCTTTTGGTTACTTTTCCCACAAGGGAAAAGTAACACCCCGCCCCGGCAGGGGCAAAACCGATTTAAGAAGCGAGGCTGGCGAGGCCCGCAGGGCCGTCTGCCAGCGGTCTGGTCGGCACAGAAACAGCGGAGGGCGCACCCCGTGCGCCCTTCGCTGTTATTCCGCCTCCGCGCGGACAAACGACCCCAGAATCCCGTTGATAAACCGGACGACCTCCGGGCTCTCGTACTTCTTGGCAATTTCCACCGCCTCATTGATGGCGGCTCCGTTGGGGATTTCCGGCATGTACAGAATTTCATACATGGCCAGCCGCATAATGGCGCCCGCCACAAGGGGGATCCGCTCAAAGCGCCATCCCTTGGCATATTTCTCAATATATTGATCCAGCTCGTAGCCGTGGGCGGAGATGCCCCTTACCAGCTTGCAGATATAGGCGCGCTGGCTGGGACCGGGCAGTTCGCCGTAGACCTCGTACTCCGGAGCCAGAGCCTCGAAATGGGGGCCGCTGAGGCGCTGCTCCAACAGCTCGTCGGCGGTCAGTCCGGTAAAGCTCAACTCATAGGAGAGATGCATGGCAATCTCTCTGGCGACATTTCTAATCATGGGTGATCCTTTTCTCTCTCATTTCACACAAACAAGCCAGCTTCCCTTACTGGAAGCTGACGCCGCCCACGTGGACGTTCACCGCCTTGACGGAAAAGCCCGTCATGGACTCAATAGCGCCGGAAATGGCGCTCTGGATCTTCCCGGCAACCTCCGGAATCGCGTAGCCATAACGGATGAGAATATAGACGTCGATCACCGCGCCGTCCTCGTCTACGACCAGACGCACGCCGCGGGTGCCGGATTTCTTGGCGGCCACGTTCATAAGACCGCTGATGCCCTCCACATCGGCGGCCGCTCCGGCGGCCAGGGAGGCCAGGACCTCCTCGGAGATATGAATGGAGCCCAACTCCTCAGGATGGGTCATGTATTCCTTGTTCTCGCCCATAAATGCAGACACTCCTTTGGGAGAAATAGATTTCAACTTTTGTATTGTATCACCTTTTTCCGGAAAATACAACCAGAAATTTTTCCGCGTTTCATCCGCGTTGGTCCGCCTCCTACCGCGCTGCCCCATCTCCGGCAGCTTTTTCCTGCTTTACCTTGTGGTCGATGATGTGCCGCGAGGCCAGCTCTGTCCGCACGTCCTCCACGGAAATGCCCATTTCCACCATGAGGACCATCACGTGATACATCAGATCCGCGATTTCATAGACGGTCTCCGCCTTGTCGGCGGCCTTCCCGGCGATGATGACCTCGGTGCTCTCCTCGCCCACCTTTTTCAGGATCTTGTCGATGCCCTTCTGAAAGAGGTAAGTGGTATAAGAGCCCTCCGGCAGGTCCGCCTTCCGGCCCTGAAGCAGCTCGTACAATCCCTCCACGGAGAAAGGGGCGGGCTGACCGCCCTCAAACACCCTGTCGTTGAAGCAGGAGTCCGTCCCCAGGTGGCAGGCGGGCCCCTCCTTGTTCACCGTGACCACCAGGGCGTCCCGGTCGCAGTCGGCGGTGATGTCCACGATACGCTGGACATTACCGCTGGTCTCGCCCTTCCGCCACAGCTCCTGCCGGGAGCGGGACCAGAAGCAGGTCCGGCCCTCCCTCATGGAAATTTCCAGGCTCTCCCGGTTCATATAGGCAAGGGTCAGCACCTTCCTGCTCCGGGCGTCCACCACCACGGCGGGGATCAGGCCATGGCTGTCATATTTCAGTTCGTCCATGTTAAGCATAAACTTCCTCCTGACAAAAGAATGTTGGGCTCTGCCCAAACTCGCCAGAGGCTCTGCCTCTGGACCCCGCCGCCTTTTGTTAATTGTGCGACAACCGCGTTAAGCGGTTGCGCACAATCAAATTTTGCACAGCCACTCGATGTGGCTGTTGCAAAATCATAGGCGGGCGAAACTTTTAACGGCGTATATTAATGCCGTCTTCCGCCAGCTCACGCTTGAGGTCCGGGATGGAAACCTCGCCAAAATGGAAGATGGAAGCCGCCAGCCCCGCGTCCACCCTGGGCAGAGAGTGAAACAGGCCCTTGAAGTGGTCAATACATCCGGCCCCGCCGGAGGCGATCACCGGCACGTCCACCGCGTCGCACACCGCTTGCAGCATCTCCAGGTCAAACCCGCTTTTCACGCCGTCGGTGTCGATGCTGTTGAGAACGATTTCTCCAGCTCCATTGGCCGCGCCGGATTTGATCCATTCGATAGCGTCCAGTCCGGTGTCCTCCCGTCCGCCCCTGGCGAAGACCCGGAACTGCCCGTCCACCCGCCTGGCGTCCACCGACAGCACCACGCACTGATCGCCGTATTTTTTCGCCGCCGCCGGAATCAGGGAGGGGTCCCGGAGGGCCCCGGAGTTGACGCTGACCTTATCCGCGCCGCATTTCAACACCCGGTCGAAGTCGTCCACCGTGCTGATGCCGCCCCCCACGGTGAGGGGGATGAAAATGGTGGAGGCCACCTCGGTGAGGATGTCCGTAAACAGAGCCCGGCCCTCGGCGGAGGCGGTGATGTCATAAAAGACCAGCTCGTCGGCTCCGCAGTCGGAGTAGAATTTCGCCAGCTTCACCGGGGAGCTGACGTCCGCCAGCCCCAGGAAATTGACCCCCTTGACCACCCGCCCGTCCTTTACGTCCAGGCAGGGGATGATGCGCTTGGTAATCACTGCGGGCCTCCTTCCTGAACGGCCAGGGCCAGATCCACCGCCCCGGCGTACCACGCCTTGCCCACGACGGCGGCATACAGCCCCCGGTCCCGCAGCCGCCGCAGGTCCTCGTTGGAGGATACGCCGCCGGAGGCGGTGATGGAGCAGGAGACGGCCTTCTGCAGCGCCTCCAGGCGTTCAAAGGCGGGGCCGGAGAGGGTCCCGTCGGTTTCTATATCTGTAAAGATAAGATATTTTACCCCGATGGTTTCCATTTGCCGGGCAAAGGGAATATAGTCCAATCCGGCGTTCTCCTCCCAGCCGGCGGTGCGGACCAGGCCGTCCCTGGCGTCGATGCCCACGGCGACGCGCTCCGGACCATATTTTACCACCGCCTCCCGGACGAAATCCGGGTCAGACACGGCGGCGGACCCAATCACCGCCCGCCAGATGCCTGATTCGAATACCGCCTCCAGGTCCGCCATGGACCGGATGCCGCCGCCCAGCTCAATGTTCAGCCCGACCTCCGCCACCGCTTTCACGATGGCGTTGTTCTTCCGCACGCCGCCTCTCGCGCCGTCCAGGTCCACCATGTGGAGATACCGGGCTCCGGCGGCCCGGAAGGTCCTGGCGGTTTCCACCGGGTCGTCCGCCACCTGATGGACGGTTTCAAAATTGCCCTTATAGAGCCGGACCACCTTGCCGTCTTTTAAGTCAATCGCGGGAAAAATCAGCATGTTTCCTTCCTCCTGTTTCGCGCCTTTTTCGTTACCGTGCGGGGATTTTTGGCAAGCGGCGGCTATCAGAGCGCATTGGCCGTCCGCCTAGGACCCGCAGAAGGCCCGCAGGATGTTCAAGCCCACGTCTCCGCTCTTCTCCGGGTGGAACTGGACGCCGTACACGTTGTCCCGCGCCACCGCCGCGGTCAGCAAACCGCCGTATTCCGACGCGGCGATGACGCTGTCCTCGCACTCCGCGCCGCAGAAGGAGTGGACAAAGTATACGCAGTCGCCCTCCTTAATGAACCGGAAGAGCGGGCTTGCCGGTTTCCCAGCGGGGAACCAGAGGGCGTTCCAGCCGATGTGGGGGATTTTATATCCCGCCGGAATGTAGTCCGCAATGGGCCGCACCGAGCCGGGAATCAGGCCCAGTCCATCGTGCCGCCCATACTCCAGGCTGTAGTCGAAGAGCAGCTGCATTCCCAGACAGATGCCCAGAAGCGGTTTGCCGCCTTCCGCCTCCTCACAGATCAATTTATCCAGGCCGCCCCGGCGCAGCCGCTCCGCCGCGTCGCCGAAGGCGCCCACGCCGGGGAGGACCAGCTTGTCCGCGCGCTGGATGACCGCCGGGTCGCCGGTGACCACGGTTTCCGCCCCGATGGCGGCGAAGGAGCTTTTCAGCGAGAACAGGTTTCCCACGCCGTAGTCAATGATGGCGATCACCTACAGCACCCCCTTGGTGGAGGGGATTTCCTGGGAAAACCGGAGGTCAATGGCCGTCGCTGTGCCCAGGGAGCGGGCCAGGCTCTTGAACGCGCCCTCGATGATGTGGTGGCTGTTGCCTCCCGCCAGCTGACGGACGTGGAGGGTCATGTCCCCCCGGCGGGCCAGGGCAATGAGAAATTCCTCTACCAGCTCGGTGTCAAAGGCTCCCACCTTCGCCGCGGGAATATGCAGGTCATAGCACAGCATCCCCCGGCCGGAGAGGTCCACGGCGGTGAGGATCAGCGCCTCGTCCATGGGCAGCAGCATGGAGCCGTAGCGCACCACGCCCCGCTTGTCGCCCAGCGCCTGGGCGAAGGCGTCCCCCAGGCAGATGCCGATGTCCTCCACCGTGTGGTGGTCGTCCACGCAGGCGTCGCCCTTGCACCGGACAGACAGGTCGAACCGCCCATGACGGGCGAACAGGGTCAGCATATGATCCAGAAACCCGCAGCCGGTGTCGATCTGGCTCAGCCCCGTGCCGTCCAGGTCCAGGCGCAGACGGACGTCGGTCTCCGCCGTGGTCCGATTGATTTCCGCGACGCGCATTACTCCGCCTCCTTTATGATTTCCCGGACCTTCTCCAGGAAAATATCCATCTGCTCACGGGAGCCGATGGTCACCCGGCACCAGTCCGAGATTGACCGCTTGTCCCAGTGCCGCACCAGAACGCCTCTGGCCTTCAGCCCCCGATAGAGGCTTCCGCCGTCTACCCCGGGGCAGCGGGTAAAGATGAAGTTGGCCTGACTGGGCAGGGTCTCAAAGCTCAGCCTGTCCAGCTCCGCCACCGTGTAGGCCCGGTTGGCCTGAATGCGTTTGCTGTTGTTTACATAATACTCGTCGCTCTCAATGGTGGCGACAGCCGCGGCCATGGTGAGGCGGTTGATGTTGTAGGAGTTGGTGGAGTACCTGATCTTGTCCAGGTCCTCAATGAGCGCGGGACTGCCGATGGCGAAGCCCAGCCGTCCGCCCGCCAGGGAGCGGAACTTGGAGAAGGTCTGACAGACCAGCAGGTTCTCGTATTTCCCCACCAGCGGCAGGCAGCTCTCGCCGCCGAAGTCGATATACGCCTCGTCAATCATGACCACGTGGTCCGGGCTGCTCCGGACGATTTTTTCAATGTCAGCTACGGGGATGCTCCGTCCGGTGGGAGCGTTGGGGTTGGCAATGACAATATTCTTCCCGATGCCGCAGTAGTCCTCCGGCTCCAGCCGGAACCCCTCCCGCAGAGGGATCTTCGTGTGGGGAAGATTATACAGTCTGGCATAGACCGGATAGAAACCGTAGCTGACGGCGGGAAAAGCCACCGGCTTCCCGCCGTCGCAGAAGGTCATGAAGAAGAAGTTCAGCAGCTCGTCAGAGCCGTTGGCCAGGAAGACGTTCTCCATCCTGACCCCGTAGTGCTCCGCCAGCTTCTCCCGCAGGACCTTGCCCTCCGGGTCGGGGTAGAGATTCAGCCGGCTGATTTCCGCCGCGTTCACCGCCTCCAATACCGCCGGGGCAGGGGGGAAAGGGGATTCGTTGGTGTTCAATTTAATGTATTGCATGTCCTGTGGCTGCTCGCCGGGGACGTAAGCCTCCAGACCTGCGAAACGTTGACTCATAAATCTGCTCATATCGCGTGCTCCTGTTCGGAGGGGCCCCTCAGCATGGCGTAAGCCATGCGGTCGTACAGAACCCCAAAGGATGACAGGCAAAGCGGAGCTTTGCCATAAAAAGTTTTTCTTTTTGCTGCTTTTCTTTGTTCACAAAGAAAAAGCAGAGTTACTTTGTTCACAAAAAGTGCGACTGCCGCTATCCTGACATCCGTGCCAGCGCGCTCCGCGCGTGGCCCTCCAGGCCCTCCTGCCGGGCGAAGGCGGCAATCTTTCCGCCGGCGGCGGAGAGGGCGGCGTCACTATAATAAATGAATTGGGACTTCTTCACAAAATCCTCTACCGACAGCGGGCCGGAAAACCGGGCCGTGCCGTTGGTGGGCAGGGTGTGATTAGCGCCGGCGAAGTAGTCCCCCACGGCCTCCGGGGTGCTGCGGCCCAGGAAGATGGAACCCGCGTTTTTCACCTGATCCAGGCAGCCGAAGGGATCGTCCACGCACAGCTCAATGTGCTCCGGGGCCAGGGCGTTAGCAATCCGGATGGCCTCCGGGATGTCCTTCGTGAGGATGATCTTCCCATTGTCCTCCACGGACGCGCGGGCGATCTGCTCGCGGGGAAGGGCGGCGAGCTGCGTTTCGATTTCCGCCGCCACCGCATGGGCCAGAGCGGGGGAGTCGGTGACCAGCACGGCGCAGGCGCCGCTGTCGTGCTCCGCCTGACTGAGCAGGTCCGCCGCCACCTGGCGGGGGTCGCTTTTTCCGTCGGCAATCACCAGAATGTCGCTGGGCCCGGCAATCATGTCAATGCCCACCAGACCGAAAACCTGCCGTTTGGCCTCCGCCACAAAGGCGTTGCCGGGGCCCACAATCTTGTCTACCCTGGGGATCGTCTCCGTTCCGCAGGCCAGGGCGCCGACGGCCTGGGCCCCGCCGCAGCGGAATACCCGGTCCACTCCGGCGATCTTTGCCGCCGCCAGAATGGCGGGATGAATGTCCCCATTGCAGGTGGGCGGGGAAACCATGACGATCGACCGACACCCGGCGATCCTGGCGGGGATGCAGTCCATCAGCACCGTAGAAGGGAGAGGCGCGGTGCCGCCGGGGATATACACGCCCACCTTCTCAATGGGCGTGATCTTCTGCCCCAGCACCACGCCGGGTTTCTCGCTGATGACAAACCCGTTCTGCACCTGCCGCCGGTGGAAGGCGCGGATGTTCTCCGCCGCCTCCTCCAGGATTGCCCGCAGGGCGGGGTCCATGTCCGCCAGGGCCTTATCCAGCTGTTCCGGCGGGACCTCCAGCGTGTCCAGCTCCGCCTTGTCAAACTCCCTGGCATAGCGCAGCAGGGCGGCGTCGCCGCTGCGCCGCACGTCGTCGATGATATTTTTCACCGTGCCGGAGACGTCCCGCTGATCCGGCTTCCGGGCCAGGATATCTTCAAGGGAGACCTGGGCCGCGTCCAATATCTTTATCATGCCATCTTATCCTTTCCCGGAAAGCGCCTCCACCCGGCGGCACAGCTCCGTGATCTGCTCGTGTTTGAATTTATAGCCCACCTTGTTGGCAATCAGCCGGGCGGAGATGGGCACGATGTCGGCTTTGGGCTCCAGGCCGTTCTCCAGCAGGGTTTTGCCGGTTTCCACAATGTCTACGATCACGTCGCTGAGGCCCAGAATGGGGGCGATCTCAATGGAGCCGTTGAGGCGGATGATGTCGATCTCCCGGCTTTGGGCGGCATAGTAGCCGCCCGCGATATGAGGAAACTTCGTAGCCACCCGCAGGACCCGGTCCATCCGGTCCCGGAAATCCTTCTTCGCCGCCACGCACATCCGGCATCTGCCCAGCCCCAGATCCGCCAGCTCGTAAACGTCCGGCCCGTATTCCAGCAGGATGTCCTTCCCGGCCACGCCGACGTCCGCCGCGCCCCGCTCCACGTAAATCGCCACGTCCGAGGGCTTCACCCAGAAGTACCGGACCCCGGCTTCCTCGTTCTCGAAAATCAGCTTCCGGTTCTCCTCCTCGATGGCGGGGCAGGAGAACCCCGCGGCCCTGAACCGGGCGTAGACCTTCTCGCCCAGGCGGCCTTTGGGAAGGGCGATATTCAGCAGCTCCATTACGCCTGTCCTCCTTCCGAAAAGCGGACCAGCTCGCGATACCGCAGCCGCTGCGGGACGGTCCGCTCCGCGCGGACAGACTTCCCGCCGGCCATCAGCTCCTCGGCGCGGGCCGCCACGGCGGCGGGGTCATCCTGGGGACCATAGACCAGCAGCACGTCCACGTCGTACCCGCCGTCCGCCTCCAGCCGCTCCAGCTGGTCCAGGTACACCGCGAAACCGATGGCCTGACCGGTTTTGCCCATGCGGCGCAGCAGGTTGTCGTACCGGCCTCCGGCCAGGACGCCGCTGGCCAGCCCCGGCAGATATCCGCGGAAAATGAGGCCGTTGTAATAGCGCATGTCGTTGACGATGGAGAAGTCCAGCCGCACCCGGTCCAGCAGCCCCAGCCGTTTCAGTATGCGGCACAGGCCCTCCAGCTCCTCCAGCGCGGCGGCGGCCTCCGCGCCGGAGACCAGCGCCTTCAGCTGGGGCAGGATCTCCGCGGGAGGTCCGTACAGCCGGGAGAGGCGGCACAGCTTTTCCGCCAGATCGTGGGCCAGCCCCGCCCGGGCGCAGAGGGAGCGGAGCGCCGGGACGTTCTTCCGGCTCAGCTCCGCCAGCAGTCCGGCGCGGACGTCCCCGTCCAGCTCCGCGGCTTCCTCCAGCAGGCCGGACACCAGCCCCACATGGCCGAGGTCCAGCAGATACGCTTCACTGAGCAGTCCCAGGCTCTCCGCCGCCAGGGCAACCGCCTCGCCCATGGAGGCCAGGTCCAGGTCCCCCACGCACTCCAGGCCGGTCTGCATGATTTCCCGGTAGCCCATGGAGGCGGGGGAGGTGCGGTAGACGTTTTCGTGATAGCAGACCTTCTCCAGTGTATGGGGGGCGGGCTGGATGTTCTTGATGATGGACAGGGTGACGTCCGGCTTCAGAGCCATCAGCCGCCCGTCGGTGTCGGTAAAGGTCAGGATGTTCTCGCTGACCAGAAAGCTCTTGTTTTTCGCGTAAAGGTCGTATGGCTCAAACCTGCTCATGCGGTAGCACTGGTAGCCGTGCCGGCGGTACAGTTCCCGCAGCAGCAGACCGGCCTGCTCGTCCGGGCGCAGGGAAGGGGATGACAGCATTTTGCTTCCTCCTTACTGGCTTTCGCTCACCGCGTACTGATAATGGAGTTCCTCGAACGTTCCCTCCATGCCGGATTCCGGACGGTACGGGACCTCCCGGCGGCTGGTGAGCGTGAAGCCAAGCTTTTCCAATACGCGGACGGACGGCAGGTTTTCGGCCGAGACAGTCGCGGTAAAAAGCCGGACGCGGCGCGCCGCGATCAGCGCGTCCATCGCGGCGCGGGCGGACTGCGCTGCGTATCCCTTCCCCTGACAGGCGGAGAAGAAGAGATAGCCGATGTCATAGACGTCTCCGTCAATGTGGAAGCAGACATAACCGACCATGGCGGGATTGTCCCGGCGGCAGACGGCATACATAACATGGCTGCGTATCATATCCCGCACCCAGTTCTTTACCGACGCGGCGTCCATACCATCCATGGGATCGCAGTAATAGAATGGCGACGCGCTGAAATCCAGAAAAAGCTGCCGTACCGTTTCCCAGTCCTCCAGCGTGACCGGACGCAGCGTCAGAGGGCCGCCGCTCCGGCCGATCCGCTCCAGCACCGTCTCATACCCGCCCGCGCCGTAGGCGCAGCAGCGGTTGACCCGGCTGATGGTGGCGGTGCTGGCCCCGGTCTCCTGGGCGATGCGGCTGTAGACCAGATTCTGCCGCAGCAGCTTCGCCACCAGGATGCGCTGGCAGCAGTCCTGAATTTCCTTCCCGGTCATCAGATCCTCCAGAAAGGCACGGCACTCCGCCTCGGTCTTCAGGGACAGTATCGCCTGGACCAGCAGCTCCGCGCCCTCTCCATGAAATAGTTCCACAGTCTGTTCCTCCTTGCCGCCGCTTTTGTAATTTAGCATATTAACACGGTAAAAAGCAATAGTCAAGGAGGAACGGACTGGGAAATGCGCCGATATTTCCGGAATGAAAGGACAAATAATTGGCAAATTTCACAAATTGCAGACAAAATGTTAGCTAAAACAGATAATTTGTCAGTTATGCGGGGAAAAATGATATCCGTTGTGGACAAACTTGACCTGTTTCATGTATAATGAAGCCATGGGAGGCGCCCCTTACGGCCTCCCTCTGCCCGTCAGCCCGGGCAGGCAATCTGAGAGGAGGGGAGATGTCAATGAACGAACAAGCGAGCTACAAACATTCCATGAAGCTGGAACGCCGGACGGCATCACTCTATGTCCAGAATACGGGCTGTCAACAGTGTCCCCCTGATTATGGCTGGGGTCCGGGCGTCCGGGACCACTTCCTGCTGCACTATGTGGTCAGCGGGCGGGGCGTCTATGAATGCCGGGATAAGCGCTATGAGCTGGGAGGGGGGGATATCTTTCTGATCTACCCGGATACCACCATCCATTACGCCGCCGACAGGGAGGACCCGTGGGAGTATGTATGGGTGGGCTTCAGCGGACTGGACGCGAAGGGATACGTGGAGCAGACGGATTTCACGCCGGAGGATCCGGTCCTGCGGGGAGACAGCGGCGGCGAGCTGCGGGAGAGGATGGAGGCAGTCTATGACAGCTACGGGACCTCCGCCTGGGAGGGCCTGGAGATGACGGCCAGACTGTACAGCCTGCTGTCCTGCCTGGTGCGCACCTCCCAGCGGCAGAAGCAGGAGCGGAGCGGCGCGCTGGACTGCGCGCAGCTGGCGGCCGAGTACATCATCAACCACTATGAGGAACCCATCACCGTGGAGGGACTGGCAGCCTATGCCTCCGTCAGCCATTCCAGCCTTTACCGCCGCTTTATCAAGCGCTTCCAGATCTCGCCCAAGCGATTTCTGCTGGAGTACCGCATCCAGCGGGCCTGCGCCCTGCTGGTGGAGAGCGGCTGTTCCATTCAGGAAGTTTCAAACTCCGTAGGCTTTGAGGACCCCTTTTACTTTTCCCGCGCCTTTAAGGAGGTGAAGGGCGTCTCCCCGCGGCAATATGCCGCCCGGCACCGGGGAGGAGGAGAAGAACGGCTGCCGGAGTGAAAACGCGGTCCATTATTCAACAATTTTGCGATATTTGTCCCGTGGAATCCGGTAATCCACTTTTTAATCAGGATAAGCCCCGGCTCCGGCCGGGGCTTATCCTGATTAAAAAGTGGACAAAAGTGATTAAAATATCCATGTTCAATTTCCGGGACAGCTTCTATAATGGGAACAGGAAAGTATTTGTAATTTTGAATTCTGACGGAGGTCATTATGGATTATACATTTTCGCCTGTGACTGATTTCACGGAACTGGAGGACGCTGTCGCCAGGCTTTACGGCCCAGCTGCCGCGCCCCGGCAGCTGGAGCGCTATCGCGGCCTGCTCAAGGGACTGGAGGAGACCTTTGGACCATGCGGCCGTGCGGCGGTGTTTTCCGCTCCGGGCCGGACGGAGATTGGCGGCAACCACACCGACCATCAGCATGGCAGGGTGCTGGCGGGCAGCATCGACCTGGACGCGATTGCCGCCGTGGCCCCTAACACCGAGGGAATCATCCGCCTCCAGAGCGAGGGCTATCCTTTGATAGAGGTGGCCCTGGACGATCTGGAGGTCCATCCCGGGGAGGTCAACACTTCCGCCGCCATCATCCGGGGCGTGGCCGCGTGGTTCGCCCGGCAGGGCTGCGCCCTGGAGGGCTTCAACGCCTATGTCATGTCCAACGTGCTGGGCGGCAGCGGCCTGAGCTCCTCCGCCGCCTTTGAGGTCCTGGTGGGGAACATCATCAACAGCCTTTTCTTCGGGGACCGCTGCCCCCCCATTCAGATTGCCCAGATCGGCCAGTACGCCGAGAACGTCTACTTTGGCAAGCCCAGCGGCCTCCTGGACCAGATGGGCTGCTCCGTGGGCGGTATGGTGGCCATCGACTTCAAGGACAACGCCAACCCGGTGGTGGAGAAGATCGACTTCGACTTCGCCACCAGCGGCCACGCCCTGTGCATCATCGACAGCGGCGCGGACCATGCGGATCTGACCCCGGAGTATGCCGCCGTGCCCGGGGAGCTGAAGGAGATCTGCGCCCATTTCGGCAGGAGCGTCCTGCGGGAGGTGCCGGAGGCGGACTTCTTTGCCGCCCTGCCCACCCTTCGCCGGAAGGTGGGCGACCGGGCGGTGCTCCGGGCCGTCCACATCTACGGCGACAACGCGCGGGTAGCGGGCCAGGTGGAGGCGCTGCGCCGGGGGGATTTTGACGCTTTCCTGATGCATGTCACCAAATCCGGCCTCTCCAGCTGGCGCTATCTGCAAAACGTGGTCCCCGCCGGGTACACCCACCACCAGGAGGTGGCCGTGGCCCTGGCGATGGCGGAGCGGCTGCTGGACGGCAGGGGGGCCTGCCGTGTCCACGGCGGCGGCTTTGCCGGAACCATCCAGGCCTTTGTGCCGCTGGATATGCTGGATGGGTTTAAAACGGAGATGGACCGGGTCCTGGGCGGCGGCGCCTGCCATGTGCTGACGATCCGTCCCGTGGGCGGCGTGCGGCTGGCATAAGCTCTATAATAACGGGCGGATGATCCGTCCCTATACAGATTGGGAGGAAAAAACGATGGATGTTTGCGTTTACATTGCCGCGTTAGCGGACTACGCCCTGAAAAGGGGCCTGATTGAGGAACAGGACCGGACCTGGGCAATCAACCAGCTCTTGGCCGCTCTGGGCCTGGACGACTACAACGAGCCGGACAGTGTGCCGGAAGATCTCCCGCTGGAGACCATTTTGGACAGAATTTTAACGGATGCCGTGTCCCGGAATTTCATCAGCGACGGCGTCACCAGCCGTGACCTGCTGGACGCCAGACTCATGGGCATTCTGACGCCCCGGCCCAGCTGGGTGATCGACCGGTTCCACCGGCTGGAGGCCCAGGACAGGAAGGCCGCTACCGACTGGTACTACAACTTCAGCCAGGACACCGACTACATCCGCCGCTACCGCATTGCCAGGGATGTGAAGTGGGTCACGTCCACGGAGTACGGCGATCTGGACATCACCATCAACCTCTCCAAGCCGGAAAAGGACCCCCGGGCCATTGCCGCCGCCAAGTCCGCCCCCCAGGGCGGCTATCCCAAGTGCCAGCTCTGCCGGGAAAACGAGGGCTACGCGGGCCGCCTGAACCATCCCGCCCGGGGCAACCACCGGGTGGTTCCCGTTACCATTGACGGCAGCGGGTGGTTCCTTCAGTATTCCCCCTACGTCTACTACAACGAGCACTGCATTGTCTTCAACGGCCGGCATGTGCCCATGAAGATCGACCGCTCGGCTTTCCGCAAGCTGCTGGACTTCGTGATCCAATACCCTCACTATTTCGTGGGGTCCAACGCGGATCTGCCCATTGTGGGCGGCTCCATCCTCAGCCATGACCACTTCCAGGGGGGACGCTATACCTTCGCCATGGAGCGTGCCCCGATCGAGCGGGAAGTGTCCTTCCCCGGTTTTGCGGACGTCTCCGCGGGCATCGTCCGCTGGCCCATGTCGGTCCTGCGCCTGCGCTGCGCGGATGACAACCGCCTGGTGGAGCTGGCCGACAGGATTCTGGCCGCGTGGCGGGGCTACACTGACGAATCCGCCTTTGTCTTTGCCGAGACGGATGGAGAGCCCCACAACACCATCACCCCCATTGCCCGGATGCGGGACGGGCAGTACGAGCTGGACCTGGTCCTGCGCAACAATATTACCACGGACGAGCATCCCATGGGCGTCTACCACCCCCACGCGGAGCTGCATCACATCAAGAAAGAAAATATCGGCCTCATCGAAGTCATGGGTCTCGCGGTCCTGCCCGCCCGGCTGAAGGACGAGCTGGCCCGGCTGGGCGAGGCGCTGGTCTCCGGCGGCGACCCCGCGGCGGACGAGGTCCTTGCCAAACACGCCCCCTGGGCCGCCGAACTCCGCGCCCGCCATACCTTCACGCCGGAGAACGTGGACGGCATCCTCCGGGACGAGGTGGGCCGTGTGTTCGCCAAGGTCCTGGAGCACGCCGGCGTCTTCCGGCGCGACCGGCAGGGGCAGGAGGCGTTCCTGCGGTTTGCCGCGTCGGTCCGGTAAAATTTCAGAGAGATTCGGCGTATCCTTCATATTACGTGAGGGATACGCCTCCTTTTCTATGGAGGATTTCCGCCGGAAGACTTTCCCAGTTTCCTGTTGAAAAAAATGAATCAATAGGATATAATATACAGAAGCAACCCAAGGGAGGTCTTTTTACGAAATATCTGCTGATCATTGGGGACGGTATGGCCGACGATCCTGTGCCCGAGCTGGGAAATCAAACGCCGCTGCAAACCGCGCCGACCCCGGCGATGGACCGGATGGCCGCCAGAGGGCTGGTGGGCAGCGTGGTCAACTGTCCGCCGCCCCTGCCCGCCGGGAGCGAGACGGCGATCCTGTCCATTTTTGGCTGCGATCCCAGGAGGTATTTTACCGGACGTTCTCCCATGGAGGCCGCCGCCGCCGGGATTGCCATGCGTCCGGGAGACGCGGCCTTCCGGTGCAACCTGGTTTCCTTTGAGGACGGAGACCTGCCCATGGAGGAAAAGAGGATATTGTCCCACTCCGCCGGGTCCATTGACGGTGCGTCCGCGCTGGAGACCATGGACGCGCTGCTGGGCGAGCCGCGGTTTGCCCGGGCCCTGGCGGAGGCGCGGATGGAAATTCACCGGTTTCCGGCCTTCCGGCAGATCGCGGTACAGCATGAGAGCGACATTACCGGCATCCGCTTTACCCCGCCCCACGACCATCTGGGGGAGCGGATCGGACCCTGTTTCCCGGTGGGGAATGACCGGGCGGAGGTGTTCGCGGGCCTGATGCGCCTGGCCCATGAGATTCTGGACCACCATCCGGCGACGGAGGCGCGAAGAGCCGCCGGGAAACTGTCGGCCAACGGCATCTGGTTCTGGGCGGAGGGCACGGCCGCCGCGCTGCCATCCTTCCGGGAGCAGTACGGCATGGACGGCGCGGTGGTGAGCGCCGTGCCGCTGTGCCATGGCATCGGCGTGCTGCGGGGACTGGAGATGGTGGAGGTAGAGGGCGCCACCGGCGAGCTGGATACCAACTTTTCCGGCAAGCTGGAGGCGGTCTGGGAGAAGCTGAAGCAGTACGATTTTGTCTGCCTGCACCTGGAGGCGCCGGACGAATGCACCCATAACGGAGATCTGCCGGGAAAGCTGCAGGCCATAGAATGGCTGGACAGCAGACTGGTGGGACCGCTGGCGGAGCGCCTGGAACAGGCCGGGCAGGATTACCGCGTCCTGCTGCTGAGCGACCACAAGACCCTGACCGCTACCAGAGGCCACGGAGCGGACCCTGTGCCGTTTCTGATTTATGACAGCCGGAAGGATACCGGCAGCGGCGGCGTTTATGACGAGCCGGCAGGGGAGCGGGGGCCTTTCATAGAGAACGGGAGCGCGCTGCTGGACATGCTGTTTGCGGAGTAAGGCGGCGGAGCATCGCGGTAAAAAATTCTTTTTTCTCCTTTTTCTGGAAGAAAAAGAGGGACAATCATAAAAAATGCGATGGAGGAGAGACGTATGAATCAAAAGTTTAAAGATCTGGGAATGAAGCCCGCGGACATCCTGCTGCCCAGGCCCGGAACGGACATGACCCGGTGGGCCGTGGTGGCCTGCGACCAGTTTACTTCCCAGCCGGAGTACTGGGAGGAGGTAGACCGCATCGCCGGCGACGCTCCCTCCACGCTGCGGCTGATCCTGCCGGAGAGCAGGCTGAATGATCCCAACGTGGAGGAGCATATCGCGGATATCAACCGCTCCATGGCGGATTATCTGGCCCGCGACATCTTCCAGAGCTGTCCGGAGAGCATCATCTACATTGAGCGGACCCAGTCCGACGGCACCGTGCGCCCGGGACTGGTGGCGGCGGTGGATCTGGAAAAGTATGACTACACGCCGGGTTCCGGGTCCCTGATCCGGGCCACGGAGGGGACCGTGCTGGAGCGCATCCCGCCCAGAGTGCGGGTGCGGAAGGACGCTCCCGTCGAGCTGCCCCACGTGATGCTGCTGATTGATGATCCCGGGAAAATCTGCGTGGAGCCCATTACCGCCGCCAGGGAGGAGATGGAGCCGCTTTATGACTTTGACCTGATGATGAAGGGCGGCCATCTGAAGGGCTGGAAGCTCAGCGCGAAGCAGGCGGACGAGCTGGCCGCGGCGCTGAGCCGTCTGTGCAGCGCTGAGGCCATGGAGCATAAGTACGGCCTGGGCGGCGTGGCGCCGCTGCTGTTTGCCGTGGGCGACGGCAACCACAGCCTGGCAACCGCCAAGACCTGCTATGAAAATCTGAAGAAAGTCACGCCGGAGGACCAGTGGGCGGATCTGCCCGCCCGCTACGCGCTGGTGGAGATTGAGAATCTCCATGATCCGGCCCTGAAATTTGAGGCCATTCACCGCGTGGTGTTCGGCGTGGACCCGGAGAAGCTCATTGCCGCGTTCCTGGCGTTCTATCCCGGCGCCCATGAGGGGCGGGGCGAGGGACATACCATTGCCTACACCTGGGCCGGCGGCGAGGGCTGCCTGACCGTTCCGGATCCCAGTGTACAGCTGCCGGTAGGCACCTTGCAGAACTTCCTGGACGCCTATTTGAAGGAAAACGGCGGCGAGGTGGACTATATCCATGGCGAGAGCGTCACCGATGAGCTGGGGAAAAAGCCGGGCAATATCGGCTTTAAGCTCCCGGCCATGGGCAAGGACCAACTGTTCAAGACGGTGATTGCCGACGGTGTGCTGCCCCGGAAGACCTTCTCCATGGGACATGCCGAGGATAAGCGGTACTATGTGGAGGGGCGGAAGATCCGGTGATGTTTCCACAGAATCTGCACACGCATACCATCTTCGGGGACGGAAAGCACACGCCGGAGGAGATGGCGCTGGGAGCCATCCGGGCCGGATGCCGCTCCCTGGGGTTCTCGGAGCACAGCCCCATGCCGCCGGAGGCGGATCCGGACAAATGGGCGATGCAGGCTGAGCGGGAGGCGGAATACCGGGCGGAGGTCTTGCGCCTGAAGAAAGTCTATCAGGACCGGCTGGAGATCTATCTGGGCCTGGAGCTTGACGCGGACTCGCCCATGCCCCGGGAGCCCTACGACTATCTGATTGGCTCTGTCCACGGAATATGGAAGGATGGGTGCTGTCTGCCCGTTGACGCCAGCCCGGAGTCCTTCGCAAAGAGCGTGCGGGAGCATTTCAGCGGGGATTATTATGCCTTTGCCGCCGCCTGCTTCCAGCGGGAAGCAGAGCTTGCGGGGCGGGTCGGTCGCCAGATCGTGGGACACTTTGACTCGGTGACCAAGTTCAATGAGGGCGGGAGGTTCTTTGACGAGGACGCCCCCCGCTATCGGAACGCCGCGCTGGAGGCGTTGGAGGCGCTGATGGAGCATGATGTAATCTTTGAGATCAACACCGGCGCGATTTCCAGAGGATATCGGACGGTTCCCTATCCCGCGCCCTTCCTGCTGCGGGCCATCCGGGAAAAGGGAGGGAGGATCTGCATTACCAGCGATACCCATCACGCGGAGACCGTCGCGTGCGCCTTTCCCCAGGCGGCGGCGCTGGCGGACAGCTGCGGCTTCCGGGAGGCGTGGGTGCTGACGGAGGACGGCTTCCGCCCCGTGGGGCTGGAAGCGTATGATACTTTTTCTTGAAAGAAAAAGGTCCTGGGCGGACGGCCAATCCCGCTCTTTTCTGCGCAGCTTAGCTTAGTCTGCCGCTCGGTAACCCTTGATACTTGTACTTGAAAGAAAAAGTATCAAAAAGAACTTGTGATTCTGCAACGGCCACATCGAGTGGCCGTGCAGAATTGATTGCGCGTGACCGCTCGATGCGGTCATTGCGCAATCTGTATGCTCTCCAATATATTGCAATTTCTGGATTTCCGCGCGGTAACGAGTTTGCGCTTTTAATCAAGGAATAGTATCAGCTTTGACCGCTCGCAGTCCATGGCGGGGCCGCTGCGCGAAGCTGCCCCGGTTTGTGCGGACGGCACAAACCGGGGCATGAAGAGCCTGCCGTTATGACAGACTGGCTGAAGAGAACCTTTCCCTGTCTTTTTGTATCTGCTTGGCGTAGCGCTCCTCCTCAGAGAAGACGCAGCCGCAGTATTTCTGCATGTAGAGCCCCAATTCCCGCGCCCTGGCCTGCCCCTGTCGGAAGCCGGGGCGGAAGTCCCGGTAAAGAAACGCCACGCCGTATTTCTCCTCCAGCTCCGCCGCCGCGCGGCGGATGCCCTGGTGGTCCTGATAAGGACTGACCAGCAGGGTAGTGGAGAAATGGGAGAACCCGTGTCCGGCGGCGTACCGGGCGGCTTCCTCCAGGCGGCAGGTGTAGCAGTGAGAGCACCGGCGGTCGATATCCTCCGCCACCGCCCGGACGAAGTTCCGGAGGCCGTAGTCGTCGTGGACCACCAGCGCCAGCTGGATGGACTGGCTGTACGCGATGAGGGTGTCCCGGCGGGCCCTGTATTCCTGATAGGGATGGATATTGGGATTGTACCAGAAGCTGACGGGCTCGATTCCCTCGCTGCGCAGGGAATCGACGCAATAAACGCTGCACGGAGCGCAGCAGGTGTGAAGAAGAAGACGTTCCATCATGGCAAAACCTCGATTCTCAGGAGGGCGCGCGCAGATTGCTTCCGCCCTTTCTTAACAGGAATCATACCACAGCCGGCCGGCGCTGTCAAAGCGTTAAACGGGCGGAAGCAGAGAAAGCCTGATTCCATCAGCATGCGGGGATGGATATGCCGGAAAATCCGGCGGGCCGGCGCCTGTGAGCGCTTGCCCAAATGACAAGTTGGAGGGAGAAATTATGCTTATTCCGGTAGTTCTGTTTTTTGTTGGGCTGCTGTGCCTGATAAAAGGGGGAGACTGGTTTGTCGACGGCGCCGTCAGCATTGCTCACCAGTTTCACGTACCGGAGCTGCTGATTGGCGCAACGGTGGTTTCCATCGGGACCACGCTCCCGGAGGTGATGGTGTCCACGACCTCCGCCCTGGAGGGACATGGAGAAATCGCTTACGGCAACGCCATTGGCTCGGTGATCTGCAACGCGGCGCTGATCGCCGCCATTACGGTGGCGGTACGGCCCGGTAAGGTAGAGCCCAGGACGCTGAAAACGCCGGTCATCTTTTTCTTTGCGGCTGCGGCGGTTTATGCGGTCGTTGCCTACTCCACCGGATATTTCAGCCGGCCGGTAGGCTTTCTTCTGCTGGCTGTCTTTGCTGCCTATATGACGATCACCATTCGGCAGATCAAGGGCTCGGCCAATCCCTCCGGCGGGGAAACGGATGGCGGGGAGGAAATGCCGGCCGCCAAATCCCTGGGGCTGCTGGCGGTGGGCGCGGCGCTGATTGCCATTGGAGCCAGGCTGCTGGTGGACAACGGGATTCTGATCGCCCAGAGCCTGGGGGTGCCGGAATCCGTGATTGCGCTGACCTTTATTGCCCTGGGCACCTCTCTGCCGGAGCTGGTTACCGCGATTAGTTCGCTGATAAAGGGGCATGGCAGCCTGTCCCTGGGCAATATTGTGGGCGCGAACCTGTTCAACCTGGTGCTGGTGTCGGGGATGTCGGTGACCCTGGCGCCCTTCCATATTCCGCAAAGCGCCGCGATTGGAGGCATGAACGCTTCGCTGGTACTGGAGCTGCCGGTGATGTTCCTGGTCATGCTGCTGCTGACCATCCCGGCGCTGGTCAGGGGGAAAATGTCCCGCTTCCAGGGAGTGCTGCTGCTTTTGATTTACGCGGCTTTCTGCGCGGTGCAGTTCTCACTGTGAATACCGATCGGCCAGACGCAAAGGAGGACCCGTATATGGAACTGGAATTCATCACCGCCGGCCAGATCGTCAACACCCACGGCATCCGGGGGGAGGTCAAGCTGCTGCCCCAGGGCGTGGAGCTGGACGTGCTGGCGGACTGCGGGACGCTGTATATCGGCGGCAAGCCCTTCACACCCGCCGCCCGGCGGGTACACAAGGGCTGTCTGCTGCTGAAGCTGAAGGGCGTGGACGACATGGACGCCGCTCTGGCCCTGAAGGGAAAATCGGTGACCATCCGCCGCTCGGACGTGAAGCTCCCGGAGGGAGAGTATTTCGACGAGGAGCTGGTGGGCCTCACCGCCCGGGACGCGGATACCGGCGAGGAGCTGGGGAAGGTGGAGGAGGTCCTCACCTATCCCGCCCACAAGCTCTACGCCGTCCGGGGAGGGAAGGACGAGTACCTCATTCCCGCCGTACCGGTCTTTATCGCAGCCATCGACGTGCCGGGAGGGACGCTGGATGTACACATGATGGAAGGATTAGGCACTCATGAGTCCTAGGCAGAGTCCTGGGCGGACGGCCAATGCGCTCTTGACTGCACAGCTATGCCAAATGCGCCGCACGGTAACGCAAAAAACATTTTTGGGGAGAAACTATGTGTCCTGGGCGGACGGCCAATGCGCTCTTGACTGCGTAGCTGTGGCTGGCCCGCCGCACGGTAACGTAAAAACCATCTTTTGGGAGAAACTATGAGAATTGACATCATGACCCTGTTCCCCGAGACCGTGGGGGACATGATGAACGAGTCCATCCTGGGCCGGGCCCAGGAGCGGGGCTATATCCGTATCGACGCCCACCAGATCCGGGACTTCACCGTCAACAAGCAGAAGCAGGTGGACGACTATCCCTACGGCGGGGGCCGTGGGGCTGTCATGCAGGCGGACCCGCTATACCGCTGCTGGGCGTACATCAGGGAAAACTTTGGCACAGAGAAAACCCGTACCATCTATATGTCCCCCTGCGGGACTACCTTCTGTCAGGCCAAGGCCCGGCAGCTGCTGGCGGACTACGACCACCTGATCCTGGTCTGCGGCCACTATGAGGGCGTTGACGAGCGGTTCATCGAGGAGTGCGTGGACGAGGAGATCTCCATGGGGGACTTCGTCCTCACTGGCGGGGAGATTCCCGCCATGGCCGTGGCGGACGCGGTATGCCGGATGGTGCCGGGAGTGCTGCCGGAGGCCGCCTGCTACGAGGAGGAGAGCCACTGGAACGGACTTCTGGAGTATCCCCAGTACAGCCGCCCGGAGGAGTGGCACGGACGGAAGGTGCCGGAGGTGCTCCTCAGCGGCCACCATGCCAACGTGGCTACATGGCGGAAGCGGCAGTCCATGCTCCGCACCCTCCGCCGCAGGCCGGACATGTTCCGGGAATCGGACTTTATGGCCACCAAGCAGGACCGGCGGCTGCTGTCAGAGGTGTACGAGGAGCTGCGGGCGGAGAAAAGGGCCGGAGAGGCGGAAACGACTGCGCCGGAGGGGACACAGGCCGATTCTACCACCGGTTTACCGGCGGATTTTTGACGGTTCGACCGATTAGCGGTTGATTTTCCGGATAAAACCGGCCTACAATAGCCCTGAAGAAACCAAGGAGGGCGCGGACATGGAAGAAATGAAAATTGGCCAGTTCATCCGGGACCGGCGGACCGAGCTGGGGCTGACCCAGCAGCAGCTGGCGGACAAGCTGGGGATCACCGACAAGGCTGTCAGCAAATGGGAGCGGGCTGTCAGCTACCCGGACATCACCATCCTGCGGGAGCTGGCGGCGGCGCTGGAGGTCAGCGTCACCGAGCTGCTGGCGGGGGAGAGGGAGGAAGCGCTGCAAGTATCGCCGGATGCGGCGGACATGGTGCTGGATACGGTGAGCTACGCCGAGACCGCCCGGCGGAAAAACAGCGGCTGGCGATTCTGGCTGTTCGTGGCGTTCACCGCCGCGTGCGCTATCGCCGCGCTGGTGGTCTGCATTTGCAACGGCTTCCGGTTTACATGGTCAACAAAGGTGCTGCAATGCCTTGCCTTCGGCTGGGCGGTGTGCTATCCGCTGCTGCGCACGGAGGACCGCCCCATCCGGAACGCCATGGTCATTGCGTCCGTGTTCATCTATCCGCTGGTATATAACCTGGGAGCCACCAGGGCGTGGCATCTTGGCGTTGTGGTCGTATCCCTGGCCTATGCGTGGGCGGTGTATTGGATTTTCCAGCGCTATTGGCAGCAGAAGGGCACGGCAATGGCCCTGATTTTGCTGCTGGGCGGGCTGCTGCACGTCAGCGTCAACGTAATGGTAGGACGGGGACTGGAAGCGGCGGTCATCGTGACGGGCGGCACTCTGTTTCTGGACGTTCTGTGCCTTGCGGGCGCACATGTGCTTACGATGCGGCAGGCAAATCAGTAAAAAAGGCCGGTGCGGGATATTCCGCACCGGCC
>JAAVHC010000083.1 GCA_014799925.1 Oscillibacter sp.
CCTCTCTGGACAACCGGGCATAAATGCCGGTCTTGAAAATTTTGTTGGACATTTTGAACCTCCTTGTTGTCTGTCAGAAAACCGAAGGCCCTGTCCCATATGGGAACGGAACACAAAGCCGCGGGCTTTGTGATGCTGTTCCTTTTTTTGACCCACCCGCATTGTAGCGCCGGATCGCAGGATTTGTTAAGGATGTCAGGCCCCGGCAAGATAGAGTGAATTGATGCGTTCCTCGATATCTGCCGCTTCTGACTTCCCGACATCTTGTCGGGAAGTTAAGTCTGTCCGCTCCCCCTGGTGTTTCAAAGCCTCCAGCTTCATTTTGTAAGCAAGGGCCTTTTCGCTGGGCAGAATGTTCTCACGCTGGAGGTTGGAATCTACCATCATAATGACAGCGGCATCATCGTCCAGTTCCCGGACAATGACCGGGAGGGAATCCAGCCCCGCCAGTTCTGCGGCATGGTGCCGCCTGTGGCCGGAGATGATCTCATATCCGCCGTCCGGGTCCGGGCGCACGATGAGGGGATTGGCTATCCCAACTTGCCGGATGCTCTCCACGGTTTCCGCCATAGAATCATCATCCAGCACTTTGAACGGATGGCCTTCAAAGGGGTGGAGATCAGAGAGCGGAATCTGCCGCACCGTTTCAGTCACAGCTTCTGCCGCGGCCTTGGTTTGCTTCTCCGCCTCTTTTTGCTTGGGTTTTGGCATTCGTGTTCACCTCGCTTTCTCAATGTGGGTTTATGGGGAAAAAGAAAAAAGGCGTGTACCCAGCCCCCGCGATGGGGCAGGATACACGCCTATGTAGCCGCCTGAGAATGAAAGTTGAAATTGTCTCCGTTCATTTTACAAATTTCCAATGATTTTTTAGCCGATATAGGGCATTTTATTTTAGGGGTGTTACTATGCGTAAACTTACAATATTTGTTGCCGGAATTATAGTTACGGCAACTATCCTGTTATCAACAGGCGCTATGGCCGCTGAATCACAAAATGAACTCTCCGCGTGTAACTTTTAATGGAGTTAGCCGCAAGGCCCGCGTCCCTCATGCTGGCGATCATGCCCTCCAAATCGGCCTTGTTCAGTGCGTCAATGGGGATTGTGGGGGAAAGATGCTTGCTGACAGCGGAAAAGTGCTGTCCGTAGGTGGCAAGGGTCTTTTCGCTGACCCCCGCCGCTTTTTTCCCGGTGAGGAAGTCCGAAAACGTATCCGCAACCGTGACGCTGTGTTTCATTTTGATTTTAGCCATTTTTCAACACTCCTGATTCATCAAAAACTTTTGAGAAATCAAGCGCGTTGCGCGGCTAATCAAGAGTGCAAAAAAGCAAACGAAAAACCCGCAAACCGTTGTGTTTCAACGATTTGCGGGTTTAGTGGTCCGAGTGACTGGATTCGAACCAGCGGCCTCTTGAACCCCATTCAAGCGCGATACCAAACTTCGCCACACCCGGATGGACCATGTATGCTGTTTTGTGTCAGCTAAAATAAGATAGCACACTCTGGCCAAATTTGCAAGAGGTTTTTTCAAAATTTTCAAAATAATTTTTCAGCCGTATCCATATAAGGAATGTTGGTAAGCGATTATCCCCTGGCTGACCGGATCTGAAGGGACTGCTTCCTGGTAATTCTTTTCCAATTTCTAAAAAATTTTTCATCCGGGAGAAAAAGGGCTTGACAAATTCACGCAAGTGCGGTATCATGTCAACGATCCGCATATGGACGCTTAGCTCAGCTGGCTAGAGCACCTGCTTGACGTGCAGGGGGTCAGCGGTTCAAGTCCGTTAGCGTCCACCACGAAAATTCCTTAGAGCCGCAAGGCTCTAAGGAATTTTTTATTTCACTAACATTTTTCTATTGTTAGTAACCCGGAAGTAACAACATATATAAGCCCGCCCCAGCCTGTTGGCTGGGGCGAAGCCTTATTTCTCCGCGATATAGCGATAATACCGCTCCAACTTGTGCGGCATGGCGTCCTTGTTGTCCAGGAACGCTTTCGCCATATACACGAAGATATCCACGCTGCTGGCGTTGGCATTCTCAACCGCCTTGCAGTAGTCCGAATACATCATGTTCATGGCGGCGAAGAACATCAGAGGATCGCAGTCAATTTTTTTCTGCTTCCGGACCTGCTCGGTCTGCTCCATCGGCCAGTGCCCCCCATGGGTGCCGTCGGCGTTTTCCATATCGGCAACCCAACACATGATCTGCTCTTTTGTCAGATCCTCGTGGTGGTGTTCGCTGTGCTTGTGATGCTCGTACTCTTTCCGTTTCTCTTCGTACTTTTCCAGGCATTTCAGCGTTTTTTCGAGAAGCACAAGCTTCTCGCAGTTCGCAAAATTCGTTTCACCAGAGTGAATCAATTTCATAATTTCACCCTGGATTTTATGCTTTTCCACCTGCTATTCTCCTTTCTTAAATTCATTTTTTATCTCATCCAAAAGGGCAATTATTTCTTTTTGCCGCTTATCATACGCGGTTTGCTTGCTTTCCTGTCGGATATTGGAATAGACATTCCATAATCCAAAGCAGAAGTTAGCTACCAGAACGATGATCCCCAGCGGCTCCGGAAGATTGTTCTGTGGATTGATCCGCGTTGCCATTTCCCATCACCTTCTTGGCCGCGCTAGCGGCAGCGGCTCCAATCTGGTTGCCGATTTCCCGGCCCTTTTCTGTGAACGCCATTGCGCCCAGGGCAAAGCCCAGCAGCAGCCCGCCCATCAGATCTTCTCCACGACCACGCCAACATTGGTCACGCTGGAAGCGGTGCCGGTCAGGACGATGGTGAGAGTGGAATCATCCCCGCAGCAGTTCTCGCGCACCAGGGCGGCGATAGACAGATTGACGGGGTTGTTTGCGGTGGAAACGGCAGAAGAAGCGGTGGCGCCGGGTACAGCCACACCGTTGCGGAACAGGGTGACGGTCACGGTACCGATGGCGGTGGGCGCGGCGGTGACGGACACGTCCACATCGTAGTAGCCGCCATCCTTGAGGTTGATGCCATTACCGTTCAGGTTGACAGAACAGCCAAAGCGGCGAATGATGGAGCCAAGGGAAATGGTTCCGCCGACAGCGACGGCCTGAGTAGTGGTATTTGCGGTATAGATTGCAGATTTAGACATAGTAAAATTCTCCTTTCAAATAATAACGGGCGGGACTGCTGCCCCGCCCGAAAACCCGGCCAAAAGGGGCCTCAGATGTTGTTGTTGCCGTTCCAGCTGTTCCCACAGCCGCAGCTGCCGCCGAAGCTGGCCGGGATGATCTGCCCGGAGCAGGTGCTGGCAATGCCGTACAGGTTGGGACGCTTGAGCATATCACACTCAATGGTGCCCAGCCTGCTGTCAACGACGCGTGCAAAGCCTTCCATCTGCGCAGACAGCGCGTTGAACTTGGCGTCGGAGTACAGCTGGCTCTTGAGGCTCTGATTCTCCATCTTCAGATCGAAGATCTTCTCGGACTGCTGGGCCTCATAGATGCGGCTGGCCTGGCCCATCACCGCGTCGGTGCCGTCCCGAACAGCAGCGCGGGTTGCGGCGCTCTGCTGCTCAATAAGGTACTGGGTGCGTGCGCTGTCGATGATCTCGTTTTTCTCAACCTCGCAGTTGGAAACGCGGTTGCAGCCTCCGGGCGCATAGTCCCCGTAGCCGCTGCGGTTGCCCCAGCCGTTGCCGAAGCCGCCGCCGAAGATCGCCCAGATCACCAGGATGACGAACAGAACGCCAATCCAAGTCATTCCGCTTCTGGATTCCTCCATGTGTAACACTCCTTTTTTGATTGTATTTATTCCAACGGCTATTTCAGCCGGGGGAATTTTGTTTGCGCAGGCCGTGCCGCCGGAGCAGAGGGGGACCATCCGCTGCCGGTTCCACCTACAATCCTGTCGGCATCTGCCTTCAGTGCTTCCGGCGTAGTACCCAGCAGCTGACAGACCATTCGGCCCTGCATGGTGGTTCCGTATTTGGTATAAATGTCCTGTACCATCTGGGAATTCAGACCCAGACTGCGGGCCGCGGCGGTCACTCCGTTCAGGCTATTCTCCGTCCCGCTGATCGCCTGATCCGCCTTTTGCACGGCCTCGTCTAGGTTCACGCTCGGGAACATCTTCCCCAGCGCGGCAAGTACCTTTTTCACGTCCATCCTTTTGCATCTCCTTTACTTCGTTTTGCAAATCGGAAATGGTTTGCAACATGCCCTTCATAACGTTCTGCATGTCCGCCATCATTTCCTCCGGCGTTTTCTGCGGCGTGATAACGCCCAGCTCCACGAGCTTGTCATAATATTGTTTTGTGGTGCCCTCCAGCTCCTGGTAAGTGCTCAGGGTCTTACCAATCAGCCGCCGGTTTCCCATATAGTCAACCTGATAAATGTCTTCCCCGTCCGCAACGCAGCTCAGCATATTGGATGCGGAAAAACCGGTAAGAGAAAAATGGTCCATGCAGATACCTCCCCAAAAACAGGAGGAGAAAAGAAATCTCAAGCCTATTGGCACACCGGCTGTGCCTGGCGTTCTTCTCTCCCTCTCTTAATTTTAATTGTACTGGATTTGAAAATTTCTTGTGTGCGGTTTATGTATATTTTGTGTGAAAATGGAGGACGGCTAAGCCGTCCCCCATTTCAGCAGATATTCATTCTGCGGGCTGTGCGCTCAAACCTGCCCAGAATGCCAGAGAGCCTTTTTGATACAGCGGATCTGGTCAGACCGACAGCCGTGCCGATTTCAACCTGCGGCATTGCATCCAGATAGTACATTCTGGCGATTCTGGTGTTTTCTTTGCCAAGATTGGCTTGTTTGATAACCGCTTCCAAATCAGCACGCAAAAGCCCGCTCAGACTTTCCGGAATATACGCTCTAGCTCTCGCCATTTTTTGTGACTCTCGTTACTTAGTCCAGCTTACCCAGCCGGCCCAGCACGGATGCCAGCTCGTCCCGCTTAACCAGGCCCTCGGGCTTGCCGTTGAGCACCTTCCGCGCTTCCGCACGCGCCCAGTGGCCTTCCTTCTTGCTCCAATCCGGCTCAGGGAGTGTAGCGGCATGGCGCTTGGCCTTCTCCAGCAGCTCATAGGCCTGCTTGTCCGTCATACCGGA
>JAAVHC010000032.1 GCA_014799925.1 Oscillibacter sp.
CTTGGCGCCGGCGACAGCCATGAGCGAGAGGCTCATAACGAGGGCCAGCACCATTGCGAGAATCTTCTTGAGATTTCTCATGGTGGATGTTTCCTCCTTTTAAATTTTTCGGAAGCAAAAGTTTTGATTTTCGCCATCTTTTCGAAAAAGTTATGTACTTTTTTTACCAGACGGCCCTTATCAAGCCCCTTACCCCCAAATTTGCAAGCCTCGGAATTTTCCACCCTTCCATTCGCACCGGAGCACATACCGTGGCTAGCCGGTCCCGTATCTGTCCCGGGGAGAACAGACGGGCAGGGCGTTTCGAGGTTTACAGTTGGGAGTTTATCATGGGGCATGAAATTTGTCAATGGGATTGGAGGGCTTGTAACAGAAGCGTAACAATCGGGGGGTTCAGCCGTCATCCCGGGGGGAGGGGGGGCTGCGCGCCCGTTACGCCGGGGCTTACGCAGCCCCGGACCCCGCGCCTGCTTTTTGTGCGAACAAAAAGCAGGTAAAAAGTCGCTTAAACCTACGGTTTAAGAATCCCTTGTTATTACGGGGGTTATTTGTTTTGCGCGGATCCTGTAGTCTGTCCGGTCTAAACCGGGCCGCGGGTGCAGTTTGATGGGCGAAGCGTCTACCCAACGATGTTGTCGGCAGCCCCTACCGTCTCGCTTTGGGGACTCCCGGCGGTGGGCAGGAAGCAGGTCCAGAAGCGGCTCAGCTTCCGCTGGGTACGTTAGAATCCGTGGGTAGACGGCAGAAGTCCGGCGCGTTCTGATCGGTGTGTCGGTAGAGTCAAACCTGTTAGGCCGCAGCGTAAATAAACATATAAATTCGGGGATTCTCAAGGGGGCGGGCCCCCGTGAGGGCGCTTTTGCTGCTTTTCCTGCAAGGGAAAAGCAGGCCCTGCCCCGGCAGGGGCAAACGCTGCGTTAAGAACCAGGTCCCCGCCGGTGAAAACAGATTCATACAGTTTGACGCCGCAGACGGGGAGGAGTTGCCGCAGGGAGGGCAACGGGAGTGAAAAATGGGTCAACAGCCGCGTCGAAGGGAAGCCGCTGCTCCCGCGTCATCTTCTTCGCCAGCATGGTGATCGCCGTGCTCATGGTCATGCCCAGTTCATTGCAGATCTTATCAAAATCCCGCTTCAGGCTTTCGTCCATCCGGACGCTGACGGTCGTTTGCGCCATTGTGCTCACCACCTTTCTGTAATCAGTATAATACGCTGTTGCAACGCCGTCAACACATCTGATCTTCCGGCTTTTCCTATACATTATAATATTATTGAGCGCATATCAAGAAATGCCGCAAACGGCGCGATGGAGACGGCGAGCTGTGGGGGCAAAAAACGCGGGAAATTTTTCAGCGGTTGCACGGAGACGTGCATTTTTTCTGCTTCCGGGGCCTGATGGTGAAGGACGGTGATGGAATGGAACTGGAGCGGGAGGAAATCCTGGACGCGCTCAGGCGGGTGGCCCTCAGCAAGCCCAACGACGCAATTTCCCTGGCGCTGAATCCCAAGGACGCCTACGCGGGGAACCTGGACCTGTGGGGCGTCAGCGAATTCAAAATCAACAGCGCCGGCAGCGTGGAGGTCAAATTCATGGACCGTGTGAAGGCGATCGGACTGCTGCTGGAATGCGCCGGCGGCGGCGAGGACGGCATGAACGCGCTGCTGAACGCACTGGAGGCGGACGAGGAATGAAAATCAAACGCTTTTCCCCGAAGCAGAAGCGCGTCATGAGCTGGTGGGGTCCAAAATCCACGGACCGGCACTATGACGCGATCATCTGCGACGGGGCCGTGCGCAGCGGGAAAACCCTGTGCATGGGACTCAGCTTCGTCTGCTGGGCCATGGCCTGCTTCCGGGAGCAGCAGTTCGCCTTCTGCGGAAAAAGCGTGGTGTCCCTGCGGCGAAACCTCCTCCAGGAGCTCACGCCAACCCTGAAGGAGCTGGGGTTCCGGTGCAGGGAGAAGCGAAGCGAAAACCTGCTGATCCTCAGCAGGGGAGGCAGGGAAAACCGCTTCTACCTCATGGGCGGCAAGGACGAGGGCAGCGCCGCCTTCATCCAGGGCGTCACCCTGGCGGGAGTCCTGCTGGATGAGGCGGCGCTGATGCCCAGATCCTTCGTGGAGCAGGCCATCGCCCGATGCAGCGTGCAGGGGTCCAGGCTTTGGTTCAACTGCAATCCCGATGGACCTCAGCACTGGTTCTATCGGGAGTGGATCCTGAAAAGCGAGCAGCGCAACGCCCTGTACCTCCACTTTACCATGGAGGACAACCCCTCCCTCTCCCCGCGCATCCGGCAGCGCTACCGGTCCAGCTACAGCGGCGCTTTCTACCGGCGGTTCATTCTGGGGGAATGGACCGCCGCCAAGGGGCTGATCTACGACTTCTTCGACCCCGCGCGGGACGCACAGCCCGCGCCGGAGGGCGAGCTGGAGGAGTACGTCATCTCCGTGGACTACGGCACCGCCAATCCCTGTTCCTTCGGACTCTGGGGCCTCCGCGACGGCGTATGGTACCGGGTGCAGGAATATTACTACGCATCCAGACGTACCGGCGTACAGCTGACGGACCAGGAATACGCATCGGAGCTGGCGCGGCTGGCCGGCCGGCATCGGATCCGCTGCGTGGTGGCGGACCCCTCCGCCGCCAGCTTTATCACCGCCCTGCGCCAGGCGGGCTATCGCGTGGTCAAGGCCAACAACGACGTGCTCTCCGGCATCCGGATCACCGCCGATTTATTGAAAAGAGGGCGGCTCGTCATCTGCGAGGACTGCGAGGACTGTCTCAGGGAGATCGCGCTGTACCGCTGGAGCGAGGAATCCGCAGGGCGGGACGCCCCCCACAAGGACAACGATCACGCCATGGACGATATGCGGTATTTTGCCGTCACCATGGCGGAGCGCAACGACAGCGAGGGGGTGTTCTGCTCGGTGACCCGTCAGCAAAGATGCTGACGCGCCTCTGCAGGGGCGGCCACAGGCCGCCTAACGCCCGCGGATTTACTATGGTCATATCCCAGAGAAGGAGTGAGTGATGAAATTATTCAGAAGAAAAACAGAACCCGTCATTGAGGCAGCGGCTACGCCGCAGATCAGGCGCAGCGACGCGCCGCCCTTCGGACTGCCGGGAGGCTGCTCCCCCCTCCAGACCGGCGACAAGCGGCTCTACCGGGCCATCCGGGAGGCCGTGCCGCTGGTGGACGCGTGCATCTACAAAATCATCCGCCTGTGCGGCGGCGTTTCCGCCGCCTGCGACAACCCCAGGGCGGAGAGGGAGCTGAACCTGTTCCTGGAGCGGGTGAACGTGGGGCGCGGACAGAGAGGCATCAACGCCTTTCTGGACCAGTACCTGGACTCCATGCTGGTATTCGGGCAGGCGGTGGGGGAAATCGTGCCCACCGCCGACAACCGGGATATCGCCGCCGTACTGTGCGGACGGCCGGAGGATATCCAGATCCAGGAAAACGACGGGCCGCTGGACTTCCAGCTTTGCAGCCAGGATGAATACGGGCAGATCAAACCGCTGCCCAGGCAGCAGCTGCTGCTGTTCACCCCGTTTCAGCCGGAAACCTACGCTCCCTACGGGGTATCGCTGCTGCGGTCCATGCCGTTCCTGACGGAGCTGCTGAGCAAAATCTACTATGCCATCGGCGTGAACTGGGAGCGAATGGGCAACGTGCGCTTTGCCGTGGTCTACAAGCCGGGGGACGGTGAGTGGGAACGGGGCATGGCCCAGGAGCGGAGCCGTCAGCTGGCCAGCGAGTGGAGCCGGGCCATGGAGAGCACCAGAAACGGCAGCGTCCGGGATTTTGTGGCGGTGGGCGACGTGGAAATCAAGGTCATCGGCGCGGACAACCAGATTCTGGACAGCTCCGTGCCCATCCGGCAGATCCTGGAGCAGCTGGTCAGCAAGACCGGCATCCCGCCGTTCATGCTGGGACTTAACTGGTCCAGCACGGAGCGGATGAGCACCCAGCAGGCGGACCTGCTGACCACGGAGATGACCGCCATCCGGCGGGCGCTGACACCGGCGATAGAACGAATCTGCCAGATGTGGCTCCGGATGCACGGATATGAGTGCGATTTCCGGGTCGTATGGGACGACATCAATTTGCAGGACCTGCTGGAAGAGGCCAAGGCGGACTGGTACCGGGAGCAGGCCAGGAAGCTGGCATTGGAAAACGACGAGACGGAACGGAAGGCCGGCCTTGCCGCCGGAGGGGCGGGGACAGACGGCGCGGTCCATCATTCAGAATGAAAAGGAGAACAGAATGAGCATTCACGTGAGAAAAGAGCCGGGCGACGTCATCCGGCACAGCGTGTCCAGAGAGGACATGATTCTGATCAACCGACTGAGCAAGGCGGAGCTGACGCCGGATCAGGTCTATACCTTCGCCCTGCGGCTGTGCGACAACGAGATCGACCGGGACTGGGAGCGCTTTGACGAGGAGGCGCTGACCATTCTCAGCGGGCTGTTCGTGGGGAAAAGCGGGATTTTCGACCACAACTGGTCCGCGGAGGGACAGACGGCGCGGCTGTATAAAACAGAGGTCTGCCGGGAAGGCGGCACCACCGGCGCCGGGGACGGCTGCCGGTTTCTGAAGGGCTACGCCTATATGCTCCGCAGCGAGAAGAACGCGCCGCTCATCGAGGAGATCGAGGCGGGCATCAAGAAGGAAGTCAGCATCGGGTGCAGCGTGACGGGCAAGGTCTGCTCCGTCTGCGGCAGAGAGCATTGCAGCCACCAGGGCGGGCAGACCTATGACGGGAAGCTGTGCTATTTCACCCTGCGGGAGCCCGCGGACGCCTACGAGTGGAGCTTTGTGGCGGTGCCCGCCCAGAGAAGGGCGGGGGTCATCAAGAGCTTTGTCCATGAACCGGACAGCAGCCTGAAGCGGATGCTGTCCGCCCATCCGGGCTGCCTGCGGCAGCTGGAGGCGCTGGAAAAGGAGGCGGAGCTGGGCCGGGCCTATATGGCGGGACTGCGCAAGGAGCTGGTCCGGCTGGCCGGCCTGACGGATGAGACGCTGGATCTGAAAATCTTCTCCAGCGCGGCGGAGAAAATGGAGGAGGATGAGCTGCTGGAGATGACCAGAGCGTACCGGCGGCGCATGGATGAGATTTATCCCGCTTCCCCGCAGCTGCGGCCCAGGAGCGCCGCGCCATGCGGAGATGAGGATCAGGCGTTTCTGATCTGACGGAAGCACTCATGCTTTTTCCTGAAAGAAAGCATCAAAAAGAACTTTACTATCGCTCTTCAAACCATTGCAATTCCTGGATTTCCGCACGGTGACAGCTTAATCGGGGAATTGCGTCAGATAAAAGGAGGATTTTTCAATGACGGTTTCTTTTGAAGGCGTGGGCCAGGTCTGCGCCACGTTCCTGGGCGGCGGACTGACGGAAGGACAGGTGGTCAGGCTGACCGGCAACGGCACAGTGGGCGAGTGCGCCGCGGACGACGCATTCTGCGGCGTGGCGGTCTGCTGCAAGGACGACGCCTGCACGGTTCAGGTGGGCGGATTTGTATCCGCAGGATATACGGGCACGGCGCCCGCAGTGGGCTGGAACGCCCTGGCCGCCGACGGCAAGGGCGGCGTGAAGACCGCCGCCGGCGGCGGAGTGAACTGCCTGGTGGCGGACGTGGATACCACGGCGAAAACCGTGACGATCATGCTTTAAAGGAGGAGCGGGAAAATGGCTTATACCTATGACAATCTGAAGCTGGAAAAGGGAATGTACGGCGAGGCCGGGAAGTCCTTTACTCAGGTGCTGGAGGCGGCGGACCCCAGCGAGAACTATCGGGGCACCCCGCTGGAGGGGCTGGACGCTTTCCAGCGGCAGCTGAAGCGGTTCGACATCCACGTGAAGGGCAGCCGGTCCGACGTGGTGGAGAAGTTCTTCCGCACCACGGAGTCGGCGGTGCTGTTCCCGGAGTTCGTGTCCCGGATCGTGCGGCAGGGGATGGAGGAGGACAATGTGCTGCCCTCCATTACCGCCACCACCACCCACTTTGACGGAATGGATTACCGCTCCATCTCCTCTGTGCCCAGCGAGGACGAGAAGAGCCTGAAACGGGTAGAGGAAGGCGCTCAGCTGCCCCAGACCACCGTGCGGACCCAGAGCAACCTGGTGAAGCTCCACAAGCGGGGCAGAATGCTGGTGGCCTCCTATGAGGCGATCCGGTTTCAGCGGCTGGACCTGTTTTCCATCACGCTGCGGCAGATCGGCAGCCACATCGCCAGAATGCACCTGGAGGACGCCATCAAGGTCATTACGGAGGGCGACGGCAACAACAATCCCGCCGACGCCTTCGCCGTGGGGACCAGTCCCATCGGCGGCACCAAGGGCACGCTGACCTATGAGGCGCTGCTGGACTTCTGGGCGCAGTTTGATCCCTACACGATGAACACCATCCTGGTACCCAACGCGGTGATGCTGGACATGCTGAAAATGGCCGAGTTCCAGAATCCGCTGACCGGGCTGAATTTCCAGGGCACCGGTACGCTGACCTCTCCCCTGGGCGCAACGCTGCTGCGCACCAGCGCCATGCCCGGCGGCAAGCTGATCGGCCTGGACCGCAATTACGCGCTGGAAATGGTCTGCGCCGGAGACGTCATGGTGGAGTATGACAAGCTCATCGACCGGCAGGTGGAGCGCGCCGCCATTACCAGCATCTCCGGGTTTGCCAAGCTGTACGCCGACGCGGGAAAGATCCTGACCATTTGATGCAGACGCTTATCCAGCGGCAGAAAGGAGATGGCAGGATGCTGGAACAGATCATCAGCCTGACGGCTGCCATCGCGCATCCCTCAGAGGAAGAAATGCCCCTGCTGAAAGCGCTGTGCACCGCCGCCGAGGCGGAGCTGATCCGGCGCTTGCGGGAGGACGTTGCGCCGGAGGATTGTGGCAGCGCGTTTCCCTGCGCGGCGGCCCTGCTGGCGGCGGCCGGGCTGCTGCCCTGCCGGAGTGTCGGGAGCACGGAGCAGTTTTCGGTGGGGGACGTCAGCGTGCGGACGGGCGGCGGAGACCGGATATGCGAGACGGCGGCCGCCATGCGCCGCCAGGCAGCCAGCATGATGGCCGCCTATTGGAATGACGATGTTTTTTCTTTTCAGGGGGTGAAGGGATGAACGAAATGAGAAGGCAATTGGAGGATGTCCTGCGCGAATATGGGCAGGAGCTCACGGTGATCCGGAAGGAAAACGGCGGGGAAACAGCCGTCAGGGCATTTTTTCAGCCGATTCTGAAGGATCGGGAGGAGCCTCCGGTGACGGCTACGCCGCTGGGGGCGGTGAACGACCAGAGATGGCTGTACATCGGTCCCGCCGCACTGGAGCTGGAGCCCGGAGACAAGATCCGCTTTCAGGGCGATCAATTCGTGGCGCAGGAGGCGATGACCATTTGCTTCCGCTGGGAAGCGCTGTATGGCCGGGCCATCCTCCGGCAGGAAAAGGAGACGGCGCAGTGAACGGTTTGGAGCAGGTGAAAGCGGCCATCGCCGCCGCGCTGGAACGGGCAGGCGTCAGCGCCCGGATCGCCTATGCGCCCGGTTGGGCGAAATCCTACCAGCAGCCGGTGGTGGCAGTAGGCCTGCGGACCGGTGAGAGCCGGAGCGGCGCGCTGAGCAGCTATCTGGGGCAGAGAACAGATCCCAAAACCATGGCCAGCCAGGAGGTTTATGGGATGAGGCTGGAGCTGACCATGTCGCTGGACATCTACTGCCCGCCCGGGGAAGGGGCGTCGGGATGCGACAGGGTCCTGGACACGCTGCACCAGATCATGATGGATGGTCTGCCCTCCGGTCTGCGCCCCACAGAGCTGAAATGGGAGGAGGCGGTCTGGGATAAGGAGACCGCTATGTTCCTGCGGCGGGGCAGCCTTGCCTGCGGCGCGTATTTTGTCGCGACGGCGGCGGAAGATGGGGCGCTGCTGTCCGACTTTATTTTGAAAGGAGTCGTAACCAAGTGAAGTATATCATTCATGAACGTCCGGGTGTGTACTCTTCCTACGACGCGTCTGTCTCCGTCCGGGGCGGCCGGGCCGTTCGCACCGTTGGCGTGGCGGCCAAAAGCGTCCGCGGCACGGCCAACGCGGTGGTCCGGCTGACCAGCTATGAAATGGGAGTAAACGCCTTTGGCGAGGATGTTTCCGGCGCGCCGGGGATGTCCACAATTTTAAAGCTGCTGTTCCAGGGCGGCGCGTCCACAGTGGCGGCAGTCAAGGTGAACAACGGAGATTATGCCGCGGCCTTCGCGGCCTTGCAGACGGCGGAGGATGTACGAGTCATTGTCTGCGACAGCGGTGAGCTGACCGTACAGCAGGCGCTCCGTGCCAGCCTGGACAGCGCCTCTTCCGCGCGGCGGGAGCGGATTGCCGTAGTCGGCATGAGCGGCGCCTCCACTTCAAAGCTGGTGGAACGGGCCAAGGCCCTTAACAGCGAGCGTATGGTTCTGGTCGGGCCCGACGGTCTGGACAGTTCCGGCCGCGTAATACCAGGCGTTTTCGCGGCAGCGGCGGTGGCAGCGGCAATTGCCGCCACCAAAGATCCCGCCGTCCCGCTTAACGGTTCGCAGCTGTTTGGCCTGGGCGGCGTCAGCGAGACCTACGGCGACAACGAGATTGATCTTCTGGTCCGGAGCGGCGTAACCCCGCTGGAGGCGGTAGGCGGCGTGGTCTCCCCGGTTCGGGGCATCACCACCCGCACGACAACCGGCGGCGCGGACGACACAACATGGCGGGAGCTGACCACGATCCTGATTGTGGACGACGTGATCCCCGCTATCCGTCAGAGCCTCCGCAGCCGGTTCAGTCAGGCAAAGAACACCGCTCAGACCAGAGGCGCTATCCGCTCGCAAACGATTGTAGAGCTGGAGAACAAGCTGCGCTCGGAGATCATTGACGGCTATAGCGATGTGACGGTAGAAATCTGCGAGGAAGATCCAACGGTATGTCTGGTGGAATTCAGCTTCTCCGTAGCCCATGGGCTCAACCAGATCTATCTCACCGCCCATATCACACTTTAAGGAGGGTACGACATGATGGAAGCAACAGGGTTTCCTACCAGCTGCGATATTTTTCTGGAGCTGGACGGCAAGAAGGTGGCGGTAGTACAGAGCTATACCGCAAAGGCCACGAAAACCAGTCAGGTGGTGGAAGCCTTTGGGGAAAGCGAGCCGGTCGCCACAATCAACGGGCAGAACAAGTACGTACTGGAGCTGACCAGGCTCTACGCTACCGACGACGCCATCAGCGATGGCATCGACTTTTTCGCCCTGGCCGATTTTTCTCTGGTGATCTGCAAGCCGGACCGGAAAGTCATTTACAGCGGCTGCCAGTGGAGCGCCATTCAGGAGGAGGGAAAGGTCGGTTCCATGGTGGCTGAAAAAGTAACCGTAGTAGCCGCCAGCCGTATTGAGGTGGCCGCCTGATGGATGAACAGGAGCTGATCCGGGTGGACCTCCGGCTTCCGGCCAGCGCGCTGGACAATCTTGCCAGGTTAGCGGAGCAGCTGCGGCGGCTGACGGCGGCAATCGGTGGATTGTCCAGACCCGCCGGCATTCCGGAAGAGATGGCGGAGAGCGGCGCTTTTGATCCGGAACGGTTCCGGGAACTGCGGCAAAAGGCGGAAAAAAACGCCGCTCAGGCCTCCCGGGCAGAGGCGCAGCCGGTTCGCGCCGGGGCTTTCCAGCACATTCCGACCCCGGAATCCGCGGGAAACGCAACTCCGTCCAATCCGGAGGAGCCGGAACGGGCGCAAGCGTCCGCCAGCACGGAAATCCATCCTCAGACGCAGGCGGCGCAGGCTCTCTTCGAGCATCTGGCGGAAGGGGAAATCCCCGCCGCGCATCCGGCAGCGGAAGAATTTCTGCCCAGCGCGCCGTCAGTCCGGATTGAGCCGGACAGTCAGATCCCGGACGCCGAAGCGGCCTGGGAGCAGGCGAAAACAGAGGAGACTCCGCTTTCCTCCGCGCGGGCGGAAGTCGCAGGCGATGTCAACGACACCCCCTATGAGCGGGCGGAGAAGCTTCTCTCCGCGCAGGCGGAAATCACAGGAGACATGGGCGCGCCGCAGGGCGTCGGAGCGGCCGTAACCGCCCGGCCGGAAATCCCTCAGAGCCGGTGGACGGGCATTACTGAAGAACTGACAGTACCCGGCCCCGCGCCGCTGACAGCAGAGGCGGTATCACAGGCTTTCCAGCGGGACGGACGCCGGTATGACAACGGGTTTCCCCTGTACTGAGGAGGACGATGCGTATGATGCTGGCCCCAATGCGCTATAAGGACTACATCTGGCCCCACAATCCCGCTACCTATTCCATTACCTACGAGCGGCAGATCGCGGTACATAAAGTGCCCTTTGGCCGCCACTGTATGCAGGATCTGGGAATGGGCTGCCGGATCATGCGGGGACAGGGAGAATTCGCGGGCGAGGGCGCCTATGAGGAATTCAAGCGGCTGGCCACGGTGTTCTATGACGGGGGTCCCGGCCTGCTGATCCACCCGCTGTGGCAGATTGCCAACGCGTATTTCACAAATCTGAAGCTGGAGCAGGAACCGCTGCCGGACTATGTACGGTACAGCTTCGAGTTCCGGGAACGGTACGACGGATACAGCGAAGAGCTGACCGTCCTGGACCGCGCCGGCGGAACGCCGGCTCAGCCAGCCGGAGAAGCGCTGCCGGAAACGGTCTACACAGTCGTCAGCGACGATACCCTGTGGGGCATCGCCAACCGGTATGGCGTAGCCTTGAAGGATCTGCTGAAAGCAAACCCGGGGATTAAGAACCCCAACCTGATACACGTAGGAGACAAGGTGGTGATCCCATGCTGACCATACAGCTGGAAACCTATGATGGCGCGGGATACACGCTTCCCATGCTGCTGCGGTGGACGCTGGAATATACCGGGGCAATCCCCTGCGACAGTATGACGGCCACCTGCCTGTACGACCCCGGAATGGCGGAAGTCCTGCCAAAAGCCACCCGCTTTACGGCTTATGACGACGGAAAGATCATGCTGCGGGGCGTGGTGGACGCCTATGAGATTTCGATGTCCCGGCAGGGATTGCTGGCAGCCATCGAGGGACGGGGTATGGCGGCGCTGCTGCTGGACAACGAGTCGGAAGCGCTGTCCTATGAGCGGGCGCTGCTCTCCGAGATCCTGTACCACCACGTGTCGCCCTACGGCATGGCGGCGGAGCGGCGGAAGGAGATTTCCGGAGGCCGATACGCCGTGGCCTCCGGATCCAGCCAATGGAAGGCGGTACAGGGATTTACCAACCGGTTCGGCGGATTTGATCCATACGTTACGCCGGAGGGGACCCTGGTAATCGGGCCGCTCTGGGGCAGCGGAAAGGAACGGGAGATCAACGACAGCTCTCCCCTGCTTTCCCTGCACAAAAGGGAGCAGCGATATGGCGTGATCTCCCAGGTTCTGATCCAGGACAAGATTCAGGGGATCAGTCACCCGGTCAACAACGCGGAATTCACCTGGGCCGGAGGGCAGCGGCGGCATGTGCTCTATATGCCCAGAAGCACCGCCGAGGACCGCCGATATACGGGAGAATATCAGATTGCGCAGTCCGCCCTGGAGCAATTGGAGATCGACCTGGAGCTGCCCGTTCCCTTTGCCGCCATGCCGGGAGACCGGCTGACTCTGTCTTTGAGCCGTCTGAACCTGCGGGGGACATACGACGTGGTTCGCTCTCAAAGCCGGATGGACGGGGACGGTCAGAGGACGGAACTGACCGTGAGCAGGAGGTGAACGCCATGTGGCTATCAAAGACCATTGCGCTCCGGCAGAGAGCGGAGCGGGAGAGTACGGCCGCCGACATGGGAATCGCCACGATCGGCGGCGGCAGCGCCTCGGTGATGACCAGAGGAGAACAGCGGGACCTGGAAATCTTTGCTCCGGGCGGGCTGGTCTGGCAGCCCAGGGCCGGAGATACCGTGCTGGTCGTCAAAGGCGGCACGGGATGTCAGGAACAGTGCGTAGCGGCGGCGGATACCGCGGCGGCCGCGCCGGAGGGATTTACTCCGGGGGAACTGTTCCTCTTCTCCTGCGGCGAAGCCTCCATTTATCTGCGCAAAGATGGCGGTATTGCCATCAAGGGAGACGTTTCCGCAGAGGGAGCCTGGACGATAGAGGGCAAACTGGTCCTGACCGGCGGCGTGGAGCTGAACGGACCGGTAACGATGAACGGAGCGGTCAATATCAACGGAAGTCTGACCGTTAACGGCATACCCTATCGTCCCTGCAAGTGCGGTTGATATAGAAGGAGCTGACAAAATGGAAGCAAAACTCAAAAACGGCGACTATGTTCCCGATGGGCTGGGCGGCGTGGAGCGCTGTCAGGGGATAGACGCCGTACTGGAGCGGGTCCTGTTCCGTCTCACAGCCCGCAGAGGCGGTTTCCCGTTTCTGCCCCGGCTGGGAAGCCGCTTATACCTGTTGAGCAGGGAGCCCGTCAGCCAGCGGCTGTCCGCCGCCCGCCAGTATGCGGCGGAGGCTCTGAAAGAGGAGGCGGTTACCGTGTCGGATGTGGTTCTTACGCCGGAAGAGCATGGGCGGATCCGCGTGGAAGTACTGCTGGAATATCAGGGGACAGAGCTGGCCGCCGCGCTGACAATTTAAGGGAGGAGAAATACTGATGGAAAAAAGCATACATTCCATCTATGAGGAAATGTTGACCGCCTTTGGCGCGGCCAGCGGATATCTGCCCAGCGCCTCCTGCGATCTGGCTGCCCGCCTGTACGCGGCGGCCGCCCAGATCCATGGAATGTACCTGCAGGCGCAGTGGCTGCTGGATCAGAGCTTCCCGCAGACCGCCTCGGGGGAATACCTGGAGCGCCATGCCCAGCTGCGAGGACTGAGCAGAGGCGTGGCCGTCTGCGCCGCCGGCTTTCTGCGGTTTGGCCTGTCCTCTGCCGTGAGCACCGATCTGCTGGTAAAATCCGGAACCGTCTGCATGACCAGGGACGGCATCCGATTTGTCACCACGGACGATATCGTGCTGAGGGCGGGCACACTTTACGCGGACGCGCCCGCTTTGGCGCTGGAACCGGGAAAGACGGGCAACGTGGCCGCTAATTCCGTTACCATTATGGCCGCCATGCCGGTCGGGGTCAAGGCATGCACCAATCCGGAAGCATTCAGCGGCGGCGACGACGCGGAGAGCGATGAGGCTCTGCGTCATCGGCTGCTGGACAGCTATCGCCGTCTGCCCAACGGGGCCAACGCCGCTTATTATGAGCAGACGGCCCTGTCCCGCACCGGCGTAGCGGCAGCCGCGGCGGTTGGCCGTCCCAGGGGCGTCGGTTCCGTTGACCTGTATATTGCCTCCGACGCGGGAATCCCCAGCGAAACGCTGCTGGCGGAGGTAAACGCGTACTTACAGGAAAAGCGGGAAATCTCGGTGGATCTGCGCGTGCTGGCGCCCAAAGCGCAGGCGGTAAATCTTTCAGTGGCAATACAGCCAGCCACTGGATATACCTTTGCGGAGGCCAGGGCGGACGCGGATGCCGCATTGCGAAACGCCTTCACCGGCGCACTGCTGGGGAAAAGCGTCACGCTGGCATTCCTGGGCAATCTGCTCTACAGCCTGAACAGCATCCAGAATTATCACATTACCTCTCCCTCCAAGGACCTGGTGGGCAGTCCCACGGTTCTGCCCTGTCTGGGGAATGTGAATCTTACCGCATGGGGGGCCTGATATGGGATACGGCGAACATCTGAGAAACCTGCTGCGGCCGCTGGGGATTTATGATCTTTCGGCGGGAAGCCTCAGCGGCAGTGAGCTGGACGCATTGGGGCTGGGGCTGGACCAGTTGAGCAACCGGCTGGACTATGCAGAGCGCGAGAGCGCCCTGGCTACGGCAGAAAGCGAGGGGCTGGACCGCTGGGAGTCAGTATTCGCCCGCACGCCGGTTCACTATACCACTTCGCTGCGCCGGCAGGCTATCGCCGCTTTGCTGCGCATCAACGAAAGCTGCTTTACGTTGTCCGATATCAACAATGCCATTTCCGGCTGCGGTATCAAAGCGCTGGCGCAGGAAAAGGACAGGTTCGGATATATCCGAATCATTTTCCCGGATGTAGCCGGTATTCCGGAAGGATTTGAGCAAATCCGGGAAATCATCCTGGACATTATCCCCTGCCATCTGGAAGTGGAATTCTATTTCCGGTATCTGACCTGGGCGGAATGCGAGGCATTTCCATACACCTGGGCCATTATCCACCAAAAGGCGTTCACCTGGCACGCGTTTGAATTGGCTGTTTAATATTATTTGAGCCGTTTTGCTCGCCGCCGTTCACGGCGGCAACCGCAAAACACGGCATATAAGTATATGGACCGGGGGCATACGGCTGTATGCTCCCGGTCATTTTTCCGCACTTTTTTGGCAAAAACGGCGTTATGTAACCCGCTTTGTTAATTTTTAGATTTGCGCCTCCAAATCAGGGATAACCCTATCCATTCTCTCTGTTTTCTCAAAATACATCACCCAATTGTAAATTTTTTGTGAAAGTGCTACCAAGCGGCTACCAAGCATTTCGTGCCCGCTACCAATTGCAAACCGGTAAAAAATAACAAAAATTGTTTACATAAGCTGAGTCCGTGCTACCAAACCTTAAAAAACTACTACCAAACTTTTTTTCGGCGTCCGGAAACCGCTGCGCCCCAACGGTTTCCGGACGCCGTTTTTCGGGTAAGGGGCTTGATAAGGGCCGTCTGGTAAAAAAAAGTACATAACTTTTTCGAAAAGATGGCGAAAATCAAAACCTTTGCTTCCGAAAAATTTAAAAGGAGGAAACATCCACCATGAGAAATCTCAAGAAGATTCTCGCAATGGTGCTGGCCCTCGTTATGAGCCTCTCGCTCATGGCTGTCGCCGGCGCCAAG
>JAAVHC010000084.1 GCA_014799925.1 Oscillibacter sp.
ACTTCCGAACCGAAAGGCCGGAAGTAATATATGCCATGTTTTGCGGTTGCCGCCGCTTGCGGCGGCGAGCAAAGCGGCTTGAATCAAATGATTATTTCCGAATTTTTAATTCGGAAATATTACCCCATCAGCTGTTCCGGCAGACCGCCCTCCGGCTGGTTCCACAGCACCAGCAGACTGCCCTCCCGGACGGAGACGGCGGCGGCTTTTCCGGTAAATTGGTTGCTGACCCCCAGGGGGAAGGAGCTGGTGAGAACCGCGTCCTTCAGCGGATAGTACAGCCCTGTCAGGTCCACGCCCCGCGCCTCGCCGTCAGGGCAGAAGATGGAAACCGGGCCCTCGTGGCCGGGCGCGAAGTCCAGCCGGCCGTTCCGGACCACCGTGGCGGCCAGCCCCCCGCCCAGCAGCCACCCCGCCGCCCCGCGGCGGGCCAGATAGAGCAGGGATTGCAAGTTGGCGTAGGTGTGATCCAGCCGTCCTCCCAGGCAGCCATAGAGGAGGAAACGCCGGCATCCCCGCTCCAGACCGGTTTTGATGGCCAGCATGGTGTCGGTGTCATCCTTCTCTATCGGATGGCGGACGACGCCGCTCCCTTCGGGAACCCGGCCCAGGGAGTCAAAATCCCCCACGGTCAGGTCCGGGATGATCCCCCGACGCTCCAGATGGGCCAGGCCGCCGTCGGCGGCGATGATCAGGGCGCTCTCCGGCAGAACCAGCTCCCCCGGCTCCATGGCCCCGATGATGCAGCAGATTTTATCCATGCTGTCCCCCGGCGGCCTCCATGGTCGTGCCCTCCGCCTGGGCGGCCTGCCGGATCTTTCTCTTCATGGCCCGGATGATGGGCACGGCCAGGGCGATGGTCAGCACATCCGCCGCCGCCTGGACGGCGGCTACGCCATTGGCCCCCCACAGATACGCCATGGGGTACACGATGGGCAGGAAGCAGGTCCCCTGCCGGGAGGTGGACAGCAGCACCGCGCCCAGGGCGCTGCCCAGTCCGGCGCAGAACATATTCACCACCGCCACCCAGCTGTGAGCGGGCAGAGCCAGACATTGCAGGCGGATGCACAAGACCCCGATCCGCCGCAGCTCCGGGTCCGCCTCGGCAAAGAGGGCGATCAGCGGCTCCGCGAACAGGGCCAGCAGCAGCCCCATAACCGCCGCGCCTATAATGGCGGTCCGGGCGGCAAAGCGGTAGCCCTCCTCCACCCGGTCAAAGCGCTTCGCGCCCCAGTTGAAGCCCGCCACCGGCTGAAACCCGGTGCCAAAGCCCAGGATGATGCCGAAGGGGAACATCATCACCTTGGTGGACACGCCGATGCCCGCCAGCACCGAGTCGGAGATGCCTCCGGCAATGCGGTTGAGGATGATGGCGGAGACCACCGCCAGCCCGTTGCGGAACATGGACGAGGAGCCCACGGAGACCACCTGGCCCAGAATGTCCCCGTCAGGCCGGAACAGCCGGACGGACAGGCTCAGTAAGCTCCGGCGGGTCAGGTAGGGGTAGAGCAGGATGAGAAAGCTGACCAGCTTCGATATGGCGGTGGCAATGGACGCACCGGCCACGCCCATGTCCAGATAAAAAATGAAAATGGGATCCAGGAAGCAGTTGAGCACCCCGCCGAAGCCCATGCCGACCATGCTCAGCATGGCGCTGCCCTCCGCCCGGAGGCATTGGTTCATAACGAAGTTGGCCGCCATGAAGGGCGCGGCCAGCAGCACATAGGAGGCGTATTCCACGGCGTACTGTTCACAGGTGGCGGTAGCGCCCAGCAGCCGCACCATGGGATGCAGGAACGCAAGGCCCAGCACCATCACCACCGCGCCGAAGGCCATGGCGGTGAAGAAGGCCACGGAGAACACCTGGCTGGCCCGCTCCTCCTTTTTCGCGCCCAGCAGGCGGGAAATATAGCTGGCCGCGCCCACCGCCAGCATAGACCCCGCCATCATGATGATCTGGTCCAGGGACGAGTTGACGCTGACCGCCGCCATGGCGTTGGTTCCCAGGGAGCTGACAAAGTAGGTGTCAGCCAGGTTATAGATGGATGTGATGAGGAAGGAGACGATGGACGGGGCCGCCATTTTGGTGATGATTTTCGGCAGAGGCTCCGTCAGCATCATGTTTTTCCGGTATTCCTGTTTCTTTTGTTCCGCTTCTGTCATTGTGCCTGCCTCCTGAGGTTTGATCCAGAACGATTTCTTTATATTTTATATTATATACATATTATGAAGAGGTGTCAAGGTCCATCGAAAAAACGGACAGAGGCGGGAAATCCGGCGTTGGAGAAGCGTTCCGCCGCCGGAAAAAGCAGGCGTTCGTCCAAAAACCGTCTTGCCATCTCCGCGCGGGAGGTATATAATAGGTTTCCAGTGTGATTATGGTGGCAATTAAATAATCGCCAACGTAATCAAATTAGATTTCATGCCGTTTTGCCCGCCCCTTGCGGGGCAGCCGCAAAACATGGCAATGATTCCTTCGGCAATCTATAGTCGCAGCAAGCTTTTGGGTTATTTATTTGCCGAAGGAATAACAAGCAGAACCGCCGCCTGCGGCGCGGGCTGATTTTACGGACTAATTTTACGGAATAAGAGGTAACGGACTGATATGGCCAGGACGCTTTTGCTGATTGTCAATCCACGGGCGGGCCGCACCCGCTCCATGTCTCCCATGTTTGACGCGGTAGCCCGCTTTTGCGAGGAGGGATATCTGGTATCCGTGCGATGCACGGCCTACCCCGGCCACGCCGCCGAAATCGTGGAGGAGGAGGGTGCGCACTTCGACCGGATCGTCTGCTGCGGAGGGGACGGCACCCTCAACGAGACGGTGCGGGGCATTATGAGCCTCTCTCAGCCGCCGCTCCTGGGCTATATCCCCGGCGGCAGCACCAACGACTTTGCCGCCAGCCTCTCCCTGCCCTCCGACCCCGTCCAGGCCGCCCGGCATATCATCGCCAGCGAAGGAAAACGTCTGGACGTGGGGACCTTCAACGGCCGACCCTTCGTATACGTAGCCTCCTTCGGCGCGTTCACCAAGGCGTCCTACAGCGCGCCCCAGTCCATCAAGAACGACCTGGGGCATCTGGCTTATCTGCTGGAGGGTGTCAAGGACCTGTCCACCCTGCGGCCCTACCCGGCCACGGTGACCACGGAGGAGGAGATCTTTGACGGGGAGTTTCTCTTCGGCGCTGTCACCAACGCGACCAGCGTGGGCGGCCTGATGAAGCTCCACAAGGACCAGGTGGTCCTGGACGACGGACTGTTCGAGCTGCTGCTGATCCCCACCCCCGCCAGCGCTGCGGAGCTTCAGGAACTGATCCGGAGCCTGGTTCTGCAGGACTTCACCGGCGGCGGAGTTGTGTTCCGCCATGTCCCGGCAGTTACCGTGGAGACGCCGGAGGGATTTCCCTGGACCCTGGACGGGGAGTATGGCTCCGGCGCGGAAAAGGTGGAGATCCGGAATCTGCGGCAGAGGCTGAATTTTCTTCTCTGACGATAGTCAAAGCGCTTGAAAGGGCCTGGAGGGGGCTCTTTCAAGCGCTTTTCTGTGGGGATTATTCCTGCGCCGTCAGCATTTCTCCCACCGTGTAGATATCCCCCGCCCCCACGGTGAGGATCAGATCTCCGGGCCGGGCGATCTCCCGCAGCTTCTCCGCCGCCCCGGCGAGCGTCGGGCAATAGAGGGCGCCGGGGATCCGCTCCGCCAGATCCCGGGAGGATATCCCAATGGTGTTGGTCTCCCTGGCGGCGTAGATATCCGTCAGAACGACCAGACCGGCCAGCTTCAGCTCCCGGACGAAATCGTCAAAAAGCGCCCTGGTCCGGGTATAGGTGTGGGGCTGGAAGGCGCAGACCACCCGGTCGTAGCCCAGCGTATTCGCCATCTCAAGAAGCGCGTGGAGTTCGGCGGGGTGGTGGGCGTAGTCGTCATAGATCCTGGCTCCGTTGTACTGCCCCTTCAGCTCGAACCGCCGGCCCGCGCCGGAAAAGCCCTCCAGGCCCTGCTGTACCGCCTTGCCGGGAATCTTCAGCACATAGGCGGCGGCAGCGGCGGCCAGGGCGTTGTATACGTTGTGCAGTCCCGCCACCCGGAGGCTCAGGTGGGCGTAGACCTCCCCGCCGGCCACCACGTCAAAATCGGGCCGGCCCTGGTTCCAGACGAGGTTCTGCGCCTGGCAGTCCGCCTTCTCGCGGCAGCCGAAGGTAAAGAGGGGAAGTCCCTTCAGCGCGTCCATGGCGTTGGGGTCGTCTGCGTTGGCCACGATGGCGCCGTCCGCCGGAACCAGCTGGGCAAAGCGGCGGAAGGAATGCTTGATGTCCTCCAGATCCTTGAAAAAGTCCAGATGGTCCGCCTCCACGTTGAGCACAACCGCCACGGTGGGAAAGAAATGGAGGAAGCTGTTGCAGTACTCGCAGGACTCCAGGATGATGGTATCCCCCCTGCCCACGCGGTAGCCGCTGTGCAGCATGGGCAGCGTGCCGCCGATCATCACCGTGGGATCCGCCTGGGCGGCCATGAAGATATGGGTCGTCATGGAAGTGGTGGTGGTCTTGCCGTGGGTCCCGGCGATGCACACGGCGTTCTCATACTGCTGCATGATGGCCCCCCAGGCTTCCGCCCGCTCGAAGACGGGGATGCCGCCGGCCCGCGCGGCGGCGATCTCCGGGTTGTCGTCATGGATGGCGGCGGTGCGGACCACGAACTCCGCGCCCTCGATGTCGCTGGCCTCGTGGCCCGCGTGGACGTGGATGCCCAGACTCCGCAAGTGCTCCACTGCCGCGCTGTCGGACTGGTCGCTGCCCTGGACGATGAGGCCCATGCCGTGGAGCACCTCCGCCAGCGGGCTCATGGACACGCCGCCGATGCCCGCCAGATGGACGCGGCGGCCGGGGGCGATGTAATGCTGAATCCTGGTATCAATATGGGTCATGGAAATGCGCTTCCTTCCCGAACGGCAGATGACTGCCGGTATTTGCCATTTTCGCAGAAATGTATTATACTATATGAAAATGATCTGCGCAACAGGTTATTTTGATAGAATAATGGGTAACGATAGCGAAGGGACCGTCATTGCCGGTCTTCGACCGCCAACGACCGGTCCGGCAACGGCGCTTTGCGCCGCTGCCCAGATACTATGCCTGTTTTCGGCGAAAAATAACCCGGCAGATGAAATATTACTTCTGAACTTAAAGTCCGGAAGTAATATGTGCCATGTTTTGTGATTGCCGCCGTATACGGCGGCGAGCAAAACGGCTCATATCAGCGGAAGGAGGGATGCCAATGCGTCCGATACCGGAACCCGTACAGGACATTCTGCGCCGTCTGGAGGGCGCGGAGTATGAGGCGTGGTGCGTAGGCGGCGCGGTGCGGGACGCCCTGCTGGGCCTGGAGCCCGGAGATTGGGATGTGACCACCAGCGCCCCGCCGGAGGCGGTACTGTCCCTGTTCGCCCCCCACGCCCTGCCTACGGGGCTCAGGCACGGGACGGTCACCGTGGGCGGGGGAAAGGGCGTGGAGGTCACCACCTTCCGCCGGGACGGCGACTATCTGGACAACCGCCACCCGGACCACGTGGAGTTTACCGGCTTGCTCCGGGAGGACCTGGCCCGCCGGGACTTTACCGTCAACGCCATCGCCCTGAACCTCCGGGGGGAGATCGCCGACCCCTTCGGCGGGCGGGCGGATCTCGCCGCCCATGTTCTCCGGGCGGTGGGGGACCCGGAGCAGCGGTTCCGGGAGGACGCGCTCCGCATTCTCCGGGGACTGCGGTTCGCCTCGAAGCTGGGATTTGCCATCGGGCCGGATACCTCCAGGGCCATCCGGCGGTGCGCGCCGCTGCTGAAAAACATCGCGCCTGAGCGAATCCAGGCGGAGTTGACCGGCATGCTGTGCGGTGAGCACGTGCTGGAAATCCTGCTGGACTATCCGGACGTGCTGGGGGTGTTCCTGCCGGAGATTCTGCCCTGTGTGGGATTTGACCAGCACAGCGTCTACCACTGCTATGACGTCTGGTCCCATACCGCCCACGCGGTAGCGGCGGCGCCGCCGGACCCTATCCTGCGCTGCGCCATGCTGCTCCACGACCTGGGCAAGCCGGAGACCTTTACCCTGGACGAGGAGGGGCGGGGGCATTTCTACGGCCACTGGCGGCAGAGCGTTCCTCTCGCGGAGGCCGTCCTGGACCGGCTCCGCATGGACAACCGCAGCAAAAAGATCATCCTGACCCTGGTGGAGCGCCACGACGCCCCGCTGCCCCTCAGTGAAAAATCCGTCCGCCGGGCCCTGGCCCGCTACGGCGAGCCCACCCTCCGCCTGCTTCTGTCCGTGAAGCGGGCGGACAACCTGGCCCAGGCGGAGCCCTACCGGGACCGCCAGAAACTCATTGACCAGTGGGAGGACCTGCTGAACCTGGTCCTGCAAAGCGGGGACTGCTTCTCCCTGAGCCGGCTGGCGGTAAAGGGCGGCGACCTGACGGCGCTGGGCCTCAATGGGCCGGCGGTGGGAGAGGCCCTGCGGGAGCTGCTGGAGCAGGTGATGGACGAAAAACTGCCCAATGACCGGGGGCTGCTATTGGAATATGTAAAGGAGAAGCTGCTATGATATACCTGGGCGCGCATCTGTCCTCCTCCGGGGGATTTTACAAAATGGGCCGGACGGCCCTGGCCATGGAGGCCGGCACCCTTCAATGCTTTGTCCGCAACCCGCGGGGCGCGAAGGTCAGGGCCGTCAACCCGGAGGACATGGCGAAGCTGCGGGCGCTGATGGAGGAGCATCGGTTTGGTCCCGTCGTGGCCCACGCCCCTTATATCATGAACCCCTGCTCCAAAGACGAGGGCATCCGGGAGCTGGCCGCCCGGATGATGGCGGAGGACCTGGCGCTCATGGAGCATCTTCCGGGAAACTACTACAACTTCCACCCCGGCAGCCATGTGGGCCAGGGCGTGGAGACCGGCTGCCGCCAGATCGCGGACATGCTGGACGCGGTGGTCACGCCGGAGGCGCGGACCATGGTCCTGCTGGAAACCATGGCGGGCAAGGGCAGTGAGATCGGGGGCCGGTTCGAGGAGCTGCGGATGATCCTGGACATGACCGCCTGCCGGGACCGGCTGGGGGTGTGCCTGGACACCTGCCACGTGTTCGACGGCGGGTATGACATCGTGAGCGACCTGGACGGCGTTCTGACCGAGTTTGACCGGATCATCGGCCTGGACCGTCTCAGGGCGGTCCATATCAACGACAGCATGAACCCCCTGGGCTCCCGCAAGGACCGCCACGCGCGGATCGGTGAGGGAGCCATCGGCGAGGCGGCGATTCTGCGCCTGATTTCCCATCCCGCTCTGGCGGGACGGCCCTTTATCCTGGAGACGCCCACGGATGACGCGGGCCATGGCGAGGAGATCCGGCGATTGCGGGAGGCGCTGTCCGTTGGGGAAGGCGGGGGAGAATGAAGAAGAGCGGGGCCGGGCTGGCCGGGTGTCCGTAAAGCAGATGGGATCGGTCATAAAAAGCAGGCAGTACCTGGTTTCAACCAGGTGCTGCCTGCTTTTTGCTTTGATCATGTTGCCCTGTTGGGCGGAGATTTACGAATAGGTTGGGTTGTTGTAAAGGGGGTGAATTTACAGGAATGTGTACTTTTCTGTAAATCCGTTCCTCCTTTCTGATGAAAACAGAATAACACGAAAACCGCCTGTTTTCAATACCTGAAAAGGAAAATTTTGGGCAAAATCCGGCTTGCAGGAAAGTACACATTTTGGATGACAGAAAAGGAGAGATGTTTAATGCGGCACAAAATTCAATGTTTATTGGTGAGCCTGTTGATGAGCGGATTCCTGATATATCCGGCCTTTGCAGCATCTTCGTTTCCGGATGTTGATGAGTACTCGGAATACGCAGAGGCTGTCGCTTATGTGAGTGAAGCTGGAATTATGGTAGGAGATGATCAGGGCAATTTCAATCCCAATAGCAGTGTAAGTCGAGCTGAGATGGCAACCCTTATCTGCCGTATGCTTGGCGAGACAGAGGGACTCCAAACATCTTCAGACTTCTCCGATGTTCCAACCAACCATTGGGCCAATAGCTACGTTGGTAAGGCAGCAGAACTTGGTATTGTTAATGGATATGGCAATGGGAAGTTCGGTCCGTCTGATGGAGTAACCTATGAGCAGGCGGTAACAATGATTGTCAGGGCTCTTGATTATGAAGATGAGGCAATTGACGCCGGTGGATATCCCAATGGATATTTGACAATTGCCCAAAATATTGGACTATTGAACGGAATTAGAGCAAAAAAAGAAACTCCTTTAGATCGAGGCAGTGTGGCAATCATTATATATAATTGCTATCATTCTTATGTCTGATTCCAGCATAGAAAATTTGCAGAGGAGAGAACATGTAATGAAAAAATCTTTATCTTTGGCGTTGGCTTTTATTTTAACAGTTTCGCTATTTTGTATTCCTGCAAACGCCAGTTCCTCTAAAAGTCTGGCAGAAGTAGCTGCGGATGCAGTCGGAAGAAGTTATTCCGACCTGAATTTGCCATCAAGCAATTGGTGCGGCTATTTTGTCGGGTATTGCATCAATCATTCAACAGTCAGTTCATTTGCAGAGGAGGAGATTTCGAGGGCGGATTCAATGAATCCAATGACATTGATCAACTGGGCTTGTGCCAAGAAAAGCATTGGTACTTACTATTCACTTTCATCAACGCATTATAATCGGCTTGTGGGAAAATATCAAAATCTTTCGATTGCTACTACAACTGCCAATGATTTTATACCTAAGCCGGGTGATATTATTGTGTTTGACTGGAATGGGCGAGAGGATAGCAAGCATGTCTTCAGCCATGTAGGTATTGTAACAGGGGAGTATAATGCAAGTTCAGCAGATTTTACATATGTAGATGGAAATTCAGGAGCAGGAAACTATACATATGTGGTAAAAAAGACATCTGGCATAGGCAACAATAGTATCATTGGTTATATTAGAGTCAATGGTGACAAACAGAACGTCTGTGCCACGCATACAAAGGGGGCCTATTTGTGGTGTGAGAAAGCCCATCCGCATTACAATTATTTTACATGTGCAGTCTGCGGTAACAGGTTTACTGATGGTACAACAGATATCCTGGATTCGTGTGCCCAATGTCAGTTGACAGCGACACCTGTTGAGACTCCAATTGTTTCTATATCAGAGGGAGCCTATACGCTTGCCCCCCAGTGTGCACCCAACCTTCGGCTGGATGTAGCCAGTGGTTCCACAGAAAATAAAGCCAATATTCAAATTTATCAGAATAATAATACGGTAGCGCAACAGTTTGAATTTACCTACGTAGGAGACGGATATTATTCAATTATAGCCAAAGTATCCGGGAAATGTCTGGATGTTCAAGAAGGCAAAAACGTATCAGGAACAAACGTTTGGCAGTATACTCCGAACTCGACAGACGCTCAGCTGTGGATGTTGGAAGATGCGGGAGACGGATACTACTACATTATACCAAAGCTGAATACCGGTCTTTGCCTTGATGTTTATAGCGCCAAAAGCGAGAACAGGACAAATGTTCAGGTTTATAGCAGAAACCAGACCAACGCCCAAAAGTGGGCACTGATTCCGCTTGATACGACATCAAAGGAAATACCTGCAACAACTCCTTCCAATAACGGGTATTGGGGAGTGTGGAGCGAATGGTCTACAAGCTACGTTGAAGAATCCGGCACCCGGCATGTAGAAAGCCGACAGGCCAAAGTATCTGACGAACATACAGAGTATCGCTATGGTCGCTTTGTTGATTCTACAGGTGCAAAAGTTTGCTGGTGCAAAAAATATCTTGAAAGCTTGGATTCTGTTTCAGGCAGTGCCACGTTGCAATATTCGGATTGGTCCGCCAATAGATATGATGCCAACGGCAAACACTGGGGATGCGGTTTTTGTAATGGTGATCATATCGGTGTAGATTTCACCAGCGCAGATGGTCGGGCTTGGTGGGCTCAATATGAATTGCCTGGCGGGCATTATTATTGGGAAGAGACTAGAATAGTTGAGGCCCAGTATGAGACTCAGTACCGTTATCAGGATTGGATTCCTGGCTGATGCAAAACAGCCGCCCGGCCTGCGGGCCGGGCGGCTAATAATTGAGTAAGTCTTTACTGAGATAATAAAGGGAGAATTTTAATGATCGCTTTAGAGGTATTCGCTTTGAAAAAGAATTGTGCGGTTTGCTTTTTTCTAAGTGCAATTCTTTGCATATTTTTAGCTTCCTGCGGTATTCCTAAACCACCAGATGAAAGTCAGATAGCCGAAGACTTGCCTACCAATATAACAATTCGTTTTATTGAAAATCCGTTTGATGCAACAAATACATATGTCTGCGAGATGACAGTAACCTCTGTTGCCGTTGAAAAACGTCAAACAAACGAGAAGGAAGACATAGTATATTGCACAATTGAACTTGAAGATACTCACTATCGTTTCATAAAGCATCTGAAATTAAACTACAATTATTATGATCAGGGCGGATGGTGTTTAGACGAATATGATGAGTATGAAGCAGATGAATGGAAAATACTAGAAGTTCCATTTGATGTGGAAGAGGCTTCATCTGCCTTATATAATTTTTCGATAGCTGGTCCTGGAACAATGACAAGCGATTTAGCGAACAATATTATCAAGTTTTCCTTTCCGATAGAGGAAGTTCACGCTAATGGAGCGTATAAAGGGAACGGGCTGGTCACATGCCAATTTGACGGGATACGCTGGCAATGTGAAACAAATACCGATGATATCCATTTTGTGTGGGATATATTGGGAACATGGACATACAACAAAATTGAAGAAACTTCTTATGACAAAACAGTTAACGAAATTGAGGTAACTATACAGGATTTTGATCAGGCATCAGGAAGTATGCATGGGTCATGGTACATGTATAGTATGTTTTCATTCATTCACTCACATGCCGAGACAATGAAAGCATTGGATAATCCAGAGCGTGTAGGAATAGAGATAGATACACGTAATAATTTGGTTAAGCTTTGGGAAGACCCCAACAACCATTGGGGCATGCACAGCTACGTAGAATTTTATCCCGATTATGTTAAAGCCGACTACGCAACACATTTTGGCCCAGTTTACTTAGAGCGGCAATATGTTGAAGACCCGGAAGATTTGGCAATTTGGGGAAACTTGATTGATCAATATTTTACTGTCGTGGGTTCTGCCGACAAGGTTGAAATCAGAAGTTGGATGTTGCAAAACAGATTGCTCACCGATACAAAGAATCATAATTGGTTTTTGGGAAAAAGCTTTAAACAATACACCATCGAAGAGATAACCCATTCATCGGTAAATGATTTTGCGGTACAATTTGATTTGTGGAAAGACGGATTGGAATATGCCGTAGAACGGCAAGATGTTCCTGAAATAATAGGCATTGATTTTGTTGATTTTATGGAGTTCTATGACAGCACAGATTTTGAATCATATGACGATTTTGTTGAAGTTGGAGTCATCGCAGAATTTAACCACGATAATTTTGATCAAAGCTCATATTGCTTTCAGCTTTTGCATGGGTCCTCTGGATGGGAACTATTCTCTGTAAGATGATTTTCATTAGCTCTAAATGAGCAAATCAGAAAAATAAACAAAGCCAAACCTCAGCGGAAGTGGTAAAATGTGGGATGACGAGTCACCACAAGACCACAAACCAAAAGAGGAATGCCTTATGACAGACATTAAAGCAGGCAGGAAAGCAACAGGCAAGTTTTTTTACCAGTACGGGTTTGGAGAAAATTTAAGCAGTGTACCGCAGAAGAGGCTAACGGAGATCATATGCGGCCTGGCTATGAAGGGAAGCCAAAGCAGGACAACAGA